>NZ_JARGPK010000081.1 GCF_029212575.1 Antarcticimicrobium sp.
ACCTCGGGCGAAGATCCCGCACCCTTTCTGAACGTGCATGGCGCGGGCTTTCGTGGGGTCTATGATCTGGCCGATCCCGACAGTTCGGTGTTCATCATCTCGACCGGCCAGTCGGGCCATTTCCTGTCGCGCCACTACGACGACCTGGCCCAGTTGTGGCGGCGGGGCGAATACATTCCGATGTCGCTGGATACCGAGCTGGCCCGCGCCGCCTCGGTCGGGGTCACGCGGCTGATCCCGCAATGACGCTGAGCGCGCCCGAGGGATTGCCGGCTGCGCTGATCTCGCTCGGTTTCCTGTTCCTGGCCGGGCTGGCCGCCGATGCCCTGGGGCATCGGACACGGCTGCCGCGGGTCACGCTTCTGCTCGGATGCGGACTGCTGGTGGGTCCGGCCGGGTTCGACCAGATGCCCACGATCCTGACCGGGATGTACCCGGTGATCTCGATTATCGCGCTCAGCATGGTGGCCTTTCTGCTGGGCGGGGAACTGTCGCTGAAAACCCTGCGCGCGCACGGGCGGGCAATCGTCCTGATCTCGCTCGCCATCGTGCTGGTGACCCTGCCGCTGGTGGCGGCGGGTCTCTGGCTGGTCGGGGTGCCACTGGCGGCGGCGCTGGTGCTGGGCGCGCTGGCCACGGCCACCGACCCGGCCGCCACCTATGACGTGATCGCGCAAACCGGGGTGCAGAACCGTTTCACCCATACGCTCAAGGGGATCGTCGCCATCGACGATGCCTGGGGCCTGATCGTGTTCAGCCTTATCATCGTGCTGGCCCGCGCGCTGGACGGGGGCGGGCTGTCCTTCGAAGTGCTTCAGATGTCGCTGCGCGAAGTTGCCGGGTCCGTCCTTCTGGGGCTTGCGGTCGGGGCGCCGGCCGCCCTGCTGACCGGGCGGCTGTCGAAGGGCGAGCCGCTGCGGATCGAGGCGCTGGGGCTGGTCTTTGTCACCGCGGGCCTCGCGATCTGGCTCGAGCTGTCCTATCTCATCGCGGGGATGACGGCGGGCGCGGTGATCGTCAACCTGGCGCGCCACCACACCCGCGCCTTTCACGAGATCGAACACCTGCAATGGCCGTTCATGATCATGTTCTTCATCCTTGCCGGGGCCTCGCTGGACGCGGATGCGCTGTGGCTGATCGGCCCCGCCGGGCTGGTCTATGCGGTGTTCCGGATCGTCGCGCGTTTGCTGGGCGGATGGATCGGCGCATCGCTTGCCGGGGAACCGGCAAAGGACCGCAGATGGTACGGCCCCGCGCTCTTGCCGCAGGCGGGCGTCGCCATCGGCATGGCGCTGATCGCGGCAGAGGTGTTTCCCGGCTACGGCGCCAGAATCATGGCGATGGCGGTGGGCACGACCATCGTTTTCGAGTTGATCGGACCGCTGGCCGCGGCGGTGACACTCAGCCGGGTCGCAAGGAAAACAGACCTCGAGAAAGGTTAAAGCGCGCCGTATTGCGCCTCCTGCCGGGCGGTCCAGTAGACCGTGAGGTCGAAGCCGTCCTCGGTCTGCTCCTCCTCCTGCACCACATCCTGCGCAAAGAGCCAGGCGCGTTTGCGCCCGTCGGAGAAGGCCAGGTGCAGCTGGGTTTCATGGCGAACGCCCTGCAGGATTCCCGCGATCGCGGCCAGCAGCGGCGCCATCCCCTGGCCGGTCTGGGCCGAGAGGGCAAAGGTCGTGTCGCTGCGCGCCGCGCGGGCCTGTACCGCCTCGAATTCCGCCGGGGCGAGCTGGTCGATCTTGTTCCAGACCTCCAGCCGCGGCCTTGCATCGGTGACGCCGAGCGAGGTCAGGATCGCCTCAATGTCCCGCGCCTGTTCCTCGGTGCCGGCGTGGCTGATGTCGCGCACATGCACGATCAGGTCGGCGGCCAGAACCTCTTCCAGCGTGGCGCGGAAGGCGGCGACCAGTTCGGTCGGCAGGTCCGAGATGAAGCCCACCGTGTCCGACAGGATCACCTCCGGCCCGTCGGGCAGTTGCACCCGCCGCATGGTGGGATCGAGGGTGGCGAACAGCATGTCCTTGGCCATCACCTCGGCCCCGGTCAGCCGGTTGAACAGGGTCGATTTGCCGGCGTTGGTATAACCGACCAGCGCCACGATCGGATAGGGCACCTTGGCGCGCGCCTTGCGGTGCAGTTCGCGCGTCTTCACCACCTTGTCGAGCTGCCGGCGCAGCCGCACCAGCTGATCATCGATGGCGCGGCGGTCCGCCTCGATCTGGGTCTCGCCGGGGCCGCCGACGAAGCCGAGCCCGCCGCGCTGGCGTTCCAGGTGGGTCCAGGCCCGCACCAGCCGGGTGCGCTGGTAAGAGAGCGCCGCCATCTCGACCTGCAGCACGCCCTCACGGGTGCGGGCGCGGTCGCTGAAGATCTCCAGGATCAGCCCGGTCCGGTCGAGGATCTTGACGCCCCAGGCCTTTTCCAGGTTGCGCTGCTGCACCGGGGTCACCGGCCCGTCGATCAGGACAAGTTCGATTTCGGCGGCCTCGAACCTGGCGCGCAGTTCCTCGATCTTGCCGGAGCCGAACAGGTGGCCGGGCTGCGCCCGCGGCAGGCGCACGATATCGGCTCCCGCCACATCGAGCCCCGGCAAGGCATCCGCAAGCGCGACGGCCTCTTTCAGCGCCGGCGCGGGATCGCGGCGATCAGAATCGGATTTGATGTCCGGATGAAGCACCCAGGCGCGGGTGTCTTCCTTGTCATGGTCCATCAAGAAGCGTCTTCGCCCTCATAAAGGCTGATCGGCTGGGCCGGCATGATGGTCGAAATCGCATGCTTGTAGACCAGTTGCGATTGGCCATCACGGCGCAGCAACACGCAAAAATTGTCAAACCAGGTGATGACGCCCTGCAATTTGACGCCGTTGATCAGAAAAATCGTGACCGGAACCTTGGTTTTTCTGACGTGGTTCAGGAACGCGTCCTGCAGGTTCTGTCTGTCCGAAGCCATTTTTTTAAATTCTCGCCCTTGTTCTTGCAACGCGATGCGGACCAACGCGCCCCTCGGGGGTCGAGTATGGAGTGAGGTTGAGGGAGTTTCCAGCCGAAAAAGCAATCTCTCCGCACGGGTTTTCCGCGAATCGTCTAATTCCGCCATAAATCCGGTGTGATCAGCGCAATGATCGCCAGGGTTTCCAGCCGTCCCAGCACCATCGTTGCGCAGAGCACCCCCTTGGCCCAACCGCCAAGCTCGGCCAGCCGGATCGGCGTGTCGGCGGCCACGTCGATCAGTGGCCCGGTTGTTGACAGCGCGGCAATGCTCAGAACGATGGCCTGGTCGAAACTCAGCCCCAGCGCGGAAAGAACGATGCAGATCAGAGTCAGCGACAGGGCGAACATCATGAAGAAGACCCAGGCGATAAAGGCGCCGTTTTTCTGGATTCGCCGGTTGTAACGGCCCTCACTGCTGACCGAACTGGGATGGACCAGCCGCTCCATCTCGCGCAGGCCGTTGAGGTAAAGGGCATAGACCCGGAGCAGCTTGACCCCCCCGGCGGTGGTTGCAACGCCCCCGCCGATCACCGACAGCCCCAGCAGGATCAACCCCGGCGTGGTCAGCCCGGACCATTGACCGGCCTCGTCCCAGTAAACGCTTTCGAACCCGGTCGTGGTGAGAAAGGACATCACCGTGAACACGGCCCCCCACAGGGCCTCGACCGCCAGCAGCGGGTCGCTCTGGCTGCTGACGTCCAGCGCCGCCAGCCAATGCCGCAGGAAGAGCAGCGCGGGGATGCCCAGAATCACCAGAAGTCCGGTCCGGAACTCCGGGTCGGTGGCGAGGTTGGCCCGCCTGACCGTGGCGGTGTCCGAGGAGAAGGTGAGCCGCGACAGGGCAAAGAACATGAACAGGAACAGGATCGCCTCGCCCCAGATGCCGCCATGGGCGCCGGCCATGCCGCCGACGGGCGATATCCCGGAGGTCGCCATCACCGACATCGCGTGACAGAGTGCGGTCAGCGAGGATTCTCCGGCGATCAGCAGCATGACCCAGACCACCCCGGTCAGCCCGGCATAGACCGGCGTCAGGGTGACGGTGATCCGGACCAGCCTGCGGCGCGGGTCCGCCCCGTCCAGCGCGTTGGACGAAGCCACCGCGCGGCCCGGCTGGCCCCGGGCCGTGACCTCGAATCCCCCCAGCGACAGCGGTGCGAGGATCGCCGAGGCCGCAATCCACATCACCAGCCCGCCCATCCAGCCGACCTGCGCCCGCCACAGGTGCAGCGCGCCGTCAAGCCGCGAGGGATCGTCGAACAGGTTGGCGCCGGTGGTGGTGATCGCGCTGACCATATCGAAATAGGCATTGAGGAAGGTGGTGGTCTGCAACGCCTCGTAGAACGGCAGCGCGAGGAACACCGGCAGAAGCGCGAAGGTGGCCAGCAGCACGAGAAGCTGACCCAGGCTACCGTGGCGCGATCTTCGGCGACCGAGCGCCAGCGCGATCATCGTCACCCCCACGAGACCGAGCAGCCCGGCAAAGAAGAACGTCTGAGAGACCTGGTGATTCTTGCGGATCTCGGCATGGATCGCCGGCAGCCACATCGACAGCGAGGCGATGCCCCAGATCATCAAAAACAGCGGCAGCCGCATCGCGAGGCCGGGTTGGGTGTGCCGTGCCATGATCAGAAGAAATCGATCGAGACCTGCAGCAGACGCTCGACCTCTGGCACATCCTTGGCCATGGCAAAGATCGCCACCACGTCGCCCTCCTCGATCCGCAGCCCGCCGGAAGGGCGCAGGATCTTGTCGCCCTTGCCCACCGCACCGATCAGCACGCCCTCGGGAAAGTCGATGTCACGCAGCTTCTGTCCGGCCATGGGAGAGGTCGACAGAACCTCGGCCTCGATCATCTCGGCCTCGGCATCGCCGATGGAATAGACCTGGCGCACCCGGCCGTGACGAATGTGGCGCAGGATCGAACTCACCGTGGTGGCGCGCGGGTTGATATAGGCGTCGATGCCCAGAGGGCCCATCAACGGCACCAGCGTGGGATCGTTGATCAGAGCAATGGCCAGCGGGCAGCCTTCGGCCTTGGCGCGCACCGCCGAGAGCATGTTGGTCTTGTCGTCGTCGGTGATCGCCAGCATCGCATCGGCGCGTTCGATCCCGGCCTCTTTCAACAGACCCGCGTCCAAACCGTCGCCATTCAGGACAATGGTGCGCTCCAGCGCCTCGGCGGCGCGTTCGGCCTGGGCGCGGTTGCGTTCGATCACCTTTACCCTTGTACGCGTCTTGCGTTGTTCCAGCGCGCGCGCGACCTCCAGCCCCACGTTGCCGCCGCCGACGATGACAACGCGCTCCTGGCTTTTCTGGATCTTGCCGAACACCTCGAGCGTCCGGTTCACGTCATCGGCATGGACGAAAACGTAACAGTTGTCGCCGCTGAAAAGCTGGTCGTCCGGCTCCGGCGCGAACAGGGTGCCCTCGCGCCGCACCGCCACGACGATCGCGCGCAGGGTCGAGAACAGATCGGTCAGCTGCCGCAACGGCGTGTTCACGATCGGGCAGGTCTCGTCCACCGTGACGCCAAGCAGTTGAGCGCGCCCGTCCATGAAGGTTTCGGTGTCGAAGGCCGCGGGTGCCGACAGGCGCTGCATCGCGGCTGCCGCGACCTCGCGCTCGGGGCTGATCACCACGTCGATGGGCATGTGATCGCGTCGGTAAAGATCGGAATAGATCGCGGTCAGATAGGATTGCGCCCTGAGCCGCGCGATCTTGCGCTGGATCGCAAAGACCGAATGCGCCACCTGGCAGGTGACCATGTTGACCTCGTCGGAATAGGTGGCTGCGATCAGCATGTCGGCATCCCGCGCCCCGGCGCGCTCCAGCACGTCGGGATAGCTGGCGAACCCGGCGATGCCCTGAACATCCAGCGTATCGGTGGCCCGGCGGACCAGGTCGGGGTTGTTGTCCACGACCGTCACGTCGTTGTGCTCCCCCGAAAGGTGGCGGGCGATCTGCCAACCCACCTGCCCCGCACCGCAAATGATGACCTTCATCGCCTATGCTTCCCTGCCGACAGGGGTTTTGAATGACAGATGCCCCCGGAACGGTCAATTCAATTGTACCGCCCTCCGCTCTGCGGCATTCTGAAGCCATGAAACCGCTCGCCGCCCAGCTCCTTGCCGCTCTGTTTCTGGCCGGTTGCGCGCCGCTGTCGCTCTATTACCGGCCCGGGGTTTCGGTGACGCGGATGCAGGCCGATACCACCCGCTGCGAGGTGCGCGCGCTGCGCCAGGCGCCGGTAGCGACCCAGATCCGGCAGTCGCCGCCCAGCTTTGTGCCGGCGCGGCGCATCTGCAACGGGCAGGGCGAATGCTGGGTGCGGCCCGGGCATTGGATCGAAGGGCCGATCTATACGGTCGATGCGAATGAGGGGCTGCGCGCGCGCGACGCAGCTCTGCATGGGCGAGAAGGGCTATGATCCCGTCACGCTGCCGCTCTGCCCGGCCGAGGTGCGGCGGGCGGTGCCGCCGGGGGTGACCACGGTGCTTCCGCAGCTGACCGAGATGGCCTGCGTGATCCGCAACGACGACGGCAGCTGGCAGATCGTCACGCGCTGAAAGGGCCGTCCGCCCCCTATTCCGCCGCCTCGTCGAGCCGGGCCACCCTTGCGCCGGATTTCTGCGATGTGACCACGCCCAGCGACTTCAGCTTGCGGTGCAGCGCGCTGCGCTCCATGCCGACGAAACTGGCGGTGCGGCTGATATTGCCGCCGAAGCGGTTGATCTGGGTCAGCAGGTATTCGCGCTCGAAGGCTTCTCGCGCCTCGCGCAGCGGCAGCGTCGCCAGCGCGCCGGACAGCACGACACGGCCATCGTCAGCGCTCTTGTCCTCGTCGCCGGGCAATTCCCGCGCCTCGATCGGCCCGGTCCCCTCGCCCAGGATCAGCACCCGTTCGATCAGGTTCTTGAGCTGGCGCACGTTGCCGGGCCAGACCATGGTCTGCATCAGCGCGATCGCTTCCTCGCTCAGCTCGCGGTAGGGCAGCCCCTGGCCGGTGTGGCAGCTCTCGATGAAATGGGTCGCCAGAACCGGAATATCCTCGCGGCGTTCCTCCAGCGAAGGCACGGCGATCGGCACCACGTTGAGCCGGTGGAACAGCTCCTGCCGGAAGCGGCCCTCGTCGATCTCCTGTTCCAGATCCCGGTTGGTGCTGGAGATGACCCGCAGATCGACGCGCACCTTGTCGGTGCCGCCAACCCGCTGGAACTGCTGGTCGACCAGTACCCGCAGGATCTTGGATTGTGTTCCCGAAGGCATGTCGGCCACTTCGTCGAAGAAGATCACGCCGCCGTGGGCCTCTTCCAGCAGGCCGGGTTCGACCCCGCGTTCGCTGGTCTCGCGGCCGAACAACACCTCTTCCATCCGCTCCGGTGCGATCGAGGCGCAGTTGATGCTGACGAAGGGGGCATTCGCCCGGTTCGAGTTGGCATGGATGTAGCGCGCGGCGATCTCCTTGCCGGATCCGGCCGGCCCGCTCAGCATCACCCGCCCGTTCGACTTGGTCACCTTGTCGAGCTGGCCCTGCAGCGCCCGGAAAGACGCGCTTTGACCGATCATCTCGGCGCTGGTCACCTCGCGCCGCTTCAGGGTGCTGTTCTCACGCCGCAGGCGCGAGGTTTCCATCGCCCGGCGGATCACCACCATCAACTGGTCGATGTTGAACGGCTTCTCGATGAAGTCATAGGCGCCCTGCTTGATCGCCGCGACCGCGATCTCGATATTGCCATGCCCGGAAATGATCACCACCGGAATGTCCGGGTTGTCGCGCTTGACGGTCTTGAGGATGTCGATGCCGTCCATCCGGCTGTCCTTGAGCCAGATGTCGAGGATCAGAAGCGCCGGCTCCTCGGCGTTGATCGCCGCCATGCATTCGTCGGAATTTCCGGCCCGCCGGGTGGCGAACCCCTCGTCCTCCAGGATGTCCGAAATCAGTTCGCGGATGTCGCGTTCGTCGTCAACGATCAGAATATCACTCATGTCATACCTGCTATAAATGTCTTTTTCCTCTTTGGCGGGCGCGTCGGGGCGGTTCCATCGGCGGCCACCGCCGCCGGAAGGCGGATCACGGCCATGGCTCCGAAATGGCCCTGCCCGTCGAAGACCGGCGCATCCTGCAAGCTCAGGGTGCCGCCATGTTCCTCGATGATCTTCTTGACGATGGGCAGGCCCAGACCGGTGCCCTCGTCGCGGGTGGTCACGTAAGGTTCGAACAGCCGCGCCCGATCCTCCGGCAGCCCGATCCCGTTGTCGGCGATGGTGATCTCGCAGCCCCCCTGCGTCGGCGTCATGCGCACCCGGATCTCCGGCGCGAACCCCTCCGGCGCCCCGCGTTTTTTCAGGCTCTCGATCGCCTCGCCGGCGTTCTTGATCAGGTTGGTCAGGGCCTGCGACAGCATGGTCGCGTCCACCTCTGACATCACCGGCGCCTCGGGCAGATCGGCCTTCAGCGCGACGCCGGGCTGCCCGGTCTGCTGCAACAGCACCGCGTCCGAGACAATGCGCACAAGGTCCTCGCTGTGGCGATCCGGCTCCGGCATCCGCGCGAACTTGGAGAACTCATCGACGATGCGGCGCAGGTCGTTGGTCTGGCGCACGATCACGTCGGTCATCGATTCCAGCTGGTCGCTGTCCTCTTCGCCCAGGCGCGGAGCGAACTTGCGCTTGATCCGCTCGGCGCTGAGTTGGATCGGCGTCAGCGGGTTCTTGATCTCATGCGCGATGCGCCGCGCAACGTCGCCCCAGGCCGCGAGACGCTGGGCGCTGACAAGGTCGGTCACGTCGTCGAAGGCGACGACATAGCCCTCCAGCCCACCGTCCTCCGCGGTCCGGGTCGCCATGCGCACCAGCAGATGCTCCAGCCGGCCCTGCCGCGTCACCTTGACCTCGCCCTGGGCAACGCCTGTGGCCGAGACCTTCACGCTGTCGAACAGCGGCCCGAACTCCGGTACAGCCACCTCCAGCGCCAGTGCGGTTTCGCTGCCGGTCCAGCCCAACAGCCGTTCGGCGGAGCGGTTGACAAAGGTTACCCGCCCCTCCGGATCGAACCCGACGACGCCCGAGGTCACCGAACTGAGCACCGAGTCGAACAGCCGGCGCCGTGCCTCGATCTGGCGGGTGTTGTCCAGCAGCGCCTGGCGCTGCCCGTTCAACTGGCGGGTCATCTGGTTGAAATAACGGCCCAGCATGGCGATCTCGTCGTCGCCCTCCTCCTCGAGCACCTGAACGTCAAGATCGCCGGTCCCCACCTGTTGCGCCGCGGTCGTCAGCCGCCCCACCGGGCGCGACAGCCGTTCGGCGAACCACAGGCCCAGCCAGACCGCCGCCAGAATCAGGATCACCGCGAAACCGACATAGAGCAGTCCGAATTCGAACAGCACCCGGCCCCGCTCGCTCTCGAGTTGCTGGTAAAGGACGACGGTTTCCTTGGTGTCGTCGAGAAGGTTCAGGATCCCGCCATCGACATCCCGACTGACATAGAGGAACCGGTCGACAAAGGCATTGAGCCGCACCAGCGCCCGAAACTCGTTGTTGTCCCAGTCCTGGATGATCACCAGCCCGGTGTCATCCGCCTCGGCAATCTGCTCTTCGGTGGGCTGGTCGAAATCGAACAGGTAGGAACGCTCGCCGCGGGCCCGGATTTCCCCGGTGCCGTCGATGACATAGGCCTCGCGCAGCCCGCGCTGGATCTGGCTTTGGCCCTGCGCCAGCATCTGCCGCAACTCGGCATCGTTGAGAAAGAAGACCATCTTGCGACTGCTGTCGAGGAACCGCGCCAATGCGCGGGCGTCCTCGGACAAGCCGTCGCGATGCTCGGTCTCATAGGCCTCGGCGGCGGCCAGAGAATTGCCCACAACCTCGCGCACCCGGTCGGAAAACCAGCCTTCGAGTCCGATGTTCACTGTCAGCCCGGCAAAGACCGCGACGATCACCGTCGGCACCATCGCCAGAAAGGTGAAAACCCCGATCAGCCGCAGGTGCAGGCGGGATCCTACCGATTTCGCCCGCCGCGCCGCGATCAGGCGGCCAAGCTGACCCAGAACCAGGGCGGCAACCACCAGAACATAGACGAGATCGGCCAACAGGATGACCCGCAGCCCCGGCGCAGACGCGCCGAGATCGAACGGCCCCAGCACCATGAAGGTAGCCACGGCGAGCAGCGGTCCCAGCATCACCAGCCCGAGCGTGCCGATGTTGCGGGCGCGCCGTGTGCGCCGCCACCTGTTTACTGCGGGAAACAGCCCGTATTGTGACCGGCTCGTCACCTGCCGTCCTCATCAATGTGTGCCGCTTACGCGGCAGACCGCCAAATGTCGTGGTCTATTCCGGTCCCAAATCAGGACTGACACCGGACCGCCACGGTTCTGTGGCCTTTTTACATCAACTTGCGGCGGCGTGTCACCTCTATATCGAGGTCGGTGATCTTCTTGCGCAGGGTATTTCGGTTTATTCCCAGCAATTCAGCGCATTTTGCCTGGTTTCCTCCGGTCGCTTCCAGCGCGATCTCGATCAGCGGCAGCTCCACCTCGCGCAGGATTCGCGCGTAAAGACCGGGCGGCGGCAGCATGTCGCCATGCAGGTCGAAATAGCGTTGCAGGTGGCGGGCGACCGAGGCGGAGAGCTTTTCCGACCCGCCGTTGTCGAGCACCGGCTCCATCTCGGGCTGGCGGCCCAGCACCGCCTCGACCTCCGAGCGGCTGATCTCTTCGGCGCGCCCGGTCAGAACCAGCCGGCGCAGGGCGTTTTCAAGCTGGCGCACGTTGCCGGGCCAGGAATAGGCGCGCACCAGTGCCTCGGCCTCTTCGCCGAGATTCCGTTTCGGCGCGCCTTCGCGCTCAAACCGTGCAAGGAAGTGATCGGCCAGCAGAGGGATGTCATCGACCCGTTCGCGCAGCGCCGGCACGTGGATGTTGGTGCCGCTCAGCCGGTAATAGAGATCCTGGCGCAGCCTCCCCTCTTCCATTTCCTTGGTGGCATTGCCCTGGCTGGTGGCCATGAAGCGCGGAACGTGATCGCCCGGCGCATCCATCATGCGCACGATGCGCGCCTGAACCTCTTCGTCGAGATCGCCGATCTCGTCGATCAGGAGGGTGCCGCCCTTGACCCGCGCCAGAACCCGCGCCGGCCCCTCCAGTTCCTGCAGGTCGGCGCCCGAGACCGTCACGAAGGGCAGCGTGCGCCGATCCGAGAAATCGTGGATCGCCCGCGCGATCAGTGATTTTCCGGTGCCGCTCTCGCCGGTGATCAATACCGGAAGATCGGTGTTCATCACCCGCGCCACCAGCCGATACAGCGCCTGCATCGCCGGCGTGCGCCCGACCAGCGGCAGATCGTCGGGGCGCTCGGCCTCGTCGGGCCGCTCGGGGCCGGTCGAGGCGCGGCGCTTTTGTTCCAGCGCGCGGGCGGTCCGCTTCATCAGGTCGGGCAGATCGAAGGGTTTCGGAAGGTAGTCATAGGCCTCGGCCTCGGCGGCCTGGATCGCCGTCATGATGGTATTCTGCGCCGAGATCACGATCACCGGCAGGCCGGGCCGGTCCTGGGCGATCTTTGGCAGCATCTCGAGCCCGTTGCCGTCGGGCATGACCACGTCGGAAATCACCACGTCGCCCTTGCCCTCGCCGACCCAGCGCATCAGCGTGGTCAGCGAGCTGGTCGCATGCACCTTGCACCCGGCACGCGTCAGCGCCTGGGTCAGGACCGTGCGGATCGTGCGGTCGTCATCCGCGACCAGAACCGTGCCATCCATCAACCGTTCTCCTTGTTTTCTTGCTCGCGCGGCACCCGGGCCAGCGACAGGCGAAATACCGTGCGTCCGGGCACCGAGGTGACCGAGATCCATCCGCCGTGGTCCGAGACGATCTTGCTGACCAGCGCCAGCCCGAGCCCGGTGCCATTCTCGCGCCCGGACACGAAGGGGTCGAAGATATCGCCCCGGATGTCCTCGGGCAGGCCCGGACCGTCGTCGATGATCTCGATCTGCAGCGGCAGCGACCGGCCGGAGCCATCGCTGCGCCGCAGCCGGAAGGAATGTTCGAAATAGGTGTGCAGCCGGATCGTCCCGCCCCTTGTATCGGCCGCCTCGGAGGCGTTCTTGAGCAGGTTCAGCACCACCTGAAGCAACTGATCCGGATCACCCCAGGCCAGCGGCAGCGAGGGATCGTAATCCTCGATGATCTTCATATGCGCGCCGAATCCCAGCAACGCCGAGCGCCGCGCGCGGTCCAGCACGTCATGCACGTTCACCGGCTTCATGTCCGGCGGGCTGAGGTTGCCGAATTGCTCGACCTGCTCCAGCAGCTTCACGATCCGGCGGCTCTCGGCCACGATCAGATCGGTCAGTTCCAGATCCTCCTGGGAAAGGTTCATGCTCAGCAATTGCGCCGCCCCGGTGATTCCCGCCAACGGATTCTTGATCTCATGCGCCAGCATCTCGGCCATGCCGATGGCCGATTGCGCCGCCGATTTCACCGAATGGCTCTGGGTCATGCGCCCGGCCAGTTCGCGCGGCGAGATCATCATGATCATCTGACCCGGAAACCCGGAGAGCGGTGCGATCTGCAGCGCACATTGCAATGGCGCGCGGTTGCCGGTGCCGACGTCGATATCGTTGACGAACAGCGGCGTGCCCTTCTCCCTCGCGCGGGAAAATGCCTCTTCGATCGGCGCGTCGATGGCGATCTGGTCCCAGACCGGCGTGCCGATCACCGATTTGCTCGAGGCGTTGAAAAACCCCTCGGCGGCGGCGTTGACGTCGAGGATACGGTCGCCCTCGTCGATCAGGATGGCGGGCACCGGCAGCGAGGCCCAGATCGTCTGGTCCCGGGTCATGCCGCCACCTGCGCGTTCGCGGATGTTTCAGCCAGGGCCTCGGGCAGCAGATGCAGCACCGCGCCCGGATCGCGCGCGGTCAGCACCGCGCGGCGCAACGCAGGCCCGGTTCCGACCCGGTCCATGTACCAACCCAGATGTTTGCGCGCCACGCGCAGGCCCAGATCGCCGCCGTAGAATCCCAGCATCGCCTGGTAGTGCCCCGCGACCATGTCTGCCAGCGCATCCCCGCGCGGAACCTCGGGCGCCGGTGCGCCCCAGAGCGCATGAGCAATCTCGGCCAGCAGCCAGGGCCGGCCCTGAGTGCCGCGCCCCACCATCACCCCGTCGGCGCCGGACAGCGCCAGCGCGCGGCGTGCATCGCCGGGGCCGCAAATGTCACCATTGGCCAGAACGGGGATCTCAACCGCCTGTTTCACCTCGGAAATCGCGGCCCAGTCGGCCCGCCCCTTGTAGAACTGGCAGCGGGTGCGGCCGTGGATGGTGATCATCGCCACCCCCGCCGCCTCGGCCCGCCGCGCCAGCTCGGGCGCGTTGCGCATCTCGTCGTCCCAGCCGAGCCGGGTCTTCAGCGTCACCGGCACCTCGACAGCACCCACCACCGCCTCGATAAGGCCAAGCGCGTGGTCGAGATCCTTCATCAGCGCCGAGCCGCTGGCCCCTGCCCCGCTGGCGCTGGTCACCTTCCTGGCCGGACATCCCATGTTGATGTCGATCTGCGCCGCGCCCCGGTCGGCGACCTGGCGCGCGGCCTCGGCCATCCAGTGCGCCTCGCGCCCGGCCAGTTGCACGGCGGTATTATCCACATCCATGCCCAGCTCGGCCCGTTCGCGCACGCCGGGCTTGGCCTGAACCATCTCCTGGCTGGCGACCATCTCGCTCACCACCAGCCCGGCACCGAACCGCCGGACCAGGTCGCGAAACGGCCGGTCGGTGATTCCGGCCATCGGGGCCAGGGCCACCGGGGGCGAAAGAGCCTGTATCTTAGGGTGAATGGTCAAACGCCTAATCCTTGTGCAGTTGCCGTCAATTTATGGAATGCCCGCCGGGTTAACAATCAAACCGGCGGGCCCAAAGCCCAACAAACCACCACTTGCCCAATTATTGGGCACTTTCCTTCGGGGAATTGCCTCACCCCGCATCACCGCATAAACAGAACCGCGCGCCCAACCGGGCGCCGGAAGTCGGAGCGAGCTCATGAGCACAGCTGCCATACTGGTTGCGGCCGGGCGCGGTCAACGGGCCGGCGGCGGCACGCCCAAGCAGTGGCGGCCCCTCGCCGGTCGGCGGGTCGCGGACTGGTCGCTGTCGGCCTTCCGCGACGCGCCCGGGATCGGCCCCGTCGTTCTGGTCCTCTCACCCGACGACGCGGCGGCCTGGGCGGAGTTTTCCGCCGTTCCGCGTCTGACCCTCGCCACCGGGGGCGCCGACCGGGCGGCATCGGTGCGAAACGGGCTGGCGGCGCTGGAGGGCAGCGGCGCGACCCGCGTGCTGATCCATGACATCGCCCGCCCCTGCGTCTCGCAAGAGCTGATCGCCGCCGTGATCGCCGCACTGGATGATGCCCCCGCCGCCGCGCCGGGGCTCGCGGTGACCGATGCGCTCTGGACCGGGGCAGAGGGCGCGGTGACCGGCACCCGGGATCGCAGCGGCCTGTTCGCGGCGCAGACGCCGCAGGGGTTTCACCTCGATGCGATCCGCGCCGCCCATGCGGCGCACCCGGGGGGCGCCGCAGATGACGTGGAGGTCGCCCGCGCCGCCGGTCTGAGGGTTGCCATCGTGCCGGGTGAGGCCGACAACCTGAAAATCACACGTCCCGGGGACTTCGCCCGGGCCGAACGCATATTGAGGCAGGACATGGATGTAAGACTGGGCAACGGGTACGATGTGCACCGGTTCGGGCCGGGCGATCACGTCATGCTCTGCGGTGTGCGGGTGCCGCACGACCGGGGGCTTCAGGGCCATTCGGATGCCGATGTGGGAATGCACGCGATTACCGACGCGATATACGGCGCCCTGGCGCAGGGCGACATCGGGCGGCATTTCCCGCCCTCGGATCCCCAGTGGAAGGGCGCAGACAGCGCCATTTTCCTGCGCCACGCGGGAGAATTGGCGCGGCAAATGGGCTTTCAGATATCGAACATCGACTGCACACTGATCTGCGAAAATCCCAAGATCGGCCCCCATGCGGAGGAGATGGCCCAAGTGCTCTCGCAGATTCTCGACATTGCTGCCGACCGGGTGTCTGTCAAGGCCACCACGTCGGAGCGGCTGGGCTTTACCGGTCGGGGCGAAGGCATCGCGGCGCTGGCCACCGCCGCGCTGATCGGAGGGTAAGACATGCTGCGTGCGATCAACACTTTCGGATTCGTCGGGCTGATGCGCCCGGCGCCGGGCACCTGGGGCTCGCTCGTCGCGGTTCTGCTGGGCTGGGGCATCGAGCATTGGCTGGGCTTCGTCCCGCTTGTCGCAGCTTTCGTCGCGGTGACCGCGCTCGGGTTCTACACCGTCGGCGCCGAGTTGCGCGACCGCCCGGGCGAGGACCCCTCGGAGATCGTGATCGACGAGGTGGCGGGCCAGTGGCTCGCGCTGATCTTTCCCGCGCTGGGGTTCTGGATGCGCGATGCGGCGATGGTCTGGCCCGGCGCGGTCGCGGCCTTTTTGCTGTTCCGGCTGTTCGACATCTGGAAACCCTGGCTGGTGGGGCGCGCCGACCGGCGCCACGATGCCGCAGGCGTCATGCTGGACGATCTCTGGGCCGGTGTCTTTGCCGGGGTCTGCACGGTTATCCTCGCCGGGCTCTATCACGGGGTGATGCTGCGATGACGGTTGCCGCGCTGCTCGAGGCCGCCCGCGCGGCCGGGGTGAGGATCGCCACCGCCGAAAGCTGTACCGGCGGCATGGTCGCCGCCGCGCTGACCGATGTGGCCGGCTCCTCCGACGTGGTGGACCGGGGGTTCGTGACCTATTCCAACGGGGCAAAGCGCGACATGCTGGGGGTGCGGGAAGAAACGCTTACCGCCCATGGCGCGGTCTCCGAACAGGTGGCGCGCGAGATGGCCGAGGGTGCGCTGGCGCATTCCGCCGCCGATCTGGCCGTCTCGATCACCGGCATCGCCGGCCCGGGCGGGTCGGAGCACAAGCCCGAGGGGCGGGTCTGTTTCGGGCTGGCGATGATCGGGCACGAGACCCATGTCGAAACCATCGAATTCGGCGCGCGGGGCCGGGCCAAGGTGCGCCGGGCCGCGCGGGATCACGCGCTGGCGATGCTGACCGGCGCACTTTCTTAACGCGCACGTTTTTTGATCATCATGCGCAAAAAGGCGCCCTGAATTCAGGCGGTATTGAAAAAGCGTACGATTCAGGCGGCATATTCCCCGTTTGCCTCTTTTTTCCCCGCCCCCGATCCGCTTGGTCGCACCCCAACGCTTAGGCACGAGGGGGAGAATAGCCAATGAACGGCGCCGATACCGCATGGATCATCGTGGCAACCGCGCTGGTCCTGTTCATGACACTACCGGGGCTTGCGCTGTTCTACGGCGGGCTGGTGCGGGCGCGAAACGTGCTGAGCGTCTTCATGCATTGCTATGCGATCGCCTGTTTGATGAGCGTTCTGTGGCTGATCGCGGGCTATTCCATCGCCTTTGGCGACGGCCTGTCCGGAGTCTGGGGCGGGCTGGGGAAAGCCTTTCTCGCCGGCATCACCGCCGAGAGCCTCACTGGCACCCTGCCCGAGGTGCTGTTCTTTGCCTTCCAGATGACCTTTGCCATCATCACCCCGGCGCTGATCGTCGGCGCCTATGTAGAGCGGATCGGGTTCGGATTCGTGTTGCTGTTTTCGGGCCTGTGGATGCTGCTGTGCTATGCGCCGGTGGTGCACTGGATCTGGGGCGGCGGGATGCTGTCCGATGGCGGCATCTTCGGCGCCGTGGGGGTCAGGGATTTCGCCGGCGGCATCGTGGTGCATGAGACCGCCGGCCTGGCAGCGCTGATCGTCGCCGTCTTTCTCGGGCCGCGCCGCAACCGCACTACCCCGCCGCACAACCCCGGTTTCGTGATGATCGGGGCCGCGATGCTCTGGGTCGGATGGTTCGGGTTCAACGGCGGCTCGCAACTGGCGGCCGACGGCGGCGCCGCGATGGCGCTGACCGTGACGCATATCTCGGCCGCCACCGCCTCGCTCTCCTGGGCGCTGTGGGAGCGGATCAAGTTCGGCAAGGCCTCGCTGGTCGGCACCGTCACCGGCACCATCGCCGGGCTGGCCTCGATCACGCCGGCCAGCGGATTTGTCGGTCCGGTCGAGGCGCTGATCATCGGCGCGGTCGCGGGCGTGCTGTGCCAGGAGATGGTCGTCCTGATCCGCGAGAGGCTGCGCATCGACGACACGCTGGACGTCTTCGCCGTCCACGGCGTCGGCGGCATTTTCGGCACGGTGATGATCGCCGCATTCGGCGCCGGCAGTTGGGCGGCGCAACTGGGCGGGCTGGTCGTGGTCGGCGTGTTCACCGCCCTGGTGACCGTTGCGCTGGTCAAGCTGGTGGCGCTGGTGACGCCGCTGCGGGTGGATGCCGAGACCGAGACCAACGGCCTTGACCTGAGCGCGCATGGTGAGCGGGCCTATGAGATGACGTCCTAGGGCCTGACGCGACCGGCGGGCAAGCAAACGGGCCCTCGGGCCCGTTTTCGTGTCTGCGCCGGATCAGCCGTACAGCGCCTTGGCCCGCGCCTCGAAGGCGCGCACGATGCGCTGCATCGCCTCGTTGAACACCACGCCGATGAGTTTCTGCAAAACCGCGTTCTTGAACTCGAAGTCGACGAAGAACCTCACCTCGCACCCCTCGCCGCTGTCGGCAAACTGCCATTGCGACCGCATGTAGCGGAACGGGCCATCAAGATACTCGGTGTCGATCCGCCCCTCCTCCGGCCAGAGCGTGACCCGGCTGCCGAAGCGTTCCCGGAACACCTTGAAGGAGATCACAAGATCCGCCTCCATCAGTTCTGCGCCGTTGGCGATGGGCCTGCGCGAGCGGATACGCGCCGCAGCGGTCCAGGGCAGGAACTCCGGGTAGCGGGCCACATCGGCGACCAGATCGTACATTTCACGGGCCGAATAGGGCAATTGGCGGGTTTCGGAGTGGGTGGGCATCCTGACGCGGTGTTTCCTGGGTGACAGTGGCGCCCCGTTTCGTATGCTTGGCCGCGAAGTTCAAGGGGAAGCCATGCCAAAGCGTCCATATGTCATCGACGAGTTGATCTCGGCCAAGACCATCGCCGCCCGGATCGAGGAGTTGAGCCGCGACATCACCGCGGAATTCCACGGCACGGACAAACTTGTCGTGGTGGGGCTGCTGCGCGGGTCCTTCGTGTTCATTGCCGACCTCGTACGCGAGCTGGACCTGCCCATCGAGGTGGATTTCATCGAGGCCTCCTCTTACGGCGATTCGACCGAGAGCAGCCGCGAGGTGCGCATCCTGAAGGATCTGCGCTCGGCCATCGAGGGGATGGATGTGCTGGTGGTTGAGGATATCGTCGATACCGGGTTTACCCTGAGCCATGTCATCAAGCTGCTGAAAAGCCGCAAGCCCGCGCGGCTGAGGACCATCGCGCTGCTCGACAAGCCGTCGCGGCGCGAGGCGCCCGTGCAGGCCGACTGGATCGGATTCGAGATCCCGGACGAATTCGTGGTCGGCTATGGCATCGATTTCGCACAGCGCAACCGCAACCTGCCGTTCATCGGCAAGGTGCGGTTCACGCCGTGAATTTCTTCTGGCTTCTTCGGATGCGGCGGTGGGTGCAGCACCCGCCGTCCTGGGGCCGGGTGAAACTCGTGCTGGCCGTTGTGGCAATCTGCCTTGCGCTCTATGCCATCGAACGCTGGATCGGCTGGCCCGACGCGTTGAACCTTCAGCCCGGCGGCCCGAGGATGCGTCCGCTGCACTGAGCGAGGAGGGCTTCACGCGGATGTGATGTTTTTTCCGTCTCTTCGTGGCAGAATCCGTGCAGGATGGGGCGGGCAAAGCCATCAACCCAGTGATGAGGATCATTATGAAGAAGACTGTTTTCACCCTCGCCGCCGTTGCGGCCGTGATCGGCACCGTTGCCGTCGCGCAGGATTATTCGGCAAATCTCAAGGCTCGGCAGGGTCAGTTCCGCATTCTGGCGCTGAACATCGGCATTCTGGGCGGCATGGCGCAGGGCAAGATCGCCTATGACGCCGAGGCTGCGCAGCGCGCCGCCGATTCGATGGTCGCGGTTACCCATATCGACCCCGGCCCGCTCTGGCCGGAAGGGTCCGACAACATGAGCATCGACGGCACCCGCGCGATGCCCTCGATCTGGGACGAGAACGCCGATTTCCTTGCCAAGTGGGGCGCGCTCGGCGAGGCTGCGGCCGGCATGCAGCAGGTCGCGGCCACCGGGCAAGAGGCGCTTGGCCCGGCGATGGGCAAGCTCGGCGGCGCCTGCAAGGCCTGCCACGACAAGCACCGCGCGCCCGAATAGACGATGCGCGCCCTACGCTGGCTGATCCTCGTCGCGGTGCTGGGCGCCGCGGCGGGGTGGTGGATGACGCGGGCCCGCCCCCTGCCCGGCGATGCGCTGGCGGCTCTGGAGGGCGATGCGGTACGCGGCGAGGCGGTGTTCCTCGCCGGTGGCTGCGCCTCCTGCCACGCCGCACCGGAGACGACGGACAAGCGGCGGCTCTCCGGCGGGCAGCGGTTCGCCTCGGATTTCGGCACTTTCGTCGCGCCCAACATCTCGCCCGACCCGGTGCAGGGGATCGGCAGCTGGACCGGCGCGCAATTCGCCAGCGCCCTGCGGCGCGGCGTGTCGCCGGAGGGGCGGCATTACTACCCGGCGTTTCCTTATACCGCCTATGCCAGAATGCGCGATCAGGATGTCGTCGACCTCTGGGCGTTCTGGCAGACGCTGCCGGCCAGCGATGCGGAAAGCCAGCCGCACGAGGTGGGCTTTCCGTTCTCGGTCCGGCGCGGTGTGGGTTTGTGGAAGCTGCTCTATCTCAACGATGGCTGGGTGATGCAAGGCGACCTTGATCCGACACTTGAGCGCGGCCGCTACCTGGTCGAGGCGCTGGCCCATTGCGGTGAATGCCACACGCCGCGCGGACCTCTGGGCGGGCTCGATACCGCGCGCTGGCTGCAGGGCGCGCCGAACCCCTCGGGCAAGGGCAAGATCCCGGCACTAACCCCGGACAGGTTGACCTGGGACGCGGGCGAGATCGCCTATTACCTGGAAACCGGGTTCACCCCCGATTACGACAGCGCCGGCGGTCACATGGTGGCGGTGGTGGAGAACTTCGGCCAGTTGACGGCCCAAGATCGCGCGGCGGTGGCAGCCTATGTGAAGGCGCTGCCTTAGAAGCCCCAGTCATGGCCCTGAAAGGGCGCGGAATTGTTCATCGCGCTTTTGGGCTGGAGATCCCCGCTTTCACGGGGATGACAGGTCGTGCGAAAGCGGGACAGGAGCGCAGGCAAGGCGGCGCTGACGGGCCTCAGCCCTGCGCCAGCTTGGCCTCACGCGCCGCCCTCAGCCGGGCGAAATCGTCGCCGGCGTGGTAGGACGACCGGGTGAGCGGCGTTGCCGAAACCATCAGGAACCCCTTGCCGAAGGCTGCCTTTTCGTAGGCGGCGAATTCCTCCGGCGTGACGAACCGGTCGACGGCATAGTGTTTCGGCGTCGGCTGCAGGTATTGCCCGATGGTCAGGAAATCGACATCCGCCGCGCGCATGTCGTCCATCACCTGGCGCACCTGCGGCGCATCCTCGCCCAGCCCGACCATGATGCCCGACTTGGTGAAGATCGAGGGATCAAGCTCTTTCACCCGTTGCAGCAGACGCAGCGAGTGGAAATAGCGCGCGCCGGGGCGCACCCCCGGGTAGAGGCCAGGCACGGTTTCCAGATTGTGATTGAACACGTCCGGCTTCGCCTCGACCACCACCTCCAGCACCTCGGGGGCGCATTTCAGGAAATCGGGCGTCAGGATCTCGATCGTGGTTGCCGGGCTGCGGTGCCGCACGGCACGGATGGTCTGGGCGAAATGATCCGCGCCGCCGTCCTCAAGGTCGTCGCGGTCGACGCTGGTGATCACCACGTGGTTCAGCCCCAGCTTTTCCACCGCGTGAGCGACGCGGCCCGGCTCAAACGCGTCCAGCGTGTCGGGCCGCCCGGTGGCGATGTTGCAGAAGGTGCAGCCGCGCGTGCAGATCTCGCCCATGATCATCATGGTGGCGTGGCCCTGGTTCCAGCATTCGCCCACATTGGGGCAGCCGGCCTCTTCGCAGACCGTCACCAGCCCGTTGTCGCGCATGATCTTGTGGGTGTCCGCATAGCCTTTGCCGCCCGGTGCCTTGACCCGGATCCAGGCCGGTTTCTTGGGTTGGGCATTATCGGGGCGATGCGCCTTTTCCGGGTGACGCTGCTCGGGGATCTTGAGATCACGCATGGAGGGGGCCTCGGTCATGTCTGGTTTGCGTCCCCTAGCATATAGATGACGCAGGGAAACCACCAGCGACGCATAGCCGCCATGACGCCGCGCCGGGTCTGGTCGCGAGAGTTCACAAATCGTGCGGTTCCTGGCCGCGGACCCATGAACGCTGCACTTGCAGCAATTCCCCGGTTGATGGCAATCTGGAATCGTTTTAATCCGGGCCCGAAACACCCTGCACAGGAGCCCGAGATGAAAGCCGGAATGAAACTGCCCGACGTGACCTTCCACACCCGTATCCGTGACGACTCCGTCGGCGGCCCGAACCCCTTTCGCTGGGAAGACAAGACCACCAAGGACTATTTCGCCGGCAAGCGCGTGATCCTGTTCTCGCTGCCCGGTGCCTTTACCCCGACATGCTCGACCTATCAGCTTCCCGGCTTTGAAAAGGGTTATGACGAGTTCCGGGATCTGGGCATCGACGAGATCTATTGCATGTCGGTCAACGACAGTTTCGTCATGAACAAGTGGGCCGAGGCGCAGGCGCTGGAGAACGTCAAGGTCATTCCCGATGGCTCGGGCGAGTTCACCCGCCGCATGGGCATGCTGGTGCGCAAGGACAACCTCGGGTTCGGGTTGCGCTCCTGGCGCTATGCCGCCGTGGTCAAGGATGGCGTGATCGAGGCCTGGTTCGAAGAGCCCGGCCTGGCCGACAACCACCCCGAGGACCCCTATGGCGTGTCCTCGCCGGAAACGGTCAGGGATTACCTGACCGAGGCCGCCAAGGCCGCCGCCTGATCCCCATTACCGGTTTCGACATCTTCGGGTCCGCCCTGTGCGGGCCCGTTCTGCTTTCGGTAGGCGGCGACCAGCCCCTCGCCCACGCCGCGGATCATCTCTCCCAGGGTGTCGAACCAATCTTCCGCCGGCGTGCTGTCGCGGCGCACAAGGCCGATGCGGCGCGCCGGTTCGGGCGAAGGGAACCGCCGCAGCGCCAGTTCCGGCGCCGCCGCCTGCTCCGCCGCTGCCGCCAGTTCCGGCATCAGCGTCAACCCGAATCCCGCCGCCACCAGTTGCGACAGGGTCGCCAGCGACGAGGCGCCCATGTTGATGCTGCCGCTGTTGCGGTCCATGCCGCAGACCTCCAGCGCCTGATCGGTGAGACAGTGACCGTCCTCGAGCAAAAGCAGTTGCGAGGGCTTCAGATCGGTGGGGCGTGGCGCCTGGCCGGTCGCGTCCATCCGGGCGAGACGCGCGCGCGATCCGGCCAGAAGAAATCGATCCTCGAACAGCGGCAGCTCGACCAGGCCGCGCATCCCTGTGGGCAGGGCCAGAATCACCGCGTCCAGCTCCCCCGCCCCGAGCGCGGAGAGCAGGCGTTCGGTCCGCGCCTCGCGCACCTGCACGGTCAGCGACAGATCGCCGGCCCGCAGGGTCTCGAGCACCCCCGGCAGCAGATAGGGGGCCAGCGTGGGGATCACCCCCAGCGACAGGGACCGCCCGCCGCCGTGATCGCGGGACAGCCGATCCAGCCGACCGGCGGCCGAAAGAACCTCATCAACATGGGCCAGAACCTGCCGACCCATCCCGGTCAGCACCACATCGCGCGCGCGCCGCTCGACCAGCACGCCACCCATCACCTCTTCCAGCGCGCGAATCTGGACCGAGAGTGCGGGCTGCGACACGTTGCAGACCTCGGCGGCGCGGCCGAAATTGCGTTGTTCGGTCAGCGCCTTGAAATAGGTGAGTTGCCGAAGGGTGAATTTCATAGACGAACATTATCACACCAGCGGTTTGTCGAAAATTCCCATTATGGCGCGACACCTGCGCGCAGGTCAGGGCCCCGTTGTTTCACCCCGGTCGCATCCATCATTGCGCTATCCCGTTCTCCGCCCGAAGGGCATCGGACATGATCGACTGAAATTCCCTCTGTCCCCAGCGGCAGCTGGAACGGCGTGAGGAATACGGTCGCGACCCGGTGTGCCAGACCAGCATCTGCTCGCTCGAGGCGACGATCGCCCAGTTCGCGGGCTGGCTGGCCGATCGCGGGATTGCCTTTGGCAAGGACGATGTGAAACCGCCGCGCTGACCCGCCTCAGCCGATCAGGGCATCGGTGCCGGCAGAACCGTCGTAAAAGGCCTCGAGTCGCTGCAATGCGATGCGCAGGACGATCTTTCCCGAGCGGGCCGACCATCCCAGCCGTTTCTCGGCCTGCTCCAGACCCTCCATGTAGCAACAGCACCGCAGCGCGACATCGCTGAGCCCGGGGCCCAGTTCGTCCAGCGCGCGGATCACCCGTTCGCGCGCGGCCCCGGGTCCGCGTATCGGCGAGGATTCGGCCTTGCCTCCGGGGCGAGGGCCGGTGAGGAACCTGTCCCAGTTCTGGGTGACCCGCGGGCCAACCTGGGCGAGTTCGAAATCCTCGCGCAACCGCTCGCCGGCGCGCACCAGCCCGGGGTCGAGAAACGGCTGCCCATCCCTGTCCTTGCGCCGCGCCAGCAAAAAGAGGGGGCTTTCGGCATGGCACCCGCGTCCGCCTGGCGCGTTGGCCTCGTTGCTTGCCGGCCCGCCCCGCTCGGACGCGGCGTAGGGCGCCTGCGCCTCGGCCATCCCGCTTTCGGACCGGGTCCGCGCCCGGTTTTCCTGCGCGGCCAGCATCCGTTGCAACGCACTGCGCCCGACCCCGGTGATCCGATACCGGCAGATCCGGCCCGGTGTGGCGCAGGCGATCCAGTCGTTCAACGCCATCGCTTGCGCCACGGCCACATCGACGACGGCGGTGCGCGTTCCCTCACCTTGGACATCGCCGCGCACGACCACCGCCTTTTCCATCTGCTCGGCGACGGCAAGCACCGATCCCGGTTCGCACAGCCGGCGCAGCACGGTCAACGCGTCTGTGTCAAAACTCTCACCCTCGGACGGTGTTTCTGGATCCTGTGTCCGGCGCATCGCGGATGTCTCCTTTGCTGGGGATTGCCCGGCGAGGGTCTCTACCGACCCGGAATAGACCCGGGCCAAGGTGGTCAGCGCCGCATCGACCAGCGGATCGTCCCGACGCGTTTCGATCCGGCGGATCTGACGCAGGACGGTCGAGGCATGACACCCCGCAGAGCGCGCCAGCGCCCGGATCGGCCGGCCCGCGACCGTATGGTCGAGATACCTTTGCGCGGGGATCGGAACCCAGTCCGGAACCAGCGGAAGTGGGGTATGCGTCATCTTATCGCCAGCGGGTCGTCTCAAGGGCAAATCGAGTTATCCGAAATTCGTCCCCAAGGTCGCCCACAAGGGTCGGTAACCTTGGTTACGCGGGGGTTAAGAAATCGCCTGGACGGAAAGCATTGTTTCTAAAAGATAAACAAAAGTGAAAGCTGCGCGCGATCACTGCAACCCCGCAACACCCTCTAAAGTTGTGCGAAACTCGTACCTTTCTCCCCAAACGGAAAGGAAACGCGATGCAAGATATCCACAGCCTGATCGCCCGACGTCGGCGCCCCCGGCTATTGGTGCGGGCGGCGCGGATCGGGGCCCGGGACTATCGCCGCGCGGCGCATCTGCCCCGGCTGCTTGGCTATGGCCGCCTGCCCGATCCGGCGCCGGCGCTGCTGCGTCTGATGGAGATCGAGGACGAGATCGAGGATCTGCGACACGCCCAGGATGCCGGATACTCGCTGGTCCGGCACCTGGACGTTCTGATCGCGCTGGTCGGCGAGGCCCACTTGCTGCGCGTGCCGTGCGACGCGCCGAAACTTTTCCCGGTTACATGCCCGGTTACATGAAGGCGTCGGGCATCGAGTTCTTCTTGTCGGCGACGTAGGCGTTCAACGCCTCGCTTATCGCCGGGTCGAGCGGTGGTTGCTGATAGACGTCGAGCAGATGCGCCACCCGGGCCGATGCCAGCGCCTGGGTGTCGCGTGCGCCTTGCTCCTCCCAGGTTTCGAACGGCTTGTAGTCCAGCAGATCGGTGCGCCAGAAAGCGGTTTTGAAATTGGCCTGGGTATGCGCGCAACCAAGGTAGTGGCCGCCCGGCCCCACCTCGCGCAGCGCGTCCATCGCCTGGGAGTCCGCATCGATCGCGATCCCGGCGGCGAGTTTGTGCAGAACGCCAAGCTGATCGGCGTCCATCACGAATTTCTCGAACGAGGAGACCAGCCCGCCTTCGAGCCAGCCGCAGGCGTGCAGCATGAAGTTGACCCCGCCCAGCAGCGCCGCGTTCAGGGTATGCGCGGTCTCGTAGGCGGCTTGCGCATCGGGCAGTTTCGAGGCGCAAAGCCCGCCGCCAGACCGGAACGGTAGCCCCAGCCGCCGCGCCAACTGGCCGGCGCCATAGAGGATCTGGCTGGCTTCCGGGGTGCCAAAGGTCGGCGCGCCGCTGTTCATGTCGATCGAGGTAACGAAGGCGCCGAACACCACCGGCGCACCGGGGCGGACCAGCTGGCTGTAGGCGATACCGGCCAGGACCTCGGCCAGGACCTGGGTCAGAGTGCCCGCAACCGAGACCGGCGCCATCGCACCTCCGACGATGAAGGGCGAGATCACGCAGGCCTGGTTGTTGCGGGCATAGACCTCCAGCGCGCCCATCATCACGTCGTCGAAAGTCATCGGAGAGTTGATGTTGATGAGCGAGGTCATCACCGTGTTCTCCTGCACGAAGTCCTTGCCGAACAGGATCTCGCACATCTCGACGCTGTCCTGCGCCCGGCTCGGATCGGTGACCGACCCCATGAACGGCTTGTCGCTCAGCGTCATATGCGCCAGCAGCATGTCCAGATGCCGCTTGTTGACCGGAATGTCCGTGGGTTCGCATACCGTGCCGCCGGAATGGTGCAACCATTTCGACATGTAGCCCAGCTTCACGAACTTGCGGAAATCCTCCATCGTGGCATAGCGACGGCCGCCGGCGACATCGCGCACGAAAGGCGGGCCGTAGACCGGGGCGCAGACCAGCGTCTTGCCGCCGATCTCCACCGACTTTTCCGGGTTGCGGGCGTGTTGGGTGTAGCGTGACGGTGCGGTCGCGCACAGCTTGCGCGCCAACCCGCGCGGGATGCGCACCCTCTCGCCTTCGATCTCGGCACCGGCTGCGCGCCAAAGTTCCAGCGCGCCGGGATTGTTGACGAAATTCACCCCAATCTCTTCGAGCACCGTTTCGGCGTTGGCTTCGATGATCTCGAGCGCCTCTTCGGTGAGGATCTCGTAGTTCGGGATGTTGCGCTCGATGAACTTCGCCGTCTCGATCCGCACCGCTGTCCGCTCTGCCCGCCGGGCGGCGCCACCGCCACCCCGCGCCCTGCGCCGTGCAACTGCCTCTGACATGTCTTCATCCCCCGACCAGCCGGATTGTTCTGACCCGTTTGATAGCGCAGCCGCATCCGCTGCCCCGCAAAGATAACGGCGCATCCGGGGGAAAAGCGACATCCCGGACACCACACAAAACATATGAATCACCATATATCTAAAAAATCCTATGCGAAACGCCTGAAGGCTGCATACTGTAGCGCACCGGATACCCTCGCGGGCGTTCGGGCAAACAACGAGAGGACGGGCTCGCAGACCAGTTGCCGGTCCGTTTCAGGGAGAGGGACATGACAACAAAAAAAACGATCGACCGCATCGCGGTCGGCGGGTTCGCGTCAATTGTGGCGGCATTTGCTTTCAGCGCACCTGCCCATGCCACGAACGGTTATTTCGCAAACGGTTACAACGCGGAATCCAAGGCGATGGCCGGAGCCGGCGTCGCTGTGGACAACGGGGTCATCGGGCTGGCACAGAACCCGGCCCTTGGCAACAAGGTGGGCAACGGCGCCGAGGGCTGCATCAGCCTTTTCGCCCCCGATCGCGGGTTCACCATCGGCGGCGCCGCGCCGCTGACACCGGGCAGCTATCGCAGCGAAAACGACATGTTCGTGATCCCCTGCGGCGGCGCGAACTTCCGGCTCAACGATCGCAGCACGCTGGGCTTTCTGGTCTATGGCAACGGCGGTATGAACACCGAGTACATCGGCAATCCCTTCGCGGGGTTGGGCGCTGGCTCCTCTCCGCTGGGCGTGAACCTGGAGCAGGTGTTCATGTCTCTCAGCTATTCCTTTGAAGTGAACGAGAGCCTGACACTGGGCTTCGCACCGATCTTCGCGGCGCAACGGTTCAGCGCCACCGGGTTAGAGGCGTTTATCCCCCTGTCCAGCAACCCTGCGGGCGTGACCAACAATGGCGATGACTGGTCGCATGGCTGGGGTGCCAACCTGGGCCTGGTGTGGCAGCCGAGTACCGAATGGACCCTCGGAGCCTCCTACCGCACCAAGATCGAGATGGACCCCTTTACCAAATATTCCGGCCTGTACGCCGAACAGGGAGATTTCGATATTCCCGCCACCGCGACACTTGGCGCGGCCTATACGCCGGCGTCGAACTCCGCTCTGACCCTGTCGGCAGAGTTTCAGCGTATTTTCTACAACGATGTCGCCGCCATCGCCAATTCCGGTGCGCTGCTGGCCACCCCGCTGGGCGCCGCCAACGGCCCCGGTTTCGGCTGGAAGGACATGAACGTGGTGCGCATCGCCGCCATCTACCAGGCAAACTCGCAACTTACCCTGCGCGGCGGTGTAAGCTATGCCACCGATTTCATCGAGCCGAACGAGGTTTTGCTGAACGTTCTCGCCCCGGCGACGATCAACTGGCATGCCTCGATCGGCGCAAGCTACAAGATGACGAATGGCTGGGAACTGTCCGGCGCCTACACCCATGCGCTGGACTCCAAGATGAGCGGCGCCAACCTGACCCCCGGTTTCGGCCAGCCGGTGACGCTGGACATGTCGCAGAACGAATTGACCTTCGGCGTCAGCTACGAATGGTGACACCCCGCGCGCCCGCGTGCCCCGGTGCGCGGGCGCCACTTGCGGAAACCGGGAAGCGGCGCTATCGACCGCTGCATGACCCAGACAGCGCATGACCGCATCCTCATCATCGAGTTCGGCAGCCAGGTAACGCAGCTCATCGCGCGCCGCCTGCGCGAGCTGAACGTGTATTGCGAAATCCACCCCTATCAGAAGGTGACCGAGAGCTTTCTGGACACCTTCGCGCCAAAGGCCGTGATTTTTTCCGGCGGGCCGGATTCGGTGACGCGCGAAGGCTCGCCCCGGCCGCCGAAGGCGGTCTATGATCTGGGCGTGCCGATCCTGGGCATCTGCTATGGCCAGCAGGTCATGATGCAGGATCTGGGCGGCAAGGTGGAGGCTGGCGAATCCCACACCGCCGAATTCGGCCGCGCCTATGTCTCGCCCACGGAGGCCCGAACCGAACTGCTGTTCGGCTGGTTCCTGGAGGACCGCGAGCAGGTCTGGATGAGCCACGGCGATCACGTCTCGGCCCTGGCCCCGGGATTCGAGGTCTACGGCACCTCGCCGGGCGCGCCCTTTGCCATCACCGCCGATCTGGAGCGGAATTTCTTCGCGGTGCAGTTCCACCCCGAGGTCCACCACACCCCGAACGGCAAGACGCTTTACGAGAATTTCGTGCGGCTCGCCGGGTTTGTCGGCGACTGGACCATGGACGCCTACCGCGAAGAGGCGATCCGCAAGATCCGCGAACAGGTCGGCGATGCCAAGGTGATCTGCGGCCTCTCCGGCGGCGTCGACAGCTCGGTCGCGGCGGTGCTGATCCACGAGGCGATCGGCGATCAGCTGACCTGCGTCTTTGTCGATCACGGGTTGTTGCGCCAGGGCGAGGCCGAAGAGGTCGTGACCATGTTCCGCGACCATTACAACATGCCGCTGATCCATGCCGACGAGCAGGAGCTGTTTCTTGGCGCGCTCGACGGTGTCTCCGACCCCGAGATCAAGCGCAAGACCATCGGCAAGCTCTTCATCGACGTGTTCCAGAAACATGCCGGCGAGGTCGGCGGCGCCAAGTTCCTGGCCCAGGGCACGCTCTATCCCGACGTGATCGAATCGGTTTCGTTTTCCGGCGGGCCGTCGGTCACCATCAAGTCGCACCACAATGTCGGCGGGCTGCCCGAGAAGATGGGGCTGAAACTGGTCGAACCGCTGCGCGAGCTCTTCAAGGACGAGGTCCGCGCATTGGGCCACGAGCTGGGCCTGCCGGCCAGCTTCATCGGGCGCCACCCGTTCCCCGGCCCCGGTCTGGCGATCCGCTGCCCCGGCGAGATCACCCGCGAGAAACTGGACATCCTGCGCAAGGCCGACGCCGTCTATATCGACCAGATCCGCAAGCACGGTCTTTACGACGAGATCTGGCAGGCCTTCGTCGCGATCCTGCCGGTGCGCACGGTGGGCGTGATGGGCGACGGGCGCACCTATGATTTCGCCTGCGCGCTGCGCGCGGTCACCAGCGTCGACGGCATGACCGCCGATTATTACCCCTTCAGCCACGAGTTCCTGGGCGAGACTGCCACCCGGATCATCAACGAGGTCAAGGGCATCAACCGCGTCACCTATGACGTGACCTCGAAACCGCCGGGCACCATCGAGTGGGAGTGAGGCACGCGGCGGGCTGACCGCACCGCCCGCCACCTCGGGATGAAACCCGCTTGACCTCCCCCGGCTTTGGCGGTTCGGTGCGCGCCGAGGAGAGGTCGTAACATGCAGGATACATCGCCGCCCCGAGTCGGCCGCGCCGCACTCTGGATGACCGGGGCCATCGTGTCGTTTTCGGCGATGGCGGTCTCGGGCCGCGAGGTCAGCGGCGTCCACGATACCTTTGAGATCATGATGTATCGCAGCTTTCTGGGCTTCGTGATCGTGGTCGTCATCCTGGCGGCGACCGGCAAGCTGGGCCAGGTCAACACCCGCGACTTCGGCACCCAGGCCGGGCGCAACCTGGTGCATTTCGCCGGTCAGAATCTCTGGTTGCTGGCGGTCACCCTGATCCCGCTGGCGCAGGTCTTTGCGCTGGAGTTCACCGCGCCGCTCTGGGTGGTGGTGCTGTCGCCGCTGGTGCTGGGCGAACGGCTGACCCCGACCCGGGTCTTGGCGGCGCTGATCGGGTTTGCCGGCATCCTGATCGTCGCCCGCCCCAGCGCCGAGACGCTGAACATCGGGCTGTTGGCGGCGGCCGGCGCGGCCCTGTTCTTTGCCTTCACCAACATGCTGACCAAGAAACTCACGCGGCGCCACAGCGTGGCGAACATCATGTTCTGGCTGACCCTGCTGCAGCTTGTTTTCGGGGCCGTGGCCGCCGGGTTCGACGGCGATGTCGCGCTGCCCGATGCCACCTCCCTGCCCTGGCTGGTGGTGATCGCGCTGGGCGGGCTCCTGGCCCATTTCTGCATCACCAATGCGCTCTCGATCGCGCCGGCCACGGTGGTGATGCCGATCGACTTCGTCCGTCTGCCCACCATCGCCATTGTCGGCATGATCCTCTATGCTGAACCGCTGGAGATCTGGGTCTTTGTCGGTGCGGCGGTAATCTTTGCTGGCAACTATCTCAACATCCTGGCCGAAACCCGCAAGTTCCGGGTCGTCTGACTTGACGGCGGGCGGGTAACTGGCGCCATGAACGCACAAAAATCCATTTCCCCCCGCGCCTGGGGCGAGCTTTTCCTGCTTGGCCTGATCTGGGGCGCGTCCTTTCTGACCCTGCGCATCGCACTGGACGAGATCCCGGTGCTGACTGCGGTGCTGCACCGGGTATTCTGGGCCATGCTGGTGCTCTGGGTCGTGGTTATCGCGATGCGCCTGCCGGTGCCGCGTGACCCGAAGGTCTGGGCCGGGTTCCTGGTGATGGGGCTAATGAACAACGTGATCCCCTTTGGCCTGATGACCTGGGGCCAACTCCACATCGAATCCGGCCTGACCGCGATCCTGAACGCGACCACGGCAATCTTCGGGGTGCTGGTGGCCGCCCTGGTCTTTGCCGACGAACGGCTGACCTGGCGCAAGGCCATCGGCGTCGGGCTTGGCTTTTCCGGTGTGACCCTGGCGATCGGCGCCGGGAGGCTGACCGAGTTCGACCCGCGCAGCCTCGCCCAGCTTGCCGTCTTGGGCGGCACACTGAGCTACGCGCTGGCAAGCGCTTGGGCGCGGGCACGCCTGGGCGGGCTGGCGCCGCAGGTGGCAGCGGCGGGGATGCTGACCGGCTCCACCCTGATCCTGCTGCCGGCCACCCTGATGATCGACGGCCCGGTGACGCTCGCGCTGCGACCGGTGACCTGGGCCGCCATCGGCTATTACGCGCTGGCCGCGACGGCCGGGGCCTATCTGCTCTATTACCGGGTGCTGGGGATGGCCGGGTCCGGGAACCTGATGCTGGTCACGCTGATCATCCCGCCGGTGGCAATCGTGCTGGGCGCGCTGGTGCTGGGCGAGGAACTGACACCCCGGGCCTTCGCCGGATTCGCCCTGCTCGCTCTGGGTCTTGTGGTTCTCAACGGATGGATCGGACGGCGCCGCGATTGACCCCCCCGCGCCCCGCCGCTAGCAAGGGCAAAAGGGATCGAGGAACCATGCTTTACACTTCGGCGGACGACTGGCGCGCGGCGCCGCGCAAGCGGGTTCTGTTCTTTGGCATGTCGGGCCTCGGCAAGACCCATGTCAGCAACATGCTGCGCGCGGCGGGCGACTGGTTCCACTACAGCATCGATTACCGCATCGGCACCCGCTACATGGGCGAATACATCACCGACAACGCCAAGGCCGAGGCGATGAAGGTGCCCTTCCTGCGCGATCTGCTGCTGTCGGATTCGATCTATATCGGCTCGAACATCAGTTTCGACAATCTCACCCCGGTCTCGACCTACCTGGGCAAGCCCGGCGACCCGGCCAGGGGCGGGCTGCCGATCATCGAATACCGCCGCCGGCAGGAGCAGTTCCGCCTGGCCGAGATCCACGCGCTGCTGGACACCGAGTATTTCATCGACCGCGCCGAACGCCTTTACGGCTATCCCAATTTCATCTGCGACACCGGCGGCTCGATCTGCGAATGGGTCGATCCCGAGAATCCCAGGGACCCGGTGCTGAGCGAATTGGACCGCCATACGCTGATGGTCTGGATCAAGGGGGACGACGCCCATACCGAGGCGCTGATCCGTCGCTTCGACCGCGCGCCCAAGCCGATGTCCTATCAGCCGGAATTCCGCGACACCGCCTGGTCCGCCTACCTCGACCAGAAGGGCGTGGACGAGGCCCGGGTCGACCCGGACGACTTCATTCGCTGGACCTATGCCCAGGCGATGGCGCATCGCCAGCCGCGCTATGCCGCGATGGCGCGCAACTGGGGTCTCACGGTCACTGCCGACCAGATCGCGGCGCTTCGCGACGCGGGCGATTTCGACGAACTGATCGCCGGGGCGATTGCCGCGCGCGGCTAAGCGACGGCCCCCTGCCCCATTGCCACCCGGGAACGGCAGCCGTTGTCCGGGTGAGCGCGGCTTGACGCGCGCGCGATCACGAAACCGTTTGATTCCATGGCATGGCGGCGAAAAACGAACAAAAACGACCTTTCTGATGTCGTTTCCGTACTTTTTTCGGACGCGGTCCGTGAATCCCGGCGCAGAGACCGATATCAAGACCCGCAACCCGGGACGGACGGCTTGGCACCGCCGCAGGCTCGGATTATCTAGCGGGAGAAAAAGGAATGATCTTCGACATGCCCATCAAAATCCCATCCGACCTGCCCGCCTACGATGTCCTCACACGCGAGGGCGTCCTGGTCATGTCCGAGGAACAGGCGGCCCGTCAGGATATCCGCCCGCTGAAGATCGGGCTTCTCAATCTCATGCCCAAGAAGATCCAGACCGAGACGCAGTTCGCCCGGCTGATCGGCGCGACGCCGCTGCAGATCGAGTTCTCGCTGATCCGGATGTCCGATCACGAGAGCAAGACCACCTCGTCCGAGCACATGGAAGAGTTCTACCATCCGTTCAACGAGGTGAAGGACCAGAAATACGACGGGCTGATCATCACCGGCGCCCCGATCGAACACCTGGATTTCGGCGATGTCACCTATTGGGACGAATTGCGCGAGGTGTTCGAGTGGACCCAGACCAACGTGCATTCCACCTTTGGCGTCTGCTGGGGCGCGATGGCGATGATCAACCATTTCCACGGGGTCGAGAAACACCTGCTCGATCACAAGGCCTTTGGCTGTTTTCGCCACCGCAACCTTGCGCCGGCCTCGCCGTTCCTGCGGGGCTTCTCCGACGACCTTGTCGTGCCGGTCAGCCGCTGGACCGAGATTCGGCAGCCGGAACTGGACGCCAGGCCCGCGCTGACCACCCTGCTGCGCAGCGACGCGGTCGGCCCCTGCCTGGTCGAGGATCAAGGCCATCGCGCGCTCTATGTCTTCAACCACTTCGAGTACGACAGCGACACGCTCAAGCAGGAATACGACCGCGACGCCAGGACCGGCACGGCCGTCAAGGTGCCGGTCAACTACTATCCCGATGACGACCCGTCGCGAACGCCGCTGAACCGCTGGCGCGGCCATGCGCATCTTCTCTATGGCAACTGGATCAGCGAAATCTACGCCACCACGCCCTTCGACATCGACAGGATCGGCCTGGAATCCTCTGACCTGAGGGGCTGAACGGCGCGGCGCCCGCGACCCGCCGCATTCGGCGGGTTTGCGTTAAGCTGATTAACATTACATATAGAGAGAAACTGGAATTTGAAAGGCAGGCGCATGGACCTCCCGTTTGACGGCGCAATCACCCGGTTCTTTGATCACGAGGCGCCCGATGACATACGCAAGACGATCCGCCGGGCCGACAAGGACGATATCCTGACCCCGGCCTATCCGCACTCGGAACGGCTGGGCAAGAAGACCTACGAGCGCGATCTGGAGGCGTTGCAGATCGAACTGGTCAAGATGCAGTCCTGGGCCAAGGAAAGCGGAGCGCGCATCGTTGCCGTGTTCGAGGGGCGCGATGCCGCTGGCAAGGGCGGGACGATCAAGCGGTTCCGCGAATACCTCAACCCGCGCGGCGCCCGCGTGGTGGCCCTGCCCAAACCCACCGAGGCCGAGCGCGGCCAATGGTATTTCCAGCGCTACATCGACCATTTGCCGACCGCCGGTGAGATCGTGTTTTTCGACCGCAGTTGGTACAATCGCGGCGTGGTCGAAAAGGTTTTCGGGTTCTGCACCGAGGGTGAGCGCGAACGCTTCTTTCGCCAGGTACGCCCCTTTGAACAGGCGCTGGTCGATGACGGGATTCACCTGTTCAAGTTTTGGCTGAACGTCGGCCGGGCCGAACAGTTGCGCCGGGTCCTCGACCGCGAGCGCGACCCGCTGAAACACTGGAAACTCAGCGAGATCGACGTCAAAGGGCTGTCGCGCTGGGAGGCTTATTCCGAGGCCATCAATGAGACCCTCACGCGTAGCCATACTGAACGCGCGCCCTGGACCGTGATCCGCTCCGACGACAAGCGCCGGGCCCGGATCGAGGCGATCCGCCATGTGCTGCTGGCCCTGGACTACGATCACAAGGACCCAAAGGCGCTGGGAACACCCGATCTTTCGGTCTGTGGCGGGCCGGACATCTGGGATGGCTAAACGCGGGTATCACCACGGCAACCTGCGTCAGGCGCTGATAGAGGGCGCGCTCAAGCTGATCGAGGCCAAGGGGCCGACCGGCTTTACCCTGTCGGAGGCGGCCAAGACGGCGGGCGTCACCCCGGCGGCGGTCTATCGCCATTTCGCCGGGCGCGAGGATCTGATCGCCGAGGCGGCGCGCCAGGGGTTCGAGATGTTCGCCGACCTGATGCAATATGCCTTTGACAAGGGGCAGCCCTCGGCACTTGCCGCCTTCGAGGCCACCGGACGGGCCTATCTCGCCTTTGCGCGCAAACATCCCGGCCATTACATCGCCATGTTCGAAAGCGGCATCTCAGTAAACCGCACGCCGGAGCTGGCCGCCGCCTCGGCCCGGGCGCGCGGCGTTCTGGAAAAGGCCGCCGCCAATCTCTCCGAGCATATCCCGGAGAGCAAACGCCCGCCCGCTTCGATGTTCAGCGCCCATATCTGGGCGCTGAGCCACGGCGTGGTCGAGCTTTACGCCCGCAACGCCGGGGCCACCGCGCCGTTTTCGCCCGAGGATCTGCTGGAGACCGGAATCGGCATCTACCTGCGTGGGCTGGGGCTGATCGAACCGGACGCATAGGCGCGGACCGGACACAAAAAAGGCCGCGCAACCGCGCGGCCTTTTCGTTTGGGTATCGCCAGCGATTAACGCTTGGAGAACTGGAAGCTCCGGCGCGCCTTGCGCTTGCCGAATTTCTTGCGTTCCACCACGCGGCTGTCGCGGGTCAGGAAGCCAGCAGCCTTGAGCGCACCGCGCAGGCTCGGGTCATACAGTTGCAGCGCCTTGGAGATGCCATGCTTGACTGCACCGGCTTGGCCGGACAGGCCACCGCCCTTGACCGTCGCCATGACGTCGAACTGGTCCTCGACACCGGCCACGGTGAACGGTTGACGCAGGATCATCTGCAGCACCGGACGGGCGAAATAGGTTTTCATTTCCTTGCCGTTCACGATGACCTTGCCGGAGCCCGGCTTGATCCAGACGCGGGCAACCGCATCTTTCCGCTTGCCGGTGGCATAGGAGCGACCGAACTCGTCACGCACGGACTCGCGCACGATGATCTGTTCGGCCACGGGTTCCACGCCTGCGACGGCGCTCAGCTCTTCGAGAGTGTTGATCTGATCAGCCATCTGTTTCAGCTCCGGGTGTTTTTCTTGTTCATGGATTTGACATCCAGAACTTCGGGGCTCTGGGCCTCGTGCGGGTGGTCGGTGCCGGCATAGATGCGCAGGTTGGTCATCAGCTGGCGCGACAGGCGGTTGCCCGGCAGCATGCGCTTGACGGCTTGGATCACAACGCGCTCGGGGTGTGCACCCTCGAGGATCTGCTGCTTGGTGCGCGACTTGATGCCGCCCGGATGCCCGGTGTGCCAGTAGAAGTTTTCTTCGCGCTTCTTGCCGGTCATCTGCACCTTGTCGGCATTGATGACGATGACATTGTCGCCCATGTCCATGTGCGGCGTGAAGGTGGCTTTGTGCTTGCCACGCAGACGCGTGGCGATGATCGAGGCAAGGCGGCCCAGAACGACGCCCTCGGCGTCGATCAGGATCCATTTCTTCTCGATCTCTGCAGGGGTCGCAGAAAAGGTTTTCATCGGATCGGTCCCGTTTAGTCGTGAACGACGGGCCAGATGGCGCCGCCGGAATTCGATGGACGGGGTATATGGAAGCGCCGCGCGCAGGTCAACGGCAATACGATCCAATTTAATGCGTTAAAACAATAGTTTAAAAAATAGGTATCATTTTACCCCACGTCTCACACGCTGATCTGCTCCGGCGGGTTGTCCAGCAGGTCGCGCAGGCGGGTCATCGCGCTGTCGAAGGTGGCGAGGCTGACACCGGCATTGACCGCCATGCGTACCGCGTGCGGCACACGCGCGCTGCGCAACGTGAAATCCTCCGACGAGCGCACCCTTACCCCGCGCGCCTCGGCGGCCTGGCAAAAGGCACCGGCACGCCACCCCTGTGGCAGGGTCAGCCACATGAACGGCAGGTCGGCGCGCCATGCCAGATTGTAGACCCCCAGCGTATTGACCGCGACCTGAACGTATTCGCCGATGCGCTGCAACATCTTCTGCTCCAGCCCCGGTAGATCAGGATGCACCAGCAGCTTGGCCCCCAGGTCGGAAATCGGTGTGGCGAGCCCGAAGAAGCTTTGCTCGGCCACCCTCCGCAGCCGCCCCACCTGCCCCTCGGGCGCCAGACCGAAGCCCAGCCGCAGGGACGGCGACACGCTCTTGGAAATCGACGAGACATACCATGTCCGTTCCGGCGCCAGCACCCGATAGCTTGCCGCCACATGGGCGCCGCTGACGTAACAGTTATCCTCAAGGATCTGCAGATCGGCCCGCCGCGCCGCCGCCACCAGCGCCCTCCGGCGCGGCTCCAGCGTGGCCAGCAGGGTCGGGTTGTGCGCCTCGGGCGAGGTGCAGACAATCTGCGCGTCGTGCCCGCGCGCCGCCGCCTCGAGTGCCTCCGGAATAAGCCCGTGTTCATCCATCGCCACCGGCACCACATCGGCGCGCAGCAGTTCCGCCGCGCGGCGGACCCCCGGCTAGGCCAGTTCCTCCACCAGAACCGTCGGGCGCCGCCCCCGCAGTACCGCGCTCAGGATCAGCACCACCGCATTCTGCCCGCCGTTTGCAAGCACAACATCGTCCTCCCGCACCGGGCCGATCGGCATTCCCTGCAGCCACTCCGCCGCCGCCGCGCGGACCGGGCGTTCGGCGGTCTGGCTGGGGTAATGCATCAGCCCCGATGGCGGATCCTGCGCCACCTCGGCCAGCAGCTTGCGGATCAGTGCGGCCTGCCCCACCTGCGGCAGATGTGGCGCGAACAGGTTGACGTGATGCCCGTCGCCCCCTTCCGATCCGTGCGGCGCCACGTCCGCCACCAGCGTCGAGACCTCCTCGGGCTCGGGGCCGGCGACAAAGGTGCCGCGCCCCACCTCGGCCTGAAGCACACCCTCTTCGGTCAACAACGTATAGGCGCGCGCGACCGTTCCGGGGGTGATCCCCAACTGATAGGCCAGTTCGCGCACCGGCAGCAGCCTTTCGCCCACCGCAAGCTGCCCGGACCCGATTCCCGCCCGGATGCGGTCGGCGACGGCCCTGTATTTGGGCCCTTTGGTTTCGGAGAGGGCGCCGGCCAATATTGTATCCATGACAATCTTTCCTTTGACCCCTTGAAGGGTCGTATTGTATCCATACTTGTATCGAGACTAACACTTCGTATCAATACAATTCAAAAGGTGCCCAAATGTCACGCGTCCTGCACAACGGTTATCCCAGCCCCCTCGCCTCTGGCCAGCGCCGGATCGCACGTGGTGTGCGTCTGGTGACCGTGCTGGGCGTCTGGATCATGCGCCGCCGTACACGCAACCGGCTGAGCGAGTTGGAGCCGCATATGCTCGCCGATATCGGCCTGACCGCGGCCGAGGCCCGCAAAGAGGCCGGGCGTACGTTCTGGCAAGGCTGACCTGAATCCCCGTCCGGAAACGGACCTCTTCCTCGCCGGGGCACTGCCCCGGCGTTTTTTGTTCCGCGCCGTTATTCCGGCTGACAGATCTCGTGTCGGCCGATCGCAATCACGGTACGCGCCAGCAGACCCGCGATGATGACCGCAAGGACCGTCAGACCGATCAGACCGACGGTCTGATAGACTCCGGACCCGGTCAGGCGGGCATAGACGAAGGAGGCGATGGTCAGCGCGGCGACCGGAAAGGACAGCGCCCACCAGCTCAACGCGAAGGGCAGCTTGAGCAGCTTCGGCACCTGGACCAGGATCAGCGCGGCAAAGACATAGGTCGTGTTCATCAGGATGTGCCCAAAGGGGTCGATTTTCCCAACAAGTTGAATATACGAGATGAAACCGACAGCCGGCGGCGCAATCAGGATCAGGAGCGTCGGAAACAGCCGGGCCGGAATCGGATTGTGAAAGACCATCCGGTTCATCACCAGCGTCAGCAGCACGATCCAGAACACCAGCCCGCCGGAGAAGAACAGCCAGGAGATCTCCGGGTAGCCCAGCCGCACGCCGACGACGGGAACGATGATGTTGCCCACGGCGGGGATGAACCAAGCGGGCGTCAGGTGACCGACCTCGAAGGACCGGTGACTGATCCAGCCGGAGACCACGGCGACGGTCAGCACACCCTGCGCGATTGTCCCCACCGCCCAGAGTGCGTGGGAGGCCTGCGGATAGTTCGCATAGCAGGCGACCGCCATCAGCAGCAGCGAGATCGACATCGCCGGAAAGAAGGCCAGTCGCACCGGATGGTTCCATTCCCACAGCACCGCATCGCGGTGGCGCAGGATCTTCGCCACGTAAAACAGCGCTATGACCGCAAAGACGGCAACGCCGAAAAACAGTGCGACCGTGACCAGGGGCTCGACCCAGGGCAGAACCTCATGCGCGCTGTGAAGCGCCAGCACCAGCCCCATCAACCCCATCACGATGGCGAAAAAGGTGATCGGGAAATGCGCCAGACGGTGAAAATCGGTGTCTTCCGGCGCGGTGCCGGATGCGGTTGTGTCGCTCATGGCGTGTCCTCATGCATCTTTTGTTCTACCTTGCGCGACAAAACGGTGAAAAGCCTTGATACAAATCAAACCTGTACCCTGAAAGTATCTTTATTGCCGCAGGCAAGCCGACCACGGCGAGCATATTGTATCAATACAGGATCGGGGAGTTTTCGGGCCGTTCTGTACGAACCGCCCGGCGTCGTTCAGCGCGGCGGGATCGAATAGGTCAGGCTCGCGCGGGCCACCGGTTTATCGCTGCCCTCGGAGGCCATCAGAACGTCGCAGACAGCGAGCATGCGACCGAGCTTGAGCAGACGGCAGTGCGCGATCACGTCGCGCCCCGATTCGGGCTTGCGCATGAAGTCGAGCGAACAATTCGTGGTCACCGCCAGCGCCTGGCGGCCAATCCGCGCCAGCACCATCGCGTAGACCGAAACATCGGCCAGGGCGAACATCGAGGGCCCCGACACCGTGCCGCCGGGGCGCAGGTGCCGCTCGCGGGTGAGAAGCCGCATGGTGATGGTGTCCTCGGTCAGCGCGTCGATGGCGAAATCGTCGCGGATCTGGGGAAAGACCTGCGCCAGGTATTCGGCCAGGTCTTCTTTGTTCAGGACCAGAGACATGCTTTTCCTCCCGCTGGCTTGGCCCTAGAGTTGCCTCAACATCCAATGGGAGGGCAAGATGACAATTCTGGAACGTAGCGGCACGGGTGCGGTGGCACATCTGCATATGAACGCGCCGGAGCGGCTGAACGCGCTCTCGGACGAGATGATCGCGGCGCTGCAATCCCAGTTCGACGCGCTAAAGGACGATAAAGACATCCGCGCGGTGATCCTGTCGGGCGAAGGCAAGGCCTTCTGCGCCGGCCACGACCTCAAGGAGATGACGGCGGGACGGCAGGCCGAGGATGGCGGCAAGGCCTATTTCAAGGATCTGTTCGAACGCTGTTCGAAAATGATGCTGTCGATCCAGACCCTGCCGCAGCCGGTGATCGCGCGGGTGCATGGAATCGCCACCGCCGCCGGCTGCCAATTGGTGGCCAGCTGCGACATGGCAGTGGCGGCACAGGGCACGCGGTTCGGCGTCAACGGGGTGAACATCGGGCTGTTCTGTTCGACGCCGATGGTCGCGCTAAGCCGCAACATCCCGCGCAAGCACGCCTTTGAAATGCTGAGCACCGGGGAATTCATCGAGGCCGACCGCGCCCGCGAGCTGGGCCTTGTGAACCGCGCCGTGGCGCCCGAGGACCTGGAGGCGGAGACCGCCGCGCTGGCGGCGAAACTGGCCGGCAAGCTGGGCGCGGCGGTGCGGATCGGCAAGCAGGCGTTTTACGAGCAGGCGCAGATGCCGATCGCAGAAGCCTATGCCTATGCCGGGTCGGTGATGGTGGAAAACATGCTCTACCGCGACACCGAAGAGGGGATCGCGGCCTTTCTCGACAAGCGTCCGCCCGACTGGTCCCAGTAAACATCGAAACGAATGTTTCGAAAACTCTCCGCACTGTTTCCAAAGCTCCGCTTCTCTTTGTGGTTGAGTTATGGCACAGTTTTCGTGACGCCTCGTCTCGAGCCGCCGCCGAAGGAGGGTCCCTCCAGGCCGGATTCTCATCCCGGTCGATTCCCTTGCTGCGGCGGCTCCGGGGCGTGGCTCCTATTCTCCTGACAGTCTGTCGTTGCACCGCGCCCGCCGCTGCCTTATCTGGCAGCGCATGAGCGAGACATTACATATCGTGGGCGGCGGCATGGCCGGGTCCGAGGCCGCCTGGCAGGCGGCGCAGGCGGGCATCGACGTGGTCATCCACGAGATGCGCCCCAAGATCGAAACCTTTGCCCACCGGACCGGCATGCTGGCCGAGATGGTCTGTTCCAATTCCTTCCGCTCCGACGACAGCGAACAGAACGCGGTCGGGCTGCTGCATTGGGAAATGCGGGCGGCGAACGGGCTGATCATGGCAACAGCGGACGCGCACCGGCTGCCCGCCGGCGGCGCGCTGGCGGTCGATCGCGATCCCTTTGCCGAGGCCGTGACAGCGCGGCTGGTGGCGCATCCGCGCATCTCGGTTAGTTATGAGGAAATCGACAGCCTGCCCGACGACGGCCAGTGGATCATCGCCACCGGGCCGCTGACCTCGGCCGGGCTGGGCCGGGCGCTCCAGGCCGAGACCGGGGCCGAGGCGCTGGCGTTTTTCGACGCCATCGCCCCGATCGTCTATGCCGAGAGCATCGACATGTCCAAGGCGTGGATGCAGTCGCGCTATGACAAGGGCGAGACGGAGGAGGAACGCACCGCCTACCTGAACTGCCCGATGGACAAGGGCCAGTACGAGGCCTTCATCGACGCACTGCTGGCCGCCGACAAGACCGAGTTTCACGTGGGCGAAGAGACGTCTTCCCCCGTACCCACCCCATATTTCGACGGCTGCCTGCCGATCGAGGTGATGGCCGAACGCGGCCGCGAGACCCTGCGCCACGGACCGATGAAGCCCGTGGGCCTGACCAACCCGCACCAGCCCGATGTGAAGGCGCATGCGGTAGTGCAACTGCGCCGCGACAACAAGCTGGGCACGCTGTTCAACATCGTGGGCTTTCAGACCAAGATGAAATACGGGAGCCAAACGGAGGTTCTGCGGATGATCCCGGGGCTGGAGCAGGCCCGCTTTGCCCGGCTGGGGGGCATTCACCGCAACACCTTCCTCAATTCCCCGACCCTGCTGGACGGGCAGATGCGGCTGAAATCAAAGCCGAACATCCGCTTTGCCGGGCAGATCACCGGCGTCGAGGGCTATGTCGAAAGCGCCGCGATGGGGCTTCTGGCGGGGCGGCTGGCGGCGGCCGAGATCCAGGGCCGCGCGCTGACACCGCCGCCGGGCACCACCGCCACCGGCGCGCTGATCACCCACATCAGCGGCGGTGCCGAGGCCAAGACCTTTCAGCCGATGAACGTGAACTTCGGGCTGTTCCCGCCGGTCGAAGGGCTCAAGGGCGGCCGTCGCGGGCGCAAGGACCGCTACAAGGCCTATACCGACCGGGCCAAGGCCGACTGGGCCGACTGGCTGGGCGCGGCGGTCTGAGCAGGGCCGGTTGCGTGGGCCAAGCTGCCGCTCTAGGCTGCGGGCATGAGCGACGAAAGCTATCTAGACAAGGTCTATGACGCGCGCGATGCCGAGAGCACCCGGCGCCTTTATGACGACTGGGCGGCGAGTTATGAGGACGAGCTGACGCGCAACGGCTATGCCACGCCGGCGCGCTGTGCTGCGGCGCTGGCGGCGCATGTGCCCGACCTCTCCGCGCCGATCCTCGATTTCGGCTGCGGCACGGGTCTGTCCGGCCAGGCGCTAAACGCCGTCGGGTTCACCGCGATCGACGGCGTTGACCTTTCGCCCGACATGCTGGAGGTGGCCCGCGAAAAGGATCTCTATCGCAGGCTCGACGTGATCGAGGCGGGCGCGCCGCTGTCGCGGGGCGGCTATGGCGCGATCTGCGCGGCGGGGGTAATCGGCGCGGGCGCCGCCCCGGTTTCGATCTTTGACACGCTGATGGTGGCACTTTCCCCTGGCGGGCGGCTGATGTTTTCCTTCAACGACCACGCGCTGGCCGAGCCAGAGTACGAGGACAAGATCGACAGCTATCTCGGCGCCGGAAAGGCAGAGTTGCTGTTCCGGGAACATGGGCCGCACCTGCCCGGCATCGGGTTGGGCGCCACGGTCTATGTGATCGCCAAAACGTGAGTTTCACCACCCGGTTCGCCCCCTCGCCCACCGGGCCGCTGCACCTGGGCCATGCCTATTCGGCGCTGCTGGCCAATGACATGGCGCGCGCGACGCAGGGACGTTACCTGCTGCGCATCGAGGACATCGACCAGAGCCGCGCCCGCCCGCAGTGGGAGGCTCAGATCTATGACGACCTGCGCTGGCTGGGGCTGCGCTGGCCTGAACCGGTGATGCGCCAGTCTGACCGGATGGCGCGTTATGGCGCCGCGCTGGACCGGCTGGCGGCGATCGGGCTCAGCTATCCCTGCCGCTGCCGCCGGGGCGATATCGAGGCCGCTGCGGGCGCCCCGCAGGAGGGCGTGCCGAAATTCGGCCCCGATGGGCGGATCTATCCCGGCACCTGCCGCAGCCGGCCGATGGCAGACGCCGGGCCAGGGGACGTGATCCGCCTGAACATGGAAAGGGCCACGCACGCCCTGCCCGCGCTGGGGTTCACCGAGACCGGCCCGGCGCATTCCGGTCATCACGCGTTGAGCCGCGATCACCTGTGCCGCGCGGTGGGAGATATCGTGCTGATGCGGCGGCAAATGGGCGGCTCCTACCACCTATCGGTGGTGGTCGATGACGCCGACCAGGGAATCACCCATGTGGTGCGGGGCGAGGACCTGTTCGGGGCGACACAGATCCACGTGCTGTTGCAGCACCTGCTGGGCCTGCCGACGCCGACCTATCACCATCACCGGCTGATCCGCGACGCGGCGGGCAAACGGCTGGCCAAGCGCGACGATGCACGGGCGATCTCGAAGTATCGCTCCGAGGGGGCGACGCCAGAGGACATCCGGCGGATGGTCGGGCTGGGCTGAGCCCTGGATGGGGGCGCTGCCCCCCGCGCTGCGCGCGCCCCCGGAGTATTTTCAGCCAGAAAAAGGCGGCGATGCGCGCCAGTCTCAGCCCTCCATCGGTTTCATCAACTCGACCTCTTCGCCGTCGCGCACGGCGGTGTAGAAACAGCTGCGCCGGTTGGTGTGGCAGGCCGGGCCGGTCTGGTCGACCAGCACCAGCAGGCAGTCGCGGTCGCAATCGATCCGGAAATCCACCAGTTTCTGTACGTGGCCCGAGCTTTCGCCCTTGACCCAGTAGGACTGGCGCGAGCGCGACCAGTAGGTCACCCGCCCGGTCTCCAGCGTGCGCGCGACCGAGGCGGCGTTCATCCAGGCCATCATCAGCACCTCGCCGCTGGTCGCGTCCTGGGCGATGGCGGGGATCAGCCCGTCGGCGGAAAAGGTGAGCGTGGCTGGATCGAAGGACATGGGCGGAAAACCTTTTGCATCGCGGGATCGGCCCCCTATGTATGGGGAACACGCTACGAGGGAAACCCATGTCCGGCGACACCGACCTGATCAAGCTCTACTCGGCCCGCATCCTGGCGTTGGCTGCCGACATTCCGCACCTGGGCCGGCTGGACGGCCCGGACGCCACGGTCAAGAAACGCTCGCCACTCTGCGGTTCGACGGTGACCGTGGACGTCAAGGTCAAGGATAACCGGATCGCCGATTTCGGACAGGACGTGAAGGCCTGCGCGCTGGGCCAGGCCTCGGCCTCGGTGGTGGGGGGGGTCATCATCGGCGTGACCCGGGCACAGGTCGAGGCCGCGCGCGACCAGCTCAAGGCGATGCTGAAACAGGACGGCCCGGCCCCCGATGCCCCCTTCGAGGGGTTGGAGGTGCTGCGCCCGGCGCGCGAATACAAGAACCGCCATGCCTCGATCCTGCTGGCGCTGGAGGCCACCGCCGAGGCGATGGAACAGGCCGAACAGGCCGATTGCGCCTGACGGCACAACGAAATTGAAATCTATATCCTTTGGAGAGCGGTACAGGCAGTGATCATCCACGGCATTCTGGAACAGATCGTTACATTGTGGGTCGTGATAGACCCGATCGGAACCATCCCTGTCTTTATCGCCATCACCGCCGGAGCCGGGGCCGCCCTGCGGCGGAAGATCGCGCTGCAGGCCGCGCTGGTCAGCGCCGCAGTCTTGTTGTTTTTTCTGATCTTTGGTCAGATCCTGATTGATGCACTTGGCATCGGGCTGAACTCGTTTCAGGTGGCCGGAGGGATTATTCTGTTCCTTTTCGCGCTGACCATGATTTTTGGCGAAGGCAAGACCGAGGCCGAGCAGCGGGCAATCCCGGACATGGTCGGCGATGAACGGCGCGCCACCAACCCGGCGATCTTTCCCCTTGCGGTCCCCTCGCTGGCGTCGCCCGGCGCGATGCTGGCCATTGTCATCCTGACGGACAACAAGCGGTTCAGCGTATCCGATCAGGCGATAACGGGTGTGGTTATGCTGGGTGTGATCGCCGCCGCCTATCTGTTGATGCGGTTGGCCGAGCCGATCATCCGTCTGATCGGCACGGCTGGATCTGCCATCATCAGCCGGGTAATGGGGATGATCCTGGCGTCGGTCGCGGCCAACGCGGTACTGACGGCCTTGTTGCAGATCGCCACCACCGGCGAGCTTTAAGGCGACTGCGACCGAATCCGCCGGCCCCTGCTCCGAAAAAAACCGCCGCACCTCCGGGTGGAGGGCGGCGGCAGGTGAGAGCGTCTCGTGAGGCATCCGGTTGGCGCAGGGCCCGTTGGGCACGGGCCGGACAGGGATCGGTTGAGGCAGGTCACCCTTGCATCGAACAATGGGACAGAGATGCAGAGCCGTCCGGCACGAGAACGCAGGCAGAAACGGGTATCAGACCAGACCGGGCAGGTGCAGCGCGCCCAGCAGCATCGCCATCAAGGCCGCGGCACCCAGCGCATCCTGCAAGAGCGTCTCGCGGCTGGTCGAAAGGGTCGTCTTGATCTGGGTCAGCATGGGGTCACCTCCGGGTTTGTCAGACGGTTGATGTTCCGTGTTGACCTTTTGTTCTCATATTTCCTCACGTCCTGTAAAGAACTTTTTGAGAACATTTGTGAACTTTTGGGAACATCAAGGGCAACCCTCGGAAAAGAAAGATCTTTTCAAAACGCGATTTGTTCCCTCTTTGCACGCCCGGGGCTCCGCCCGTTCGCAGGCGAAACGCTCCACTGGAGCGTTTCCGGGAAGCCTGCTCACCCCACAGAAATCCAGCGGATGGCGCGGTCCTGCCGCATCAGCCAGAGCAGCACGCGGGCGGCGCGGCCACGGTCGCTCTCCAGCCCCGGATCGGCCTCGATCAATGCCCGCGCATCGCTTTGCGCAACCGCCATCAGCGCGGTCTGGCGCTCCAGGTCGGCGATGCGGAACCGGGGCACGCCCGACTGCGCAGTGCCGATCAGGTCGCCGGCGCCGCGCATCTGCAGATCCACCTCGGAAATGCGGAACCCGTCCTCGGTCGCGCGCAGAAGTTCCAGCCGCCGCCGTCCGCCCTCGCCCAATGGCGGGCGGTACAACAACAGGCAGGTGCTCTCGTCCGCACCGCGCCCCACCCGTCCGCGCAACTGGTGCAGCTGCGCCAGACCGAAGATTTCGGCCCGCTCGATCACCATGATGGTGGCATTGGGCACGTTCACCCCCACCTCGATCACCGTGGTGGCGACCAGGATCTGGATCTCGCCCGCCTGGAAACCGGCCATTGCCGCGTCTTTCTGATCGGGGGGCATCTGGCCATGCACCAGCCCCACCACCCCCTCGCCCAGCACCGCGCGCAGGTGCTTGAAGCGCTCCTCGGCGGCGGTCAGGTCGGACAGTTCGGATTCGTCCACCAGCGGGCAGACCCAATAGCATTGCCGCCCCTCGGCGATGGCCCCGCGCAGGTGGTCGATCACCTCGCCCATCCGCTCGGTGCTGAGCACGGCGGTCCTGATCGGCTTACGCCCCGGCGGTTTCTCGTCCAGCACCGAGACATCCATGTCGCCGTATTGCGCCAGCGACAGGCTGCGCGGGATCGGTGTCGCGGTCATCACCAGCATGTCGGCCGCCACGCCCTTTTCGGCCAGTTCCATCCGCTGTTTCACGCCGAACCGATGCTGTTCGTCGACGATGGCAAGGCGCAGATCGTGAAATTCCACATCCGCCTGGAACACCGCGTGGGTGCCGACCAGCACCTGGATGTCGCCGCGCGCCAGTGCCGCCAGCTTGGCCTGCCTCTCGCGCCCCTTGTCGCGCCCGGTGAGCAACTCCAGCACCACGCCGGCCTCTTCGGCCAGGGGTTGCAACGCCTCCAGATGCTGGCGGGCGAGGATCTCGGTCGGGGCCATCATCACCCCCTGCCCGCCCGCCTCGACCGCGATCAGCAGCGCAAGGAAGGCGACCAGCGTCTTGCCCGCGCCGACGTCGCCCTGAAGCAGCCGGTTCATCCGTTCCGGCGCGGCCATGTCCCTTGCGATCTCGGAGAGCGCCCGCGTCTGCGCCCCGGTCGGCGCATAGGGCAGCGCCGCGCGCACCTTTTCCTGCAGCGCCCCGGTTCCGGCGCTGGCGATGCCGCGCGCGCGCCGTTCGCGCCGCCGGGCCAGCGCCAGGGTCATCTGGTGGGCAAAGAACTCGTCATAGGCCAGCCGGGCGCGGGCCGGGGCATCGGGGCTGATATCGTCCATCCCCACCGGCGCATGGGACGCGCGGATCGCCTCGGCCCATCCGGGCCAGCCCTGCGCCGCGACATAGGCCGGATCGATCCACTCGGCCAGGTCCGGCACGCGGGTCAACGCCCCCTGCACGGCCTTGTACATCACCCTTTGGCTGACGCCCTGGGTCAGGTGATAGACCGGTTCGAATTCGGGGATTTCACCGGCCTCCTCGACCGGCAGGACGTGATCGGGGTGGACCATCTGGGCGATGCCGTCGAACAGCTCCAGCTTGCCCGAGACCACCCGTTTCGCCCCCTCCGGCAGCAGCCGCTTGAGGTAGTCGCCGCGCGCGTGGAAAAAGACCAGCTGGAACTCCTCCTGCGCGTCACTGACATGCACGCGGTAGGCGCCGCCGCGATTGCGCGGCGCGCGGTGAATCCCGACCGTGACCTCGACGGTGAGCGTGCCGGGGATCTCGGCGCCGCGAATGGTGTCGCGCCGGCGCCTGTCGATCACAGCGAAGGGCAAGGAGAACAACAGGTCGCGCGGCGCCTCAACCTCCAGCTGCGCCATCAGCTTGGCGGTCTTGGGGCCGACCCCCTCGAGCGTTTCGAGGTCGGCGAACAGCGGAAACAGCGCCTCGGGCCGCCCGGTCATGCCGCCCCGATCAGCGCGAGCCAGCCGTCCTCGTCGATGGTCTCGATCCCCAGTTCGGCGGCCTTGGCGGCCTTGGACCCGGCACCGGGACCCGCGACCAGCAGATCGGTCTTCTTGCTGACCGAACCGGAGACCTTGGCCCCCAGCCCCTCGGCCCGCGCCTTGGCCTCGGCGCGGGTCATCTTTTCCAGCGTGCCGGTGAAAACAACGGTCTTGCCCGCCACCGGGCTGCCCGAGGTTTCGGGTGCCTCGACCGGCTGAATGTCGAGTTGCGCGACCAGACGGTCGATCAAGGCGCGTTCGGCGGGCTGGGCAAAGGCGGTGACCAGGGCCACGGCGACCGTGGTCCCTATGCCATCGACGCCGACCAGATCCTCCCACGCCGCGCGGGCACCGGAGGGCAGCGGCGGGTCCTCAGCCCATACGGCCGCACGGGTGTCGGTGACGCGGGCGCGGCGCCCCTCCTGCGCCGCCGCGGCGCGTTCGGCCAGCACGGCGGCCTCGGCCCGCAGAAGCCGCTCCATCGCCGGGCGCGCCGCGTCGAGCGACGAGATCATCGCGGGCCAGCGGGTATAGTGACGGGCCAGATCGGCGGCCCCCACCTCGCCCACGTGGCGGATGCCGAGAGCAAAGATCACCCGGTTGAGCGGGATTGTCCTGCGCTCGTCGATTGCATCGAACAGGTTCTGCGCCGACCTCTCGCCCCAGCCTTCGCGGTTCTTCAACTGCTGCATGCCGCTGCCGTAGCGCTCCCGCAGGGTGAAGATATCCGCCGGTTCGGCGATCCAGCCGTCGGCGTGGAACTGCTCCACCTGTTTCGCCCCCAGCCCCTCGATATCGAAGGCCGCGCGCGAGACGAAGTGTTTCAGCTTTTCCACCGCCTGCGCCGGGCAGATGAGGCCGCCGGTGCAGCGGCGCACCGAATCCCCCTCTTCCCGGATCGCATCCGAGCCGCATTCGGGGCATTTGCGCGGGAAAATGTACGGTTCCGCCTCCTCTGGCCGCTTCGACAGGTCCACATCGGCCACCTTGGGGATCACGTCGCCGGCGCGATAGACTTGCACCCAGTCGCCCACCCGGATGTCCTTGCCGTCGCGGATCGCGCCGCCGGAGGAATCGCGCCCGGCGATGTAATCCTCGTTGTGCAGCGTGGCGTTGGACACCACCACGCCGCCCACCGTCACCGGGGTCAGCCGTGCCACCGGGGACAGCGCGCCGGTGCGCCCGACCTGGATGTCGATCGCCTCGAGCCGGGTCCAGGCGGTTTCGGCGGGGAACTTGTGCGCGATGGCCCAGCGGGGCGTGGTCGAGCGGAATCCCAGCCGCGCCTGCAACGCCAGATCGTCGACCTTGTAGACCACGCCGTCGATGTCATAGCCGAGCGTGGCGCGCTGTTCCTCGATTGCGCGGTAATGGGCCAGAAGCTCCTCGGGCCCCTGGCACAGCCGGGTCAGATCGTTGGTGGAGAACCCCAGCGCCTTGAGCCGGGAAATCGCGCCCATCTGGGTCTCGGCCAACGGTTGCGACAGCTCCCCCCAGCCATAGGCGAAGAACCGCAGCGGGCGGGACCGGGTGATCCCGGCATCCAGCTGCCGCAGCGAGCCAGCGGCGGCGTTGCGCGGGTTGGCGAAACTCTTGCCGCCGCGCGCTGCCTGCCTGTCGTTCAGCGCGGCAAAATCGGCGTGGCTCATATAGACCTCGCCGCGCACCTCAAGCAGTTCCGGCGCGCCGGTCAGCCGTTGCGGTATATCCTCGATGGTCAGCGCGTTGGCAGTCACGTTCTCGCCCACCGCGCCGTCGCCGCGGGTGGCGGCCTGTACCAATGCGCCGTGCTCGTAGCGCAGCGAGAGAGAGAGCCCGTCGATCTTGGGCTCGGCGGTATAGGCGACGGTCCCCGGCCCCATTCCAAGGTACTTGCGAACGCTGGTATCGAAACCGGAGACATCCTCGGGGGCAAAGGCATTGCCCAGCGACATCATCCGCTGGGCATGGGTGACCTTGGCAAACCCCTCGGCGGGCCGGGCGCCGACCCGGTCAGAGGGGCTGTCGGTACGTTTCAGGCCGGGGAATCGGGCCTCGATCGCGGTATTTCGGCGTTTCAGCCGATCATACTCTGCGTCCGAGATCACCGGCGCGTCCTCGGTGTGATAGGCGGCGTCGGCCCGGGCCAGCAGATCGGCCAGCCGCGCCAGTTCCGCCCGCGCCTGGTCTTCGGTCAGTCGCTTGATGTCGATGTCGTCAGTCACGGTGGCGCGCGCCCCACAGATGATCCCGGGTGTTTCTCCGGTTCCCGTGATACGGCGCGGCAGGCCGCAGGTCCAGACGCTGCGAGGGCGCCGGGCGCGGTCAGGAGGTCAGGCCGAAGCCGCCAGATGCGTGTCGCTCTCGTCCTCGCGCGGGTCGCGCAACACATAGCCACGCCCCCAGACGGTTTCGATGTAATTGTCTCCGCCGGTGGCCTGTCCGAGCTTCTTGCGCAGCTTGCAGATGAACACGTCGATGATCTTGAGCTCCGGCTCATCCATGCCGCCATAGAGATGGTTCAGGAACATCTCCTTGGTCAGCGTGGTCCCCTTGCGCAGGCTGAGCAGCTCGAACATCTGGTATTCCTTGCCGGTCAGGTGCACCGGGGTGCCCTCCGCCTCGACCGTTTTCGCATCGAGGTTGACCGCGACCTTTCCGGTGTGGATGACCGATTGCGAATGCCCCTTTGAGCGGCGGATGATCGCGTGGATGCGCGCCACCAGTTCATCGCGGTGGAACGGCTTGGTCAGGTAATCGTCGGCGCCAAATCCGAATCCCTTGATCTTGCTTTCGGTATCGTCCGAGCCGGAAAGGATCAGGATCGGGGTGTCGATCCGCGCCATACGGATCTGGCGAAGCACCTCGTGCCCGTTCATGTCGGGCAGATTCAGGTCCAGCAGGATCAGGTCGTAGTCGTAGAGCTTGGCCAGATCTATTCCCTCTTCGCCCAGTTCCGTCGCGTAGACGTTCAGGTTGGCATGGGTCAAAATCAATTCAATACTTCTCGACGTGGCCGGGTCGTCTTCCACCAATAAAACACGCATCAGGAAACTCTCCGTGAACTCGCTTTTCCAGTATTGCGTTAACCTTGGCGAAAAAAAGTTAATCGCATGTTACCGCGATGGAGTTTACCGAGAGGATACCCAAACAACCTAACGTTGTCTATATGTCTTCAATGCCGTTGCTTTCAAAGCCTTTTCTCCGTGCGTCGTCACGGCCTCGACCCAGGATTTCAACTCTTCATCGCTTAACGCATAGCGGGTCTTGGCCTCGGTCTCGGTTATCAGCCCGTAGAGAACCGCCCGAACGACAGCGGCCTTGCGCGACGCCACCCACCGTTGGGTCGTTGCCGGCGGCAGATCGGCGCGTGTCATCCTGGTTCCGTTCGGCAGCCTGACCGCGCGTGGTCCTTCCACTTTTTTCAGATACATCTCCAACCCCTGAGCAGTCCCGCCCCCATGGTCGGCAGCACCTCTTAACGGGTGGTGAAACCGCCCCCTTGCGAGTATCTGGCATTTTCCTATATTCCGACGTACTTTCCGCACCCCGCCACCAATGAGGAGCCGCCGCCATGGCGCTGGACACCGATGCACCGCTGAACTCGCTGGGCCTGCCCAAACCGCCGGCCGAGACGCGGGTCGTCGTGGCGATGTCCGGCGGTGTCGACAGCTCGGTCGTGGCGGCGCATCTTTCCGCCGAGGGCTATGACGTGGTCGGCGTGACGCTGCAGCTTTACGATCACGGCGCGGCGCTGGCGAAAAAGGGCGCCTGCTGTGCGGGGATCGACATCCACGACGCCCGGCGCGTGGCCGAGGAGCGCGGCTTTCCCCATTACGTGCTGGATTACGAGAATATCTTCAAGGATGCCGTGATCGACGAGTTCGCCGACAGTTACCTCGCCGGCGCCACCCCGGTGCCCTGCATCCGCTGCAACGAGCGGGTGAAGTTCAAGGATCTGTTGGAAACGGCCAGGGATCTGGAGGCCGATTGCATGGCCACCGGCCATTACATCCAGCGCAAGATCGGACCGAACGGGCCGGAGTTGCACAGCGCCGCCGATCCGAACCGCGACCAGTCGTATTTCCTGTTCTCGACCACGCCGGAGCAGCTCGAATTCCTGCGGTTCCCGCTGGGGCATCTGCCCGGCAAGGCGGCGACACGCGCGATGGCGGCGGATTACGGGCTGGCGGTGGCCGACAAGCCAGACAGCCAGGACATCTGTTTCGTGCCCAATGGCGATTATGCCAGCGTGATCGAAAAACTGCGCCCCGGCGCCGTCGACCCGGGCGAGATCGTGCATGCCGACGGTCGGGTGCTGGGCAGCCACGACGGCGTGATCCACTATACCATCGGCCAGCGCCGGGGGCTTGGCATCGGTGGCTTGAGCGAGCCGCTTTACGTGGTCAGGCTCGATGTCGACAAGAAGCAGGTCGTGGTCGGCCCCAAGGACATGCTGGCGACCCGGGTGATCCCGGTGCGCGAGATCAACTGGCTGGGGGATGAGCCGTTCGACAGCCGGCCCGAGTGGCATCTTTCGGTCAAGGTCCGCTCGACCCGCCCGCCGCGCGAAGCGATCGTGCGGCCGATGTCCCCGACCACGGCGGAGGTCGAATTGCTGACCCCGGAGGAAGGTGTCAGCCCCGGCCAGGCCTGCGTGTTCTATGAAACCGGGGGCACGAGGATCTTCGGCGGCGGCTGGATCTGGCGGGGCGACTGACCGTTACAACCGCGCCAGCACCGCCCGCGCCGCGCGCAGCCCCGGCGCCTCGCCGCCCTGCCCCAGCCGCTCCATGGTCAGCCGCATGGCGTCTTTCTGCGCGCCGGGATGCTTCAGAACCTCCAGCATCGCCCGGGCGATCAGCTCGGGCCGGCAATCGGGGCCGAGGCATTCGGGCACCACGCGGGTGTCGCTGACCAGGTTGACCAGGTTGGCGGTATCGACCCGCACCATTGGGCGTACCAGTTGCCAGGTCAGCCAGTTCACCTTGTAGGCCATGACCATCGGCGTGTCGGCCGCGGCCAGTTCCAGCGCCACGGTGCCGGAGGCCGCAAGCGCAAGCTGCGCGGTGGCGAAGGCGGCGCGCTTGTCGGTCGCTGCGGTCGCGGGACCGGTGTCGCCGGGATCGAGGATCAGCGGCGCGCCGGGCCAGTCCGATGCCATCTCGCGCACCATCCCCGCCACCGGGGCGGCGGCCGGAACCACCACCTGCAGATCGGGCCGCGCCGCGAGGACCGGCCCCAGCGCCGTGCCGAAAACCGGCGCGAGCTTTGCGACCTCGCCCTTGCGCGATCCGGGCAGGACCAGCAGCACCGGCACCGCGCCCAGCCCGTGGCGGGCGCGAAACCGGGATACCTCCCCGGCGGTCGCCACCGGCTCGGCCACCACCGGGTGACCGACGAAATCGCAGGCCATCCCGGCCGCCTGCATATAAGGCGGCTCGAACGGCAAGAGCGCCAGAACATGATCGATCACCCGCGCCATCCGGTCGGCGCGCTTCGGCCGCCAGGCCCAGACCGAGGGCGCGACATAGTGCACCGTGCGGACCCTGGTTTCCGCCTTGACCAGACGGGCCACGCGCAGGCAGAAATCCGGGCTGTCGATGGTGATCAGCACATCCGGTTTCACCTCGATCACCGCGTGCGCGGTCTGTTCGATCCGGCGCTTGAGGTCGAAGTATTTCGGCAGAACCTCGGCGATGCCCATGACGCTGAGTTCATCCATGGGAAAGCGGCTGACGAGGCCCTGCGCCTGCATCTGCGGTCCGCCGACCCCGTCAAAGGTGATCCCCGGCGCCAGTTGCCGGAGCCCCTGCATCAGCGTCCCGCCCAGCCGGTCGCCCGACGGCTCTCCGGCGACCAGAAAGGCGCGCATCAGCCCTGCGGCTCCCGCGACCAGAGGAACATGCCCATCCGGTCGCAGGCGGCAATCACCCCGGGCCGGTCCAGCACGATGACGCCGCCGGCCTCGATCACGATCCCCTCCAGCCCGGCACCGGCGGCGGCGCGCACGGTTTCCGGCCCGATGGCGGGCAGATCGGCGCGCCGGTCCTGCCCCGGCTTCGGCGCCTTGAACAGCAAGCCGCCTTCGCCATCGGGGCGCTCGGCCAGCGCCGCCAGCATCCAGTCAGTGCCGAACACCCCCTCGACCGACAGCGCCTGTCCGCGCCGCACCGCGCAGGCCTGGCCGATATCCGCCGCCGCCATCGCCGCCACGATCCCGGCGCCGCGGGTGGCGTCGGCACGGTGAATGTCGGTCGGCTGCGCCATCGTGGGGGCACCGGGCGCCATCAGCAGGCCGGGCGCAGCCTCCTGCGCGGGCAGCACGGAAAAACCGGCGGTCTCGAAGATCCCGATCAGCGCGCGCAACGCCCCGTCATCGCCCGTGGCGAGCGCTTCGGTCAGCACCGGCACCAGCGGCAGCGTCGCGGCGTCGATCGCCGAGGGATCGATCTGCGGGCGGTCGATCCCACCGGCCATGCAGACGCGGTCGACATCACGTTCCCTGAGGTGTTCCAGCAGGCTGCCCAAGGTCTCGATCCGGTAGGTGATATCGACCGTGAGCCGGTCCGGCGGGTTGCTTTCCAGCGCACAGACCAGCGGCGCGATGTCCAGCGTCGCCGATATCGCACCCGGCAGCGCCCCGCGCCCCGCAAGCAGCGCCAGCATGCCCTAGCCCCCCGGCGTCAGGAACGAACGGTCGGTCTCGCCCATGACGAAATCGACGATATGGCGCACGTAATCGCTGTCGGTGTCCTCGCCCAGGCGACGGGCGCGATCCTGAAAGGTGCCCTCGCCCTGGGCCAGCATCTGGAACGCCGCGCGCAGCGCGGTAATGTCCGAGCGCGCCACCCCCCGGCGCTTCAGCCCGATCAGGTTCAGCCCGTCAAGCTCGCCGCGCGGGGCCTGCACCAGACCATAGGGGATGACATCGTTGGTCACCCGGGTCAGCCCGCCGATGATCGCGCCACGCCCGATCCGCACCCATTGGTGCACCCCCGACAGGCCGCCGACGATGACATCGTCCTCGAGCACGCAATGACCGGCGATGGCGACATGGTGCACCAGGATCACCCGGTCGCCGATCTGGCAATCATGCGCGATGTGGGTGCCGGCCATGAACAGCCCGTCGTCGCCGATCCGCGTGACCCCGCCGCCCCCCGTGGTGCCCGGGTTCATCGTCGCGTGTTCGCGGATCCGGTTGCGGGCACCGATGACCAGCCGGGTATCCTCGCCCTGGTACTTCAGGTCCTGCGGAATCTCGCCGATCACCGCGAAAGGAAAGATCACCGTGTCCTCGCCGATCCGGGTATCGCCGGTGACCACCACATGGCTTTTCAGTTCGACCCGATCGCCCAGAACCACCTTGGGGCCGACAACGCAGAACGGGCCGACGACGCAGCCCTCGCCCAGCCGGGCGCCGTCCTCGACAATCGCGCTGGGGTGTATCCGGCTCATCTCGGTCATTCCTTCCGGATATCGACCATCGCGGAGAACTCTGCCTCGGCGGCGGTTTCCCCGGCCACCGTCGCCTTGCCGGAGAATTTGAAGATCTTGCCGCCGGGCTTGCCGCGCAGGGTGGTCACATGCATCTCGAGCACATCGCCGGGCACCACCTTGCGGCGGAACTTGCACTTGTCGATGTTCATGAAATAGATCAGCAGGTCGGAATCGATGATATCCATGCCGACCCCCAGCATTACGCCGGCGGTCTGTGCCATGGCTTCGACGATGGTGACACCGGGCATGATCGGGGTTCCGGGGAAATGGCCCTGGAACTGCGGTTCGTTCATCGTCACGTTCTTGATGCCACGCGCGGCGCTGTAGCCGTCGATATCGACCACCTTGTCCACCAGAAGGAACGGATACCGGTGGGGAAGGATGCGCTGGATCAATTCGATATCCGCGCTTTTCAACTCTGCGGTCATGGATGGTTTCCCGTTGTTGAACGTTGCGGCCTGACTAGCAACCCCGCCCGGCTTCGGCAAGCCGCGCTATTGATCGACCTCGGGTGTCGCACTCTTGCCGTCGCCGATGGCCGCGTCGATGCGCATGATTGCCAGATCGGTGATATCGGTGGCGTTGGCGCTGAGGAACACGCTGGAGCGTTCCAGGATCACGCCGGCGCCGGCCTCGCGCATGAGCGCCTCAAGCACCGGTCGTGCGGCGCGCAGGAACTCCACCCGCGCCTTGTCGGCCCGCTGGCTCAGGGCCCGGGTCTTGGATTCCTGGGTGCGCCGGATCGACTGGACCTTTTCGTCGAAGGCATCGGCCAGGGTACGAAACGCCTCGGGCTCCATCTCCGGGCGGCGCGTGGTCAGGTCCTGCTCCTCGGCCATCAGTTCGGCCTCGATGCGCCGGTTCTCGGCCGCCAGCACCGCGCTGTCGGCCTCGATCTCATTGGCGGTGCGCCTGCCGAAGGCCGATTGCGAAAACAGCCTGTCGGTCTCGATGGTCAGGATCGCCGACTGCGGCAGGCCAAGCTGCTGGGCGGCGCCCGGACCGGCCGGAGCGACCAGCCCGGCGCAGAGCAGAGCCAGCACTAGCCCCCAGACGATATGCGCCCGCGACCGCGCCATCCCCGGCGATCAGAACTGCGCCTGAAGGGTCAGGTCGAAGGACTGTTCCTTGTCGTAGGATTCCTTGCTGATCGCCTTGGAGAAATTGAACCGCAAGGGGCCGAAGCCGGTGTTCCAGAGGAACGACAGCCCGATCACCGAGCGCCAGGCGCCATCGGCGCCGACGATGCAGGACGAGGTGCCGGCCGGCCCGCAGGTCGAGGCAGCGGCGGCGGTGTTGGCATCGCTCAGGTCCCACAGGTTGCCGACATCGAGGAACACCCCGCCGCGAAGGCCCAGTTCCTCCGGCAGGCCAAGCGGGAAATCCGCCTCGAACCGGGCCACGGCATAGAGGTTGCCGCCGAGACCGTCGTCATAGGCGACCCCGGTCGCGTCCGGCGACAGGTCGCGCGGACCGATGCCATAGGATTCGAACCCGCGCATAATGTCCGACGACAACACGAAGCGGTCCAGAACGCGACTGTTGTTGTTGCTCATCCAGCTCAGCGCACCGGCTTCGACGGTGGCGCGCAGAGTGATTTCCTCGTTGAAAACCTTGGTCTGCGCGGTCGCCTTGGCGCTGGTCCGCAGGTATTGGTTGTCGCCGCCCAGGCCGGCGTAGTCAGCCCCGAATTCCAGCAGAACACCCGAGTTGGGATCAAGCCCGGTGACCCGGCTGTCGTAGGTATAGGTGAACCCGAGCGAACTGCTGGTCAGGGCGCCCTGACCGATTTCGGTGCCAATGACCGGGCCGTGGATCGGGGTTTCCCGCGATTTCATCTCGCTTCCGTCCCAGGAGTACCGGACGTTCAGCTTGGATTTTTCCGCCAGTTTATAGGTGAGCGACGGTGAGAAGAACGCGCGCCCGGTGTCGAAGGCGGAGTAGCTGGAATCGGTCTCAGCATAGCCCATGTCGAGATTGAAACGAAGTTCGCGCCCAAGCAGGAACGGTTCGGTAAAGCCCAGAATGTAGGATTCCGCGTCCTCCGCGGTCGAAAAGGTGAACGACAGGCGCTGGCCCCGACCGAGGAAGTTGTTCTCGGTCAGGCCGATGGCGACGCCGAATCCGTTGCTGACCGAAAAGGAACCCCCGAGGTTGAGCGAGCCGGTCGGTTTCTCCTCGACGTTCACATCGACGATGACCTGTTCGGGAGAGGAGCCTTCGCGCGCCTCGACATTGGCGTTTTCGAAGAACCCGAGCGCGCGGATGCGTTCGGCGCTGGCACGGATTTCACGCGGGTTGAACGGGTCGCCCTCGGCGATCTGGAACTGCTGGCGCACCACGCGGTCGAGGGTCGTGGTGTTGCCCTCGATATCGATACGTTCGACGAAGATCCGCGGCCCCTTGGTCAGGGCGAATTCCACGTCCAGCGTCAGGTCGCGTTCATTGCGGGTAATCCGCGGTTCGACCCGGAGGAAATCGATTCCCTGCTTGATCGCCAGCCGTTCCTGGCGCGTGATCGACGTCTCCACGAGCGTCGGCGTATACACCGCCCCGGTCCGGATCTTGAGCGCGTCCTGGAACGCCGCGGCATCCACGCCGGGATACTCGCTGACCGTGGTGATCTTGCCAAAGCGGAACTGCTGCCCCTCCTGCACGTCCATCACCAGGTAGAAGGCGTCGCGCTCGCGGGTGAATTCCACGTTTGCGCTGTTCACCCGGAAATCCACGTAGCCGCGCGACAGGTAGAAATCGCGCAGCACCCGCTTGTCGAACTCGATACGGTCCTCGATCAGCGTATCGGAGCGAAAGAAGGCGCGCAGGATGTTGGCCTGTTTGGTTTCCATCACCTGCCGCAGCCGCCGGTCGGAGTAGATGCGATTGCCGACGAAACTGACGCGCTCGACCTCGATCGTCGTGCCCTCGGCGATCTCGAAAATCAGATCGACCCGGTTGTCGCTGCGGCGGATGATACGCGGCGTAACCGTCGCTGCGACTCGCCCCTGCTGCGAATAGGCGGTGGCGATGGTGTTGGCATCACGCTCGGCCTGTGCCGGGTTGAAGACCTGCCGCGACGTGGATTCGACGATCTTGGCCAGATCCTCGTCCTTGATCCGGCGGTTGCCCTCGAAGTTGATCACGTTGATCGTGGGATACTCGGTGACCGAAACCACCAGCGTTCCGCCGCGTGGCGTCAGGTCGACGGTCTCGAACAATCCGCTGCCGATGACGCGCTGATAGGCGTCGTTCAATTCACCGGCCGAAACGGTCTTGCCGCGTTCGATCCCGGTATAGGCCACGATTGTGGCCGCTTCGATCCGCTGGTTGCCCTCGACGCGCACCGAATTGAAGCGATAGCTTTGCGCCGACGCGGTCTCTGGCAGTACCGTGAGCAGCAGCGAAAAGATGAAAACGAACGCGGGAAGCACACGATGCAGAATGGTGCGACCAAAATCACGTTCAACGCAGGGTTCCCCTGCGGTGCTCCCCAATCCCATTATCTTGAACCCAGTGTTAAGCAGACATTGGGACTGTGAGTATCGGGATTGCCCGGCGTTGTCAAAAGCCCAGTTGACGTTTTTCGGGGGGCTTCGCCGCAGCCTGCGCAGAGCCTAGAGCAGGCTGCCCAGCCAGGCGCCCGCCAGCAAGGCCACGGCAATGGTGGCCATGTAAATGATCAGGTCCCAGTTCAGTTCCATCACCAGGCTGAGCCCGCGATATGACCGCTCCAGAGTGTGCATCCCGTGGTCCTTCCGGCATTCTATTCCTGCGTTTGCACAGGTTAGGGGCCGAATATGGCAACACTAGGGCGTGCAGTCTGCCGCCATCCCGCCGCGCCGGCGCCTCAGCACAGCAGATCGTTGCCCAGGGCAAAGACCATCAACGACAGAATGAGCGCCAGACCGATTGCCATCAGCACGCGCACGACGCCGTCGCTGGGCGGTTTGCCGACCACCGCCTCATAGGCGTAGAACATCAGGTGACCGCCATCCAGCGCCGGGATCGGGAACAGGTTCAGCAGCCCCACCGCGGTGGACAGCACCGCGATGAAGGAGATGAAGCTCTGCGCGCCCTGGCTGGCCATCGCGCCTGAGGTTTCTGCAATGCCGATGGGACCGGAGATATTGCAGGTACTGATCGCGCCGGTGACCATGTGCCACAGCCCCGACAGCGAGCCCTGGATGATCGACCAGGTCTGCGACAGCCCGCCCAGAAACGCGGCGACGGGCCCGGCGGTCTCGGTCGCGGGCTCGAACGCCATGCCGCCGGCGATGCCGATCCGCCACAGGGTGGCAAAGCCGCCATCGGGCGTCGGTTCGTCGGTGCGGCGCGGCGCCAGCGCAAAGTCCAGCATCTCGCCGTCGCGCCACACATTGAGCAGCAGCGGCCGCCCGCCCGAGCTTTCAACCGCCTGTTTCAACTGGTCGAAGGCATGGATCGTCTCGCCGTCCAGGGCGGTGATCACGTCGCCCGGGCGCAGGTCGATGTCCATCGCGGCGCTACGCGGCGCGACCCGATGGACATAGGGCGGAAACGGGTAAGGCCCGGTGACCGTCATCTCCTGCCCGTCGCGGCGCACGCGATAGTCCAGCACCGGCGCCTGCGGCAGCGCCGCAGTGAACGCCGACCACGAAATACCATCCTCGGCCCCCGGCGCCTCGACCCCGCCGATCGACAGGATCTCGTCGCCTTCGCGCAACTCGATCCCCTGCTCCGGCAGCGGGTAGAGCTTGCCCACGGTCAGCGGATCGCGCGCCACCCCCTGCACCATGAACACCGCCGTGAAGACCAGGATCGACATGACGAAATTGAACACCGGCCCTGCCGCCACCGTCGCGCTGCGCGCCCAGAGCGGCGCGCCATGCATGGTGTGGCGCAGATCCTCGGGGCTTTCGCGATAGATCTCGGCCATGGTCTCGCCGTCCTTGCCCGAGGCCGCGTTGGCATCGCCGAGGAACTTGACGTAACCGCCAAAGGGCAGCGCCGCGATCTGCCAGCGCGTGCCGCGCCTGTCCTTGCGGCTCCACAGCACCGGACCGAAGCCGAGCGAGAACACCTCGGCATGGATGCCGGACCAGCGACCGACGATGTAATGGCCGTATTCATGCACCGCAACGATCACGGAAAGGGCGATGACAAAGGCAGCAATCGTATAGACCAGCCCGCCAAACTGCGGGATCAATTCAATAATATTCAAAAGCTTTCCCCTGCCCTCTCGGTCATTGCCTCATCTGCCCATATCCGGGCGACATGGTCTGTTTGCAGCACGTTATCAAGGGTCATCGCCGCGTTCAGCCGGTCGCCCTGGGTCACGAAACGGTCAAGAACGCGTTCCACGACGGTGGCCATGTCGAGAAATCCGATACGCCCGGCGATGAACCCGTCGAGGCCGCGTTCCTTGGCGGCGTTGAAGGCCGCACCGGCCAGCCCGCCCATGTCCATCACCGCGCGGGCCAGACGCAGCGCGGGATAGCGCGCCTCGTCCGGCGCCCGGAACGTCATCGTGCCGACCTGCGCGAGGTCAAGTCGCGGCACCGGAAGCGCGCGGCGGTCAGGCCAGTGCAGCGCATAGCCGATGGCGTGGCGCATGTCGGGCGCGCCGACATGGGCCATCAGCGCCCCGTCATTGAACCCCACCAGTGCGTGGATCAGGGATTCGGGATGCACCAGCACCTCGATCTGCTCCGGACGCACGCCGAAGAATTCCCGCGTTTCGATCACCTCCAGCGCCTTGTTGAACATCGAGGCGCTGTCGATGGTGATTCGCTGGCCCATGTCCCAGTTGGGATGGCTCGAGGCCTCGGCCACGGTCGCCCGGGCCAGCCGGTCCATCGGCCAGTCACGGAAGGCGCCGCCGGAGGCGGTGATCACGATACGCTCGACCGCCGTCATCTCCTCGCCCGCCAGCGCCTGGAACACCGCCGAATGCTCGCTGTCCACCGGCAGGATGCGGGCGTCGTGGCGCCGCGCCGTCGCCAGCATCAGCGCCCCGGCACAGACCAGCGATTCCTTGTTGGCCAACGCCAGCGTCGTGCCCTGCTCCAGCGCCGCGAGGCCGGGCGCGAGGCCGGCCGATCCGACGATGGCGGACATGATCCAGTCGGCCGGGCGGCGGGCCGCCTCGATCACCGCCTGCGATCCTGCCGCCGCCGCGATTCCGCTGCCTGCCAGTGCGGCGCGCAGATCCTCCAGCCGGTCCTCATAGGCGGTCACTGCCAGCTCCGCCCCGAGCGCGCGGGCGTCCTCTGCCAGCCGGGCGATATTGGCTCCGCCGGTCAGCGCCACCACGTCATAGGCCTCCGGCTCGCGCCGGATCAGGTCGATCGTGTTCTGCCCGATCGAGCCGGTCGCGCCCAGGATCGTCACCCGCCGCATCACGCTTGTCCTTTCCGAGTGCTCCAGATCATACAGGTCCGGGCGGATAGCCGGTCAGATGCATCACCACCAGCACCAGAATCGCCGCCCCAAGCATACCGTCGAACCGGTCGAACAGCCCGCCGTGCCCCGGGATCAGCGCGCTGGAGTCCTTGACCCCGCTTTTGCGTTTCACCGCGCTTTCGGCGATGTCACCCAGTTGCGCGGCAAAGGAGGTGGCGGCCGACAGCAACACCAGCCACGCCCCGACCCCGGTCAGGAGCATGAAGATCCCGCCGACCGCAGCGGCGACGCCCCAGCCGGCAACGGTGCCCGACCAGGTCTTTTTCGGGCTGATCGCGGGCCAGAATTTCGGCCCGCCGAGGAGGCGGCCGGCAAAGTACCCGGCAATATCGGTGCCCGCCACCACCAGCACCAGCCAGAGCATCCAGACAAAGCCGAATTCGCTGCGCACCGACATCATGCCGAAGGCGGCCAGCAGGATGAACACCAGGAACGGCACGAACACCCTCCGGTGCGCCGGCATCCAGGCGTATCCGACGATGGCCGGCACCAGCAGCGTCGGCAAGGCCAGGCCGGCGGGGAAATAGATCGCCAGGAACCCCGCGACGCCGGAGACTGCGCCCATCACCACCGCGCGCATCCCGTCCTCGGGCGCCAGCATCCGGGTCAGTTCCCAAGCGATCAGCCCGGTCACCACCGAAACGAAACTGACGAAGTAATAGCCGCCCGCCCAGACCGCGCCGAGCCCTGCCACCGCCAGCACGAGGCCGGACAGCAGGCGCGCGGTCAGGTCCCCCCATTGGCCCGCTCCGCTCATGCCTTGACCGACCCGAAGCGGCGGTCGCGCGCGCCGTAACTCTGGCACAGGCGCGACAGTTCGTCGGCGGTGAAATCGGGCCAGAGCGTATCGATGAATTCATACTCGGCATAGGCCGACTGCCACAGCAGGAAGTTCGAGATCCGCGCCTCGCCGCTGGTTCGAATCACCAGATCCGGGTCGGGCAGAACATGGGTGTCGAGGTATTTCGGCAAGGTTTCCTCATCGACGTCCTCGGGGCGCAACCTGCCGTCTGCGACGTCCTGCGCCAACCGCTTGGTGGCGCGGGCCACCTCGTCGCGGCCGCCGTAGTTCAGCGCGATGGTCAGCTGCGTGCCGGTGTTTCCGCCGGTCTCCTGTTCGAGCTGGTCCATCAGCGCAATCAGCTTCTTGTCCAGCCGCACCCGGTCGCCGATGAAGCGCACCCGCACGTTGTTGGCCGCGATCGCCTGCATCTCCTTGGCGATATAGCGGCGGAACAGGCTCATCAGCCCGGCGACCTCGACCTGGGTGCGTTTCCAGTTCTCGGTCGAAAAGGCGAAGATCGTCAGGTACTTGATCCCGAGGCGCGGGCAGGCCTCGACGACCTCGCGCACGCGGCGGGCACCGGCATGGTGGCCGAACAGCCGCGGCCGCCCGCGCGCCTGCGCCCAGCGTCCGTTGCCGTCCATGATGATGGCGACGTGGCCGGGGCCGTGGGGGTGGGCCGCGATGTCGGGATCCTTCGGCATGGTTGCGTTCAGACCTGCATGATCTCGGCTTGCTTGGTCTCCAGCGACCCGTCGACGGCGGCGATCATCTTGTCGGTCAGCTCCTGCACCTCGGTCTCCCAGAACTTCTGGTCGTCCTCGGACATGCCGTCGGCCTTGGCCTTCTTGATCTGGTCCATGCCGTCGCGGCGCACGTTGCGAATCGAAACCCGGGCGTGTTCGGCATACTGGCCGGCGACCTTGGTCAGCTCGCGCCGGCGCTCCTCGTTCAGCTCCGGGATCGGCAGCATGATGATGGTGCCGTTGAGCTGCGGGTTGATCCCCAGCCCGCTTTCACGGATCGCCTTTTCGACCTTTCCGACCAGGCCCTTGTCCCAGACGTTGATGGTGACCATGCGCGGCTCGGGCACGTTGACGGTGCCGACCTGGTTGATCGGCGTCATGCTGCCATAGGCATCGACCATCACCGGCTCCAGCATCGAGGCGCTGGCCCGACCGGTACGCAGCGAGGCGAACTCGGTGCGCAGATTGGCCATGGCGCCATCCATGCGGCGTTTCAGATCGTCGGTATCGAGTTCAAAATCATCGGACATGTCTGCCCTCTCCCCATGCTTAGGATTGTCGCCTGCATGTTACATGCTTGCGCGGTCTATACCCCTAGCCGCGTACCTTTGTATAGGTGCCCTCGCCCGCGAGGATGCCCTTGAACCCGCCCGGTTCGTCCAGCGAGAACACGATGATCGGCAGGTTGTTGTCGCGCGCCAGCGCGATGGCGCTGGCATCCATCACCCCCAGCCGCTTGGCCAGCACGTCGTCGTAGCTGACCTCGTCATAGCGCTTGGCATCGGCGTGTTTCACCGGATCCTTGTCATAGACGCCGTCCACCTTGGTGCCCTTGAAGATCGCCTCGCAGGCCATTTCGTTGGCACGCAGCGTCGCCGCGGTGTCGGTGGTGAAATAGGGGTTTCCGGTGCCGGCGGCAAAGATGCAGACCCGCTTTTTCTCCAGGTGGCGCACCGCGCGGCGGCGGATGTAGGGCTCGCAGACCTCGTCCATGCGGATCGCGCTGATCACCCGGGTGAACACACCGATCCCCTCCAGCGCGCTCTGCATCGCCAGGGCGTTCATCACCGTGGCCAGCATCCCCATGTAATCGGCGGTGGTCCGCTCCATCCCCTGGGCGCTGCCCTGCAACCCGCGAAACACGTTGCCGCCGCCGATCACCATGCAGATCTCGACGCCCATCTCGTGCACCGATTTGACCTCCTGCGCGACGCGCTGGACGGTCGGCGGGTGCAGGCCAAACCCCTGGTCGCCCATCAGGGCCTCGCCGGAGATCTTCAGCAGCACACGTTTGTACGTCGTCTTTTTCGGTTGCGGTTCGGGGGAATTGGACGAGGTCATGTTGCGCTTCTCTCCGGCACGGGGTTATTTTCGCGCAAAATGTCGGAATTCGCCGCAAGGTTCAATGCGCCAACCGCCGGACCGGGGCGGGTTTCGACGGTTTCCAACAGGCCGACATGCTGAATCCGAGCAAGCTTTCCGAATTTCCCGACGACCGGCCGGTGCTGATCGCGGGGCCCACCGCCTCGGGCAAGTCGGCGCTGGCGCTGGAAATCGCCCAGAAGCGCGGCGGCGTGGTGGTGAACGCCGACGCCAGCCAGGTGTTTTCCTGCTGGCGCATCGTCACCGCGCGGCCCAGCGAGGCGGAAGAGGCGCAGGCGCCGCATCGGCTTTACGGCCATGTCCCCTGCGACGCGCAATATTCCGCCGGTCACTGGCTGCGCGAGGTGGCGCCTCTGCTCCGGTCCGGCCGACGCCCGATCATCGTGGGCGGCACCGGGCTTTATTTCACCGCGCTGACCGTGGGGTTGGCCGAGATCCCGCCGACCCCGCCGGAATTGCGCGCCGAGGCCGATCTGATCCCGCTCGACACCCTGCTCGCCGATCTCGACCCGGCGACCGCCGCGGGCCTGGACCGGCAAAACCGGGCGCGAGTCCAGCGCGCCTGGGAGGTGCAGCGCGCCACCGGCCGCCCGTTGGCCGACTGGCAGGCCGACACGCCGCCGCCGCTGCTGCCGCTCGCCGCCGCCGTGCCGCTGCTGTTCGACGTTCCCAGGGACTGGCTCCTCGACCGCATCGCGCGGCGGTTCGACGCGATGCTGGCACAGGGCGCGGTCGACGAGGTGGCGGCCATGCGCGACCACTACACCCCCGCCCTGCCCGCCTTTCGCGCGATCGGCGTGCCGGAGCTGATGGCCTATATCGAGGGCCGATGTACCCTTGACGAGGCGCGGGACCGGGCCACCATCGCCACCCGCCGGTTCGCCAAGCGGCAACGCACCTGGTTTCGCGCGAAAATGCGCCACTGGCAGCAGGTCCGCCCCGCAGGGTGAGCGCCAGACTTGTCCGCGGCCGGTTTTTGTGGTGTAAAACCGGGTATAACCCCCGATGATGACAGACATTTTTTGCCAATGCCCTTCGATCCAAACGAAATGGACGACCTGCGTCTGGTCACATTGGCGCAACTGGCAAAAGCCGGGGCGTGGCAGCTCGAACTTGCCCATGACCGGGCCGAGCATCTGCTGATCTGGATCACCAAGGGCCAGGGCGTCGCGCTGCTCGACGGGGTGCGGCGCGGCATCGGCACGCATAACGCCCTGTTCATCCCGGCCCGCAACCTGATGGCGATCGAATTGATGCGCAACGGGTTCGGCCAGGCGCTGGTGATCCCGGACAGCGCCAACCTGGCCCTGCCGCAATCGGTGCAACACCTGCGCGTTCGCGACGTCGCGGCCCAGGCCGAGCTGACCGCCCTGTTCGAGGCGATGGGGCGCGAGCAGAACGCGCATCGCCCGCTTTTCCATTCAGCAATGCGCGCCTATGGCGATCTGATGGCAGTCTGGTTGCGCCGGCACCTGCCCGAGGACCCCGCCCCCAGGCACAGCGCGGCCCGGCGGCTGGTGATTGCCTATTGCGAACGGCTGGTTCGGGAGTATGCCAGCGGCGCCAGTATGGCCAACCATGCCGAGGCGCTCGGGGTCACCCCGACCCACCTGACGCGGGTCTGCCGGGCCGAGACCGGGCGCACCGCCGCCACCCTGCTGACCGAGCGTCAACTGCACGCCGCACGGCGCCTGCTGATCACAACCGATGTCCCGGTGCAGGACATCGCGCGCCATCTCGGATTTGGCAGCGCGGCCTATTTCACCCGCTTCATCCAGCAGCACACGCAAAAGACACCGACGGCGTTGCGCAAATCGGTGCGACCCGCCGCGTAACTGGATCGCAAAAGCGTCTTGTCGGTTTTTGACCTGTTGATGTCGCTTTCCTACAATGCAATGCTAATTCAAACCGTTGACGGATGTGCATTTCTGATGCCGAATGAAGGTCATGGGGGACATCCGGAAAGAGACGCAGACTTTCACCCGGAACGGCGCCGGCCAAATCCGCGCCGGCCAACAAAACTCAGCCTGAACCACTGGCACACAGGGAGATCTAAATGAACAACCCGACACTCAACGGAAGACCCATCCACCCGGCGGCGCATATGCACGCCCAGGAGTACAGGGATGGCAAGCTCAGCCGGCGCGAGTTTCTGACCCGCGCCACGGCTCTCGGCGTTTCGGCGACGGCCGCCTACGGCCTGATCGGCGCCGCGGCGCCCGGCATGGCGCAGGCCGCCACCCCCAAGGCGGGCGGCACGCTGCGCGTCCAGATGCAGGTCAAGGCCCTGAAGGACACCCGCACCGCCGACTGGTCGGAAATCGCCTGTGCCACCCGCGGCACCTGCGAATACCTGGTCGAATACAACAATGACGGCTCGTTCCGGGGCATGCTGCTCGAAAGCTGGTCGGTGAACGACGATGCCACCGAATACACGCTGAAGGTGCGGCAGGGCGCCAAGTGGCACAACGGCGACGATTTCACCGCCGAGGACGTGGCCCGCAACATCGCCCGCTGGTGCGAGAAGGACGTCGAGGGCAACTCGATGGCCGCGCGCGTCGGCTCGCTGGTCGATCCCGACACCGGCAAGGCCCGCGACGGCGCGATCACCGTGGTCGATGCCTCCACCGTGCTGCTCAAATGCGCGACGCCGGACATCTCGATCATCCCCGGCCTCGCCGACTACCCGGCCGCCGTGGTGCATGCCAGCTACGACCCGGCCAACCCGAACGACCTGATCGGCACCGGCCCCTACAAGCTGACCAATATCGAGGTCGGCGTCGGCGCCACGCTGGAACGCGCCGCCGATCACACCTGGTGGGGCACCGAGGTCTATGGCGGCCCCTACCTCGACACCATCGAGTACATCGACTACGGCACCGATCCATCGGCCTGGCTGGCGGCGATCGAATCCGAAGAGGTCGACATGCTCTATGAGTCGGTGGGCGAGTTCATCGACATCATGAACGACATCGGCCTGGTCCAGTCCGAGGTGGTGACCGCCGCGACCATCGTGATCCGTCCCAACCAACTGGCCGAGATCGACGGCAAGAAACCCTATGCCGACAAGCGCGTGCGCAAGGCGCTGGCGATGGCGGTCGACAACGCCGTCTGTCTCGAACTGGGCTATGGCAACCGGGGCGAGGTGGCCGAAAACCACCATGTCTGCCGGATCCATCCCGAATACGCCGAACTGCCCAAGGTCAAGGCCGACCCCGCCGGCGCCAAGGCGCTGATGGAAGAGGCCGGCATGGCCGACTTCGAGCATGAGATCATCTCGATCGACGACGACTGGCGGCGCAACACCACCGACGCCGTGGCCGCGCAGTTGCGCGACGCCGGCATCAAGGTCAAGCGCACGGTGCTGCCCGGCAACACCTTCTGGAACGACTGGGTGAAATATCCGTTCAGCTCGACCAACTGGAACCACCGTCCGCTTGGCGTGCAGATCTGGGCGCTGGCCTATCGCTCGGGCGAGGCCTGGAACGAGTTCGGCTGGGCCAACCCGGAGTTCGACGCGCTGCTCGAGGACGCGCTGGCGATCGCCGATGCCGACAAGCGCCGCGAGATCGCCGCCAAGGGCGAGGCGATGATCCAGGAAGAGGGCGTGACGATCCAGCCCTACTGGCGGTCGCTCTACCGCCACATGCGCGAGGGGCTTGCGGGCACCGACATGCACATCACCTACGAACACCACCACTACAAGTGGGGTTGGGCCGCCTGACCGGCCAAAACGACAGGGCCGTCCCGTGCGGGGCGGCCCAAATCCCTGCGGTGCGCGCAGCGCGCCTGCCACGAAAAGGCCCGCAAAGGGCCGATACGAAGCCTGACCAACAGGGGGCCCCATGGGACTGTTCATCCTGCGCAGGACGGGCGTGATGATCCTGACGGCACTTTGCCTGACCTTCATCGTGTTCTTTCTGACCAACCTCTACCCGAACCTCGAAAAGCTGGCCAAGACGCAAGGCAACTTCCGCATGTCCGACGAGGCGGTGGCCAGCTGGCTCGGCAACAACGGTTACCTGCAACCGCTGCCGGTGAAATACGGTCAGTGGCTGGGCGTGGCTCCGGGCTGGACCCATGAAACCGACGAGGGCATCACCGGCCGCTGCCTGCGTGGCACCGCGACCGCCGAAGAGGCCGCCGCAGCACCCCGGTTCTGCGGTATCCTACAGGGCGACTGGGGCTATTCCACCGTGTTCCGCGACGAGGTTTCGGGCATCATCAGCACCCGGCTGGGTCTGACCGGCAAGCTGATGTTCTGGGTTCTGGTGCTGATGGTGCCCTCGGCGCTGATCGTCGGCGTGCTGGCCGGGATGCGCGAGGGCTCGCCGCTCGACCGATCACTCTCGACCTTCTCGATCATCACCACGGCGACGCCCGAATACGTCTCCGGCGTGATCTTCATCGCCGTCTTCGCCTCATCCGCGGTCGGGCTGAAATGGTTCAAGGGCACCGCCACCAGCGCGATGGAGAGCGCCAATTTCGAAAACTTCTTCCTGCCGGTGCTGACCATCGCGCTATACGGCATGGGCTATATCGCGCGGATGACGCGGGCCAGCATGACCGAGGTGATGACGGCGCAATACATCCGCACCGCCCGCCTCAAGGGCGTGACGTTCCGCAACATCGTGATGAAACACGCGCTCCGCAACGCGCTGATCGCGCCGTTCACGGTGATCATGCTGCAATTTCCCTGGCTGCTGAACGGTGTGGTCATCGTCGAGACCCTGTTCAACTACAAGGGCTTCGGCTGGACGCTGGTGCAGGCGGCGGGCAACAACGACATCGAACTGCTGCTGGCGGTCTCGGTGGTCTCGGTGATCGTGGTGCTGGCGACACAGCTGATTTCGGATATCGGCTATGTCTACCTCAACCCGCGCATCCGGATTTCATAAGGGAGGATCGGACACATGGAACCTCTCGGCTGGATCGAGATCATCACCCGCGTACTTTACCAGTTCACCTCCGTCTGGGTCGCGCTGGTCATCCTCTTCGCCGTCTCGGCCGCCTTCAAGCGGCGGCTGGGCCTTTACGGGAAACTCTTCGACAGCCCGATCGGCATGATCGGCTTTGCGCTGGTCATGTTCTGGGTCTTCACCGGCGTGTTCGGCGCGCTTGACCTGATCGTGACCCACGATCCCCTGTCGCAGGTCTCGGGGATGAAGAACAAGGTGCCGGGCACGCCCCTGCGCGGCGCCGAGGCCGGAGACTACGCCTGGTACCTGCTGGGCGGCGACAACCTGGCGCGCGACGTGTTCAGCCGCATGGTCAAGGGGGCCTGGGTGGTGGTGCAGATCGCACCGCTGGCGACGCTCTTCGCCTTCATGGTCGGGATCACCCTGGGCCTGCCGGCGGGGTATTACGGCGGGCGGCTCGACACCTTCCTGTCGTTCCTGGCCAACCTGATCCTGGCCTTTCCGGTGATCCTGCTGTTCTACCTGCTGGTCACCCCCGAAATCGTCAATACCGGGGTGCCGAACTACATGGCGGCGGTGCTCTTCGTCTTTCCCATCGTGTTCCTCGCGGTGCTGCTGAACTCGCGCTATTACACCCAGCCGAAATTCCGCACGCCGCTGCTGATCGGGGTGCTGGGGGTGGCGTTCTGGCTTTACCTCTCGCTGATCTCCACCGATGGCTACCTGGTCAACTCCAAGACGATCACGATCCCGGCGCTGCCGCAGATCCTCGATCTGTTCGACATCCCCGGCGGCATCCTTGTGGTCTTCGTCTCGGTGGTCTTCGTCAACTCGCCCACGGTGTTCCGCATCGTCCGCGGGCTGGCGATGGACATCAAGACGCGCGATTACGTCGCCGCCGCCCAGACCCGCGGCGAGGGCCCGTGGTACATCATGCTGTGGGAGATCCTGCCAAACGCCCGCGGCCCGCTGATCGTCGATTTCTGCCTGCGCATCGGCTACACCACCATCCTCTTGGGCACCCTGGGCTTCTTCGGCCTCGGCCTGCCGCCGGAAAGCCCGGACTGGGGCAGCACGATCAACGAGGGGCGCAAGCTGCTGTCGATCTACCTGCATCCCGCCCTGCCCCCGGCGCTGGCGCTGCTCAGCCTGGTGCTGGGCCTGAACCTGCTGGCCGACGGGCTGCGAGAGGAATCGCTCAAGGACTGACGGAGGACTGGGGGCATCATCCATTGTTCTCGAACCAATGGCGAACAATGAACGATCCCCCGGACCCCCGGAACATTCGAAGCCAGAAAAAGACGGGGCGCCGGCCCTGCAAGCCAATGGGGACCAGAAGAATGCCGAAACCGAAATACGACGGCCCGATCCTGGACATCGACAGGTTGTCGATCTCTTTCTTCACCCGGCTGCGGGAAATCCCGGCGGTGATGGATTTCTCGGTCAAGGTGCAACCGGGCGAGGCGGTCGGCCTGGTCGGCGAAAGCGGCTGCGGCAAATCCACCGTGGCGCTGGGCGTTATGCGCGATCTCGGCAAGAACGGCCGCATCACCGGCGGCTCGATCAAGTTCAAGGGCCGCGACATGGGCGAGATGAGCGCCGACGAGCTGCGCCACATCCGCGGCAACGAGATCGCGATGATCTACCAGGAGCCGATGGCCAGCCTGAACCCGGCGATGAAGATCGGCAAGCAGCTGATGGAAGTGCCGATGGTCCACCAGGGCACCACGGAGAAAGAAGCCTACGAGCGCGCGCTCCAGGTCGTCACCGACGTCAAGCTGCCCGACCCCAAGCGCATCCTCAATTCCTTTCCGCACCAGCTTTCGGGCGGGCAACAGCAACGCATCGTCATCGCCATGGCGCTGATGTCGGAACCCTCGCTGCTGATCCTGGACGAGCCGACCACCGCGCTCGACGTCACCGTCGAGGCCGCCGTGGTCGAACTGGTCAAGGATCTGGGCAAGAAATACGGCACCTCGATGCTGTTCATCTCGCACAACCTCGGGCTGGTTCTGGAAACCTGCGACCGCATCTGTGTGATGTATTCCGGCGAGGCGGTCGAGCGCGGCAGCATCGAGGACGTGTTCGACGAGATGCAGCACCCCTATACCCAGGCGCTGTTCCGCTCGATCCCGCTGCCCGGCGCCGACAAGAACGCCCATCCGCTCAAGGCGATCCCGGGCAACTTCCCGCTGCCGCACGAACGCCCCAGGGGCTGCAACTTCGGCCCGCGCTGCGATTATTTCGAGGCGGGACGCTGCGACGCCAAGACCATCCCGATGTCCGACGTGCCCGGCAACGACCGCCACGCCACCCGCTGCCTGAAGTTCCAGGAGATCGACTGGCAGGCCCCGCCCGAACTGATGGAGACCAAGCAAAAGGGCGAGATCGGCGATGTCGTGCTGCGGATGGACAAGCTCAAGAAATACTACGAGGTAGCGGCCAACGCCCTGTTCGGCGGCGGCGCGAAGAAAGTGGTCAAGGCCAACGAGGAGCTGACCTTCGAGGCGCGCGAAAGCGAAACGCTGGCCATCGTCGGCGAATCCGGCTGCGGCAAATCCACCTTTGCCAAGGTCCTGATGGGGCTGGAGACGGCGACCGACGGCGAGATCCTGCTCGACGGGCGCAACATCGAACAGATCCCGATCCAGGCCCGTGACCGCAAGACCGTGGGCGAGGTGCAGATGGTGTTCCAGAACCCCTTTGACACGCTCAACCCGTCGATGACCGTGGGCCGGCAGATCATCCGCGCGCTGGAGATCTTCGGCGTCGGCAACTCGGAGGCCGAGCGCAAGGCGCGCATGCTGGAGCTGCTCGACCTGGTGAAACTGCCCCGCGCCTTCGCCGAACGGATGCCGCGGCAGCTCTCGGGCGGGCAGAAACAGCGGGTCGGCATCGCCCGCGCCTTTGCCGGAGATGCCCGCATCGTGGTCGCGGATGAACCGGTTTCGGCGCTGGACGTCTCGGTGCAGGCCGCCGTCACCGACCTGTTGATGGAGATCCAGCGCGAGCATAAGACCACGCTGTTGTTCATCTCGCACGACCTGTCCATCGTGCGCTACCTGAGCGATCGGGTGATGGTGATGTATCTGGGCCATGTGGTCGAACTGGGCACCACCGACCAGGTGTTCAGCCCGCCCTATCACCCCTATACCGAGGCGCTGCTCTCTGCCGTTCCCATCGCCGATACCTCGGTTCAGAAGACCCACATCGTGCTCGAGGGCGACATCCCCTCGGCGATGAACCCGCCGCCGGGCTGCCCGTTCCAGACCCGCTGCCGCTGGAAGGACCAGGTGCCGGACGGATTGTGCGACCGCGAAGTTCCGCCGGTGCGCACCCTGGCCGAGGGCCACCAGATGAAATGCCACCTGAGCGACGAGAAGCTGGCCGAGATGGAACCGGTGATCAAGATCGCGGCGGAGTGAGGCGGCCCGTCCGTCCGTCCGGACGGTGCTGCTGGCGTCCGGGGCTCAGCGCACGCAGAGGTTCCAGGCGTCCTGGCCGAGGTTCGACAGGGCCTCGGCGCCTTGGGTGCCCTTGGGCTGCGAACACGCGCCATTCGGCCCCACAGGTTCCCAGGCCCCGAGGTAGCGCCATCCGTTGCCGTCGAACATGCCCCAGACATCGGCTTCGAACTCTGACCGGATCTTGACGAAATAGCTCGGCGCGCCGCCACCGTTGGGGTCGATCTGATAGGCCTCGCGATAGCCCTGCTCGGGGGTGTGCCTGGTGACGACGCAGGGATACTGCCCGGTGGTGATCGATTCGCAGGTGGCATAGGCGGTCTGCGGTTGCGCCTGGACCGGCGGCTGCGGTTGGGGGCTGGCAGGGGCCTGCTGCGCCTGTGGCCGCGCCGCCACGCCATAGCTGCTTGCGCATTCCTCGGCCTTCAGTATGGCCGCCGCCGACCCGGTCAGCGGCCATTCCCGCCGCGGATCCCCCATGATCTCGACGCTGAGAAACGACCCGTTTCGGATCAGGTTCAGATCCGCCCCCCCGAGATCGCGCGACGCGAACCCGCCTTCGAAGCCGAACTGCGAATCGATATCGTGTTTGTCGACGCCCAGGATGGCGCCGCCAAAGCGCGCGGTCTGGTAGGTCGGCACGATGAGGCGCCAGCCAAGACGGCTCTTTTCCAGCATCATCTGCCCCTGTGCCCCGCTGCGCACCGCCCGGCATCCGGCAAAGCCGCCTGCCTTCTGGATCGCGTAAACGCCCCAGCCGCGCGCGTCCCCGTAATGCGCGTAGCTCTCGCCAACGCCTGCGGTTTGGGCCTGCACCGGCAAAGCTGCCATCCAGACACCGGCAAAGGCCATCGCCGCCTTTGAAATGAATCCCGTCATGGCAACATCCATTTTTCCAATAATTCAATAAAATTTGGAATATTTGTAGCGGGCGCATCTAAGCGAAACAAATGTTTTCGCGTAATGAGAGAAACCAAATCGTCACAACGACTAATAAGGAGTGTCCGAGAGAGAAACGAAACACGCCACCATCGCCGGACGGTCGCGGGCGGCAGAGCGGTGCGCCCCTACTCCAACAACCCCTCGTACCGCGCATCGGTCAGCGTCTTGAGAAACGCCACCAGCGCGTCGATGCGCACGTCCTCCAGCGCCGGCCCGGTGGTCAGTTCCTCCATCGAAAGCGTGCCCTCCACCTCTGGCGGGGCAAAGGGTTGCCCGGTCTCCGGGTTGATCTGCCGCGCCTCGGACCTGGAGTTGTAGGTGTTGTAAAACAGGACCACCGTGCGCAGATCCTCAAACACGCCGTTGTGCATGTAGGGGCCGGTCACCGCCACGTTGCGCAGGGTCGGCACCTTGAACCGGCCCGCCTGCGCCGGATCATCAACCAACGGGTTCTCCAGCAGCCCCCGGTCGGGCGCCGCCATATGCGCCAGAGCCGGGTTCGCCGGCACCCCGATGTTGTGGTACTCGTAATTTGTGAACGTCTCCGCCGGGTCCACCAAGCTGGTTTTCAACTGGTGGCAGAGGTTGCAGTTGGTGAACTGCTGCGAAAAGAACAGCAGTCGGCCCAGGTCCTCTTCCCGCGTCAACTGGTACGCGCCGCGCAGGTAACGGTCGTACTTGCTGTCAAAGGGGGCGAATTCCGCCGTGCGCTCAAAGGCGGCAATGGCCTGCGTTATGCCCGCATAGGCGCGCGCGGGGTCGTCGAAAACATCGGCGCCCGCCAGCTTTTGCAGGGCCGCCACGTATTCGGGGGTCTCGCGCAGCCGCGCCACAACGGCGGATTCATCGGGCATCGCCATTTCGACCGGGTTCAGTGGCGGCCCCCCCGCCTGTGCGGCAAGGTCGGTGGCGCGCCCGTCAAGGAACAGCCCGCCGACCCATTTGCCCTCGGCGTTCAGATGAAACGGCGGTGTCAGTGCCGCATAACTGGCGGTGGGCGCGTTGCGCACACCCAGCGAATGACCGTCATCGCCCAGCGACACCGCGCGGCCCAGATCCGTCTCGCGCGGATCGACAAAACCCGTGTTGGGATCGTGACAGGTGGCACAGGCCTGGGTGTGGTCCCGCGACAGGTTGGGGTCAAAGAACAGCGCCTCGCCCAGGGCCTCCCAGCTATCGAACCCCGGCGCGGCCTGCAATGGTGCGGCAAAGGCCGCCGCCATCGCGACCAGACCCGCACCCCCGAACCGCAATGCCCATGTCATGCTCCGCTCTCCCGATCCGATCCGATCCGAAAGTCAGAGTTTTATAGTCAGGTATGAAGCGGATGCAAGGTGCGCAAATTGCCCCGGCGCGGGACGCCGCGCCCCCTAGCTGCCCCAGATCGCCTTGACGTAATTCCGGGTCTCGTCGAAGGGCGGCACGCCGCCATGCTTGCGTACCGCCTCGGGTCCGGCGTTATAGGCCGCAAGCGCCAGCCGCCAGGATTTGAACTTGCGGTACTGCTTGGCCAGGTAGCGCGCCCCGCCGTCGAGGTTTTCCTTGGGATCGGCCGGATCCACCCCCAACCGCCGCGCGGTGTCCGGCATCAGCTGCGCCAGCCCCAGCGCGCCCTTGTGCGATTTGGCGTTGGGGTTCCAGCCCGATTCCTGCTGCACCAGCCGCAGGAACAGATCCTCGGGCACGTCATGACGCTGCGCCGCCGCGCGCGCCAGGGCCAGGTACTCGCCCTTGTACTTGCCGGTATAGGGCAGCGGACCCCATTTGCTTGGCGTATGGACCGAGGGCGGCTGAAGCCGAACGGAATCGTTGTACTGGATCGCCGCGCGGGTATCGAGCACGCGGGTCTGCGACTTGAACAGGTTCTTCTGGCTGCGGGTGGCAAAGATATCCGCCGCCGCCGGCATCGCCAAACCCATTGCCACCGTAATCCCGACCGCAAGCCTGCGCATACCGACCCTGCCCATAACCACCAAATCCGGCGCAACTATACAGGTTCGCGCGGCAAAGGAAACATGCCGCCCGCCCCGGGCCCGGGGATCGGCGGCGCCGTGCCGCGGGACGCCGATAACCATGTTTCAACCTCTGTGCGGGAGGTATAGGGTGCCCATCCAAGGATCGTACAGATTCGGGCATAAATCGGACAAAACAAGACGGGGGCTCTCATGGCCGGCTCAGTGAACAAAGTCATTCTCATCGGCAATCTGGGCCGCGATCCCGAGGTGCGCACCTTTCAGAACGGCGGCAAGGTGTGCAACCTGCGCATCGCCACATCGGAGACCTGGAAGGACCGCAACACCGGAGAGCGCCGCGAAAAGACCGAATGGCACTCGGTCGCCATCTTCAACGAAGGCCTGGTGCGGGTCGCCGAGCAATACCTGCGCAAGGGCTCCAAGGTCTATATCGAAGGCCAGTTGCAGACCCGCAAATGGCAGGACCAGAGCGGCCAGGACCGTTACTCGACCGAGGTGGTTCTGCAGGGCTTCGGCTCGACCCTGACCATGCTGGACGGCCGTGACGGCGGCCAGGGCGGCGGCGGCAACTACGGCGGTGGCCAGGGCGGCGGCTATGACAGCGGCCCGCAGGACGACCCCTACGGCGGCGCCCCTTCGGGCGGCAGCCGCGGCGGTGCGTCGAGCAACATCGACGACGACGAAATCCCGTTCTGACAGGGATGCGGTGCGGGCGCATTGCGGCGCCCGTTTTCATTTCCTGACAAGGTGGCAACATGGGCTGGTCTTTCTCCATCGGCAGGTTGTTCGGCTCGGAACTGAGGGTGCATGTCACCTTCTTCCTGCTGCTGGCCTGGATCGGCTATGTCGCCTATGCCGATGGCGGCTGGCCGGCGGCGCTGGAGAACGTGGTGTTTGTCCTCGCGCTCTTTGCCTGCGTGGTTGCGCATGAGTTCGGCCACGCCCTGACCGCGCGCCGCTATGGCATCAAGACGCCCGACATCACCCTGCTGCCGATCGGCGGGCTGGCCCGGCTGGAACGGATGCCGGAGAAACCGGCGCATGAGATCCTCGTCGCGATCGCCGGCCCGATGGTCAACGTGGCGATCTGGGCCATTCTCATGCTGGCCGGGGCCGAGATGACCTTCGATATCGCCGGTGAGATGGATCTGAGCGGACCGGGCTTTTTCGGTCGGCTCGCTTTCGTCAATCTCTTTCTCGCCCTGTTCAACCTGATCCCGGCTTTCCCGATGGACGGCGGCCGCGTGTTCCGCGCCCTGCTGTCGCTGGTCACCGACCGGGTCAAGGCCACCCGCATGGCCGCAATGGCGGGTCAGATCGTGGCCTTTCTGTTCGGCTTCGCCGGGCTGAGCACCGGCAACCCGATGCTGATCCTGATCGCCGTTTTCGTGTTCGTCGCCGCCAATGCGGAAAGTCAGGATGTGGCGATGCGCGCCGTGGCCCGGCAACTCAGCGCGCGCGACGCCACCATCACCAGCTATGAGAGCCTGACACCTGGCGACACGCTGCAGGCCGCCGCCTCGGCACTGGTGCACACCACCCAGCACGAGTTTCCGGTGATCGACACCGACGGAATATTCCTCGGCTTCGTCACCCGAAACGCCCTGTTCTCAGCACTGGCGCAGGAGGGGCCGCGCAGCCGCCCGGTGTCGGAGATCATGGACACCAAGATCCCCCACCTGACCCTGAACGCCCGGCTGGAAAAGGTGCTGGACGTGTTTTACAAGGGCGCGCCGGCGGTGGCCGTCACCGACAGCAAGGGCAACATGGTCGGCTATATCACCCGCGAGAACGTGGGCGAACTGATGGTGATCAACGGCCGCTGACCACCACCGATGGGCCTGCGGCCGGCGTCACCGCGCCGCCAGCGCCTCCTCCAGCAACCCGTGCACGGCGTGCCCCGGCACATCCGAGGTCACGAAGGCCTGCCCGATTCCACGGGCCAGGATGAACCGCAACTGCCCGTCCACCACCTTTTTGTCCTGCGCCATCAGGCCCAATAGCCCCGCCGCATCCGGCAGATCGCCCGGAATGTCGGCCAGATCCACCTTCATCCCCATCGCCCGCAGATGCGCCCGTACCCGGCTGGGGTCTTCCTGCGAACACAGGCCCAGCCGCGACGACAGCTCGAACGCCAGCGCGCAGCCAATCGCCACCCCCTCGCCATGCAGCAGCCGGTCGGAGTATCCGGTTGCCGCCTCCAGCGCGTGGCAGAAGGTATGGCCAAGGTTCAACAGCGCGCGGTCGCCCTGCTCGGTCTCGTCGCACACCACGATATCGGCCTTCATCTGCACCGACCGGGTCACCGCGCGCACCCGCGCGCCCATGTCGCCCCCTGCCATCGCCGGCGCTTCGACCTCCAGCCAGTCGAAGAACTCCGCATCCCCCAACAGACCGTATTTCACCACCTCGCCGTAACCGGCCAGGAAATCGCGCGGTGTCAGCGTGGCCAGCACGGCTGTATCGGCCAGCACCAGCGCGGGCTGATGAAAGGCACCGACCAGGTTCTTGCCCTGTGCCGTGTTGATCCCGGTCTTGCCGCCAACCGAGCTGTCGACCTGCGCCAGCAGCGAGGTGGGGATCTGGACAAAGCGCACGCCCCGGCGCAGCACGGCGGCGGCGAACCCCGCCAGGTCGCCGATCACCCCGCCGCCGAGGGCGACGACGATGTCGCGCCGCTCGACCCTTTGTTCCAGCAGCCATTCGACGGCGCGGGTGAACTGCGGCCAGCCCTTGGTCGCCTCGCCCGGCGGCAGCGCCAGCGACACCATCTCGATGCCCGCGGCGGCAAGCCCGGCGCGCAGCGCCTCCAGGTGCAGCCCGGCGACCGTCTCATCGGTCAGCACCGCCACCCTTGGCCGCGCCAGCAAAGGCGCGATGCGCGCGCCCGCCTCATCTATCAGGCCCGGGCCGATCTGCACGTCATAGGCCCGCTCGCCCAGGGCCACATGGACGCATTCATTCATTCTTCCGGCTCCAATACATCGGGGCGCGTCGCCAGCGCGGCCAGCACCCGGTCCACCATCCCCTCGACCGAGGTCTGCGCATCCGAGACCACGACAAGATCGGCCTCGGCGTAGAACGGCACGCGCTGGTCGTAAAGATCGCGCAGCGTCGCTTGCGGGTCGGGGGTTTTCAAAAGCGGGCGGGTGTCGCGGTGGCGCACCCGGCTCCACAGCACCGGAAGATCCGCGTTCAGCCAGATCGCAACGCCCTTGTCCGAGATGGTCCTGCGATTCGCAGCCGACAGGAACGCACCGCCGCCGGTGGACAGCACACCGCGCGCGTCCTCCAGCAGGCGCGCGATCACCTGGGCCTCTTTCTTGCGAAAGAACGCCTCGCCGTCGCGGGCGAAGATCTCGGGGATGGTCATGTTGGCGGCCGATTCGATCTCGTGGTCGCTGTCAAGGAACGGCACCCCGAGCCGCGCCGCCAGCGCCCGGCCCACGGCGGTCTTGCCGGCGCCCATCATGCCGACCATGACGATGGTCTTTTTCAGCCGCCCCGACCCGCCCGCTGGCCCGCCGGCCCGCGCATTCGCACTGGATGCGGCGGCACTATGCTCAATTTCACTCATTCTGTAGTGAATGACGTGATCTTGTCCAAAAGGCCATATATAAGTTGTTCAAAACGGCAGAGGCACGGGCACAGGGGACACGCATGGGGCGTTTGATCAAGTATCTGTTTTACCTTCTTATTCTCGCTGCGATCGGCTTGGTGATCTATGCTTACCTGGGGCCGTGGTTCGGTGCCGATTTCGCGCCGCCACGCGCCGAGATCCGGCAACCGGTGACGCTGCATGCGAACTAGCGCCACGCTGGTCGCGCTCTGGCTGCCGCTGGCCGCCGCGGCGCAGGAGCCGCTCTCGGTGATTGACTGGCTGGGCCAGGCGCACCCGTCGTCCCTGCCCGGCCCGGTGCTGCTGGAACCGCCGGTTGCCGAACATGCCCTCGGCCCGGATATCGAGGTCAGCCCGCTGGAGGAACTGGCGCCGCCGCTGGGGCTGGTGCCCCCCGATGTCACCGGGCTGCCCATCGATCTGTGGCACGGCAGCGACGCGCAGCTGTTGGCCCGGCTGATCGCGGCCGCGCCGGTCGAGAACAGCCCGGCGATGCAGGCGCTGTTCTATACCCTTCTGCTGGCCGAGAAACGCCCGCCGCCGGGGGCGTCGCGACAGGCGTCCGAGGCGCTGCTGCTGGCGCAGATCGACCGGCTGATCGAGCTTGGCGCCACCGATCCGGCCCTGGCCCTGACCGAGCTTGCCGGTCCGATGCGCTCCCCCGCGCTGTTCCGGCGCTGGTTCGACACCACGCTGCTGACCGGGCAGGAGGACGACAGCTGCGCCGCCCTGCAGCAGCATCCCCATCTGGCCCCCGATTTCGCGGCGACCATTTTCTGCACCCTGCGCGACGGCGACTGGCAGACCGCCGCGCTGACCTTGGAAACCGCCCATGCGCTCGAACTTCTGCCGCGTGCGCAGCTTGACCTGCTGGACCGCTTCCTCAGCCCCGAGATCTTCGAGGGGGCGCCGCCCCTGCCTGCGCCTGACGCCCCCGATCCGCTGACCTTCCGCCTCTACGAGGCGATCGGCGAACGGCTGCCCAGCACCCGGTTGCCGCGCGCCTTTGCCAATGCCGACCTGCGCGACCTTGCCGGATGGAAGGCCCAGATCGAGGCCGCCGAGCGTCTGACCCGGATCGGCGCGCTCAACCCCAACAAGCTGCTCGGGCTCTATACCGAACGGGCACCGGCCGCCTCCGGCGGGATCTGGGACCGGGTCGCGGCGGTTCAGCGCTTTGACACCGCGCTGGACACCGGCAGCGCCGAGGCGGTGGCAAAGACCCTGCCGCAGGTCTGGGACCAGATCCGCACCGCCGGACTCGAGGTGCCCTTTGCCCATCTCTTCGCCGACCGGCTCGCCGCCTACCCGCTGGAGGGCGCCACGGGCGTGCTGGCCTGGCACATCCGGTTGCTGTCGCCCGGATACGAGGATGCCGCGCGCCAGCCGCCGGAGGGGGGTGAAACCGACGCCTTTCTCGCCAAACTGGCCCAGGGGGTGCCCGGCGGCACGGCGCCGGCGGACGACCGGGCACAGGCCATTTCCGAGGGGTTTTCGGGCGCCACCCAACCGCCGCAGGAGCTCAAGACCGCCCTCGAGGCAGGCCGGCTGGGCGAGGTGATCCTGCGCGGCATCTCGCTGTTCGACAGCGGCGCACGCGGCAACCCGGCCGATCTGACGGCCGCCCTGGCGACCCTGCGCGCCATCGGGCTGGAGGACACCGCCCGGCGCGGCGCGCTGCAACTGATGCTGATCGGCCGGACCTGACATGGCGGCACCGGCGGATCATGCGGGCTGGATCAGCGCCTTTCTCGAGGCGCAGGCGGCGGAGCTGGGGGCGGCCACCAACACCCAGCTTGCCTATGGCCGCGACCTGAAGGATTTCGCCGGCTGGCTCGACCGGCGCGGCAGCGGCTTCGACACCGCCGATCGCGGCGCGATCGAGGCCTATCTGGTCAATTGCGATGCCCAGGGGCTGTCGCGCGCCACCCGCGCCCGGCGGCTCTCGGCGATCCGGCAGCTTTACCGATTTGCCTTCGAGGAGGGCTGGCGCGAGGACAGCCCGGCGATCCAGATCCGCGGCCCCGGCCGCGACAAGCGGCTGCCGAAAACCCTCGGCGTGCCGGATGTCGACCGGCTGCTGGCGGCGGCCCGCGAAACCGGCCGCAGCCCGGCGGACCGGCTGCGCAACACCTGCCTGATGGAGCTGCTCTATGCCACCGGGATGCGGGTGAGCGAACTGGTCTCGCTGCCCGCCGCCGCCGCGCGGGGCGATCCGCGCATGCTGCTGGTGCGGGGCAAGGGCGACAAGGAGCGGATGGTGCCGCTGTCGCCCCCTGCCCGCGCCGCTTTGGCCGCCTGGCTGGCCGAACGCGACGCCGCCGAGGAAAAATCCGTGGCCAAGGGCGCCGCGCCCTCGCGCTTTCTGTTTCCCTCGCGCGGCAAGTCGGGTTACCTGACCCGGCACCGCTTCTACCTGCTAATCAAGGAACTGGCGGCGACCGGCGGTATCGATCCGACCAAGGTGACACCGCATACCCTGCGCCACGCATTTGCCACCCATCTGCTGGCCAATGGCGCCGACCTGCGCGTCATCCAGACGCTTCTGGGCCATGCCGATGTCTCCACCACCGAGATCTACACCCATGTACTGGACGAGCGCCTGTCCGAACTGGTGCTGGAGCATCATCCGCTGGCACATCCCCGCAATGACGGCGACTGATCCATCACGGCCTTGATAACCGCTTGGCCCGGCCCCATAACCGAATGCAGGACAAAGGGTATTCAATTCCGATGGAGACCATCTCGACCCATCTCGACACCGCCTTCTGGGGAACGGCGGGCGGCATTCTTTTCCTGCTGATCCTCTCCGGCTTCTTCTCCGGCTCGGAAACCGCGCTGACCGCCGCCTCGCGCGGGAAGCTGCGCGCCCAGGCCGACAAGGGATCGCGCGGCGCGGAAAAGGCGCTGCGCATTACCGAGGACAACGAAAGGCTGATCGGTTCGGTCCTTTTGGGTAACAACCTCGTCAATATCCTCGCGGCCTCGCTGGCGACCGCTCTCTTTACCCGGGTGTTCGGCGAAAGCGGCGTGGCGCTGGCCACCCTGGTGATGACCTTCCTGGTGCTGATCTTCGCCGAGGTGCTGCCGAAAACCTATGCCATCACCAATTCGGAAAAGGCCGCCGCCGCCGTCGCCCCTATTATCGAGGTCATCGTCACCGTCTTCGCCCCGATCGTCGGCGCGGTGCGGCTGCTGGTGCGCGGCGTGCTGCGCATCTTCGGCGTGCGCATCGACCCCGACAGCCATGTGCTCGCCGTGCGCGAGGAGATCGCCGGCGCCCTGCACCTGGGCCATTCCGAGGGCGTCGTCGAAAAGGAGGACCGTGACCGCATCCTCGGCGCGCTCGACCTCGGCGACCGCACCGTCGAGGAGATCATGCTGCACCGTTCGGGCATCGAGATGGTCGATGCCGCCGACGATCCCGAAACCATCCTGTCGCAATGCCTTGCCAGCCCCTACACCCGCCTGCCGGTCTACCGGGTCGAGCCCGAGAACATCATCGGCGTGGTCCACGCCAAGGATCTGCTGCGCGCCATGTACAGCCGCATCGGCGGCCCCGACGGCGACGCCGGCGCGCTGCGCGGCTTTCAGGTGACCGATGTCGCCAAGCCGCCCTATTTCATCCCCGAGACCACGACGCTCGACGACCAGATGCGGCAATTCCTGCGCATGCGGTCGCATTTCGCGCTGGTGGTCGATGAATACGGCTCGCTCCAGGGGCTGATCACGCTCGAGGACATCCTCGAGGAGATCGTCGGCGAGATCACCGACGAATTCGACCCCGACAGCGAGCATCCGATCCGCAAGACCGAGGACGGGCAATACCTTGTCGATGGCGCCATGACGATCCGCGATTTCAACCGCGCCAGCGACTGGACCCTGCCCGACGACGAGGCCAACACCGTCGCAGGTCTGGTGATCCACGAGGCGCAGATGATCCCGACCGTGGGCCAGGTGTTCTCGTTCCACCATTTCCGCTTCGAGGTGATCGGGCGCGAGGGCAACCGCGTCACCGCGCTCAAGATCCGGCCGCTATGACCGGGCGGCTCGGTGCGCTGGGCGGCTGGGTCGATTCCGTCGTTTTCGACCTGTTGCGCCAATTGCGCTGGTCCTTCCTGCCGCCGTTGATGGTCTATTTCGCCTATGGCGCCTCGGGGATCACCGGCGTCGTCGGCACGTTCTTCATCAAGGATTATCTCGACGTCTCGGCCGCCTTCGTGGCGGGCCTGGGGTTCTGGATCGGGCTGCCCTGGGCGCTGAAGATGCCGATGGGCCATCTGGTCGATCTGATGTGGCGCTGGAAATGGGTGCTGGTGTTCATCGGCGCCGGGCTGATCGCGGCCAGTTTCACCATCATGTACGGGCTGGCCCTGCGCACCCCCTGGATGCAGGAGACGATGCCGGTAACCGCCTGGTTCGTGCTTGCCTCGCTGCTGTCGCCCTGCGGCTACGTGATCCAGGATTCGGTGGCCGACGCGCTCTCGGTCGAGGCGGTGCCGAAGGTGGACGCGGCCGGCAACCCGCTGGACCAGGAGGCGCTGCGCGCCCAGCATACCACCATGCAGACGCTGGGCCGTGTCGCGCTGATCGGCGCGCTGACCGTGGTCGCCGCGCTCAACATCACGCTGTTCTCGGGCATCGAGGACCTGCCGCTGGCGGCACAGGGCGCGGTCTATGGCCGGGTCTACCTGATCGGCCTGGTGATCCCCGTGATCTCGGTCTCCGGCGTTCTGCTGGCGATGGTCCAGCAACGCCGCCACATCGCCGCGCTGATCCAGAGCGGTCTGAGCCGTGACGCGGCCATGGCGCATTTCGCCCCCGAGGGCGGCGCGGTGAAACCCAACTGGGCCTATTTCATCGGCGGCGGCCTTTTCGTCGCGGTGACGCTGACGGTGGGCCTTTCCGACCTACCGTATTCGCAGGAAATCATCTTTGCCGGTTCGATGGCGGTGGTGCTGTTCCTGATGCGCCAGCTCATTGCCGTGCTGGAACCGGCCAAGGCGCGGGCGCTGATCGGCACCGCGATCATCATCTTCATGTTTCGCGCCACGCCGCTGGCCGGCGCCGGCGCCACCTGGTTCACCATCGACGAGCTTGGGTTCGATCAGCAGTTCCTCGCGGTGCTGTCGCTGATCGTCTCGATGCTCACTCTGGTCGGCATGTTCGTGCTGCGCCCGCTGATGGCCAATCACTCCATCGTCTATATCGTGGTGCTGCTGTCACTGGCGGCGGGGCTGCTGTCGCTGCCCAACATCGGGCTCTTCTACGGGCTGCACACCTGGACAGCCGCGCTCACCGGCGGCATCGTGGACGCCCGGTTCATCGCCATAATCGACGCCGCTGTGGAAAGCCCGCTGGGCCAGATCGCGATGATCCCGATGCTGGCCTGGATCGCCCGCAACGCGCCGGAGAACCTCAAAGCGACCTTCTTCGCCGTCATGGCCTCCTTTACCAATCTCGCGCTCTCGGCCAGCAGCCTGGGCACCCGCTACATGAACCAGGCCTTTACCGTCACCCGCGAGGTGCGTGATGATACCGGCGCGCTGGTCACCCCGGCGGATTATTCGCAACTGGGCTGGCTGCTGATCGCCGTCGCGCTGATTACCGTGGCGCTGCCACTGCTCACCGTGCTCATCGTCCAGAACTCGCGCCTGCGCACGCCGGATTAAGGCACCGGATCGGGCGATCGGGCGGGCGCATCGGCCCGCCCGTCCGGCATTCCGCTCCGGCTTCGGTCAGGCGATATCCCAATCGTCCCTGAAATCGGCAAAGTCACTGATCCCCTTGACGGTCAGCTGGTCCCCATCGCCGAAATCGAAGACCAGCGCCTTCTTGGTTTCCTCCACGATCTTGCCCAGCTTGGCATTGGTCAGCTTGCCCGCGACCAGCGCGTCGTCGAACAGGACCTTGTCCTTGTCGTCCTCGAACCCGAGGATCACGTCCTTGCCGCTGCCAAAGACGAAGATGTCCTTGTCGGCGCCGCCGTCGAGTTTGTCATTGCCCTCGCCGCCGTCCAGCCAGTCCTTGCCGGAGCCTGCCTTGATCGTGTCGTTGCCGCCGCCGGCGTCGATGCTGTCGTTCTTCTTGCCGGTAACGAATTTTTCCTTGGCCGAGGTCCCGACAAGATCCTGCGCCTTGTTCGATCCGTAGTTCAAGATCTTCAGCAATTGTGCCTTGACCGAGGTGCCGGCGCCATCGCCGAAATCGGACTCCCAGGTGACCGCCACGTTGCCGTTCTTCAGCGTGGTCAGCGCCGGATCTGCCTGGTCGCCCCTGGTGGTGGAGTTGATCACCTCGGCCCCGCCCAGCTTGACACCATCGGCATCGAACCGCTGCGCCATGATCGCAGAGCCCTTGCCATCGCCACCTTCATCGGTCCAGGCCACGAGGAACCCGCCATCCTTCAACGCGGTGATCTCGGCGTGATCCTGATCCTTCGAGCTGTCCGAATGCACCTTGATCACCGGAGAGGATGCCTTGAGGTTGCCGGACTTGAAGATCTGGACATAGACGTCGGTCTGCTCGGCCTTGCCGCTGCCGGTGGTTTCGGTCCAGGTGATGGCGAACTGCTTGCCCTTGAGCATAGCGACACGCGGGTCGGAGGCCGCACCGCTCAGCCCGGAATCTTCCAGCACGTACCGCTCGCTCAGGTCAAAGGCGAGGCCGTTCACCCGGGGTTCTTCGAACAACTGGAACTGGATGATCCCTTCGTCGCCAACCGCGTTCATCGCAAGCGTTCCGACGACAAGGATATTGTCATCGTCAAACTTTGCGAGATCACCAAAAGTGGTCGCGCCGCGCGGGAAAACCTCGTCGCCCATATAGTTGCGCGACCACTGGCCGTTGGTCGGCAGCCGGTAGGTATTGGCGGTATATTCGTCCACCGTGAACTGAAATTCGCCATGCAGATAATCGCGCACGAAATACCCCGTCGCGAACATATCGCCGCCCAGCGAGACCACCCGCGGCGCAATCGCGTCCTGCCCCTCGGCCTCCGGGTCGGTGCGGCCGTAGCGGACCCGCTCGAAATTGTAATACTCCTCTTCGGCGCCGTCGCCCTCGAACCCAAAGGTCTTGGACCGGGTGCGGATGTTATCGGCCTCGTAATCCCGCGATGTGGGAACCTCGTCGCGGTCGATATTGGTCTCGCTCCAGATTGCGTCGGTCTGCCAGACCCAGGAGCCCTGCCCCTTGCTGTTAAAGGCGACATCGGGGTTCTCCTGATCGCCGACGGTCATGTCGCTGATCCGGAACTCCTCGCCGACGGCCTTGCCCTTGGCATTAAAATCCTGACCATAGACGCCAAGTCCGTCGCCGTCCTGACCCTTGCTTTCCCAGACGATCTGGAACCCGCCGGTCTTGGGGTTCGCGTCGATCGCGGGGTCGCCCTGGTTGCTCTTGGTGTAGGAATTGACCTGGATCTCATCATTGAGAGTCCTGAACGAAGAAGCCATCGGCTTGTCTCCTCAAGTGCGATTAAATTTTAAAAATGTATGCAAAACCAAATTCGGAACGGTCCGCGCCGCGAGCGTTGCAACCGAATATTCACCTGTCAACCCGGCCATGGTATTCCGCCGGGCCATCGACAGGGCCTGTAATCACCCCCGCAGGCGCGCGCCGGCCGGATCAAAGGGCGGCTCGGCAAGGATCGTGGCGCGGTGCGGGCGACCCAGCACCATGACCTCGACCGCGTCGCCGGGTTCCGCCCCCTTCACGTATCCCAGCGCCAGCGACATGCCCACCGAATAGCCATAGGCGCCCGAGGTGACGCGTCCGATCCCCTCGCCACCCCGAAAGATCGGCTCGCCGCCCGTCGCATCGGCATTCGAGGCCGTCACATCCGCCTCGTCCAGCGCCAGAAGGACCAGCCGTTCGCGCGGCGGATTTGTCAGCGTGCCCTCAACAGCGGCCTTGTTCAGAAAATCCTTGTCCAGCTTCACCAGCCGGTCCAGCCCGACCTCCTGCGGCCAGTACTCCGGGCTGTATTCCCGCCCCCAGGAACCATAGCCCTTTTCGATGCGCAGGCTCATCAGCGCCCGGCTGCCCACCGGCCCCGCGCCCAGTTCGCGCCCTGCCTCGATCAGCGCCGAGTAAAGCCGGGCCTGATCCTCGGCCGCACAATGCAGCTCCCAGCCCAGATCGCCGGTGAAGGAAACGCGCAGCGCCAGGCAGTCGACGCCGCCCAGCTCGATCCGTTGCGAGCGCATGAAGGGAAAATCCTCCGTCTCAAGCGAGGTATTGGTCAGCCGCTGCAGCATCTCGCGCGATCTGGGACCGGCCACGTTGAAGCCGCAGACCGCCTCGGTCAGGCTCTCAAACTCCGTCCCCTCGGGCAGCGGCACCGCGCGGAAGAACCGCTGGTGATAACGTTCCGCCATCCCCGAACCGATCACCCAGAATTCCTCCTCGCCCAGCCGGGTCACGGTGAAATCCCCGGCGATGCCGCCGCGCCTGCCGATCAGCGGCGTCAGGCAGGACCGGCCCACGGCGCGCGGCATCCGGTTGGCGAACAGCGCGTTCAGCCAATCCTCGGCCCCCGGCCCCGCCACGCGGTACTTGGCAAAGTTGGAAATGTCGATGATCCCCGCCCGCTGGCGCAGCATCCGGCATTCCGCGCCCACCGGCCCCCACCAGTTCTGCCGGGTAAAGCCATTGGTATCCTGCGTACCCTGCGCATCCGCGAACCACAGCGGATGCTCCCAGCCGTAGTTCAGGCCGAACACCGCGCCCATCCCCCTTTGCATCTCGTAGACCGGCCGCGTGCGCACGGGCCGTCCCGCCGCGCGCTCCTCGTTCGGGAAATGGATCGAGAAACGGTTGGCGTAGACGTCGCGCACCTTCGCCTTGGTAAAACCCGCATCGGCCCAGTCGCCGAACCGCGCCATGTCCCAGGCGAACATGTCGTATTGCGTCTCTCCCTCGGTGATCCATTGCGCCGCCATCAGCCCCATGCCGCCCGACTGCGAAAAGCCCGGGATGATGCCGTTGCAGCAGAAATACCCGGTCATCTCCGGCACCGGGCCGAACAGCACATTGGCATCGGGCGACCATATCATAGGCCCGTTGATCACCCGCTTGATCCCCGCCGTGCCCACCGCCGGCACCCGGTCGATGGCGCGCATCATGTTTTCCTCGATCCGCTCCAGATCGTCGGGGAACAGGTCATGCGCAAAATCCAGCGGTGTGCCGCCCTCGGCCCAGAACCGCATGTCACGCTCATAGGCGCCGACCAGCAACCCCTGCCCCTCTTGGCGCAGGTAATATTCGCCGTCGCGGTCGGCGACCGAGGGCAACCGACGGTCCAGCGCGGCGATCTCGGCAATCGTCTCGGTGACGAAATACTGGTGCTCGGTCGGTTGCAGCGGCAGCGTCAGCCCCGCCAGTGCCGCCACCTCGCGGCCCCAGAGCCCGGCGGCGTTGATGACCCAATCGGTGCGGATCTCGCCCTTGGGCGTACGAACGATCCACGTCCCGTCCGGCAGTGCCTCGGTCGCCGTCACCGGGGTGAACCGGTGGATCTCCGCCCCCCGCGCCCGGGCGCCGGCGGCATAGGCCTGGGTCACGCCCGAGGGATCGACATTGCCGCCATCGGGTTCCCACATGATGCAGCGGATGCCGGTGAAATCGACCAGCGGATGCAGCCGCTCGGCCTCGTCGCGGCTGACCTCGTGGAAGTTCATCCCGTAGAGCTTCGCCTTAGCCGCCTGCAGCCGCAACTGGTGCTCGCGCGCCTCGGTCTGCGCCAGGTAGAGCGATCCGGGCTGGAACACACCACAGCCTTGCCCGGTCTCCTCCTCCAGCTCCTTGTAGAGGGTCATGGTGTAATGCTGTATGCGGCTGATGTTGGTGTTGTCATGCAGTCCGTGGATATTGGCCGCCGCGTGCCAGGTGGACCCGCTGGTCAACTCGTCCCGCTCCAGCAGGACCACGTCGGTCCAGCCCAGTTTCGTCAGATGGTAAAGGATCGAACATCCGATAACGCCGCCGCCGATCACGACGGCCTGTGCGTGGGTACGCATGAGGTGGGCTCCCTGGGCCGGTTTCGCTATCGGCCACCCTGCCCGCGCCACGGCGCGCCGGATCGCCACCCGGCGACATTTCCGGTCGCACCTGTACAATTCGGGGCTCGAATTCCCCGGTTTTCCCCTGTTCCCCTAGCGACAATCATGGTCGCATTCCAACAAGCGCAGGGCAGGCCAAACCCACAGGCTACCGCCGAAACAGCAGGAGGCTCTCCATGAAAACCACCACCCGTGTCGCGGTGATCGGCGGCGGCGTCGTCGGCTGCTCGGTGCTCTACCACCTGACCAAGCTGGGCTGGTCGGACGTGATGCTGATCGAACGCTCCGACCTGACCTCCGGCTCCACCTGGCACGCGGCGGGCGGGTTTCACACCCTGAACGGCGATACGAACATGGCCGCACTGCAGGGCTATACCATTCGCCTTTACAAGGAGTTGGAGGAGATCACCGGCCTCTCCTGCGGGTTGCACCATGTCGGCGGCGTGACCCTGGCCGACAACCGCGACCGGTTCGGCATGCTGCTGGCCGAACGCGCCAAGCACCGCTTCATGGGGCTGGAGACCGAGATCGTCGGCCCCGAGGAGATCGCGAAAATCGCCCCGATCACCAACCTCGACGGGGTGATCGGCGCGCTTTACGACCCGCTCGACGGCCACCTCGACCCCTCCGGAACCACCCACGCCTATGCCAAGGCCGCGCGGATGGGCGGCGCCACAATCGAGACCCATTGCATGGTGCGCGAAACCAACCAGCGCCCCGACGGCAGCTGGGACGTGGTCACCGACAACGGCACGATCCATGCCGAGCATGTGGTCAACGCCGGTGGCCTCTGGGCGCGCGAGGTGGGGGCGATGGCCGGGATCTATTTCCCACTGCACCCGATGGAGCACCAGTACATCGTCACCGACGACATCGCGCAGATCTACGAACGCGACAAGGAACACCCGCATGTGATGGACCCGGCCGGCGAATCCTATCTGCGGCAGGAGGGGCGCGGGCTGTGCATCGGGTTCTACGAACAGCCCTGCAAACCCTGGGCGGTCGATGGCACACCCTGGAGTTTCGGGCACGAGTTGCTGCCGGATGACTTTGACAAGATCTCGGAAAGCATTGAATTTGCATACAAACGCTTTCCGGTGCTGGCCGAGGCTGGGGTCAAGTCGGTGATCCACGGCCCGTTCACCTTTGCCCCCGATGGCAACCCTCTGGTCGGCCCGGTGCCGGGGGTGCGCAACTACTGGTCGGCCTGCGGGGTCATGGCCGGGTTCAGCCAGGGCGGCGGTGTCGGGCTGATGCTGGCACAGTGGATGATCGAGGGAGAGACCGAGCGCGACGTGATGGCGATGGACGTGGCCCGCTTTGGCGACTGGATCGGCCCCGGTTACACCCGCCCGAAAGTCATTGAAAACTATCAAAAACGCTTCTCGGTCTCCTATCCGAACGAGGAACTGCCGGCGGCGCGCCCAAATCGCACCACACCGATGTACGACATCTTTTCCGACATGGGCGCGGTCTGGGGCCAGCAATACGGGCTGGAGGTGGTGAACTATTTCGCCAAAGGCGACGAGCCGCATTATGAGACCCCCAGTTTCCGCCGCTCCAACGCATTTGACGCCACCGCGCGCGAGGTAAAGGCGGTACGAGAAGCGGTTGGAATCAATGAGGTTCACAACTTCGGCAAGTACCGCGTCACCGGGCCGGGCGCACGGGTCTGGCTCGACCGGATCATGGCAGGGCGGATCCCCGCGCCGGGGCGGCTTTCGCTCACGCCCATGCTCTCGCCGCGCGGGCGTCTGATCGGCGATTTCACCGTGTCCTGCCTGGCCGAAAACAGTTTCCAACTCACCGCCTCTTATGGCGCGCAGGCCTTTCACATGCGCTGGTTCCTGCAACATCAGGAACCGGGCGTAAATATCGAGAATATCAGCGATAAGCTGAACGGATTTCAGATCGCCGGGCCAAGGGCGCGGGATCTTCTTGCGGGTTGCACCCGTGACGATGCCGCCGCCCTGCGTTTCATGGACGTGCGGCGGATGACGGTGGGCATGACCGACTGCGTCGTGCAGCGGGTCAGCTATACCGGCGATCTGGGCTATGAGATCTACTGCGATCCGATGGCGCAGCGACAGCTCTGGTCCACCCTTATCACCGCCGGTCAGGACCACGGCGTGACCCCCTTCGGCATGCGCGCGATGATGAGCCTGCGGCTGGGCAAGTTCTTTGGCAGCTGGATGGCGGAGTTCTCGCCCGATTACACCCCGGGCGAGACCGGGTTGGACCGCTTCATCTCCTTCAAGAAAGGCGCGGATTTTATTGGCAGATCCGCCGCCGAGGCCGAACGGGTCGCCGGCCCCTCCCGCCGCCTTGCTGCCTTCGTGGTTGCCGCCGGGGATGCCGATGTGAACGGGTATGAGCCGATCTGGCTGGACGGGTCGGTGCAGGGGTTTTGCACCTCGGGCGGCTATTCCCACCATGCCGGGCAATCGGTGGCGCTGGGGTTCCTGCCCGCCGGGCGCATCGCCGAGGGGCTGGAGGTCGAGATCGAGATCCTCGGCGAGATGCGCAAGGCGCGGCTGGTCACCACGCCGCTTTTCGATGCCGACGGGGCGCGCATGCGCGGGTGACAGCGCCCGCGTGACGCGCCATGATCGCGGCATGACCGACCTGCCGATCCTGCTGCTCGCCGCCGGCCAGTCGCGCCGCATGGGCGGGCGCGACAAGCTGATGGAGGATGTCGATGGCCAGCCACTGCTGCGCCGTATGGCTCAGCGCGCCCGCGCCGCCGGGATCGGGCCGGTGATCGTCGCGCTGCCGCCGGCGCCGCATGCCCGCTACGCCGCCCTCGACGGGCTGCCGGTGACCCCGGTCGAGGTCCCCGATGCCGCCGAGGGGATATCCGCCAGCCTGAAGCGTGCCCTGTCCGCAGCGCCCGACGCGGCCCGCGCCGTGATGATCCTGCTGGCGGACCTGCCCGACATTCTCCCTGAAGACATCAGGTGTGTCGCGCAAGATGTTGATTTAAATCATAAACACTGCATCTTTCGCGGTGCCACAGCGGCTGGCGCGCCGGGTCACCCGGTGGTTCTGTCGCGGGCGCTGTTCCCGGAGCTTATGGCGCTGACAGGCGATTCCGGCGCCCAGACGGTGATCCGCCGCCACGCCGACAAGGTCAGGCTGGTGCCCTTGCCCGGCCGCCACGCGCTGCGCGATCTGGACACGCCTGAGGACTGGGCGGCCTGGCGCGCGGACCGGATCGGCGCACAGGAAAAAGGCAGGGGGTAAACCCTGCCTTTCCCCACGCATCGCGCGGCCGTTGTGTAGCTGCAACCGCCGGGCTCCCCCAGCCCCAGGGTTACTGCGTCAACAAGGCGGCCTCGTGCTTTTTCAGCGCGCGGCGCGCAGCCGGGTAATTGATCTGCCCGCTCTGCGTTCCCAATTCCGGGAACAGTTCGAGAAGTTCCCGCCTCTGGTCGCTGTCCATGCCGCGCAGGGTCAGGTCGCCCGGCTGGAAGCTTTCGGTCCAGGCCCCGTCCGAGAGCACAACCTCGTGCTGGTCGAACATGAAGTGGATGTAGGTGACCTCGGACAGGGTGATCTTCTCGACCCCCTCCATCCCGATCAGATGCTTGGCCGCGACCAGCACCTCGCGATCCTCAAAATAGAGCGCGGTTCGGTCATTGGCGACCAGCACCCGGTGATTGGGGCTGACCACCATGTCGCGTTGCGGCAGACCGCCCCCCAGCGCACCCTTGCGGATCCGCACCGGCTGCAGATGGTCAGAGAGCGCGAGTTCCAGCCCGTTCAGGCGGCGTGCGCCGATCCAGCGGATCTCCTGAATGCCGTTGTCGCGGGTGATCACCCGGTCGCCGGCCTCCAGATCCTCGACCAGCCGTTCGCCCTGCGGCGTCGCGATGCGGGTGCCGGGGGTGAAACAGGGAATGATCTCCTCGATTTCCTTGAAGGTGAGCGAGCCGGTCACATTGCCGAAGTCGTCCAGCAGATCCATCGTCCCCGAGGTGCTGTTACCGTCGGGATCCGGCGTTTCGCTGGTGATGGTAAACCGCTGCCCGCCCATGTTCAGGACGTCGTAGTCGTCACCACCGCTGCCGCCGTCGATCACCTCGCCGTCATCGACCCCGAGAAAGGTGTCGCGCCCGTCGCCGCCGAGCATCGTATCGGTGCCCTGGCCGCCGATGATGGTATCGTTGCCGGCGCCGCCCTCGATGTAGTCGTCGTCGATGCCGCCATCGAGGTAGTCGTCGCCATCGCCGCCATAGATGGTGTCGTCGTCATCCTGGCCAAAGATCGTGTCATCCCCGTCGCCGCCGTGGATCACGTCCATGCCATTGGTCGGGTCGGGGTCGGCGGTGCGCAGACTGCCGTCGTCGGGGATGTTCAATGCATCCGGAAACGCGGGGTCGAGGCCGCCGTAGATGGTGTCGTCGCCCGCGCCGCCGTCGATCGTGTCCGACCCCTCGCCGCCGACGATCATGTCGTCGCCGTCGCCACCCAGGATGGTGTCGTCGTCGATCCCGCCGTCGATGGTGTCGTTGCCGCCGCCGCCGTCGATCACATCGTTGTCGTCGCCAGTGATGATCGTGTCATCGCCCTCGCCACCATAGACGGTATCGCGATCGTCGTAGGGATCGCTATCTGCCGGAATCGCCGGCAGCCCGTCGTAGGAGGGAAAGCCGCGATCAGGCAGCGGCACGCCGGAGGTCGAACTGGTGTCGATGGTATCGTCGCCGTCGCCGCCGTCGATGGTGTCGCTGCCATCGCCGCCGGTGATGATGTCGTCACCGCCCTCGCCAAAGATGGTGTCGTCCCCTTCGCCGCCGTGCAGCGTATCGTTGCCGTCCGCGCCGGTGTCGCAGGGGGGGGCATCAAAATAGACATCCGTCACCGCAACGCCGGAATCCAGCGGCCCATCCTGATCGTGGGTGATCTCCAGCCTTGCAATCGGTCCGGCAATCTCCACCAGGACAGAATGTGATGGGCTGGTATAGGGGGGGTTCCCGCCGTTGGAATCGGCCGTATCGGCCCCGGCCACGGAATCGGTGTCCAGCAGCGTCACGTCAGAACCACCGGTCAGCGTGACCTCGACCGGATCGCCGTTGACGTCGAAGGCCTTGACCGTGACCAGGCCGTCGTTGTCGACGTCGTTGATGCGGAACGATACGTTCTCGACCGGTGCGCCGAACCCGAGTTCGTAAATCACCGGCTGATTCTCGACATAGGCGTCGGAATCAAGCGCGCTGGTGGCGTCCGCCAGGGTGCCGTCGATCGTGGTGATGCCATCCACAAGCTGGGTCTGGTCGGAGAAGGTCGAGGCGCTGCCCGGCCCCTGCGCCAACACCGTGAAGGTCACATCGACGCCACCCGCGTTCTGGGTGAATCCGCCGCTCAGATCGTCATAGACATCGACCTGCCCGCCGTCGTCCGGGTCGGGGGCCAGATCCCATTGGAACACCGCGCGGCCACCGCCGTTGGCGCCACCGGGGGCGTTGCCATCGCCATAGATGACATCGTTACCATCCTGGCCGTAAACCTCGTCGTCGCCGCTGCCCGCATAGATCTCGTCGTTGCCGTCGCCGGCCTCGATGTAATCGTCACCAGCTCCGGCATCGACGATATCGTCGTCGCCGACCTCGCCGGGGAGAGAGGCATCACCGTTGTCGATCATGTCGCCGTCCGGATCGCCGGTATAAGCAATGTCGATCCGGTCGTCGCCGCTGCTTCCTTCGACGATACCGTCGCTTTTCGGTCCTGGCGTACATTTATCTGGCATCACTCTCTCCTTCTCGACCTGCGCCGATCCATAATCCGCGCTGAACGGCGCCTGACTTAGTCTGTGGTTGGTGGCGGCGCCTTGCGCGCATTCCGCCCCGACCGAATTCACATCGCGGACAGCGCCGGACTCACCATGCCGAGCATGGCAAACCGCACTCGCTGCCGAGCGGCAAGCACCGTCACACGCGGCCAGGACTCAGACCCGGCGACGCATCTTTTTTCTGCACCGTCCTGTTGCGATCAATCGGTCACGAATGCGACCTTCTGACATCGCCCCCTTCAGGTACGTTAAGATTTACCTCAGGCGAAGAGGCCAACAAAATGAAAATTCGAACATAATCAGCTGCATTCCTGCATTGATCGCCCGATCAGTCGGTTTTCCGTGTGTCGTTCACGGTCAGGGACCTTGGCGATTGTTTCTAATTTCCCAACAAGTTCACCCTGATTTCCCACGGCGTTCGTCAGGTTCTGCGCGTTTCTGACCCGAATTCGCCCGGAATCCTCGGGTTACTGTTTCTCAAACGGGGATATTCGATGACAGGTGCGGATGTGACGCTGGCCGATACAGCGCCGTGTCCGGCGCCATGCCCGACCCAGGGCATTATGAAAAACCTGGAACCAATGCCCAAATTTCAGCCGGAAACCGCGATTAAACGTAAACAATCCCCCGGGTATCGTATGATTCGGCCTGTTAACTACTTTCGAGTCAATCCTATCCATCCGCCCCCGCCTTTCCACCCGGCCTGCCTTTCGGTCCGGGCCGGACCCTCCGCCGGCCGGCAACGGGCAAGCCACCGGCTTCACGCTGCGCGGTTCCAGCGCCGTCACCTCACCGTGCCGGGTGCGGAAGCTGACCGGTACGGAGCACCGGGCGTCGCGCCCCGGTCTGTCCTGGGGCATTTGCCCGCCGTCCGGTCGCGCAGTGCCCCCGGCCTCTACTTCTGGCCGGAAAAATCCCCGGAGGGTGCAGGGGGCTGGCCCCCCGCCTGTGCCTCGCCGGCCGGTCGCTCAGAAATCGTGCCTGCGGATATTGGCCAGCATCTTGTGAAGCGTGCCGAGGAAGGCGCGCTGCTCGGCCTCGTCGATGCCCTCGAACATCCGGTCGTGGCTGGCGGCCATATGCGGCCACATCCGGTCAAAGGCGGCGCGCCCGGCCCGGGTCAGGTAGATGCGGCTGGCGCGCTGGTCGTCCGGGTCGGTCTCGCGCCGGGCCAACCCCTCGGCGCAGAGCGATTCCGCCGCCCGCGACAGGGTCGATTGTTCGACCACCGCGTAAACACCGAGCTTGGACATCTGGATGCCGTCCATCACCGACAAGACCGCCAATGCCCGCATCTTGGCCGTGCTCAACCCCATCTCCGCCATCTCGCGGCGCAGATCGGCGTTGTAGCGGCCCATGATCCGGTTCATCAGATAGGGCGCGAACCCGTTCAACCCGACCTCACCCAGCCAGGGCGGCCGCCCCGCCTCGGCGCGGTCCGCCGGGGTTTCCACCTCAGGGGTGTCCGTCATTTCGCGCATTCGCTCCAACCCTCCGGCCGCCACATCCTGCCGTCCGTTTTCCCATGAAAAATCAGGTCGCCGCAACCGCTCACCACGGATCACCTTGTCGCATGCCGAATCCGCACCCCGTCCGGAACGCGCGGGGCTTCTGCACCCATTTGCAAATATCGACAACAACCGGAAAACCACCTCCTTTGAGATTACGAATGATCTCCGGGCACCCTCGTCAAATACAAATACCCGTTTGCATGCTTTTTAACCGCAGCTACACTGAGCCGGTCGCCGCGTGACTCGCTCTTGTCACCGCTGCGCTCAAGTTACCTACAGGGAGAGGTTCCATGAAAAGACTAGCATCCGCCGCCCTCGCGGCCGTTCTCGCCGCCGCGCCGGCCGTGGCCCAAGAGGTCACCCTGCGCGGGGTCAGCGCCTTTGCCGGCGGCACCACCTTTTCGCGCCCGTTCGAGGCCTTCGTCGCCCATGTCAACGAGATCGGCAAGGGCGTGGTGCAGATCGACTATGTCGGCGGCCCCGAGGCGGTGCCGCCGTTCGAGCTGGGCAACGCGGTCTCGGGCGGCGTCGTCGATATCGCCAACAACACCTCGGCCTTTTACACCAACCTTGTGCCCACCGGTGACGCGCTGCACCTGGCGACCAACACCGCCCAGGACCAACGCGCCAACGGCTGCATGGACAAGATCGACGCCATCCACCAGCAGCAGATGAACGTCAAGTTCCTGGCCCGCACCGGCGACAACGTCGCCTTTCACCTCTACCTGACCAAGCCGATCGACAGCCCCGACCTGAGCGGGCTGACGATCCGCACCACCCCGGTCTACCGCGCCATGTTCGAGGCCTTGGGCGCCACGCTGGTGCGCACCGCCCCGGGCGAGGTCTATACCGCGCTGGAACGTGGCGCGATTGACGGCTACGGCTGGCCGCTGCAGGGGGTGATGGATCTGGGTTGGGACGAGCAGACCAAGTACCGCGTCGATCCCGGATTCTACCAGGTCGATGTCAACGTGCTGGTCAACCTCGACCGCTGGGAGGGGCTGCCGGAGGCGGCCAGGGCCGTGCTGCAAGAGGCCGCCGAATGGATCGAGGCCAGGAACGCCGACAATATCGCCATCAACGCCGAAGAGGCGGAAAAGCAGGCCGGCGCCGGGATCGAGGTGATCACCTTCTCGCCCGAGGACGAGGCCAGGTGGCTGACCACCGCACAGGAGGCCGGCTGGGCCGGTGTCGCGGCGGTGGATGCCGGCATCGCGGCCGATCTCAAATCCTGCCTGACCGAGTGACCGCGAAAGGGGCCTGACAGAATGTCCAAGCTCAACACGCTTTTTGATGGCGTGCTCCTGGTCTGCGCCGCGCTGGCGGGGGCCATCTTCGCGGGGATCGCGGCGATGATCTCGGTCAACGTGGTGCTCAGGAACCTGTTCGGCAGCCCGGTCTACGGGCTGCTGGACGCGGTCGAATACGGGCTGCTGCTGGCCACCTTTCTCGGCGCGCCCTGGGTGCTGTGGAAACGCGGGCACGTCACCGTCGATCTGGTCACAGCCGCCCTGCCCGATCGGCTGGCGGCGCCGCTGGCGCGGCTGACCGCGCTGATCGGGCTCGCCGTCTGCGTGACGTTGGTGCGCTATGCCGGCGAGGCGGCGCTGATCTCGGCGCAGCGCGGCTCGATGATCCGCACGGCCTTCACCATTCCCGAATGGTGGGTGCTGGCGGTGGCCCCGCTGTGCTTTGCCCTGCTGGCGGTGGAATTCCTGCGCCAGGCGGCCGGGCGCGCCGACCGCACCCGGGCAACGGCGGGGCTCTAGACGCAATGGACTGGACCCTTGTTCTGAGCCTGATGCTGGGCGGCCTTGCGCTGCTCCTGCTGATGGGGCTGCCGGTGGCCTTTGCCTTTCTCACCGTCACCGTGATCGGCGCCTACGAGGTGCTGGGCGGCGACCGCGGCATCATGCAACTGGCGCGCAACTCCGTGCAATCCATCGCCAATTTCCAATTGGCGCCGATCCCGCTCTTTATCCTGATGGGCGAGTTGCTGTTCCAGACCGGCGTCGCGCATCGCGCCATCGAGGCGGTCGACCGGGTGGTGACCCGCATTCCCGGCCGCCTCGCGGTGGTCAGCGTCTTCGGCGGCACGCTCTTTGCCGCGCTGTCGGGCTCGACCATCGCCAATACCGCGATGCTGGGCTCGACCCTGCTGCCCGGCATGCTGAAAAAGGGCTATGCGCCCACTCTCGCCATGGGGCCGATCATGGCCTCGGGCGCCATCGCCATGCTGATCCCGCCCTCGGCGCTGGCCGTGCTGGTCGGCAGCCTCACCGGCATCTCCATCGCCGGGCTTTTGATCGCGGGTGTGATCCCGGCGCTGCTCTTGTCTGTGCTCTTCGTGCTCTGGATCGTCTGGCGGGTGACGCGCAATCCGCATCTCGCCCCACCCGATCCGGGGGCCGAGGGGCTCACCCTGTCTGAGCGCTGGGGGCCGTTCCTGCGCTATGTCGCGCCGCTCTCGCTGGTCTTCGCGGTGGTGATCGGCAGTCTGCTGGCGGGGCTCGCCACGCCGACCGAAAGCGCAGCACTCGGCTCGGTCGCCGCGCTGATCCTCGGCGCCGGGTATCGCGCGCTGAGCTGGAAAAAACTGCAAAAGGCGCTGACCGAAACGGTAAAGCTCTCGGTGATGATCCTCTTCATCATCCTGATTTCGCAGACCTTTGCACAGGTTCTGTCGTTCTCCGGCGCCACCAACGGCGTGATCCGCGCAGTGCAGGGCATCGGGCTGGAGCCGGTTCAGGTGCTCCTTGCCATGATCGCCGTGCTGCTGATCATGGGCTGTTTCATCGACCAGGTCTCGATGCTGATGGTCACCGTACCGATCTTCGTGCCGCTGGCCAAGGCGGCGGGGATCGATCCACTGGTGCTCGGCGTGGTCTATCTGCTGACGATGGAGATCGGCCTTCTCACCCCGCCCTTCGGGCTGATCCTGTTCGTGATGCGCGGGGTCGCCCCGCCCGAGATCCGCATGTCCACCATCTATGCCGCAATCCTGCCCTTCGTGGCGATCAAGCTGCTGGTGCTCGGGCTGATCGTCTGGCAGCCTGCGCTGGGCACCTGGCTGCCCTCGCTGATCGGGAGATAAGAGGGACCATGAGCCGCAGCATCGAAATCTACGGCCGCGGCCGCCTGCCGCCGCGGCTGGAAACCCGGCTGGCGGAGGCTTTTACCCTGCACGGCGATCCCGACCCGTTTCCGCCCGAGGACTGGCTGGCAAGCCACGGGGGGTCGGTGCGCGGGCTGGCCAATGGCAGTTTCACACCATTGACGGCAGAGCTCATGGACCGTCTGCCAAAGCTGGAAATCATCGCGAGCATCGGGGTGGGCTATGACATGATCGACGTCCCCGCCGCCAAGGCACGCGGCATCCTCGTGACCCACACCCCGGACGTGCTGAATGCGGATGTTGCGAATTACGCCCTGCTGCTGCTGCTCGCGGCGAGCCGCGACCTGATCCATCAGGACAGCCATGTGCGCAGCGGAGGCTGGGCCAGCGACGGGCCGAGCCCGCTGACCCACACGCTGGAGGGGCGACCGATCGGCATCGTCGGGCTGGGCCGCATCGGCCGCACGCTGGCAAGAAAGCTCGAGATCTTCGGCGGCCCGATCCTGTATCACGGACGTCGCGAACAAGCGGGGGTTCCGTACGAATTCTGCCCCGATCTGTACGACATGGCCCGGCGCTGCGCCGCGCTGATCCTGTGCCTGCCCGGCGGCGCCGGAACCGACGGGTTGATCGATGCGGGCGTGCTCGACGCGCTGGGGCCCGAGGGCATCCTCATCAACGTGGCGCGCGGCTCGGTGGTGGATCAGCCCGCGCTGATCGAGGCGTTGCAATCGGGGCGGCTGGGCCGTGCCGCGCTGGACGTGTTCGACGATGAACCGGACGTGCCGCAGGCGCTCCGCGATTGTGAGCGGGTGATCCTCTCGCCGCATGCCGCCAGTGCCACGGTCGAGACCCGACAGGCCATGTTCGACCTGACCGCCGACAACCTGATCGACTATTTCCGAACCGGCACCGCCCGCACCCCGGTGCCGGAGTGCCGGGATATGGCCTAGCCGGTTTCGCGCCCGTCCGGCTGGTCGAGCTGGCCCAGAAGCCTTTCAAGCATCGGCTTGATCCGCTGCGCGTCCTCGCCGCCCAGATCGGCGAGGATCCGGGCCTCGTGATCGCGCGCATCCTCGATCAGCCGCAGCGCCAGGTCCCGCCCCTCGTCGGAGAGGAACACCCGCACCCGGCGCCGGTCCTCGGGGTCGGACTGGCGGCGGACCAACCCCCGCTCGGCCATCTGATCGATGATTCGCGTCAGCCTCGATTGCTCCATCAACGACAGCCGCGCCAGCCGCGTCACCATCGCCCCGTCCTCGTCCGCAAGACAGGCAAGAACGCGCCATTCGGGCACCCGCAGGCCTGCCGTGCGGGCGTGGCTGTGAAATTCAGCACTCGCCCGATCGCTGACCGCCGCCAGAAGATACAGCAGGTAAGACGTGACAAACGGCTGATTGAGCGGGCCTTTTTTCATCTCATTCATATGTCGATATCTGTTTTTCGCTCGCGGCTTAGGCGCTGTCGTCTTCAAGGTCAAGAAACCCGTGGCTCCGCTGCAAAAAAGGGGTTGACCGATATTATATGAATTTTCATATTAATTGCACAGGGAGAAAACGCGTGAAACACGAACTGGTCATCGACAGCCTGAACGACGCAACCGACCGCATCCGGGTCCTCACCCTGCGCCCGGGCGACGGCGGCCGGTTGCCCGCCCATACCGCCGGTGCCCATCTGGATTTCGACCTTGGCACGCTCGGCACCCGGTCCTATTCGCTGATCGACTGGCCGGGCGACGCGCGCCCCGCCACCACCTGGCGCGTCGCGGTTCAGCGCGAGGACGGCGGTCAGGGCGGCTCCATGCAAATGCACAGGTTTCAGCCCGGTGAGCGCATTGCTGCGGCCGGACCGGCCAATGATTTCGAACTGGGCGATCATCCCGGCCCGGCCCTGTTGCTGGCCGGCGGCATCGGTATCACACCGCTGATCTCCATGGCCACCGCGCTCGCCGCCGCCGGACGCCCCTTTGTGCTGCATTATGCCGCCCGGTCGCGCGGGGTGATGGGCTTTGCCGGTGCGCTGACCGAGGCGTTCGGGGAAAACGTCACCTTTCATTTCGATGACGAGGCCCCGCTCGACCTTGCCGCGCTGTTCGCCGGGGTCGATCCGGCCACCCATCTCTATGTCTGCGGCCCCAAACCGATGATCGAGGCCGCGCGCGCCGCCGCCAATGCCGCCGGCCTGCCCGATGCGCAGATCCATTTCGAGCTTTTTGCCTCGCCGCAGCCGCAGGAGGGCGATAGCGCCTTTGAGGTCGAGGTCGCCTCGACCGGACAGGTGTTCACCATCCCGCCCGGCCGCTCCATCATCGAGGTGCTGGAGGAAGGCGGGCTCGACCTGATCCATGATTGCCAGCGCGGCGATTGCGGCATCTGCCAGACCGAGGTGCTGGAGGGCACGCCGGACCACCGGGATGTGGTATTGTCAGACAGCGAAAAGGCCGAGGGCAAACTGATGCAGATCTGCGTCAGCCGCGCCAAATCGGCCAAACTGGTCCTCGATCTCTAGGGAAGGAGCCCGCCATGCCAGCCGCCAAGCCAGCCTATACCGTCGATACCGTGACCGACCTCGTACAGCCGCACCAGGTTCACCGCGATGTCTATACCGATCCGGATGTGTTTCGGCTGGAGATGAAGCATCTCTTTGCCAATGCATGGGTTTTTGTCGGGCATGACAGCCAGACGCCGAACAAGGGCGATTATTATACCACCCAGATCGGCGATCAGCCGGTGATCCAGGTGCGCCATACCAATGGCGAGATCTGCGTGCTCTACAACCGCTGCCCGCACAAGGGCACCAAGATCGCCATCGACCGGACCGGCAACACCGGCAAGTTCTTTCGCTGCCCCTATCACGCCTGGTCGTTCAAGACCGACGGCTGCCTCTTGGCGATCCCGCTGAAAAAGGGATACGAGGGCACCGGGCTGGACAAGACCGAGAACGGCCAGGGGATGAAGGCTGTTGGCGCGGTAAGGAATTACCGCGGCTTCATCTTTGCCCGGCTGGCGGATGAGGGCATCAGTTTCGAGGACTACTTCGGCGCCAGCCTGTCCTCGCTCGACAACATGGTCGATCGCTCCCCCGCCGGGCGGCTGGAGGTGGCCGGGCCGCCGCTGCGCTACATGCACCAGTGCAACTGGAAAATGCTGGTCGAGAACCAGACCGACACCTGCCACCCGATGGTGGCGCATGAATCCAGTGCCGGCACGGCGGTCAAGATATTCGAGGACATGGACTGGCCCGAGGACAAGCCCAAGCCGATGGCGATGGAGATCATCGCGCCCTTCATGAGCCCCTATGAGTTCTTCGAGAACATGGGCATCCGCACCTGGCCCAACGGCCACGGGCACACCGGCGTGCATCATTCGATCCATTCCGACTACTCGGCCATCCCCGGCTATCTCGAGCAGATGGTCGAAGCCTATGGCGAGGACAAGGCGAAAGAGATCCTGGGCGAGAACAGGCACAACACCGTCTATTTCCCCAACATCATGATCAAGGGACCGATCCAGCAGCTGCGTAATTTCATCCCGCTGGGGCCCGACAAGACGCTGGTGGAAAGCTATATCTACCGGCTGGTCGATGCTCCCGATCAACTGCTGGCGCGCACCGCCATGTACAACCGGCTGATCAACGCGCCGACCTCGATGGTGGGTCACGACGATCTGGAGATGTACGAGCGCGCGCAGGAGGGGCTGGCCGCCGACGGCATGGAATGGGTGAACGTGCAGCGCCTCTACGAGGAGGGCGAGGATTTCGATCACGAAGCGGTCGAGAACGGCACCACCGAACGGCAGATGCGCAACCAGTTCAACGCCTGGGTCAAGTTCATGTCGCCCCAGCCCGCAACCGACAAGGCGGAGGCCGCAGAATGAGCTTTCCTTCCCGCGACGACCTGATCGATTTCATCTATGACGAGGCCCGCATGCTGGACGAAGGCCGCTTTTCCGAGTGGCTGGAGTTGTGGATGCCCGAGGGAATCTATTGGATGCCGCTCGATTACAAGCAGACCGACCCGGATTGCGTGACCTCGCTGCTTTACGAGGATCAGTTCATGCTGCGCCTGCGGGTGGAGCGTCTGAACGGCGCACGCACCTTCAGCCAGAAACCGAAAAGCCGCTGTCACCACGTGATCCAGCGCCCCTTCGTCGATGTGATGGACGCAGAGGCCAACCGCTATGTCACCAACACCAGCATGCATTACGTGGAAACCCGACTGGACGACCAGTTTCTGCTGGCGATCACCGCCACGCATGAGCTTTGCGTCGAGGGTGGCAAGATCCGCATCGCCAACAAGCGGGTCGATCTGCTGAACTCCGACGCCGCCTTTGGCAACATCCAGTTGCTGCCATGAGGCTGGGCGATTTCGACAGCATCTATGGCGCCTTCGCCGCCGCCGCCCGCCGCTGGCCGGAGCGGCCGATGCTGAACGTGCTGGAGGGAACCGCGCGGATCTATGACATCGACGCGGGCGAGATCCCCTATGGCGAGGCGCTGGCACGGGTCAATGCGCTGGCGTTGGGATTTGCCGTCGCCGGTTATGGTCCGGGCATGCGGGTGGCGCTGCTGCTGGAGAACCGCCCCGTGTTCTTCCTGACCTGGCTGGCGCTCAACCGGCTCGGCGCCTCGGTGGTGCCGGTCAACCCCGACCTGCGCGCGGCGGAGCTTGAGTATCTCATCGGTCATGCCGAACCGGCCCTGATCGTGGCGATCCCGGCACGGGCGGAAGAATTGCGCGCCGCCGCAAGGGCCGCCGGTATCACCCTGTCGGTCATCGCCCCGGACGAGGCACCCCCTGCCCCGCGTCCCGGCGCGGAGGTGGCGGATCTGGCCGAGGGACCCGCGCGCGAGGCGGCGGTGCTCTATACCTCGGGCACCACCGGCCAGCCCAAGGGCTGCGTGTTGTCCAACGCCTATTTCTTCGAATCCGGCGACTGGTACGCGAATCTCGGCGGGATTGCCGCGCTCACCGAGGACGGCGAGCGGATGATCACCCCGCTGCCGATCTTTCACATGAACGCGATGGCCTGTTCCTTTACCGTGATGATCGCCGTGGGCGGCTGCCTGACCGCGGTTGACCGGTTCCACCCGCGCAGCTGGTGGGACGACGTGCGCGACGCCCGCGCCACCTGCCTGCATTATCTCGGCGTGATGCCCTCGATGCTGATGGGCGCGCCGGAAAGTGCCGCCGACCGCGCCCATTCGGTGCGCTTCGGTTTCGGTGCCGGGGTCGATCCCAAGCTGCAGGCCGATTTCGAGGCGCGCTTTGGCTTTCCGCTGGTCGAGGCCTGGGCGATGACCGAGACCGGCGCCGGTGCCGCCATCTCCGCCCATACCGAGGACCGGCTGGTGGGTCAGGCCTGCCTTGGCCGGCCGACCGACGCGGTGCAGATCCGCATTACCGATGACACCGGCGCCGATGTGCCGCTGGGTGACCCGGGCGAGTTGCTGATCCGGCGCAGCGGCGCAAACCCGCGCCTTGGCTTTTTCACCTGCTATTACAAGAACCCGCAAGCCACCGCCGAGGCCTGGGAGGGGGAGTATTTCCACACCGGCGACATCGTGCGGCAGGACGCGGACGGCAACATGTTCTTTGTCGACCGCAAGAAAAACGTGATCCGCCGCTCGGGCGAGAATATCGCGGCGGTCGAGGTGGAATCGGTGCTGATGCGCCATCCCGACATCACCGCCGCCGGGGTTGCCCCGGTGCCCGACCCGCTGCGCGGGGACGAGGTGTTTGCCTGCCTCACCGTCGCCGATCCCGCGCCGGAAAAGGCGCAGGAGATCGCCCGCTGGGCGCTGACCCAGATGGCCTATTACAAGGTTCCGGGATACATCGCCTTTGTCGATGCCCTGCCGCTCACCGCGACGCAGAAGATCCAGCGCGCGGCGCTGAAAACACTCGCCGCCGATCTGCTGGCGGCGGGCAAGGCGCATGACACCACCGCGCTGAAGACACGGCAGGTGGCCTGATGGCAAAACGGCAGGGCTATGACGGGGTGGTTGTCGCGGCGCCGGTCTCGGTGCCCTACGAACGCTATTCCATCGAAACCGCGCATTGGTGGATCGCCCGCGCCCTGCGCGGCAGCCTTCAGGCGGCGGGGTTGAAACCGGCGGAGATCGACGGGTTCACCGTCTCCAGCTTCACGCTCTTTCCCGACACCGCCGTGGGGCTGACCCAGCATCTGGGGCTTTGCCCACGCTGGCTCGATCACATCCCGATGGGCGGGGCCAGCGGCGTGATCGCCCTGCGCCGGGCCGCCCGCGCGGTGCAGGCGGGGGATGCCGATATCGTCGCCTGCGTTGCCGGCGACACCAACCACATCGACAGTTTCCGTAGCCTTCTGTCCAGCTTTTCACGCTTTGCCTCCGATGCCTCCTACCCCTATGGCTATGGCGGGCCGAACGCGAATTTCGCCCTTTTGACAGACCGTTACATGCAAGATTTTAACGCAACGCGTGAGGATTTCGGCCGCATCTGCGTGGCACAGCGCGACAATGCGCTGCGCAATCCGAATGCGGTGATGAAAAAGCCGCTGACGCTAGACGACTATCTGAACGCCCGCCCCATCGCCGACCCCATCGCGCTCTATGATTGCGTGATGCCCTGCGCGGGCGCCGAGGCGTTCCTTGTCATGCGCGAGGACGAGGCAACCCGCCGCAACCTCCCCTTTGCCCGCATCAAGGGCACGATCGAGCGCCACAACGCCCATGCCAGCGACCCGATCCAGCTGCGCGGCGGCTGGACGCTGGACGTGGACGATCTTTACGACATGGCCGGCTGTGCCCCCACCGATATGGATCTGGTGCAGACCTATGATGATTACCCCGTCATCTCGATGATGCAGATCGAGGATCTGGGGTTTTGCGAGAAAGGCGGCGCGCCGGAGTTCCTGCGCAATCGCGACATGACCGTGACCGGCGATTTTCCCCATAACACCAATGGCGGTCAGCTTTCCGCCGGTCAGGCCGGTGCGGCGGGCGGCTTCATCGGATTGGTCGAGGCGATCCGGCAGGTTACTGGCATGGCCGAGGGCACGCAGGTGGCGGATGCGCGGCGCGCCCTCGTCTCCGGTTTCGGCATGATCAACTACGATCGCGGCGTCTGCTCCAGCGCCGCCATCCTGGAGGGCGCCGCATGACCGATCCGTTGCAACCGCCCCCGAAGAAGAACCCGCAGAAACGAACGGT
>NZ_JARGPK010000079.1 GCF_029212575.1 Antarcticimicrobium sp.
CCCCCCCGCGCCACCAAACTGGTCGGCTATGCCCGACGGGAGCGGCCCGATCTGCACATCGTCGCCCGGGCGCATGACCGCAACCACGTTTTCGCGCTCTACCGTGTCGGCGCCGACGACATCGTGCGCGAGATGTTCGACAGCTCGCTGCGCGCCGGGCGCTACGTGCTGGAAAACATCGGCCTCAGCGAGTATGAGGCCGCGCGCGCCGAACAGATGTTCTATTCCCATGACCGCTACACGGTGCGGGAACTGGCCAAGGTCTGGAATCCGGACATCCCGGCCAGCGAGAATCCCGCCTATATCCAGCGGGCGTCGGAACTGGAAAAGGAACTCGAGGCGGCGCTGCAGGAACTGGCCCAGGAGGAAGAGAAGAAATCCGCCTGAGCCCGGGGCCGGGTTGCCCGCCTCAGCCGGCGCTGACGCCGGCCTCGTCAAAGGTGGCCATGCCGGAATGGCAGGCCAGCGCACCACGCAGCACCGGGATCGCCAGCGCCGCCCCCGAGCCCTCGCCCAGGCGCAGGCCCAGCGACAGCAGCGGCTCCAGGCCCAGACGCGCCAGCAGCGCGGGGTGGGCCTGTTCCGCGCTCTGATGGCCGGCCAGCGTATGATCGAGCGCGCGCGCGTTTACCGCCTTGAGGCAGGCGGCGGCAGCGCAGCAGATGAACCCGTCGAGCAGCACGGGGATGCGCCGCAGACGGGCCGCCGCGATGGCGCCCGCCATCGCCGCGATCTCGCGCCCGCCCAACCGTGCCAGCGCGTCCAGCCCATCGCCGATCTGCGGCTTGTGCAACTCCACAGCCTGCGCGACGACCTGCGCCTTTTGCGCCATTCCTGCATCATCGAGCCCGGTGCCGCGCCCGGTCCAGTCACCGGCCTCACCGCCATAAAGCGCATGGCACAGTGCCGCGGCCGAGGTGGTATTGCCGATCCCCATCTCGCCAACCACCAGCAGATCGGCATCCTCGCCGACCGCCGCCCAGCCGGTGCGCAGGGCATCGCAAAGCTCAGCCTCGCTCATCGCCCGACCTTGAGTGAAATCGGCAGTCGGGCGGTCAAGCTCCAGCGCGATCACGTCCATCCGTGCACCCGCCGCCTGCGCCAACTGGTTGATCGCAGCGCCGCCGACCCGGAAATTCGCCACCATCTGCGCGGTGACATCGGCGGGAAAGGCCGACACGCCTCGTGCCGTCACCCCGTGGTTGCCCGCAAAGACGATCACCTGCGGCGCCTCGACCCTGGGGCGCGGATCGCCGCGCCAGGCGGCATACCAGATGGCCAGATCCTCCAGCCGCCCCAGCGCGCCGGGGGGTTTGGTCAGCTGGCCGTTGCGCGCCTCGGCACCGGCGCGGGACACCGCATCGGGTTCGGGCGCCCCGGCCAGGATGGCGCGGAACTGGTCGAGGTCATGAAAGTCGGGAAGCATGTGCCACCTGCGTTGCATCAAGTCAGGCTCCGGTGTTTAACCCGGTCCGGGACGGTCACAACCCGCAAAAGAGAAGCATTATGCGCAAAAGCGACATTCTGACCGCCGGAGTGTACGATATCGCCGTCGCATTGGCCCTGCTGACGCGGCTGCCGCTGCCGCATCTGCCCGCTGCCGCCCTCGCGGATCAGGCGCGGTCGGCCTGGGCCTGGCCGCTGGCCGGGCTGGCGGTGGCGGCCCCCGCCTGCCTGCTGGGCGCGCTGGCGATCGGCGCCGGGCTGCCGGCGACGATCTCCGCCGGGCTGGTGCTGGTGACGCAGGCGATGCTGAGCGGTGCGATGCACGAGGACGGGCTCGCCGACAGTGCGGACGGGCTCTGGGGCGGTATGACGCGAGAGCGGCGGCTGGAGATCATGCGCGACAGCCGGATCGGCAGCTACGGGGTGCTGGCGCTGATCCTCTCGGCCGGGCTGCGCTGGGCCGCACTGACGGGGCTGATCGCGGCCGGGGCCTGGGGCGCGGTGCTGGCGGCGGCGGTGCTGTCGCGCGCGGGGATGCCGGCGCTGATGGCCGCCCTGCCCCACGCCCGAACTGACGGGCTGTCGCATGGTGTGGGCCGACCGGGGCCCGGCCCGGTGCGGGGCGCCGTGGCGCTGGCGGTTGCGCTGGCGCTGGTCTGCACCGGCTGGTCCGCCCTCGCGGCCGCGCTCTGCGCCGCGCTGGCCGTCATCTGCGTCGGTATGCAGGCGCGGGCCCAGCTGGGCGGTCAGACCGGCGACATCCTTGGCGCGGCACAGCAAATCGCCGAGATCGCGGCACTGCTGGCGCTGCTGGCCGGGGTTTCCGGCGCCTAATCCGCCCCCGGCGTCGGGATTTTCAGGATATGGCCGCAATGCTTGCAGTGCACCGCATCCGGATCGTGGCGCAGCAACCCACATTCGGGACAGCGGAACCGCACCTTTTGAGGTTGGAACAGGGCGCGCACCAGTTGCAAGAACAGCGCCACACCGAACACCATCACGAAGATCGAGAACAGCTTGCCCGGCGTGCTGTGCAGGGTGATGTCGCCGAACCCCGTGGTGGTCAGCGTGGCGACGGTGAAATAGATCGCGTCGATATAGGTCGCCAGCCCCGGCTGGGTGTCGAAGAACAGGACATAGGCCAGCGACGAGGTGGCAAAGAGGAACACGGTCAGATTGACCGCCGCGATCACCGCATCCTCGCGCGCCCGGAAAAACGCGCTGTCGCGCCGCAGGTCGCGCAGCAGGTGATAGGAATGGATCAGCCGCAGCCCGCGCAGGATCCGCAGGAACGCCAGGCTGTGCGACAGGAAGGGATCGAGCACCAGCACCACGATCACCACCAGGTCGGCCAGCGTGTGCACCTGGCGCAGCAACCGCAGGCGATTGCGCTCGATCCAGAGCCGGGCGCAGAAATCCAGCAGAATCATCAGGCCCACCACCGCGTTGACCACATGCACCGACAGAGACGAGGCAAAGGGCGCGGTGACGATGAAGTAGAGGATGCTCAGCCCGTCAAAAGCGATCAGCGCATAGCGGAACCGCACCGAAAGGGGCTCCTGCCCCTTGTACAGGCGCTTGACGCGGGTCTTCAGGCTGTCTCCAGCCGGGTCGGTGTCGTGGCTCATGCGGGAAACCAAGCGCGATGCGGGGGAAAACCGTAAGGCAACGCGGGCGAGAAAACGGCTGGAAACGCCCGTTCGGCAATGAAAAAACCGCGCCCGTTACGAGCGCGGCCAATCGGTATCAAAGGGCCGCGGGTCAGGCCGCGCGAGACATCAGCACATCGTCCACCTGCTTGGCGGCGAGGATCTCGTCCCCGCCGGAGACGGCGGCAACCTCGCGGGTCAGACGCTCCAGCGCGGCCTCGTAAAGCTGCCGCTCGGAATAGCTCTGCTCGCGCTGGTCATCGGTGCGATGCAGGTCGCGGACCACCTCGGCGATCGAGATCAGATCGCCCGAGTTGATCTTTTGCTCGTACTCCTGGGCCCGGCGCGACCACATGGCCCGCTTGACCTTGGCCTTGCCCTTCAGCGTCTTCATCGCCTGGTCGATCACGTCGGGCGAGCTGAGCGAGCGCATGCCGACCTCGGTCGCCTTGTTGGTGGGCACCCGCAGAGTCATCTTGTCCTTTTCGAAAGAAATCACGAACAGCTCCAGCTTGAGGCCGGCCACTTCCTGTTCCTCGATCGACACGATCTGTCCGACCCCGTGGGCAGGGTAGACGACGTATTCGTTCGGGCGGAATTCGAGCTTCTTGGACTTGGTCATTCAGGTCTTCCTTGTTATCGTCCGGTCCGTAAAGCGACAAAAAAACAGCACCGGGTCACGCACCATGCCCCGTCATGCTGAATTTTCGACAAGTTTACTTCACCCCACCGCTTGTTTCCTGCATGGGGACGCCCAGGCGTTTCGATCAACTGTAAGGAACATATATAGCACATCACGCCGCTTTTTGAAAGGGGTCGTGTATATACAGCCCGAGAACCCTATATTTCTCAGTGGCTTGCCGCGCCGTCCTGACGCGATTTCCCGGCGCTCACGCTCGAATCAGTCAGCCGCCCTCGCCGGGCGTTTCCGAGAAGTACTTGTCCAGTTTGCCGGTCTCGCCATCGCGATCTTCCGCTTCCGGCAGCTGGTCCTTCTTGGTGATGATCACCGGCCACATCTCCGAGTACTTGCGGTTGAACTCCACCCAGGGTTCCATTTCGGGCTCGGTATCCGGGCGGATCGCGTCGGCGGGGCATTCGGGTTCGCAGACGCCGCAGTCGATGCATTCATCCGGGTGGATGACCAGCATGTTCTCGCCCTCATAGAAGCAATCCACCGGGCAGACCTCGACGCAGTCGGTGTATTTGCAGGCAATGCAGTTGTCGGTCACAACATAGGTCATGGCAGGGTCCCGTCTGAGCGTATCCGCCCCTAGCTAGAACAGCGCGCGCAGTTCTTCAAGGCGTCAATCCGTCCCCGGCAGTCGGGAAAGATCAAGCGCCCGCCGCTCGCGCTTGCCCGGACGCCCCTTTCCCTCAAAGCGCGGATTGGGCGGCGTTTCGTCCCGGCTCTCGCTCAATTCGGTGTACAATGTCCGCGCCTCATCGGCCGGTCCGCGCCGCAGACCCAGCGCCTCGACGCGCAGAACGCGCACCACGCGCGGCTGGCTCAGCGTCAGCACATCGCCGGGCGCCACCGTCTGCGCCGGTTTCTGCGCCCGGTCTCCGTTGACCCGAACATGCCCCGCCGTGACCAGTCCGGCAGCGACGCTGCGGGTCTTGCAGAACCGCGCGTGGACCAACCACTTGTCCAGGCGCAGCTTGGCGGCGGGCTCTGTCATGCCCGGGCTACTTGTCGGTCTTCAGCCCCATCAGCGCGGCGGCGAAGGGGTTGTCGGGGTCGATCGGCCTTTCCTTTTTCGGCGGCCGGGCGCTGAAACTCTTGGCGCCCTGCCCGCGTTCGCCCTTGGGCTTGCCGCCCTGGGGCTTCTTGCCGCGCGGTCTGGACCCCTCCTTGTCCCGCGGCTTGCCGCGATCCTGGTTGCTGCGTCCCTTGTCCGAATGGCCCTGATGGGCGGCCCTGCCACGCCCCGCGTTGCTGCGCGCCCAGGCGAAGGTATAGAAGACCTCCATTTCGGGCGCCTCGTCGCTGGCCTTGTCGCTGGCCTCGGCGGGCGTCTCGGCGGCGTCCGCCGCGGCCTCTTCACCGGGCTCTGCGGGTGTTTCAGGCGCTTCGGGTGCGGGGATCTCCGCCGGGGCTTCGGCGGCGGCCTCCTCGGCGGGGGCCTCGGCCACAGGGTCGGCCACGGCTTCGACCTCGGCGGCCGGAGCCGCTTCGCCCGGCTCGGTCGCCTCCGGTGCCGTCTCGGGCTGTGCCGCCGGTTCTGCCGGGGAGGATTCGGCGGCCGTCTCGGCCACCGGTGTGACCGGCTTCACCTTGGCCCGCTCGCCCTTTTCGGCGCGATATCCGAGCCCCTGCATCAGGTCGGCGAACTGTTCCAGCGTCATGCCGGTGATCGACAGCATGTCGGGCGTCGCCTCGAAGCCGCCGCGGCTGTCCTGCGCACGGAGCATGTCGGCCAGCCGTTCCAGCATGTCGATGCGGATCGCGCGTTCGCCGGCGGCGCGATAGCCGCACATGATGTCATAGCCCTCGGGCGCATCCTTGGCCGTGGGCACGGTGACCAGCCCCGGCGGCGGCGCCTCGGGAAACTCCTGCAGCCCGTTCGCCAGCGCCCAGAGCACCAGCCGCAGCCGGGTCGGCGCCGGTTTCAGCAGCAACGGCATGAAGATGGTGAACTGACCGAACCGGATGCCATGCTTGCGCAAGGCGCCGCGCGCCTCCTGGTCCAGCGCCTTGACGTCCTGCGCCACGCTGGCGCGCGGCAAGAGGCCCAGCGACTCGACCATGCGAAAGGCAAAGCCCTTGGCCAGTCCCGAAAGGGCCTCGTCGCGCTGCAGGTTCAGCAGCGGCTCGAACAGGGCCGCGATCTTGCGGTCGATGAAGTGCTGCAGCCTGCGCTGCACCTTCTGCGCCACATCCGGCCCGGCGGCCTCGTCGACAAAGACCTCGGCCTGCGGCTTCAGCGGATCGGCGCCGGCCACCAGCTTGCCCACCGCATGCTCGCCCCACATCAGACCACCCTGTTCGGTATAGTCGATCTCGGTATCCGGCGCATTGTAGAACCGATCCGCCCGCAGGTGGAAATGCGGCGCGAGCGCCTGCAATGCCGCGGACTTGACCGCCTTCTCCTCGGCGCCGGCGGCAGCGCCCTTGTCCGGCGAGAAACGGAACCCTTCCAGCCGACCGACGAATTCGCCCTCGACGGTCACATCACCCTTGTCGTTTACCTCGGCCAAAAGGGCCTCCTTCTGCTTGAGCCGGCGCAGCAGCACGCTGGTGCGCCGGTCCACAAATCTCTGCGTCAGGCGCTCGTGCAGCGCGTCCGACACCCTGTCTTCTACAGCGCGGGTTTCGCCGCGCCAATGGCTTTCGTCACCGACCCAGCCGCGACGCTGCGCGACATAGGTCCATGTTCGGATAAAGGCCAAACGTTTACTTAATGTGTCGATATCCCCGTCGGTGCGGTCAATCCGCCGGATCTGGCGTGCCAGGAAATCGTCCGGGATCCCCCCGCGTTGGTGCAGATGGCCGAAAATGGTCTCAAGCAGGCCGGCATGTTCGGCGTGGCTGATGCCGCGGAAATCCGGGATGCGGCAAACATCCCAGAGCAGCCGGACGCTTGGCCCGTCACTGGCCCGCGCGGCCACCTCGGCCACCTGGCTCAGCGTCTTCAGCGCGCTCAGATCATCGGCCTCACGCGCGCGGACCAGAACCTCGTCCCCCGGCGCCTGCTCGAGCGCGCGGATCAGCCGCTCGACCGAGCCGAACTCCAGCGCCGCGTTGCGCCAGTTGAGCTTTTTCAGCGGGGTGAAACGATGCTCCATGATCGCCTGCGCCACCCCATCGTCCAGCGGCCGCGCATCGCCGGTCACCCCGAAGGTGCCGTTGGCCATGCCGCGCCCCGCCCGCCCGGCGATCTGCGCCAGTTCGTTGGGCGCCAACGGCCGCATCCGGCGGCCGTCGAATTTCGACAGCGCGGAAAAGGCGACATGGTCAATATCGAGGTTCAGCCCCATGCCGATGGCGTCGGTGGCGACCAGGTAATCGACCTCGCCATTCTGGTACAGCGCCACCTGTGCGTTGCGCGTACGCGGGCTCAGCGCCCCCATCACCACCGCCGCGCCGCCCTTTTGCCGCCGGATCAGTTCGGCGATGGCATAGACATTATCAACCGAAAACCCGACAATCGCGCTGCGCGGCGGCATGCGACTTATCTTTTTAGAACCTGAATAGACCAGTTGGCTCATCCGCTCGCGGCGCTGGAACTCCACCTCCGGAACCAGCGCCCGGATCGGCCCGCGCATGGTGTCAGAACCCAGGAACAGCGTCTCGAGCGTGCCGCGCGCCCTCAGCAGCCGGTCGGTGAAGACATGGCCGCGCTCCGGGTCGGCGCAAAGCTGAATCTCGTCCACGGCGAGGAAATCGGCGCCCATCCCGTCGGGCATCGCCTCCACGGTGCAGACCCAATACTGGCTGCGCGGCGGTACGATCCGCTCCTCGCCGGTGACCAGCGCCACGACAGAAGGACCGCGGGCGGCGACGATCCGATCATAGACCTCGCGCGCGAGCAAACGCAGCGGCAGACCGATCACGCCGGTGCGATAGCCCAGCATACGCTCGATCGCGTAATGCGTCTTGCCGGTATTGGTCGGCCCCAGCACGGCCATGATCCGGGATGCCCCGTTGCCCATCACTCTCGCCCCATGCTGGCCCGCTTTCCGGGGCTACAGCGCCTTGCCCTCGACCTCGGGCTTCAGGCGGTCCAGGGCCTCGGTTACGCCCTCGTGATTGGGATGTATAGACTGCGCGAGCTTGTAGGCGCGATACGCGTTCTCTGTGTCGCCCAGGCTCTCGAAAATCGCGCCCAGACCGAAAATCGCGCCGTAGTTGTTCGGGTTGAGCGTCAGCGCGTGTTCCAGATCGGCCAGTGCCGGGCCATAAAGCCCGGCCTCGAAATAGGCCGAGGCCCGCAGATGCCAGCCCTCGGCAAAATCCGGCGCGTGATCGGTCAGCGCGGTCAGATGCTCGATGGCGGCCTCCACATCCCCTGCCTTCAACGCCTCGCGCCCGCGTTTGAAAAGCAGATCCATCGCGGCCGAGTCGCTCCGGCTCCACAATGCCTGAAGCTCGCGTTCGAGCCGCCGGGCGTCGGCCGGATCGGCATCGGCCAGCGCCGAAAGCAGCGCCTGTTCGTCGCCGGTATCCGCCGTCTGCGCAGCCACCGGCAGGCAAAACGCCGCAAAGATGGCGGTTGCCGTCACGATACCTTTGAGATTGCCATGTTTAACGCCCATAACAATGGACAATGTAACGCGGCTCGCGCCAAATACCAGAGGCGCAAGCCCAGCGAGTGAGAGGACATCATGAGCGACTTTCTTGAAAAGGCAGCGGCTGAACTGAACGACAAACTGGCCGGCGGCGCCTTTGACGGCTCGGCCAAGCTGAGCGTCGGCGATCTCGGCGCTATCGTGCTGGACGCGAGCGGCGCGCGGGTCTCCGATGACGAGGCCGACGTGACCCTGACCGCCGACCAGGAAACCTTCGAGGGGATCGTCTCGGGCGAAGTCAACCCGACCAGCGCCTTCATGAGCGGCAAGCTTACCGTCGATGGCGACATGGGCCTGGCGATGAAGCTGGCCTCGGTCCTGGCCTGATGCCCGGTTCGTCGGCCCCGCTCTATGACGACGTGGCCGACGGCCCGCCCGGCGGCAGCGCCCGGTGGCTGACCTGCGCCGACGGGGTGCGAATCCGCGTCGGCTGCTGGCGCCCCGAGGGGGCCGCGCGCGGCACCGTCCTGCTGTTCCCGGGCCGCACCGAGTATATCGAGAAATATGGCCCCGCCGCCGCCGACCTGGCCGCGCGCGGCTTTGCCACGCTGGCGGTCGATTGGCGCGGACAGGGCCTTGCCGACCGGGTGACCGACGATCCGCGCGTCGGCCATGTGGGGCGGTTCGGCGATTACCAGCACGATGTCGCGGCGGCACTCGAGGCCGCAACGAAACTCGACCTGCCGCGGCCGTTTCACCTGTTGGCGCATTCCATGGGCGGCTGCATCGGCCTGCGCGCCCTGATCGAGGGGCTGCCGGTCGAGAGCGCCGCCTTTTCCGGCCCGATGTGGGGCATCTCGATGCCCGGCCTGCTGCGCCCGGTGGCCTATGGCGCCGCCTATCTCGGGCCGCTGCTGGGGCTGGGTGGGCGGCCGATGCCCACCACCGGGCGGCAGAACTACGTGGAAAAGCAGGAATTCGAAGGCAACGCGCTGACCACCGACCCCGAGATGTACCTGATGATGCAGCGCCAGCTGGCCGCCCACCCCGAGCTTGGCATTGGCGGCCCGACCCTGCGCTGGATGCACGAGGCGCTGACCGAGACCGCGCAGCTGGCGCGCCTGCCCGCACCCGACCCGCCCTGTCTCACCCTGCTTGGCGGCCTTGAGAGCATCGTCAGCACAGACGCGATCCGCACCCGCATGGCAGGCTGGCCCAAGGGCCGGCTGGAAATCGTCGAGGGCGCCCAGCACGAGGTGATGATGGAGGGCCCCGAGACCCGCGCCCGCCTCTTCGACCAGATCGCCGGGCATTTCGCCGCGCCGGTCCCGGCCTGAATGCTCGCGGCCGCGTCACCGCTTCGCCTTGAACCACCCGGCGTCCACCCTTAATCACGGGGGTAGACAAACAAGAGGTTCCTCATAATGCGTTTCGCCGCCCTGACGTTCGAAAAAGGCCCGACCCTGGAAAAGCCCGAAACCGGCGCCGCGCCGCTGGGGGACCTGCCGGAATGGGACCTCAGCGACCTTTACAGCGGCGAGGACGCGGCCGAGCTCAAGCGCGATCTGGACTGGCTGGAACAGGCCTGCGTCGATTTCGCCACCGATTACGAGGGCAAGCTGGCCGCGCTTGATGCCAAGGACCTGCTCGACTGTGTGCTGCGCGACGAGAAGATCACCCAGGTGGCGGGGCGCATCATGTCCTACGCGGGGCTGCGATACTATCAGCAGACCACCGATGCGGGCCGCGCCAAATTCCTGTCCGACTGCCAGGAAAAGATCACCAACTTCACCACGCCGCTGGTGTTCTTCTCGCTGGAACTGAACCGGATCGAGGATGACCGCCTTGCCGCGCTGATGGCCGAGAACGCCGATCTGGCGCGCTACGAGCCGGTGTTCCGCCGCATCCGCGCGATGAAACCCTATCAACTCTCCGACGAGCTGGAGAAATTCCTGCACGATCTGGGCGTGGTCGGCGACGCCTGGGAACGGCTGTTCGACGAGACCATCGCCGGGCTGGAATTCGAGGTTCAGGGCGAGAGCATGGGCATCGAGGGCACGCTGAACCTGCTGACCGAGCAGGACCGCGCCACCCGCGAGGCCGCCGCGCGCGAACTGGCCCGCGTCTTTGGCGGGGCGATCAAGACCTTTGCCCGCGTGCACAACACCCAGGCCAAGGAGAAAGAGATCGTCGATCGCTGGCGCGGCATGCCCACGGCGCAGACCGGGCGGCACCTGAGCAACGACGTCGAGCCCGAGGTGGTCGAGGCGCTGCGCACCGCTGTTGTCGCCGCCTATCCGCGCCTCAGCCACCGCTATTACGAGCTCAAACGCAAGTGGCTCGGCCTCGACCGGATGCAGGTCTGGGACCGCAACGCGCCGCTGCCGATGGAGGCGACCCGCAAGATCGGCTGGGACGATGCCGAACAGATGGTGATGAGTGCCTATTCCGCCTTTGATCCGCGCATGGGCGAGATCGTCGCGCCGTTCTTCTCCAAGGGCTGGATCGACGCCGGCGTGAAACCGGGCAAGGCGCCGGGCGCCTTTGCCCATCCCACCGTGACCGACGCGCATCCCTATGTGCTGCTGAACTACCTTGGCAAGCCGCGCGACGTGATGACGCTGGCGCATGAGCTGGGCCACGGCGTGCACCAGGTGCTGGCCGCCGGCCAGGGCGAGCTGTTGTCCTCCACCCCCCTGACCCTGGCCGAGACGGCATCGGTGTTCGGCGAGATGCTGACCTTCCGCAAGATGCTCGACACCGCCAAGACCGACGCCGAGCGCAAGGTGCTGCTGGCCGGCAAGGTCGAGGACATGATCAACACCGTGGTGCGCCAGATCGCCTTCTATGATTTCGAATGCAAGCTGCACGCGGCGCGCCGGGCGGGGGAACTGACCCCGGACGACATCAATGCCCTGTGGATGTCGGTGCAGGCCGAGAGCCTCGGGCCGGTGTTCGATTTCATGGACGGCTATGAGACGTTCTGGGCCTATATCCCCCACTTCGTGCATTCGCCCTTCTACGTCTATGCCTATGCCTTTGGCGACGGGCTGGTGAACGCGCTCTACTCGGTCTACGCCGAGGGGGCCGAGGGGTTCGAGGACAAGTATTTCGAGATGCTCAAGGCGGGCGGGTCCAAGCACCACAAGGATCTGCTGGCCCCCTTCGGCCTCGACGCCACCGACCCAAAGTTCTGGGACAAGGGGCTGAGCATGATCGAGGGGTTCATCGACGAGCTGGAGGCGATGGAAGGGTGAGCGAGCTCCCCGGAAATGCTCCGGGGGAGCGATTCGCTCGCGAACGGGCGGCGCCCCGGCAAGGCGAGCGTCCTAGAAACGCTCCAAGGGAGAGACCACGATTTTTTTAAAAAAGTCATACAAAATTACTACCATCTCCAAAGGCTTCGTGGCTTGTGACTGGACCTGTCCCGTTTTCGTGCCGCCCCAAGTGCTCGTTTAGGCCACCTTCCGTTCGAAAGCGACAGGGCATTTCCAGCCCAGTGCTGAGTGTCGGCGGCGTGGATTGTAGAAGCCGTTGATGTATTCGAAGATGGCCATCTCAGCCTGCCGCCGGGTTTCTCATGACCGTCGCCAGATCATCTCGGCCTTGATGGTTTTGAAGAAGGTTTCAACAGCGGCGTTACCAGATGTTGAGGGCCCTTCTCGTGACATTGCTTCGCAATGCACTGCCGGGCAGCGGACAAGCCAAAGCGGCAGAAGTTCAAGCGCTATCCCATCGGTTTCTTCCACATCGACATCGCCGAGGTTCAGACGGCCGAGGGCAAACTCCATCTCTTTGTCGGCATTGACCGGACCAGCAAGTTCGCCGTCACCCAAGCGCACGTACATCATGACCGCCAGGCGGATGATCTCGGGGCTGCTGTGGAAGTACTTGAAGGGGTCGCGTTTCGTCATGGCCGGAAGCTACGAGGCCGCCCTGCTTCAACAGGATTCCTTCTGACAGCGCCCCCGGCCCGGCAACGGGGCCGTTCCAGACGTCGCAGCCGGCGTCGATAATGGGCTCGGTGGTCTGAAAGAGACGCAGCGAAAGAAAGCGCGCGCGCAGGCAGGGCCGACCCTTGTTGCCAACGCGCGCGTCATCTTCGGCCCAACGCGCCAGCGAGGACGAGCGCGACGCGCCGCTGCTTCCAGCAGCGCCTCGCTCAAAGGCCGAGATAGGCCTCGCGCACCTGATCGTTGTGCATCAGCTCTTTTCCGCTGCCGCTAAGTACGATGCGACCGTTCTCCATGACGTAGGCGTGCGCGGCAAGTTCCAGCGCAATATGCGCGTTCTGCTCCACCAGCAGGACCTCGACACCGTTGCGCGAAATCGTCTCGATGATATCGCAAATGGTATCGACGACGGCCGGGGCGAGACCGATCGTCGGCTCGTCGAGCAGCACAAGGCGCGGCGAGGCCATCAACGCGCGACCGACGGCCAGCATCTGCTGCTGCCCACCGCTGAGGGCGCTTGCAGGCGCGCTCAGCCGGTCCCGCAAGGCGGGGAAGTGTCCGAGCACGGTCTCGAAATCCGCCGCGATCGCCGACCGGTCGGTGCGGCTATAGGCACCGGTCATCAGGTTATCGCGCACGCTCATCTGACCGAAAAGGCGGCGTCCCTCGGGAACCAGCGTAACGCCGGCCTGCACCATCTCTGCCGGCGTCCGCCCGCCGACGTCTTGGCCAAAGAGGTGCACGCTCCCGCGTTCGGGAACGAGCAATCCGGCGATTGCCTTCATCAGCGTCGTCTTGCCGGCGCCGTTGGAGCCAACGATCGTCGTGATAGCACCGCGCTCGATACCGAGCGAGACATCCTGCAAGGCCGGCACGCCATGGTAGCTGACGCACAGCCCGTCGACGGATAGAATTGTTGTGTCTGCAGTCATCGTCCGCGCCCCAGATAAGCCTCAATCACCGCCTCATCCCGACTGACCGTTTCCGGCGAGCCCTCGGCGAGAAGACGACCGTAGTTGAGCACGATTACACGGTCGCAGGCGCGCATGACGGCCCGCATGTTGTGCTCGACAAGCAGGATGGTCAGGCCGTGCGTCGTGCGTAGTTTCTCGAATAGTTCCAGCGCGGAACTGACCTCGGCGCCCTGCAGCCCGGTAAGCGGCTCGTCGAGGCACAGGATTTGCGGCTCGGCGGCGAGGGCGATCGCAATGCTCAACATCCGCTGCAGGCCATGCGGAAGATTGCCGGCGGTTGTCTGCAGATGGTCGGCAAGACCGGTCATCGATGCAACCTCGCGGACCTTTTCCATGCGCTTCTCGTGCGCAAGCCGTTGGTGATAGGTTCCGATGAGGATGTTGTCGACAACGCTCATTTCGCTAAGGAGGCTATCGTGCTGAAACGTGCGCACGAGGCCAAGACGGCTTATCGTCTTGGCGCTCGCGCCGGTTACGTCGCGCCCCTTCACAAAGAGGCGTCCGCCGCTTGGGCGCAGAAAGCCGCTGATCAGGTTGAAGGTAGTACTCTTGCCAGCGCCGTTCGGGCCGATAAGGCCCAGGATCTCGCCTTCGCGCAGTTCGAAGGAAAAGCCGCTGACGGCTGTCAGCCCACCGAAGCGTCGCTCCAGATTCTCGGCGCGCAGGATCACCTCGCCACCCGCGGGCATGCTCACCGCCGCGTTCATCGTGCGCTCCGGGTGACAAGACCCCGCGCGCGCGCGGCCAGACCGACCAGCCCGCCCGGAAAGACGAGAAGAGTGACCACGATAACCGCGCCGTAGAAGATGTTCTCCCAGGCGGAGATACCGGCGACCCACTGCCCCACAAGGGTCAGCAACGCGGCCCCGAGGACCGGCCCCAAGGCGTGCCCCTCGCCGCCGATCTTGACGTAGGCCAGTGCGAGGATGGCGACGAAAAAGGTGAAGTCGGACGGCGCGATGACGTTGTTCGCATAGGCGTGGAGCCCGCCGGCCAGCCCGACCGCCGATCCCGCGATAACGACGCACAGAACCTTCAGCAAGACAACGTTCAGACCGACCGAACGGGGAATCGCGTCGTTGTTCTCGATCGCCTTGAACAGGCGACCGAGATCGCTGCGTTCGACGCCGTACAGCGCAAAGAGCGTTGCGGCAAGAAGCGCGACGGCGAGTGCGGGATAGTAGGCGTCAATCGCCATCGGGGGAAACATGCCGACAAGGCCGGAATTGCCCCCGATTGCGTTGGTTTGCGTATATATTAGGCGGACGACTTCTGTGACCGCGAAGGAGACCAGCAGGAAGTATGGACCCTTGGTGCGCAGCGTGACCCAGCCGAACAGCGCGCTGAGCGCGCCCGCGACCAGCGGCGCGAGCAGGAGCGTCAACCAGAACGGCCAGCCCAAGAGAACAGCCGTGATCGCCGTCGTGTACGCGCCGATGCCAAAGAAGGCGGCGGTGGCGATATTGAGTTCGCCGATCTGCAGCACGAAACGCAAGGCCGAGGCGAGCACGGCATTTGTCAGCACCCAGACGACGAGCGATGTGTAGTAAGCGTTCGTCGCCAGCAGCGCGAACAGCACGGAAGCAATAGCAATAGCTACGCAGATCCAGACGCCGGGAAGTCTATTCCACATTTCCGAGAATTCCTTGAGGACGTACGAGCAGGAAGGCTATGACCAGAATGAACATGGCCAGAGTCGCGGTTGACGGGTCGAAGAAATACCCGCCCATACTCTCGATTAGTGCGATGAAGAGGCCGCCGATTATGGCGCCGGTGACAGAGCCGAGGCCGCCAATGATAATGATGATGAACGCCTTGATCAGAAATTCATCGCCACTGACCGGCGTCACCGCGTTGATCGGAGCCATCAGAACGCCCGCACAGGCGGCCAGCGCGGCACCAATCAGGAAACCATAAAGTGCGACGCGATTAAACGGCATGCCCTGCAGCATCGCCGCCTCCTGATCCATCGCCACGGCGCGCAGGGCAAGCCCGAGCCGGGTGCGTTCGATGAGAAGATATAGCCCGCCCGTCACGACGGCGGCGACAATCACCAGCGCCAGGCGCTGTGCCGTGAGTGCGGCGCCAAAGATGCTGACGGTGCCGGGCAGGACCTGCGGCACGGTACGTGGAGCGCCGCCGTAGATCGCAAGGTAGGCCCCGTTGAGTATGAGAAGCAGTCCGATTGACAGGATGAAGGAGCCGTTGAGATCCTTCAGCACGTGCTGGAAGCCGATACTGTAGACAAGCGCGCCGAGACAGAGGACGACAACGATCGCCACAATGGCCGCTAGAAGGTAGCCTGCCCAAAGCGGCACCCCGAGCTCGACGGTGGCAAAGGGCACCACTGATGTCACGATCAGGGCCGCAGCGGTAAAAAAGGCGCCGTGAGCGAAATTCACGATTTTCATCACCCCGAAGATCAGCGTCAGCCCGAGGGCGAACAGCACGTAGACCGCGCCGATCTGCAGAGTATTGGCGAGCAGTTGGACAAACAGTTCCATTTCACCTCATCCGGGCACCGTAGGCGGCCACAACCGCCTACGGCAGCGCCCTTTTCAGTCGTTGATCAACGCCTCGAGCTCGGCGGGATTGCTCCGCGTAAGCTCGACCGCCTTGCCGTTCTCTACACGGGTGACGATCACCGGGATGAGCAATTGCTGCGGATAGTCGTAAGTCGCCTCGCCGCCAAAGCCGGACGGGCCATAGGACGATTCGAAGCGCACCGAGGAAAGCACGGCCTGCACCTTCGCCGGATCGATGCTGTCGGCCTCTTCGATCGCGGCGCGCAGCGCCATGATCGCGTCGTAGGACGAAATGGTGATGCCGTTCAGTGGCTCACCAAGCGCCTCGCGCGCGCCGGCGTTCAGCTCTTTCTGCACCTCGGTTGCCGTCTCGCCGCTAAAGTCGGCGGACGCACCGAGATAGGCACCTTCTGCAGCCTCACCGGCAACCGCCGTCAAGGCGTCGACAGAGGTGCCGGCCGACATGACCTTCACGCCGTTCCAGCCCAGGACGTCAAGCTCTTTCAGGATCGACCCGACATCGGTCGGCGGCGCGGCCGAGAAATCAACGAGATCCGGATTGAGCGTTGCGATCTTGGTGGCAATCGGCTGGAACTCGGTGGTGCCGCGTTCGTACCAGTCGCTTGCCAACATCTCGACCCCGAGGCTCTTCCAGGTCTCTACCGCCACCGGCTCTAGTTCCTGCCCGGTGGCATCGTTCGGGCTGATGAGAACCGCGGTCTTAAGGTCCGGGTGCTGTTCCTTGATAAAGTTATAGAATGGTACCAGGATTTCGAACGGCGTGTTCATCTGGGTGAAGGTAAAGGGAAACTCCGGTCCCTTCACGCTCTTGCCCCAGGCGGTAGTGAACAGGATCACTCCCTTGCGCTCGGTCAGTGCCTGCATTGCACGGACCGGTGCAGTCCCAATGGTGCCGGCGATAAAATCGATGCCATCGCGGTTCAACATTGTCTGGGCGTTGCGTGCACCTTCGGTGGCACTGTACTTGTTGTCGTAGCTCACGATATCGAACATGTAAGTCTTGCCGTTCGCCGTGACACCGCCTTCTGCGTTGACGCGTTCGGCCGCTTGCTCAGCCGCCCATTCCATACCGAGGCCCCATGTGGCAGCCGCACCCGACAAAGGCGCCGAAATGCCAAGTTTCAGGGTCTCCTGCGCTGCGCCTGCCTGTGCAAGCAAAAGCGTGAGAGCCGCCGCCCCTAGCGGGCGAAGCCAATTGGTCGTGTACATTTCTTCTGTCTCCTCTGTTGGTTATATCGTTTGTTGGTTCAATCGTTGTCCGCGGCTCATACGGGTGGCCTAGAGAATTGCCACGATCCCTCCGGCCACCGGCAAAAGCACGCCCGTCAGATAGTCGGCGTCTGGCCCGACAAGGAATGAGACGGCGCCGGCGATGTCTTCGGGCCGACCAAGCCGTTTCAAGAGTGTGCGCGATGTATAGGCCTCGACCATCTCGAGTGGCGCGTTGTCCATGACCGACGTCTGGATAAGGCCAGGCACCACGGCGTTGACCCGCACCGCCGGCGCCAGTTCCGCGGCGAGGGAACGGGTCAGTGAGGCGACGGCGGCCTTGGCGGCGGCGTATTCCGGCTGGTCACCGTCGCCCGCATAGGTGACCGATGAGACGTTGACGATGGCGCCGCGGCCGTTCTGCGTCATTTCGGGTGCGACCGCGTTGACCATCCAGAACAGCGGCTTGAGGTTGAGCTCGAACGTCCCGTCGAAACGCTCCTCACTCATCCCGATGATCGGCTCGATCAGGGTGCCGCCGCGGATCCCGCCGACGACGTTCACAAGGATGTCGGGGGCGCCCAGGGCGTCTTTGAAGCCGGCGAACGCCTCCTTTACCTCGTCGCACTTGCGCGCATCAGTGCGCACGGCGTGCAGCGCCGTGTCCGGGTGGCGCTCGGCAATCGCCTCACGCACGGTGGCAAGCCGGTTGCCGGAGATGTCCATGAGCGCAAGGTTCGCCCCATCTGCGGCAAGGCGCATTGCAATCGCCTGACCCATCGGTCCGCCCGCGCCAGTGACCAGCGCGACGCGACCGGCGAGCGGTTTTTCAAAAGAACTCATGGTGTTACCTCGGTCAGGCGCCCTTCGGCAAGCCAGTCACGCAGCGTGCGCTTCAGGATTTTCCCGGTGGGACCGTGAGGCATTTCATCGACCGTGAACAAGCGGCGCGGCACCTTGTAAGCGGCAAGGTTCTCGCGGCAGAAGTCGATCAGCGCGGCGGGGTCCAGCGACCGGTCGGCGCGGGGAATGAGAACGGCGGCAGGAATCTCTCCCTTCACTTTGTCGGGCACGCCGATCACCGCACATACCCCGACGTCCGGGTGGCTGAACAAGAGGTCTTCCACCTCGATTGGATAGATGTTGAAACCACCGGCAATGATCACGTCCTTCTTGCGGTCGACAATGAACAGATAGCCGTCTTCGTCGAGGTAGCCGATGTCGCCGCTCAGCCAGCCCGCTTCGGAAAAGCTCGCGGCGGTCGTCTCTTTGTCGCCCCAGTAGCCAGCACCCACTATGTCGCCCGAGATGCGCACCTCGCCGGTTTCGCCGACAGGGACGGGCGCACCGTCCTCGTCGACGATCGCAATGCGCGAATTGCCAAGCGGAACGCCGGCCGAGCCGCGCTTGCGCACGCCGACAAGCGGCTGGGCGGTGGCCCCGCCTGAAACCTCGGTCGCCCCGTAAAGCTCAAGAATGGGCACACCGGTCACCTCTTGGAACCGCGTCAGGATCTCCGGCGAAACGGGGGCGCCGGCCGCGACCGCAAGACGCATCGAGGACAGGTCATGCCGGCTCGGATCGAATTCGCTCAGCATGTAGAGGAACATCGTCGGCGCACCGGCCATAAAGGTCACCCGGTGCCGGGTGATCTCGTCGAGTACTTTTTGTGTATCCCAGCGCTCCAACATGACAACGCGTGCCCCATTGTAGATCGCGCCGTTCACCATGACCGTGGCACCGAAGTTGTTGAACACGGGCAACGCACAAAGGAACACCTCGCGGTCCCAGCTAAAGCCCGCGTGAACCGCCATGTCGCGCACCGTCGTGGTGATGCTGCGCTGGGTCTGCACCGCGCCTTTGGGTGCGCCCGTGGTGCCGGAAGTGAAGAAGAGCGCTGCCGGATCGTCCGGGCGCAGCGGCAGCGGTGGGCACTCCACGCTCGCCGAGGCAACGGCGGCGTCGAGCGGAACGGCGCCAGCAACGGTGCCGCCGCTGACGAGGATCGTCACCTCATGTGCCGCCGCCTGACAGGCGCGTACCGCCTCGGCTGCCGTTTGCGTATCCACCACCATCACGAGCATCTGCGTCCGCTCCAGAAGCGCACGAACCTCTTGCGCGCGAGTCAAGCTAGAGATAGGCGCGGCGATGGCGCCGATCTTCTGGCAGGCGAAGTAGCCCGCACTCAGAAACGGGCAACTCGGCAGGTAGAGCCCCACGACGTCGCCCCGGCCGATGCCGTACGCCAGGAGCACATTGGCCAGCCGGCCCGAAAGCGCGTCGAATTCTCCGAACGTGGTCTCGCCACTCTCGGTAATCAGAAAGGGCCGATCTCGAAGGAGCGTAGCCGCTGTTTCCAGACAATATGCCAGTGATGTCGCCGTCATTCCCCCGCCTTCGAATCTGGGCCGGGCAAGCTTTGGCCCGACACTGCCCCCTCAGAAAACAAGGACGTTCTAGCTGGCCGGTCATTTTGGCACAAGAATTTTCTAACGTATGTTCGTTTTTAGGTCCTGTTGACGCTCGTCTGAGTTGAATTGCGGTTGCCGGGAGCGGGAGGAAGGCGGCGAAACTCTGGTCATTGCTACATGCTATTGCTGCTATCGCCGGTGCCCGTATCCATGGCCAGATGCACCTTGCGCCACTGGCGGCGTCCCTGCACACCATGCTTGCGGGCCTGCCATTCCCCATTCCCGAGGAACTTGATGCCGATGCTAAGATTGACCGGGCCATCGGCGCGGCGACAGGGAATCCGGACGGCCAGGGTCTTCTGCCAGCGGCAGAGGGTGGAGTAATCGGGCACGGGCCAGTCCAGCCCTGCCAGCCGCCACAGGCTCGCCACCATCCCGGCCGTTTGTCTCAGGGGCAGTTTGAACAGAACCTGGATCGTCAGGCAGAACCGGATGGCAGCATTGCAGAATACCGGAGGGCGCCCGGCCCCCCCCATCACGC
>NZ_JARGPK010000086.1 GCF_029212575.1 Antarcticimicrobium sp.
CGTCGGGATCTTCCCGAATGAAGCTTCCATCATGCGCCTCATCGGGGCGGTGCTGTTCGAGCAGAACGACGAATGGCAGACCTCGAGCCGCTATATGATGGTCGAGGCCTTCGCCCAGATCGACAAGGAGGAGATCGACCCTATTCTCAGCATAACTACGAAAGCCGCCTGATCATGACCTCAGGCCATCCGGGAAATTACACCAGCTTGACGGACGTGACCACCCGAAGTCTTGCCACTATGTTACCATCAAGGGTAGTCTTGGGCTTCGCGAGTGGAGGAAATGATGCAAGGCGCTTTGAGCACGCCGTCCATGCCACAACGCAAGACCAACATTGTTTGTCGCGCCCATGCTGAAGTTGCCCGGCCCGACGCGGTTGCGGGTCTGCGTCAAACGCTGGGGGACGAGCCCTTCGCAGCGGTCTTTCTTCTTGTCTCAGGCCAGGCGGATTTTACCGGAATCGTTGCTGCGGCGCAGTGCGAATTCGGCGACACCCCGGTAAGCGCGTGCACGACTGCCGGTGAAATTGCACCCGGTGGCTATGCCGAAGGCAGTATCGTGGCCATCGGGCTACCCGCCTCGCATTTCGACGTCAGAACAATCTTCGTTGAGGACCTGCAACATACCGGTCAGGAAGAAATGATCGGGCGTTTCATCCGGGATCGTCACGACATGGCCGCGCAGAATCCTTCCTGGGGAGGCGAATTTGCCTTTACGATGATCGACGGGCTGTCGATGCGTGAAGAGGCTCTGCTGAAGGCCCTGGCCCCTGGGCTGGGCGGCATGCCTCTGTTTGGCGGATCGGCCGGAGACGGTAACGGTTTTGAACAAACCTGGGTGGCACATAACGGCTGTATCCGGGAAAACGCGGCAGTCATTTCGGTGGTGCGCACTTGCTGTGGCGTCAAGGTGTTCTGTCTTGATCATTTTTCCTCTGCCGATAATTGCATGGTGGTGACCAAGGCCGATCCCGAGTTGCGAATTGTATCCGAGATCAACGCCGAACCAGCGCTGGATGAATATGCCCTAGCCTTGGGTATCGCACCGGAAATGGTAAGCATCAATACCTTCGCATCCCACCCCCTGCTGGTCCGAGTCGGCGATACGCACCATGTCAGGGGCATCCTGCGCGGTGGCGAAAATGGCACGCTCGAGTTTGCATCTGCGATTGATGTGGGGCTAGTGTTGCACCTTACCGAAGCCGGGGACATCGAAAGCCATCTCAGGCAAAAGCTGGCCGATCTTGCGGCACCGGCTAAACCGGACGTTATTCTCGCGTGTGATTGCCTTTGGCGCAGGGTCGAAGTCACCGACAGGCAAGCAATCAGGTCGGTGTCGGAAATCCTGTCAAAAAATGATGTCGTCGGATTCAATACCCTCGGCGAACAGATAGACTCCTTGCATGTTAATCACACGATGACTGGCGTGGCGATCTATCCTCCCCTGTGACGGGCTGACAATTCGTCTGGCCTTGCGCTCGTCGTCATAAGAAGTTGTATGTCGCAGTCGTGGGCCGCGCGCACTTCAGTATCTAATTCCGTCAGGATGACGTCGCCCACCGCCGCCGGTTTGGACATTGAGCGGGTGGTTTAATGCGTTCGAACAGTGGCTAGGCAAGACACGTGACATCATTGGCTGTGCGCGTCAGCCGGTTCACGTCAATCCCGAAGAACCTGAATAAGCGCACAAAGCCTGTCATGGATAAGCTTATCAAGCCATCAGATGCACGCGGACGACATCGGCCTGAAGGCGTTGTCGCGCCCACGTAAGAGTATCGGTTTCCCGGGCGTTCAGGGCGCTTGAAACGGTGCCGGACGCCGTCTTCCAGGCGTCAACGACTTCCATCCGGTGGGCGCTGATCGTCCGGGTGTTTCGGCGACGGGCGGGAACGAAAAATGGTTCCCGCCCTGTCCGATTTCATGCGGGCCGGTGCAGGAACGGATCGGCGCCACGCCCTCAAATACCGAAAAAGAAAGCGGCGGCATCCCCCTCCTCCCGGAGGCCGCCGATTATACCGGACGGCCCAGGGAGGCGGAGAGAACCGATCACGCGACTGGTGATTGGAGCGATGCTGCACTTGCACAATGGCCGGGTGAGAAAATTTTGCACTGCTGCACCGGATGCCGATGGCGCCACGGATCCCGCGGCTATCGCGGGGCCTCCATCGATTGGAGCGGGGGATGCGGATGGCCGATATCGCGTCATCGTCGACATCATAGCAATGCCGGGCTCCGGCCAGTGATCAACCGTCAAGCGTTGTCGCGATCATCATTGGACAAGAGGCTGACCTTGGCGCCCTGCCACTGCCCATCGAACCGGAAAACAGTGGGAACCGCGATCCCCGCGGCGCCTGGCACACGGCTCGTGGCAAAGGACCTGGTGATCGATCTGGAAAGGGACACCCTCATGTGCATCAATTTATTTTCTGTTGCACACGCCGGCTTTCGGCATAAAATTGTGTGCATCAAAATTTCCCATTGCCGCACTCAACCGAGAGCAACCTCGACATGAATATTGCCGAACATAGCCGGTCCGCCGTGGTGGCGTACCAGGACCTGTTACGCCTGCATCTGGACGAGCATGTTTCGGGGGTGATCGGATCAATCGAGGCGCGCCAGCGCAACGGGCGAACCTATCTCTATGACCGCTTCCGGATCGGGGCCGAGATGAAAAGCCGGTACCTCGGCGAGGACACGCCAGAGCTGCAAGCGCGGTTGCAGCGGGCGGCAAAGCTCAAAGCCGGTCAAACGGAGCGGCAAAAGCGCATGTCAAAGCTGGCGGCGATCCTGCGGGCAGAAGGATTCACCGCGATGGATCGGGCCACCGGTTCGTTGCTGTTCGCCTTCGCGCGGGCGGGGATGTTCCGGCTGGGCGGCACTTTGGTCGGCACCACGGCCTATGGGCTGTATCAAGGTGATCTCGGGGTCCGGATGGATTACGAGGAATTTGCCCGGACCGGCGACATCGATCTGGCCAGTTTCGAGCGCCTGTCCATCGCGTTTCAGGATCGCGTGGAGGAAGACCCCTCCGAGATCCTGGCCTCTTTGAAATTCGAACCGGTTCCCGGCGTCTTCGATCGGCAGGTCTGGAAATGGCGGCAAAGCCATTCGGAATCGATTGTCGAATTCGTTACCCCGGCATTCGGGGCAGAGGACGTGCGACCGCTGCCGGCGCTGGGGGTCAGCGCCCAGGCGCTGCATTATCTCAATTTCCTGATCGCCGAGCCGATCCACGCGGTGGCGCTGTATCGCGCCGGGGTCCTGATTCAGATTCCGCGTCCAGAATGTTTCGCCATTCACAAACTGATCGTCGCGGATCGGCGCCACGGTGGGGCGGAGCGGTTGAAATCCCGCAAGGACCGGGCGCAGGCGGCCTTTCTGATTGCAGTGCTGTCAGAGGACCGTCCCGACGAATTGGCCATTGCCTATGAGGATGCAGTGTCGCGCGGGCCGCGCTGGCGGGCGCGGATCACGGCCAGCCTGGCGCGCATGCCAGAAACATCCGCGCGGTTGGCCGATCTTGGTGTTTGAGCCCCGCTACAGCCGCGCCGCCCAGACCCTGTAGCGCCCCTGGCCGGTGATCTCTCGGATCAGCCCGCGCGCGGCGAGCCGGTCGAGGTTGCGCTGGACGGCGGCGCGGGAGGCGCCGGTCTCCATCTCGGCCAGGGGCGCGGAGACCTGCGGCCAGGCGGCGAGCAGGGCGATCAGCGCCGGCGGGGTGCGGCCGGAGAGATCGGCGATTTCCACCTCGGCGCGCGCCCGCCAGAGGTCGACGCGGTCGAGGTGCAGCAGGGCGGCCAGCGTCGCCCGTCCGGCCCCGCGCAGCCAGGCGGCGAGCCTCGCCCGGGGCGCCCCCTGCCCGCGCAGCGCCTCGAAGCCGGTCTGCGCCAGCGGCAGGAACAAGGCCCCCTGCCCCGGCACCCGCGCCATCGCGCCGGCGTGACAGGCAGCCAGCACGGCGGCCTCCAGATCGACTGCGCCGGCCGGTCCCAACGCCCGCCAGGCGTGAAACAACCGCGCCGCGGCAACGATCGGGTGCAGCCCCTGCCCGTCCGCCCGCACCTCCTCCAGGTCTGCCAGCGCATCCTCGGCACCGCCGCCGGGCGCGGAGTCGATCCGGGTCCGGCCGAGGAACCCCGCCAGGTCCTCCACCGGTCCGGCGGTCAGCCGCCGCATCGCCCAGCCGGCCCGCGCCAGGGCGCGTTCGGTATCCTCGGTCGAGCCGGTGCGCAGGGTGACCCAGAGCGCGATCCGCTCCGCGCCGAGCCGGTCGCCAGCCCACCAGCTGAGATCCGAGACCTCGCGCAGCGCCAGCCGTTGCCGCCAGCCTTCGGGGGCCAGCCGCAGCCGCTGGTCCAGCGCGCCGAAGAGTTGCGCCACCTCGGCAAGCTCCACGGCCAGCCCGGCCTGCGCCGCAGCCCAGGGCGCCGGGTCGAACAACGGGACACTTGGAGCCCTGGGCTCCGGCGCGGCACCCGGTGGCAGGTCCTCCTCCGGGTCGGGACCGGGCAGGAACCACAGGTCCTCTTCGGGCGTCTCCGCCTCCTCGAGGTCCTCCGGGTCGGGGATCGCACTGCGGCCGATCATCGCCCGATCATTTCCCTGTCAGCCTCACGTAACCGCGGCGGCGCCTGGCCTTCGCCAGCGTCCGGGCCGCGGCCCGGGCGGCGTCCAGGCTGGCGAAACGCTCCGACCGGATCCGGCCGAAAGTGCCGATCCGCCCCCAGGTCCGCTGCACCGCCCAGTCCCCGAACAGGGTGGGCAGAACCTCGAGCCGGTAGAACCGGGCGATGTTGTCCTCGGGCACATGCCGTTCGAAATGCCGGATCATCTGGCTGCCTGGTTGCCTTTTTCGTTGCATCTATATTGCCACATGTGCCACGTGATGTGCAAAATATATCTGTATTGCGCAGTACAATGGGGTGTTTCGGGTCTTCCCCATTACTCCCGATAAGGTGCCATTATCACGGCTGTTGCGAAACAGCTCGAAAACGCGCAGAATCTCTACCATGTCACAGATCGATCACACCCGCCTGTTGCGCCAGCCAGGCCGAGATGCCGACCTTCAGCGCCCGCCCCGGGACATGGCGCTTGGGTCTCGGACCCATGCGGGCGGAGGGGACGCATGACCCCCCTGCCCTTCCGATCATCCCGCAGTCTTCGACCCGAGACACCGCGTGCCGGGAAGACTTCCGGCCTTGCGATCGAAGGTCGCCGTCTCGGTGCAGCCCTGCGTCAAACCTGCCAGGGCCACCATCTGATCGGCAAATCCAGCCCCGCCCTTTCGGTAGCGATCAACTGCGATCCCGACCCGATCCGCCGCCTCGATGACGAGTTCCCGGGATTCAAGCAAGCCGGTCAGCGCCTCGGCGACCGCATCGCGCGGCAAATCATACGCCCGCTCCATGACCCAGACCAATTCGACCAGAACCTCGCGGCAGACAAAACCGGGACTGGCCTCTGTCAGGCCAGCCAGCAGGCCGGTTGCCAACGCCGCCTGTGCATCGTCATCCTGCATCAGGACCCGGGCCAAGACGTTGGTATCCAGCCCGATCACCGATCCAGGGCTCCACGCGCAATCGCTTCGTCCATTTCCTCCAGCGTGACGGCTTTTCCGACCCGGTCCTTCAGAAGACCCGCCAGGGCCATCACGGGCTGGCTGCGCAAGATCCGGACCTCACCGCCATCCAGGATCAGGTATCGCAGTTTATCTCCCGGGCGCAGATTCAGCGCCTGCCGGACATCCTTTGGCAGGGTGGTCTGGCCCTTTATCGTCACGGTCGACTCTTGCATCACACACCCCAATTCAAAACAAGTATGTGCATTACAAATAACACTTTCCCCTTACATTTTCAAGGCGTGTTTATGACCCCCCTGCCCGCCCCGGTCCACAGCCAGTTGAGCGACGCCGACCAGGCGGCGCTCACCGATCTCTACGTGCGCGGCACGCCGGTGAACACCTTGCGCGCCTATGAGCGGGATCTGCTCTACATCACCCTCTGGCGCGAGGTGGCGGTCGGCTCCGGGCCGGTTTGGCCCGAGCGCGAGGAGGTGGCGCTGCGGTTCATCCTCGACCATGCCCGCGACCTCGGCGCGGCGGCGCCGGCGGACAGCGCCCGCATCGCCGCGGAGGCGCTGATCGATGCCGGGCTGCGCAAGTCGCTCGCCTGCCCGGCCCCGGCGACGCTGGACCGCCGCATCGCCTCCTGGCGGGCGTTTCACCGGATGAAGAACCTGCCCTCGCCCTTCGAAGCACCGATGCTGCGTCAGGCCCGCGCCAAGGCGCGCCGCGCCGCCGCCCGGCCCCGAGCGCCGAAATCCAACAAGCCGATCATCCGCGACGTGCTCGAACAGATGCTGGCGAGTTGCGACCGCGACCTGCGCGGCCTGCGCGACCGGGCGGTGCTGATGCTGGGCTGGGCCAGCGGCGGCCGGCGCCGATCCGAACTCTCGGGGCTTCGCCGCGAGGATCTGTCGCTGGAGGAGTTCGAGGACAAGGGGCTGATCTGGATCCACCTGCTGGAGACCAAGACCACGGGCCGGGACATGACGCCAAGACTGGTGCTCAAGGGACGCGCGGCCCGCGCTGTCGCGCGCTGGATCGCGGCGGCGGAGATCGCGGACGGCCCGCTGTTCCGGCCGATCAGCAAATCCGGGCGCCCCCTGCCCCGCCGGTTGTCGCCCGACGGTATCTACCAGATCGTCAAGCGGCGGCTGGAACTGGCCGGACTTCCGCCGGAAATGGCCAGCCCGCACGGGCTGCGCTCCGGCTTCCTGACCCAGGCCGCGCTCGACGGCGCCCCGGTACAGGCCGCCATGCGCCTGTCGCTGCACCGCTCGATGGCCCAGGCACAGCGCTATTACGACGACGTCGACATCGCCGATAACCCGGCAACCGATCTCTTGGAGTGAGGGGGGACGGGGGCCCCTGCCCTTTGCCGTCGCGCCGGGCGGGTTTCGCGGGTGACGGGCGGTTTTGGCCAGCCCGGCCAGGGAAAAGACCCAAGGGCGCGAAGACGGACGGCTGACAATTTCACAAGCCATTGTTTTTCTGCTCTTTTTTAAGTTGCCAGCTGACAATTTACCGGCGGATCACGATGTATTAAGGCATTCAGCATCGGAAGGATCGAGAATTTACCCGCGTCCGCCTTCTGTGCCAACCGTCGGAGGTAAGCACCGGGGCGGCGAATGCTTGCATTCCGCTCCAGGATGCAAATCACCGCGAGCGCGGCTTGTCGCACGCCCATCTTTCGCGCGGCCTCCTGCATGACGGGCTGATCGATATTCAACATCAGCGCGACCCGATTAGCTGTTTCGACCATTGCTGGCCAGTTGCGAATCGGATCGGGGAAAAAGGACCTCAGTTCAGAACAGGCGTCGAGAACCTCTGGCAGACTTGGATCTTTGCGTTTCTCAGCATTTTCACATGGGGGTAGGGGGATTCCGCCGGCAGGCTCAGCTATCGGCTGGCAGCTGGCGAGTTCAGAGTCAGAAACAGGTTTATCTGAATCCTGTATGTGCCGCTCATTCTGGCTGTCGGTGGCGCTCAGTTGACGGCTGGCAAAGACCGGAATCGTGGAGGTTTCCACAGGTGCGTGTTTGCGGAGTTCCGCGCTCAAGGCGTTCCGGAGACGGGTCAGCGCCTGTTCCTTGGGCTTGCGCCGCAGGACCAGGCGGGCCTCTTCAAGAAGAGGGAGGGGTGGATTGTCTTCAGCGTGCTCGAGCAGATCCTGGCGCAGCCGTGCCACCTTGTCCCGCAAAAGGCGCAACTGCTGGCGCCGTTCCGCCGCATGTTGCGCGGCGGTGAGGACATGGGCCGCATGCCGTGCCAGCGGCGACAGATCGAACCCGAAGGCCAGCGCGATGCCCTGCCCTGTCTTGCGGGCATAGCGTTTGCGGTTGGGGCTGTCATGCCGGCTGACAATCCCCAGGGCCACGAGGCGCGACAGGTGCCGGCGCAGCGTGCTTTCGGGCATGCCGTTCAGTCGGGCCGAGAGGGTGCGGTTGGCCGGAAACACCGTCGCGGCGCAGCTGTCTTGCGGGATCTCGGTTCCGGGGAGAAAGGTTATCAAGGCCCGCAGCACGTTCAACGTGCGATGGCTGAGGTCGAAATCTTCCGCCGCGTCGGTCAAGGCGGTCAGAAGCTCCCATTTCGTGGGGGCGGTGCCGGACCGGTCCGCCAAGGCAGCCGTCTTCGGCCGCCCGAATTGATCTCGGGACGTGTGGTGCATGAAATTTTCACGAAAGACAACAAATCCATACCCCCAGCCGCGTGGTGGAGTTGACAGGATCGGGGAAGGGAAGTTATCTCAAAGGTGCGAAGAATGAGAAGGGCCTTCCGGGAATGCTCCTGGGGGGCTTTTCTATTTGTGGTCCTGCTGTCGTGCCTCCTTGTTTTTTTTGCTGCTCTCAGTCTTCCGCGCGCCCGTTTTTCCAGCGCGCGTGAAGTTCGTTTATCAATGCCTCGGCGTGATCGTTCAGCCAGAGATCGAACCCCTCGGCCGTGCGGGCGGGAACGTTCAGCGTGACGCCGCGCGCGTTGGTGCGGATGTCGGCCAGTGCCTTGCCTTCCGGCGTGCGCAGGGTGCGCGGCTTGGCCGGGGCAGGGGGCTTGGCCTTGGTTTCCGGTTTGCGCGCGGCCCGCTCGTACACGGCCTCGAACCTCGCATCGGAATCCAGCACGATGAATTCCGGCGTGTTCATGAAGGCGTCGGCGCGGTTTTGGGCGCCCGGGACGCGGAACAATTTGGCCAGGGCGAGCCAGCGGTCGCGCCCGATGCCGGGGGCCGAGCCGATCTGGCGCAGGAACTCCAGGTCAAAGGCGGTGCCCGCGGTGAGCATCCGGCTGAGCATCGGCTGGTCGATGGACAGCGCCGCGGCGATTGTCGGCCGGTCATACCCGGCCTCCTGCAATTGCGCGGCAAAGCTGGCCTTTTCGATGAAGGACAGATCCTGACGCGAGGTGTTTTCCTGCCCCTGCGCCATGACAAGCGCATGATCGTCCAGCTGCCGGACCATCGCCTTGACCGGCAGGCCCAGTTCGCGCAGGGCCTTCATCCGCCGGCGTCCATAGACGATTTCATAGCGTCCGGGCTTGCTGCCATGCGGGCGCAGCAGCAAAGGAACCTGCTGGCCATAGGTGGCAAGGCTTTCCTTGAGCTGCGCGAAGGCCTGGGAATCATGGCCGAGCCGGTCTTCGAAGCCGGCATCGTCGATCAGCGCGGCGTCGATCTCCTGCACCGCGTTTTCCTGCAGTTTCGACAGCGAGGATTGCAGCGCCCCGACGGCGCCACGCGGCATCGACGGGGCCTTGGCCGCCGTCCGTGGCCGCTCCGGTTTCTCCGTTTCGCCGGTGGCCGGTTTGCTGCTTTTCGTTCCGGTTGAAAGAATTCCCTTGCGTGCCATCAACGCCCCCATGCTTTCTGCAGCAACGACTCGATCTCGTCATTGACAAGATTCAGGGAATCCACCGCACGGTCGTATGTTGCGCGGTTGAATTGCACGCGTTCCACCTCGTAGACGGTCTGGTGGGTCAGGCCGGCATCGGAGATCGCGGTGGATTTCAGCACCGGTGCCACCATCACCTCGTTCCCGAACAACTGTCGCAGAAAGGCGACGACCTGCTGTTGCGGGCCGTCGTTGGGCTCGTACCGGTTGATGAGGAACCGGAGGAAATCGAATTCCATGCTGGCGCCGGCGTCCGAGACCACGTCAAGCAGATCGGCGCTCATCTGCAGGAACTGCGACATCGACGCGATATCGAGCATGTTGGGCACCACGGTGATCAGCACCCCGGTCGAGGCGCAGAGCGCCGACATCGTCAGGTAACCCAGTTGCGGCGGACAATCGAAGATGATGACGTCGTAGTTCGCCTCGACCTCCTGCAAGGCGGCGGCCATGCGGGAAAAGAACGGCGGCTGGATATTGTCGATCAGGGCGCGTGGCGTTTCATGCTCGAATTCCTGCAGCAGAAGGCCGCCGGGGGCGAGGTCGATATTGGTGAAGAAGGTTTTCTGGATCACCGCCGAAAAGGGCAGGGGGTCATCATATTGGATGGCATCATAGATCGTGCCGGACTCGAGGAAATCATACTCGGGTTGGTAGCCAAACAGGGTGGTTAGAGACGCTTGTGGGTCGATATCCACGCAGAGCACGCGGTATCCCTTGAGCGCGAGGCGCTGCGCGGTGTGGATCGAACTGGTGGTCTTGCCGGAGCCGCCCTTGAAGTTGAGAAAGGAGAGCACCTGCACCTTGTCACCTGGCCGACGTCCCCGCAGATAGGCGCCTTCGGTCTTGGCCGATCCCTCCAGCGCGCGGCGGATATCCATCAGATCGGCGGCACTGTAGTGGCGCCGTCCGCCGGGCGTGGTATGAACGTCGGGAACGCGGTTGTCGAAATGCAGCTTGCGCAGGAAACCGGTGGAAATACCCAGAAGTTCGGCCGCCTCGCCGGCGCTGAAGCGGCGCAGCTCCTTGCGGGCATCGGGGGCAAAGACCTTGAGCATGTGCTCCTGCAGGGCCGCGCTCAGGTTCTCGGCGTTCTCCCGCACGCGGCGGTTGATATGGATGGCGTCTGCCAATTTTCTGCCCTCACTTGGTAACGCTGTTTTTCGTCGGCGCACTCTTTACCGTTTCTTTAAGCAAGAAGGAGGCGGTTTGGCAACATTCTCTTTCGGGTTCCCCCCGGCCGGAACAATGCCACATTTTGTAGGCGGACGCGGGCAACACCACAAGAAATGATGTAAAGCAATGATAATAAGGGAAAAATTATCTCACCTCCCGGCGCCGTGATCGGTTCGGTCGGACGGCGGCCAAGGACACGATTTCAGGCGGGGCAGGGGCGCAGCAGGCAGAATCGGCCCCCGGGGCGGCGCATCGCCGGCGGCCGATCCCGGCCGGTGCCCGCCGATTCTCTGACCGGCAGGCCCGATCGTCGCCAGTGGCCGGTCCGAAAACCCGCCTTGCAAGGTGACCGATCCCAGCCCTGCGGGCAGGACGGCGCGGCAGCGGTCGCGTACCGGTTTCCGCCGGGCACCCGCGTTCGGCCCCGGCGGACTGGCTTGCGCCGATCAGCTGTTGGGGCGCACCCGGGCTGCGGACTTGTCGGCAAAGGCGGCCAGACGCGCGCGTGCGTCGGGCTGGGTATTGACGATTCCGGCCACCACGGATTCGGCATAGGCCGCGTCCAGCGCCGACATGTTCTGCATATGGCTGATCGCCGAGCAGATGGCGAAATTGGTCAGCGGCAGGTTCTGCGCCGCACGCCGCGCCAGTTCCATCGCCTTGTCCAGGCTGGAGCCCTCGACGATGTATTGCGCCAGCCCGAGATCGACGGCCTCTTGCCCCTGATAGACGCGGCCCATCAGGATCATGTCGATCATCCGCGCCTTGCCGATCAGGTCCGAGACACGGATAGTGGCGCCGCCGCCGGTAAAGAGGCCGCGCTGCCCCTCGGGGAGGGCGAAATAGGTGGTCTGGTCCATCACCCGCACATGGGCCGAACTGGCCAGTTCCAGCCCGCCGCCGACAACCGCGCCCTGCAGCGCCGCGATCACCGGAACGCCGCCGTATTCCATCTTGTTGAACGCCTCGTGCCAGCGCAGGCAGACGTGCATGAAATCGGCCGGGCTGCGGTCGGCATCATGGTGTTCGATCAGGTCGAGCCCGGCGCAGAAGTGATCGCCGGCACCGGCCAGCACCACCGCCTTGACCCCCGCGCGGGGGGCGGTGGAGAAGAACTCGACCATCTCCTCGACCGTTACCAGATCCAGCGCGTTGCGCTTTTCGGGGCGGTTCAGGGTGACGACCCAGACGCCATCCTCCTGCGGGTCGAGGGCAAGGCGGGAATAGCGGGAAATGTCGATATCGACGGTCATGTTCGGTCCTCTCGGGTGTGGAATCTGCGATCAGAGCACACCGGCGAGCAGGCTTTCGGCCCCCTCGGTGATGCGCAGGCGCTGGGTTTCGGTCTCGGGCAGGATGTGATCGGCGTAAAAGCGCGCGGTGGCAATCTTGGCCGCCATAAACGCGGTATCTTCGCCGCGGTCCAGTGCTGCCTCGGCCACCAGCAGCGACCGGGCCAACTGCCAGCCGGCTATCAGGTTTCCGGCCAGCATGAGATAGGGCACGCTGCCGCCAAAGGCGGCGTTGGGGTCGCTGCGCCCGATGCTGCAGAGGCGATCGACTGTTGCCTCGAACGCGCCGCGCGCCGCCGCCAGCCGGGTGCCGACCGCCTGTGCGAAAGGGCTTGCCTTTGCCAGTTCGGCCTCAGTTTCCGCGATCATCGCGGCCAGCCGCCGGGCGGTGGCGCCACCGTCGCGCAGGGTCTTGCGGCCCAGCAGATCATTGGCCTGGATCGCGGTGGTGCCCTCGTAGATCGGCAGGATGCGGGCGTCGCGGTAATGCTGGGCGGCGCCGGTTTCCTCGATGAAGCCCATGCCGCCATGCACCTGCACCCCCATCGAGGCGACCTCGACCCCCATCTCGGTGCAGAATCCCTTGACCAGCGGCACCATGAACTCGGCCAGCGCGGCCGCCTCGGGGGCGTCGCCCTGATGCGCCAGTTCCTGCCAACCGGCGGTGGCGGCGGCCATGGCGCGACCCGCCTCGGTCAGCGCCCGCATCCGCAGCAACAGGCGGCGCACGTCGGGGTGGTTGATGATCGTCACCGCACCGCGCGACGAGCCGTCCACCGGGCGGCTTTGCACCCGGTCCCGGGCATAGGCCAGAGCCTGTTGATAGGCGCGCTCGGCGATGGCGATGCCCTGAAGCCCAACTGCATAGCGTGCGGCGTTCATCATCACGAACATGTAGTCGAGGCCGCGATTTTCGTCGCCGATCAGAAAGCCGGTGGCGCCCTCATACTCCAGCACGGCGGTCGGGCTGGCCTTGACGCCCAGCTTGTGCTCGACCGAGACGCAGCGCACCGCGTTGCGGGGGCCAAGGGTGCCATCCGCCTGAACCATGTATTTCGGAACCACGAACAGGCTGATCCCCTTGACGCCCTCCAGGGCGCCGGGCGTGCGGGCCAGCACCAGGTGCACGGTGTTTTCCGCCATGTCGTGTTCGCCATAGGTGATGAAGATCTTGGTGCCGGTGATGCGATAGCTGCCGTCGTCGGCGGGTTCGGCGCGGCTGCGCACCAGCGCCAGGTCGCTGCCCGCTTGCGGTTCGGTCAGGTTCATCGTCCCGGTCCAGCGACCCGACACCAGCGGGGCAAGATAGATGGACTTCTGTGCCTCGGACCCGGCGGTCAGCAGCGCCTCGATGGCGCCGTCGGTCAGCAGCGGGCAGAGAGCAAAGCTCATGTTGGCGGCGTTCAGGATCTCGGTCGCCGCCGCGCCCACAACGCGCGGCAGGCCCTGACCGCCGTGCGCCTCGGGGTGTTGCAGGCCCTGCCAGCCCATCTCGACGAACTGGGCATAGGCCTTGGCGAACCCTTCCGGCAGGATCACCTTGCCGTTCTCGATGCGCGAGGCGGCGTGGTCGCCGGGGGCGTTCAGCGGCGCGATTTCCTCGGCGCAGAACCGCCCGAATTCCTCCAGCACCGCCGAGATGTCAGAAAGATCGAGCCCGTCATGCTGCGGCAGGCTCGAAATTCCGGGCCAGCCGGACAGATGCTCGATGTTGAAAAGCAGATCCCTGACAGGTGCGGTGAAGCTCATTGGACAGCCCCCTGAATGCGTTTCACCGCCATATAGTGGGGAGAAACTTTGTCGACTATCTCCAGAATGGACGCAAAATTTGCAAAAAGTGACAAAGTTGGGGATGCTCACCGGATCATGAACTCAGCCCCCACACTCGCCCAGACCCCGCCGGTCCTGTCCACCGTGTCCTTCGCCTTTGTCGAGGACTGGCTTACCGCGCTCCGGGCCTATTGCCCGCCGCAGCAGCTGACGGGGTTCCTCGAGCAGACCGGGCTGGCCGCGGCCGAGGGCCAGCCGCGCGCGCGGGTGACGCATGACCAGATCGTTCGCCTGTACCAGCTGGTCGCGGTCGGCACCGGGGACGAGATGATGGGGCTCTGGAGCCGGCCGATGCGCTCTGGCGCGCTCAAGCATCTGTGCGTTTCGGTGCGTGGGGCCTCGTCGCTGGGGGCGGCGCTGTATCGGTTCACCACCTTCTGGAATCTGCTGCTGGACGATCACCGGCTGACGCTGGAGGGGGAGGGCGAGGAGCTGCGCCTGTCGATCCTGCCGCGCGGCGCGGCGGTGCCGCAGCGGTTCGGCCAAATGCTGCTGCTGAAACTGGCGCATGGCATCGCCTCCTGGCTGGCGGGGCGCGAGCTGCCGCTGCGCGAGGTCGGCTTCGTCTTTGCCCGACCGGGATTTGCCGAGGATTACCCGATCCTGTTTCCGGCCCCGATCCGATTTTCACAGCCCTGTTCGTCGATCAGCTTCGACCGGTCGATCGGGGCGCTGCCGGTGGCGCGCAGCGAGGCCGAAATGCAGGAATTCCTGATCCGGGCGCCGCGCGACTGGATCTTCACCAGCTACCGCGAACATGCGCTGCCGTTGCGGCTGCGCGAATTGCTGTTGCTGTCGGACCGGATGCGGTTTCACCTCGACGATGCCGCGCGCGCGCTGAACCTGACGCCGCGCACCCTGATGCGGCGGCTGGAGGCCGAGGGCACCTCGTTTCAGGACATCAAGGACGGGCTGCGGCGCGACATTGCCATTCGCGACCTGACGCAGGGAGACAAGACCCTCGAAGGGGTTTCGCAGGACATCGGCTTTGCCTCGGTGGCGAACTTCCATCGCGCCTTCAAACGCTGGACCGGCATGACCCCCGGCGCCTACCGCCGCGACCGCCAGCAAGGGTAGGGGGCATCATGCCGTGGCGTTGTTGCAGACCTGCGGCTTGAGGGGTGATTTCCCCTTTCCCCGAATGCGTCAGACCACAGGAACAATTTCGGCGGTGCCAAGTGCCGAGAAGCGGTTCATGAGTGCGATGCGGATATGGATTTCGGCGGTCTGGGTCTCTCGAGGCGATGCGCTTATCATCTCCTTGTCCAACCAGATCAACAGGGAGCCGCGCTTCCGCAGCGCGGCGTTGCAAGCGGACCAGTTCGTTGTGCGGTAGCGGGCGGCTAAAGGCTTCCGCATGCAGCCCTTCTAAACCCATGGATTCGCGTTGTGAATCCTTCAGGAACGATTTGCGCAACATGTATAACCGCCCCTTGCGCAAGAGGTATTTTCAAAGCTGATCTTGGCGCGTCACCGGGTGCTGACATGTATCCGGCCTCTGATGCGGCGCACACATGCCGCAGGGCCCCTATGGTGCTCGAAGGTCGGATCCAGATCAAAGCCGCGTGCTCATGGGCACTCTGTTGCACACTGGTTTCCCGATCCCGTCTCACGACTGTTGCGCCAAACT
>NZ_JARGPK010000089.1 GCF_029212575.1 Antarcticimicrobium sp.
GGACCATCTGTCCGCCCTTCGTAATCGGAACGCCCGTCTTAAATTCAGGGAGAGCGGGTTTCATGGGTATCATCCTTGTGATGAGGGGTGGAGAGGCGTATTTTGGGTTATTCGGTATCGGGCTGGCTCCGCGCAGCCGAAATGACTGCGTCCAGGCCAGCCAGGGCCCTGCGTTGGGGGTCCTGGGTGAGGTGGGCATACCTCTTGGTGGTCTGCGCTTGCGTGTGACCCAACAGGTGTCCAATCAACTCAAGGGAGTGCCCTTGGCTTACGAGGATGGAAGCATGGCTGTGCCTCAGGTCGTGGAGCCGGAAATCCTCAAGACCAGCTTCCTTCAGCAGCCAGCCCCAGGGTCTCTTGATGTCGCGTATCGGCCTGCCATTTCGCGAAGGAAACAGGTATTCGGAAGATTTGTCAGCGGTCAAGGTGCGCTTCTTGAGTTCCTTGGCGGCGTCGTCGTCTTTGGGAATCAGCCGGTCGGGATAGCCTTCGACCACCTCGGGCACGCGATCCACGAGGTCGGGCGGGTTCAGCCAGTTTTCGCGCAGGCGGTTCAGTTCGGCGGCGGCCTCCGCGATCTTCTGGGCGCGGGGATCACCGGCGTAATCGGCGGCGGGGGGTCTGGGGTCAGGCCCTCGGGGAAGGGGAAAGTTTCGAAGGTGCTCGAAGAAGTGTACCTTGGCCGGTCTTCGAGGGAACTACCGCTTCCAAGTGCCCAAAGCTCATGAAAGTGGGAATGCAATATTCCGAAAGTCGTGTCGTCGTCACGCGGTATCACTATCAGGTTTTTATCGGGCAGTGTCGGATACCGCAGCCAGATGAAGATCCTATGCTGAGCTGTCTCGGCGGTTGCTATATATCGGGGTACCGATTCTATGGAGCGGCGCAACTCCGGACGAGGCCAGTACGGCTTGGGTCGGCGGTGATCGGGTCGGGAATGTCGAGAAGGGCGCAGAGGTCATTGAAATGGGATTGCGATGCGTTGCGCTCCTTGAGGTCAACGGAGTGCCATTTTTTTAAGAATTCTTGAGGTGTCATGTCCGCCCCGAGCATCGCTCTGCGCGGATATAAGCAGGTTACAGAAGTCTGGGCAAACCCGCAGGGCGAGAAATCGAGGACATAGTTTCAAGTTAATCGGGCGGTCCCGCCAGACTTCGCCGCCTTGCCCAGCGCCGCCGTTGCGCCTTGGCTATGGGTTCGCGGCCTTCGCGGGTCTTGGGGCCGGTCGATAGCCCGCCGTGAAACCTGCACCGCGTCTTGCCCGGCATCGCCCTTGCCCGGCATGGCGTTCCCTTTCGCGTCCGCGCGCCGCAGCGCCCCTTGCCCCGGGGGAATTTATCCACGGGCTCGGTGACGGGTATGCCAAGCGTAGTGGCGGTTGAGCACGGCGATGCGGATCTGGATCTCCGCGACCGGCCGGTCGAAGTCACGCGCCATGTGCCATCCATCCGGAGGTTCGCGTGCAACGCCGAAGTCGTACTGCGAAACAGCGGCGGGGCGTGATCTCCGCCACGCAATCCCGTCGCCGTCAAGACCGATTACACACAGAGCCGTCGGCCTCGGTCCGCTGTGCGAGTGTCCTTCAGGCCGCGTCGATTGCGGCCTTCAGCATGTCGCGCACCTGTCCGGCCACGTCCGACAACTCGATATTGTCGATTGCCATCATCGAAGCGACCGGGTCGATCGCGCTCACCTCGGTGCCGCCTTCGATCTCGCGCAGGATCACGTTGCAGGGTAGCATCGCGCCGACGCGCGGCTCCAGGCCGATGGCTTCATAAGCCATCTTCGGGTTGCAGGCGCCCAGAATGCGATACGGGGCGATGTCGACGTCGATCTTCTTCTTCATCGTGGCCTGCACGTCGATCTCGGTCAGAACGCCGAATCCGGCGTCGCCCAAGGCCGCGCGCACACGCATTTCAGCGTCATCGATCCTCATGCCTGCGAGCGTGCGATCATACGTATATCTCATATTTTTCTCCTGTTGTGGCAGCTATGGGTGGTCGGTTTGGAAGCGAAAATCGCGCGCCCTTGATCAATTGTCTTTCATCATGCCGCCATTTTCTTTCATCGGCAAATTGCCGCTTCCCGGACCCATTCCGCTGCCCTGACGCATCCCGTCACCCGACATCATCATGCCGCGGCGCCGCTCCATCATCTTCTCGCGCATCTGCTGCATGCGCTCGATACGGTTCGCCGGCGCAGTCATTTCGTCGGCGGTGACCTGCCCGTCTCCATCGGCATCGAGATGCTGGAAGCGATCTACCATCGTCTCACGGATCATCGCGCTGTGCAGCGTTTCGAACTCGGCAATCGACAATGTGCCATCGCCGTCCGCGTCGTATTCCGACAGCTTGGCGGAGAGCGCGCTCCGGGCTTCCGCGCCGGTCACCTCACCATCGCCGTCCTGATCGAGCTGGGCCATCATGCCCATCATCTGACCGCCCATGGGCGACATCATGCCACCGCTCATGCGGCCCATCATTCCCCCCTGCAACGGCCCCATCATGCCGGAGCCCATCATCTGGCCGTGCATTCGCATCATGGCGCCCATGTGGTCCATCATGCCGCCCGGCACCATGCCTTTGTCCTGCATGGCCATGCCTGGCCCGCTGCAACCGCCGGCGGCCGGGCCGCGATCGCCGTGGCCGTGGGCGAGGGCCGCACCAGAGGTCGCGAGGCCGAGGAGCGTGGCGAGTGTTACTATTCCGGTCATTCTGAGGGTCATTTTCGTCTCTCCTGAGTTGAAGCTACCTGATCATTCGTTCACTCAAGCGCGGCGCGCAAGAACCGCCAGCCAGGATCATGTAACGTGATGTCACAAGGCCGGGACCTGATACATCTCGTTACAAATGACGGTCTGACCTTCGTCCTAATGCGGGTTATGAATGAGGCCATGCCGGACACGCCACATATCCTGATCGTGGACGATCACCGGTCGATCCGTGACGCGGTGTCGCGATACCTCGAGCGAAACGGGATGCGCGCGACCGCGGCGCGGGATGCTCATGACATGGACGCAAAACTGGCCGCGGGGCAATACGACCTGATCGTGCTGGACGTGATGATGCCCGGCGAGGACGGGTTGTCGGTCTGCCGCCGCCTGTCGCGTAATCAGGCGATCCCCATCCTCATGCTGACCGCCCTCGGCGAGGAAACCGATCGCATCGTCGGGTTGGAAATCGGCGCTGACGACTACCTCGCCAAGCCGTTCAACCCCCGCGAACTGCTGGCGCGGATCAAGGCGATCCTGCGTCGGGTGGAGCGGTTCGAACCGCCGGCGGGCACCCTTGCCGGCAAGATGGTGCGCTTCGCCCATTGGAGCCTGGACACTGATCGCCGCCTCCTGATCGACGAGGCCGGGGTCGAGACGGGTCTCACCACCGCCGAGTTTCGGCTGCTGACGGTCCTCCTGGAGCGCGCGCGGATGGTGCTGAGCCGGGATCAGCTCTTGGATCTAACGGCAGGCCGGGCGGGCTCTCCGCTCGACCGGACGATCGACAACCAGATCAGCCGCCTGCGCCGCAAGGTTGAACGGGATCCCGCCAAGCCGCAGATCATCACGACGATCCATGGCGGAGGCTACAGCCTCTCTGCGGACGTCACCGAGGTGACGTGATGTGGTGGCGTCCCCGTCACCTGCGCACGCAATTGATCCTGCTGATCGTCGCTGTTCTCGTGCTCGCCCAAGCCGTGAGCTTGTGGATCCTGATCGGTGAGCGCAACCTCGCGGTGCGGGCCGCGCTCGGCTTCGAGGCCGTTGGACGTGCCGCCAACATCGTGCGGCTCCTGGAGGAGGCGCCAGAGGATCTGCATCCGGCGATCCTGCGGGCCGCCGACTCTCCCCTTGTCCGGTTCTCCATGAGTCCTGTGCCGTCGGTAGACCACACAGCGCATGACGACGATCGCGGTTTGGTGGAAGCGCGTCTGCGCTCGCTCCTTGATGGCGACACAAGCCGGGAAATCCGTGTCGAGTTGCACGACGTCGAGGGCCGCATTCTGCCATTGCCGAACCTCTCGCGGGACATGGCCGAGATCCACAGGAGAATGATGCAGGGCGAGCTGTCGACGATCGAGCTGAACCTTTCGATCGCGCTCAAGACCGGCCGATGGCTCAATGTCGGAACCCGGTTCTCGCGCCCGGCCCTGCAATGGCCGCTGGTCTCGTTGCTCAGTTTCGGCACGACGGCGGGCCTGCTGTTGATTGCGGTCTCATGGTTCCTGTTGACGCGCCTGATCGGGCCTCTGCACCGTCTCTCCGTGGTCGCGGACAGCTTTGGCCGCGGTGAGGAAACGTCTCCCTTGCCCGTGACCGGGCCGCGCGAACTGTGTGAGCTGACCGAGGCCTTTAACCGGATGCAGGACCGGCTAAGCCGTCTGATCGCCGATCGCACGCGCGTGCTGGGCGCCCTCGGGCACGATCTACGCTCGCCTCTGACGGCGATGCGCGTGCGCGTCGAACTGGTCGAGGATGAGGAGACCCGTGAGACCCTGACCGCGGATATCGAGGAGATGCAGGAGATGGTGGACGCGACCCTCGCTTTTGCGCGGGGAATCTCGGAAACCGAGCAGCCGGTGACGATGGAAGTGTCGGAGTTCCTGCTGCAACTGCGCAAGGACATGCTGGACGCCTTCGAGCTTGACGGGGGAGAGGAAATCCACTTCCGTGTCCGGCCCCGGGGGCTGCGCCGTGCGCTGCGCAACGTCATCGAGAACGCCCTGCGCTATGGCGGATCGGCGCGCGTGTCCTGGAGCGCGGATACCACCTCCGTTCTCATCCATGTCGAGGACGACGGCCCTGGCATCCCGGAAAGTGCGATGGAGGAGGTGTTCGAGCCGTTCTTCAGGATGGAGAAATCCCGCTCGCGCGACACGGGCGGGCATGGACTGGGGCTGTCGATCGCGCGCACGATTCTGCGGGGCCAGGGCGGCGATGTCACCCTGACGAACCGCGAGAGCGGTGGGCTGTCAGCCAGGATTTCAGTCCCGAGAGATCCGGAGAATGATGAAAGGAGAAAATCATGACACCACGTACAATTCTGATCGCTGCGGCGGGAATGACCACGGTTGCGACTCGCGGTCTCGCCCAGACATCTGAGGGCTATGGCCACATGATGTGGGGCGGCGGCTACGGCATGGGAGGCGCCTTGATGATGCTGGTCTTTTGGGGGCTCATTATCGCGCTCATCGTGTTCGTGGTCCGGTGGCTGACCGTCAATGACCGCACATCCGCCCGCCGCGACGGCTCTCTGGCGATCCTGCGCGAGCGCTTCGCCAAGGGCGAGATCGACGAAGAGGAGTTCGAGCGGCGCAAACGGACGCTCGGCAGCGACTAAAGCAGCGGAACACGATCTTAGTCGCAGGCGGCGGCCGCCTCCAAGGCGCCCTTGATCCTCCCCGGCGGCTGTTGCCTGCAACGATCCTCTCGAAGGAGGAGAACATGACTCCGCATTCCGGGAACCATCGCGATGGCAACGCGCCCAAGGGCTCCGATAAATCGACCGATCCCGTCTGTGGCATGCAGGTCGAGATGAGCAGCGAAGCATTGGCGCGCGAATATGGCGGAGAGATCTTTTTCTTCTGTTCCGAGGAGTGTCGCGAGACGTTCGACAAGGATCCGTGGTTCTACGCCTCCGGCCGTTCGGAGACGACGCGCCAGGCCGTCCAGCCCGGCCCGCAATGGAGCTGTCCGATGCATCCCGAAATCGTCCGCGACGAACCCGGGAGCTGCCCGATCTGCGGCATGGCGCTGGAGCCGATGGTCCCCTCGGATGAGACGAGCGGGGAACTTGTGGATTTCACGCGCCGGATGTGGATCAGCGCCGCGGCGGCCGTGCCGCTGATAATCCTCACGATGGGTGAACTTTTGGGGCTGCCGGTCCGCGATTGGCTCGGCCATCGCATTGCAACCTATCTGGAATTCCTGCTTGCCGCGCCGATCGTTCTTTGGGCAGGGCAGCCGTTTTTCCGACGCGGCCTGGACTCGGTCCGCAGTCTGTCGCCCAAAATGTGGACGCTGATTTCGCTCGGTGTCGGGGCGGCCTATGTCTATTCGCTTTTCGCCACCTTCGCGCCCGGCGTGTTCCCGGCGCAATACCGGAAGGGGGACGGGGTCGGCACCTACTTCGAAGCCGCGGTCGTCATCATCACGCTTGTCTTCGTCGGCCAGGTGCTCGAACTGCGTGCCCGCGAGCGCACCGGCGATGCGATCCGTGCGCTGATGGACCTGGCCCCGAAGACAGCGCGGCGCATCCTGCCCGACGGCACGGAATACGACGCGCCGCTAGAGAACGTCGTCGAAGGCGACCTGCTTCGCGTCCGACCCGGTGACAGGGTCCCGGTGGACGGCGAGGTTGGCGGACCCCATCGAACTGCCGACCGGCCCCATGGTGCTGGCGGCCGCCGGTGGGTTGCTCACGGAGTTCATTTCGCTGGGGCTGATCTGGAAGCAGAGCAGGAGCGACCTGAACGTCCGCGGCGCGCTCTGGCACATCATCCAGACCTTCGTGGGCAGCCTTCTCATCATCGTAACCGCACTGGTGATCAGGTTTACCGGCTTCCTGCTGATCGACCCGCTCCTCGGCATGGTCTTTGGCATTGTCCTGCTCTGGGCCAGCCTGGGCATTCTCAAGGAGTCGGCGCACCTGCTGATGGAAGGGACCCCACCCGAGGTCAGTCTCTCTGACGTTGCCCGTGCGCTCGAAGATCTCGACGGCGTCCTGGACGTACACCACATTCATGCCTGGGCGCTGACAGCGGGAAACATGTCTTTTCGGGTCATCTGCGTGCCCGATATGATGCGGATCCCCAGGCGGTGTTGAAAGCAGCCCACAGCCTGTTGCGCGAGCGCTTCGGCATTTTCTTCATCACCCTGCAGGTCGAGGATCGCTGTCTGGACGAAAGCGGCGCGGAATCGATCGACGTAACGCGGCGGGACAGACGGGCGCCGGGGGCGACGTGACCCGGACGCCGATCAGATGGCGGATTGATGACCGGGACGCGGCTTTTACGCTCAACTCCTAGCGACTTTTATCCATGTGGTCATGCCGGCGGCAGCATGCGCCAGCATGTGACAATGAAACAGCCAGTCGCCGGGATTGTCCGCCACGAAGGCGATCTCGCGCGTCTCGCCCCGCTGCACCAGCAGCGTATCGCGCAGCGGTCCGAGACTGTCGCTATCCTTCATGACTTCCCGGAAATGCATCCCGTGCAGGTGCATCGCGTGGGGGAAAACGGTGTCGTTGACGATTCGGATGCGCAGGGTATCCCCCAGGGCAGCCTTGACCAGCGGCGCGTCGGTTCGGCCGACAGTGCCGTTGAAGGCCCAAAACTGTCCTCGCTCGGCCAGCTCGCGGAACGCCAGGCGCTTGCCCCCGTAGGTCGCGGCCTGCAGCCGCCCCATGGCGCCGCCCTCCATGACAAGAGTAACCGTCCTGGCCCCTGCCACGCCCGGCACGGCCTGGCGCGGGTTGGGCGGCAGTGCTCCGGGGGCAGGGCGCGGTTTGGACGCGGCGCTGCCAGTGATGTCCCAGGCCACCTGCGACCACCACTTTCCGTCGTCGTCCATGTAGGCGAGATGGGCGGTCTCTCCCTCCGCCGCAGTGACGTCCACGATCAGGTCCATGCGCTGCGCCGGGGCCAGGAGCAGCGTATCCTGCGCCGCGATGGGGCGCGCCAGCGGCATCCCGTCCAGCGCCATGACCCAGCCCTCGAGGCCGGCCAGCGAGAGTGTCAGAACCCGGGCACTGGCGGCGTTGATCAGCCGCAGGCGCAGGCGCTCGTTGGTGCGCGCCGCGCGTTGCAGGATGAAGCTGCCGTTGGTGGTGATGATGTTGCCCATTCGCCCGGCATGGCTCAGGTCGTGCCAGGCCCCGAAATCGCCGGAGATCTGCGCTGTTTCATGGTCGAGCCGCCAGTCGTCTAGGATCAGGGTTTCTTCCCGGTCGACGTCGGGTGCCTCCGGTTCTTCGACGATGAGCGCGCCATAAAGGCCCCGCGCCACCTGTTCGTAGGAGTTGGTATGCGCGTGATACCAGTAGGTGCCCGCATCCGGCAGGTCGAAGACATAGTCGAAGGTCTCCCCCGGCGCGACCGACGCTTGGGTGAGCCCGGCCACCCCGTCCATCGCGTTGTCGATTCGGATGCCGTGCCAATGCACCGAGGTCGGCACCGGCAACTCGTTCATGAGACGCCGTTGCAGCCGCGCCCCCTGCCGGGCGCGGAGAAGCGGGCCGGGGGCCTGGCCCTCGAAGCCCCATATTTCCGTCTCGGGATACCCCTCAGGCGCGAGCTGGGCCTTGCCCGGCCGCGCGACGAGGGCGCGGGGCGCGGTTTCGCTTCGCGACGGCATCGGCATCGCGAAAGCAGCGGCGGCCCCGAGCAGAAGGCCCCGGCGGTGGATTGTCATGGATGTGTTTCGGCTCATGTCATTCAATCCCGTTGGCGCGTTGCAATTCGCGGACATAGTGGGTGATCGATTTCACCTCGGCGCCGGTCAGCCCGTCCTGTGGCGGCATGCTCCCGAAGCGCCAGTGATGCGCGCGCACCCCGTTGCGCACCGCCAGCAGGAAGGCCGCGTCGGCATGATGCGACGGTTCGTAGATCTTGTGAACCAGCGGCGGTCCCATGCCGTTGCGCCCGGCGGCATTTTCGCCGTGGCAGGCGGCGCAGACGGCGTCGAAGGCCCTCTTGCCCATCTGTGCCTGTCCCGAAAGCTCCTCGGGCAGCGCAACCTTGACCATCGACGCGCCCTCGGGCGGCGACTCGACGGTTCGCGGGCCGGTGGCGCCGGGGGGCTCATTCTGCACCATTGCGAAATACCCGGCCCCGCCGATTACGGCGACAGCAAGGGCGGCGACGATCATCTTGTTCATGGTCTTGTCTTTCCATTCTTTGGGGCGGCGCGGGGCCGCTTGTCTCGGGTCAGTCATCCCCGGCGTCCATCAGGTAGGTGGGCATCGCCCGCCGGTCCTCGGGGGTGAGCCAGGCGGTGCCCTGCCGGATCACCTCGCCCATGCCGCCGCCCAGCACGTCGCCGTCGGGCGCCACGCCGGATTTCAGCGCGAAGGCGAGGGTGTGCACGGTCCAGCCGTTGCGGGCGAGCGCCGCGGGCGTGATCGCCGGGGCGGTCTTGCCGCCGGGCATATCGTCGCTGCCGGCGAGCCGGGCCTCCATGCGCCGCCCGCCGAGCAGGTTGCGGTCGGTATGGCAGGCGCCGCAATGGGCCAGCCCGTTGACCAGCCACCTGCCGCGGTTCCATGCCTCTGTCTTGTCGGGTCGCGGCTCTGTCGCCGGCACGTTCAGGAAGGCCGCGCGCCAGAGCTTGAGCCCGAAACGCTGGTTGACCGGGAACGGCACCTTGTTGGCCGGTTCGGGTTCCGCCACCGGTGGCACGGTCTGGAACGCGGCCCAGAGATCGGCAATGTCCTGGTCGCTCAGATGGCCATAAAAGGCATAGGGAAAGGCGGGGTAATAGGGATCGCCCCCGGGCGAGATCCCCTGGCGCGCCGCCTTGGCGAAATCTGCGATATCCCAGGTGCCGATGCCGTGGGTGATGTCGGTGGTCAGGTTGGGCGGCACGAAGCTGCCGAAGCCCGAGGCGATGGGCGCGCCCCCGGCGAGCGGTGCGCGCCCCGATGCCGGGTCGGAATGGCAGGCGATGCAGCCCCCCGCCCGCGCCAGGTAGGCGCCGCGTTCCACATTGCCCTCCAGCTCGGCCAGCTTCACCGGCCGACCCACCGGCCAGACGGCGAGGGCGGCACTGCCCGCCGCGATCAATCCGACCGCGGCGAGCCCAAGTCTTCCGACCGCGACCATGATCAGGCGTCGTCCTTGCGAAACCGGTCATGGCAGGCGGCGCAGACCTGGGTGGTCATGGCGAAGGCGCCGTCGGCGGGCATCTGTCCGATCTGCTCGGCGCTCATCCGCATCGCGCCCCCGGCAGTGCCCATCATCATGCCGCTGCCCATCATGGAGCCACTGCCCATCATCGTGCCGCTGTCCATCATCCCGCCGGCGCCGTGCAGGCCGTTATCGGCGGCCCGGGACAGGCCTTCGGCCATCACGCCGAGCGTTTCGGCCAGCTCCGCGAAGCGGTCCCAGTCCTGCCAGATCGCCGGCAGCGCCTCGGAGGGGGCCTCCGTCGAGCCCGCGGGGAAATCCCCGGTCAGCGCCGCGCCGGAATGGCGGCGGAAGGTGTCGGCGGCGCGACGCACGGCATCCGCATCATAGGCGGCGGTGCCGGACATCATCGGGGCGACGGATTTCACCGCCTCTTTCATTTCCTTCATGGCGCCCATGCGGTCCTTGACGACGCCGGTGGCGCCGGAATGGGCCAACGCGGCAACGCTGAGCAGCGACGCCAGGGCGGCGCCGGTCACGGTCTTTCGGGGTGTCATAATGTTCTCCTGTGTCTGATCCGGTTCCCGACCCGAAGGTCACGACAGGATCAGGCGCGCGGAGGCGGCGGGTCGGACACCAGGGTCAGGGAGCGGCCGCGCCGCTCTCTCAGGGGATGCTGGGTTGCCAGACAGGCGGGCTGATGCGCCGACCCGGCCTGCACCAGGGGCAGCACCTGTGCGTGGCAGGAGTGTCCGGCGTCACAGTGTTCGGACGTCCCTAGCTCGACGGTTTCGTCATCCTGGACGACAACATCGCCGGGCGCGTCCATATGCATCCCGTGCGCCTGGGCCGGAGCGGACCAGAACGCAACAAGGCCGATTACGACGGCGATGATGGTGACTGCAAGTGTTTTCACGATGCCCGGCTAACGACCTCTTCCTTGCGCCAGTTTCGTGATCAGGGCAAAACTGTCAACTCCTGCAGGTGCAGGTCGAGGCGATGGGATAACGATGCCGCAGTCTCGGCAGCGTGCCCCAGCCGATATGCTCGGTCAGCTGTGCGCACGCGTGCAAATGCCTCCCGGACAAGAGCACATGGAGAAGATGACACGCCGTTCGAAGATTGGATCGTCGTCTGGGGTGACTCCGATCTGCCGCTGGCTGGTTACCTTCCCGCAGAAGCACTGAGAGGCGCCATGGCGGGCGCTTTGCTTACTGCATCTCACCATTGCCGTATTCGCTGTTAGTGTGTGTTCTAGGCGCCCATGGTTTTGATGCTGTGACCGCCCCCCGACGGCATCGATGTGCCAAGGTGGGTCTGCAATGATCCACAAAAGGAGGACGGTCATGTCGGATATTTCCACGGTCGGGCTCGATCCGTTGGCCGACAGGTGAATGCGCAGCAATCACCGACAGGCTGGCGAAGAATGTGTTTCAGGGTCATGGAGCCGGCGGCGCGGGTCGAGCGGTCTTGCGCAAGAAGCTGCGGCGAGCGCAGGAAGATTGTTGAGGAAGGGCTTGCCAACATCGACGAAGAGCCGGTGCTGCTTCATCTGACTATGGCATATCGCCATCAGAAAGAATTCGAACGCTTGCTTCACACGATCAACGACGATGAGTGTCGTGCCGAAGCAACCCAGATCATCCGGTCACTTGTGGACCGAATGTCCTTGCTCCTGACGAGGATGGCTGCGATCTGCAGATTGATCTGAACGGCGACCTTGCCGGGGTCATCTCGATAGCCCGCAAGGGCGAGGAACCGCTGGAAACCAGCGATTTTGAAACAATGGTACTGAAATTGGTAGCGGAGGAGGGACTTGAACCCCCGACACGCGGATTATGATTCCGCTGCTCTAACCAACTGAGCTACTCCGCCACGAGTGAGAGGCATTTAGGGGAGTCGGCCGGAGGGGTCAAGCGGGAATTGGCCGGTTTTCGGTTGTTGCCGCGCTCGTCGCGACCAAGGTGTTTGCGCCGACGGTCATTCCGCCCGGGCGGCCATGCGGCGGATGAAGTCGGCGCAGGCCTCCGGCGCGGTGATGGGCAGCATGTGGCCCCGGTCCGGCAAAGTCCCGACGCTCAATCCGAAGCCCTCCATCGGTGTGCCGTGCCGCGCCGGATCCAGCACCGCATCCCCGGCGCCGAACAAAACGCCGCCGGGGGTTACCAGGCCATCGGCATAGCGCGCCTGCTGCGCGCGGATACCGGAATTTGCGGCCATGTAATCGGCCGAAGCGGCGATGAAGGCCCCGGGCCGCAGACCCAGAGCGCCGCCGCCGCGCACCAGGAAATCCGCGGGGCAGGGTTCGGGGCGGAACACCTCTTCCAGAACCTTGGCGGCGGTGCGCCGCGCCACCGGAACGGCAAGGGTGTGGCCGATCGCCCGTCGCATCAGGGGGGAGGCGACCGCAAGCCCCTGAAAGGCGCCGGCCTCGTCCGCCTGCTGGTGGGTCAGCGGGCTGATCAGCGCCAGCGCGGCGGCCCCCTTTGGCCGGTCCAGCGCCATCGCCAGCGCCACCGCGCCGCCCAGCGAATGCCCCACGAGCACGGGCCGCGTCACGTCCAGACCCTCCAGCAAGGCCCAGATCATCCGCGCCTGTTCCGGCAGGGCGGCGAGATCGTCGCTGTCGCGGGTGGAGTAACCGCAGCCGGGCCGGTCCAGCGCGATCACGCGGAGCTCGTCCTTGAGCAGGTCGGTCACGCCGTAGGTGAAATGCTGCAACTGCCCCGACAGCCCGTGAATCAGCACCACGGCGGGCGCGTCTCGCGGGCCCAGGTCGACGTAGTGGATGGCACCACCCGGCACCTTGCGAACCGATCCCGCGCGCGGCACCAGGTTTTCCACGTCCCGCCCCAGGTATCGGGTCCATGCCGCCAGCGCCGCCATCAGCGCCGCGATCACCAGGATCAGACCGATCAGAATGCTTGCCAAGGCTCAGCTCCCTTCTTGTTCGGGCCCCGCCGGCGACGCTGTGTGCACGGCAAGATATGGCGCGAAATTGCACGAATTTCCGCCTGAATGGTACGAGGATGCCGCGTCAGTCTGCATCCAGATCCGACAGCGCCGGGCGCGGCAGCCGGTCGAGCAGGTGGAACACCGCCGCGCGGCAATCCGGCCCCGGCCAGTCCGGCGGGAAGAAGGCCGTGGGCAGATCGGGCATGCGCAGCACCACCCGGCGCCAACGGTGCACGATCAGCATCCGCAGGGTGGCGGTCTGCAGCGGCGTGATCCCCCCCTCTGCGGGTAGCAGCGCGGCGGCGCGCTCCAGCGCGTCGAGCAGGCTGTGGCAGCTTTCGGCAAGATCCTCGGGGCAGGCGCGCGCCCTGACCCAGTCGGGCACCGCGCGGGCGCGCACATCGAAACTCATCAATTCCTCGCTGGCCTCCGGCGCCGGGCCGGCCCCCAGTGCCGCGTTGCGCGCCAGGCTGAAGTAGTCGGCGGTGAGCAGCATCTCGTCCAGCGCCGACTGGCCGGAGCCGTCCTCGGCGATCAGCAGGTGCCAGTCGGCGGGGGTGTCGGGCACGCGCGTGTAGATGCGCGGCGTCACCTCCGCGCTGCGGGCACGGCCGAACTCGGTCAGGTAATGGGCGCTGGCCCGGCCCGTGCGGGCGCTGTCGATCCAGCCATCCTTGCGCAAGCGGTGAAGCGCGACGCGGATCGCCTCGGGCTTGATGCCCATCGGCATGATGATCCGCGACAGCGCGCTGCCGCTGAGCCGGTCGCCGGGTTTCTGCGCCAGATCGCCGAACAGCGACACGATGATCGACCAGACCCGCTGGTTCTGCGGGTCGGTCAGGGTCCGGGCGCAGGCCTCGAACCAGGTTTGCGGGGGTTCCTCCATGACCTCAGGTTATCGCCGCCTTGCCCGACGTACCATCCTGAAATCACGGAGTTTCACATGGTTTCCCCTGCGCCGGTCAGAACGCGTTCATGGTCAAAAGCTCGTACTCCGCGACCTTCTCGTCGTCCTGGTTGGTCAGGGTGACATGCCAGCGCACCTCGCCGTACTCCTCGTTGCGCGGGGTCTTGTGTTTGACCGTCAGGCGCACCTTGATGCTGTCACCGGCGCTCACCGGCTTCATGAACCGCAGGTTGTCGAGGCCGGTGTTGGCCAGAACCGGCCCCTCGTTCGGCTCGACGAAAAGGCCCGCCGCGAAGGACAGCAGCAGATAGCCATGCGCCACCCGGCCGGGGAAGAACGGGTTCCGCTTCGCCGCCGCATCATCCATGTGGGCGTAGAAGGTATCGCCGGTGAACGTCGCGAAATGCTCGATATCCTCAAGCGTCACCACGCGCGACGCGCTGTGCAGCGTCTCGCCGATCGCCAGTTCGCCGAATTTGCGGGTAAAGGGATGCGCGGGCCCCTCGATCTCGGCAGCGCCCGGCACCCACTGTTTGCCGATGGCGCTGAGCATGTCGGGCGAGCCCTGGATCGCGGTGCGCTGCATGTAATGTTTGACCCCGCGCACGCCGCCCATCTCCTCGCCGCCGCCGGCGCGGCCCGGCCCACCATGCACCAGATGCGGCAGGGGGGAGCCGTGGCCGGTGCTCTCCTTCATCGAGGTGCGGTCGTTGATATAGATCCGCCCGTGATAGGCGCCCGCACCGATCGCAACCGCGCGCGCGACGCTTGGGTCATGGGTGATGACCGAGGCCACCAGCGAGCCCTGGCCGCGCTTGGCGATCTCTATCGCGTGGTCCAGATCGCGGTATCCCATGACGGTCGAGACCGGACCGAAAGCCTCGGTATCATGCACGCGCTGGGCGGTGTCGGGGTCGGCGCAGTGGAACAGCATCGGCGGCAGAAAGGCCCCTTTGGCGGCATCGGCGCCCACCACCTCGAAATTCTCCGGGTCGCCGAACACCCGTTCCGCCTCGGAGCCGATCAGCGCCGCCTTTGCCAGCACGTCCTGTTTCTGCTGGATCGAGACCAGCGCCCCCATGCGGGTGCCCTCCAGTCGCGGATCGCCGATCACGGTTTTGGCCAGCCGCGCGCTCAGCGCCTCGATCACCGCCTCCACCTGCGATTCGGGGGCGATGATGCGGCGGATCGCGGTGCATTTCTGCCCCGCCTTGGCGGTCATCTCGCGGCTGACCTCCTTGACGAAGAGATCGAACTCCGGCGTGCCGGGCACCGCATCCGGGCCGAGGATCGAGGCGTTCAGACTGTCCTGCTCGGCGACGAATCGCACCGAGTTTTCAAGGATGGTCCTGTTCGAGCGCAACATCAGCGCGGTATCGGCCGAGCCGGTAAAGCTGACCACGTCCTGCATCCCCAGCCGGTCCAGCATGTCGCCAAGCCCGCCGGCGACAAATTGCAACGCGCCCTCGGGCAGGAGGCCGCTCTCCAGTATCAGCCTGACCGCCAGTTCGGTGACGTAACAGCTGTTGGTCGCGGGTTTCACGATGGCCGGAACCCCGGCCAGCAGGGTCGGGGCCAGTTTCTCCAGCATGCCCCAGACCGGGAAGTTGAAGGCGTTGATATGCACCGCCACCCCGTGCAGCGGGGTGCAGATGTGCTGCCCCATGAAGGTGCCGGTGCGGCCCAGCTGCTCCAGCTCGCCATCAAGGAAAACATGGTCGTCGGGCATCTCGCGCCGACCCTTTGCGGCGAAGACGAACATCGTGCCGATGCCGCCGTCGATGTCGATCATGTGATCGGATTGCGTGGCGCCGGTGTCGAAGGAGATATCGTAAAGCGCCTGCTTGTTGGCGTTCAGGTGCTGACCCAGCGCCTTGAGCATGCGGGCGCGGTCGTGGAAGGTCATCGCGCGCAGCGCCGGGCCGCCGACCTCGCGGGCGTGGTCCAGCATCGCCTGCACGTCGAGCGCGGAGTTGCCCGCGCTGGCGATCACATCGCCTGTGATGGCGCTGGCGATGTCGCGTGCGCCAGCGCCAGGCGCGATCCATTCACCGGCGGCGAAACTGGAAATCTTTTGAATGCTCATGGAAATTGATCCTCTCTCCCGGGGTGGCCACGACCCTGTGACAGTGGCCAGGATGTTTGAAACAAATATTGACCGTCCGGTCGGTTTATGCAAGGAGTTTGTCAACTGACGGGCAGCAGGGACGGTCACGCGACCGAGGTCCTGCCGTCAGCGCAGGACACGTCAAGGAGGGGCAAGGGCGACATGTCGGACACCATTCTGACCACCGATCACGGCACTTGGGTCGAGATCACTCTGAACCGGCCGGAGCGGCTGAACAGTTTCACCGAAGAGATGCACCATGCCCTGCGCGCCGCCATCGAGGCGGCCCGTGACGCCGGCGCGCGGGCGATCCTTCTGACCGGGGCCGGGCGCGGCTTCTGCGCCGGGCAGGACCTGGGCGACCGCGACCCGCGCAAGATGGACGGCCCGCCCGACCTGGGCCACACCGTGCGCACCTTTTACGCGCCGCTGGTCAACCTGATGCGGTCGTTGAACTTCCCGGTGATCTGCGCGGTCAATGGCGTGGCTGCCGGCGCCGGCGCCAATATCGCGCTGGCCTGTGACATGGTTCTGGCCGGTGAGAGCGCCAAGTTCATCCAGTCGTTTTCCAAGGTCGGGCTGATCCCCGACACCGGGGGCAGCTGGCACCTGCCGCGCCTGCTGGGCGAGGCGCGCGCCAAGGGGCTGGCCTTTACCGCCGAACCGCTCAGCGCGCAAAAGGCCGAGGATTGGGGTCTGATCTGGAAGGCGCTGCCCGACGACGCGCTGATGGACGAGGCGCGCGCGCTGGCCGCAAAGCTTGCGGGCGGTCCGACGCTGGGCCTCGGCCTGACCAAGCAGACGATCCAGGCCGCCGCCACCGATACGCTGGCCGAGCATCTGGAACTGGAAGCGGAGGCAATGAAGACCTGCGGCGAGAGCGAAGATTACGCCGAGGGCGTCGCCGGTTTTCTCGAAAAGCGCGCACCGGTGTTCAAGGGAAAATGACCATGACGCCGAAACAACGGGCCGAGAAATCGGCCGCCGTCATGTGGGCCAAAGACAACGCCTCGAAATGGGCGGGCATGGCGATCACCCATGTCGACGAGGGCACCGCGACGCTGGAACTGACGGTCGAGGCGCATCACTGCAATGGCCACGCGATGTGTCACGGCGGCGTGATCTTCATGCTGGCCGACAGCGCCTTTGCCTCTGCCTGCAACAGCCGCAACCAGTCCACCGTCGCCCAGCACAACCTGATCAACTATCTGGCCCCGGGCAAGCAGGGCGACCGGCTGACGGCAACCGCGCGTGAGGTCAACCTGACCGGGCGCAACGGCATCTATGACGTGACAGTGACCAATCAGGATGGCCAGAGAATCGCGGAATTCCGGGGCATGTCCCGCGCGATCAAGGGCCATCTTTTCGACGAATGACCTGGTGAGGAGGACGCCATGAAGGACCTGACCCCGAACAAAGCCGACCTTGACCCGATCGAGATCGCCTCGCGCGATGAGATCGAGGCGCTGCAACTCGGCCGCCTGAAATGGTCGCTGCGCCATGCCTATGACAACGTGCCGATGTACCGCCAGCGGTTCGACGCCGCCGGCGTGCATCCCGACGACCTGAAATCGCTGTCGGACCTGTCCAAGTTTCCGTTCACCTACAAAAAAGACCTGCGCGACAACTATCCCTTTGGCCTGTTCGCGGTGCCGCGCGAGCAGATCATGCGGCTGCATGCCTCCTCGGGGACCACCGGCAAGCCGACCGTGGTGGGCTATACCAAGCAGGATATCGAGAACTGGGCCGATCTGGTCGCACGCTCGCTGCGCGCCGCCGGGTTGCGGTCGGGCAATATCGTGCACAACGCCTATGGATACGGGTTGTTCACCGGCGGCCTCGGCGCCCATTACGGGATCGAACGGCTGGGCGCCACCGTGGTGCCTATGAGCGGCGGGCAGACCGAAAAGCAAGTGACCCTGATCGACGATTTCAAGCCCGACGGCATCATGGTCACGCCCTCCTACATGCTCAACATCCTTGAACAGTTCCACAAGGCGGGGTTGGACCCGCGCGACTGCTCGCTCTCGGTCGGCGTGTTCGGGGCCGAACCCTGGACCGACGCCATGCGCCATGAGGTCGAGCAGGCCTTTGACATGCACGCGGTCGATATCTACGGCCTCAGCGAAATCATGGGTCCGGGCGTGGCCAACGAATGCGTCGAGACCAAGGACGGGCCGGTGATCTGGGAGGATCATTTCCTGCCCGAGATCATCAACCCCGAGACCGGTGAACCGGTGGCCGATGGCGAGATGGGAGAACTGGTGTTCACCACCCTCACCAAAGAGGGGCTGCCGATGATCCGTTATCGCACCCGCGACCTGACGCGCCTGCTGCCGGGCACCGCGCGCAGCATGCGGCGGATGGAAAAGATCACCGGGCGCAGCGACGACATGATCATCCTGCGCGGCGTCAACGTCTTTCCGACCCAGATCGAGGAGCAGGTGATCGCCACCGGCGGGCTGACCAACCACTTCCAGATCGAGCTCTATCGCTCGGGCCGGATGGACGCGATGCGCGTGCACGTGGAATGTGCCGGCGACAGCACCGACGAGGCCTCCAAGACCGCCGCGGTGCGGATGCTCTACAAGCGGATCAAGGATGTGGTCGGCGTCTCGACCGAGATCAACATCAAGGATCCCGGCGAAGTGGAGCGCAGCCAGGGCAAGGCCGTGCGCGTCGTCGACAACCGCCCGAAGGAGTGACCCTTGGCCCGCACCATTGCCAAAGACCACGATCAGAAACGCGCCCAGATCCTCAAATCGGCGGCCAAGGTTTTCGCCGAGGAGGGGTTCGACCGCGCATCGATGACCAAGCTGGCGGGTGAGTGCGGGATCTCCAAGGCGAATATCTATCACTACTACGACAGCAAGGATGCGATCCTCTACGACATCCTGGACAGCTACCTGTCCACCCTCAGAAATCGCATTCTTGCCGTCGATACCGGCGGGCTGCCCCCCGAGGAGCGGCTGCGCCGGGTGATCCGCGAGGTGCTGCGCGCCTACCAGGGGGCCGACCACGAACACCAGGTGCAGATCAGCGCGCTCTCGGCCCTGCCCGGGGATCAGCAGGACGAGATGCGCACCTATCAGCGCGACATGGTCAAATTCATGGGCGACTGCCTGCGCGAGGTCGCGCCGGAGGTGTTCGAGGGCAACCCCGACAAGCTGCGCGGCGCCACCATGTCGGTCTACGGCATGCTGAACTGGTACTTCATGTGGAATTCGGATGCCGACGCGCAGGAGCGCGACGATTACGCCGACCTGGTCTGCGACCTGACGCTCAAGGGGCTGGGCGGAATCTGATCGCCGCGCCGGTCACGCGCCGCGCGGAACGCGGGGCCGCCGTCAGGCGATCGCGTCGTTGAGCCAGCCGACGACGCGCCGCGCTTGCTCCAAAGCTGCCTCTGCACTGGGGTATTCCTCAAGCCCGTGATGGCCGATGCCGTACCAGCCCCGCCCGTCTTCCGGATCGCACCGGAACTCGTCGAACCCGTAGGTCCCGTCCGGACGCAGGAACTCGTCGACGCAGATCGTTTCACCATCCAGGTTGATCGAGCGGATGACCTTGTTGATGTGCGCCATGAGACCTCGCGGAGTTGATTTCGGCCGGTTGTATGCCGGGGCGGGGGGCGGTCAATTCCCAAACGCCCCGATGAGAGTGGTGAGTACGTCCCGCCTTTACCCCGCCGAGACCCGCGGCACGATATCGCGGCGGATCTGCTCGCCCATGCTGTGGCGGGCGCGTTCCATGTCGTGCTCCAGCTGCAGATGCACCCAGAAATCCGCCGCGGTGCTGAAATACCGCGCCAGCCGCAGCGACAGTTCCACCCCGACGCTGGACTTGCCGGCCAGCACGTCGGTGATCCGCCCCTCCAGCACGTTGACCGACCGGGCCAGGTCCTGCGCGGTGATGCCCAGCGGCTCCAGGTACTCGGTCCGCAGCACCTCGCCGGGGGCGGGGCAGAGAAACACCGGCCCCTCTGCCGCCTCCGCCTCGCCTGGCGGGGTCAGCTGAAACTCGGTGGCAAAGCCCGCCGCCTTCCACGCATCCAGCCCGCCGGTCATGTGGGTGACGCCCTCGTGCCCTTCGTTCAGCAGCATCTTGCCCGCCGCCTCGGAGCGTTTGCCGACCGCGCAATGAAGCACCAGCCGCTTGCCCGGCAAGGTGGGGAAGAGTTCGGGATCGAAGCTCGACAGTGGCAGCAGCAGCGCCCCGGCGATATGCTCGACCTCGTATTCCGAGGTCTCGCGCACATCGACCAGCACGATCTCGTTGCGGTCGAGCCAGTCGTTGACCTGTTGCACGTCGGCGGCCTGAACCGCCGTCCCCGGTTTGCCTGACATCTCGCCCCCTCCCAGTGGTGACAGGAGCGCAAGTCTGGGCGATTTCCCGCGCGGTTGCAATCGTCGCGCGGGGATCGGGGTCAGGCCGGAACCGCCAGCCCCAGCCGTTTCAGCACCGCGCCGGCTTCGGCCTCCCAGCGGGCCTTCAGTTCGGCGTTGGTCGCCCGCCGCAGCCCCATCGCCTTGAGGCTCTCGGATTTGGTCGAGGTGGTCGAGCCAAAGCTAGCCGCCACCCGGGGCCACCAGTAATCGACACTGCTCTGCAGCCCGTCCTCGCCGCGCTCGAACAGCTTGATCACGCCCTCCTCGGCCAGTTCGGCGTGACGTGCCTCGACCGGTGCGATGGCGCGGAACGCCTCGGCCAGCGGCTGGTACGAGACCATCGAGAATTCCGCCATCTGCACCGCCACCGCGCGGCCCATCAGCAGGTTCATCACCACCGCGTCGGCCCAGCCCTCCAGCGGATAGTTGAAGACCGCTAGCCGCATGTCCCGCTCGGTGCGCGCGGTGCCGATATCGGCGCCCCGCTCCAGCCGCGCGGTCCAGGGATGGTGGTTGGCATAGCGCTCGGTATCGGCGCCGAAATCGCCCATGATGCGCAGCACCCGGTCGGCGTTGTCGGTCTTTTCCAGCACGATCTTGGCGGCGGCGATCCGCTCCTTGATGCCGGGGCCTGCGTTGATGATGTCGGCAAACCCGGCGGCGCCCGCCAGCTCGCTGTCGACAAAGGTCGCCATCAGTTTCATCAGTTCAGCGCGATAGCGTGGCGGCACATTGGCCGGGTTGCTCAGAACCCCGCCCTGGGCCAGGTAGCTTTCGATGCTCATGTCTTCGGCCATGGTCAGCCCCCCTTACTGGTCGTAATCGACGGTGACGGTATCGGTGAGCGGATAGGACTGGCACGACAGCACATAGCCCTTTTCCACCTCGTAATCCTCCAGCGCGTGGTTGGCGACCATCTCGACCTCGCCCTCGATCACCTTGCAGCGGCACGTCGAACAGACCCCCGCCTTGCAGGCATAGGGCGCGTCCATCGCGTTCTCCAGCGCGGCGTCGAGGATCGAGATGTCCTTGCCCATGGTGATGGTCTGGGTCGCCCCGTCCAGCGTGATCGCCGCCGTGGTCTGGTTGGCGCCGCTGGCCGCGTCCTTGCTCACCGCCTTGCGCTTGAGCCGCCCGGGCTGGGCGCTGGCAAAAAGCTCGAACTTGATCTGGGCGTCGTCCAGCCCATGCGCACGCAGCGCCGCCGCGATGCCCAGCATCATCGGTTCCGGCCCGCAGATAAAGGCGGTGTCGACCGATCCGATGTCGATCCAGTGCTTGAACAGTTCGCCGCATTTCTCTTGCGTCACCAGCCCGGTGAACAGGTCGATCTCCTGCGTGTCGGTTTCCAGAACGTGGATGACGTTCAGCCGCCCCATGTAGAGGTTCTTGAGGTCCTCCAGCTCCTCGCGGAACATGATCGTGTTCACGCCCTTGTTGGCATAGACCAGCGTGAAACTCGACTTCGGCTCGCGCGAGAGCGTGGTCTTGAGGATCGACAGCACCGGGGTGATGCCCGAGCCACCGGCAAAGCCGAGGTAACTGCGCTCGGCGCCCGCGTCGATCGCGGTGTGAAAACTGCCCATCGGCGCCATCGCCTGTACCCGGTCGCCGACCTTCAGCTCCTCGTTGGCCCAGGTGGAAAAGGCGCCGCCATCGACCCGCTTGATGCCCACCTGCAGGATGCCGTCATCCTTGCCGGCGCAGATCGAATAGCTGCGGCGCAGCTCCTCGCCGTCGAAATCGTGGCGAAAGGTCAGGTACTGGCCTTGGATGAAATCAAAGGCGGCCTCGTCGCCGTCCTGCGGTTTCAGCGTGACCACCACCGCGTCGCGGATGGTCTTGTGGATGTCGGTCACGGTCAGATCGTGGAAACGCGCCATCTGCTTCTCCTCAGATGCACTTGAAATAATCGAAGGGTTCGAGACAGTCCTTGCAGCGCCAGGTGGCCTTGCACGGGGTCGAGCCGAACTGGCTGACCTTCTCGACGTTCTCGGACCCGCAATGCGGGCAACGGTCGGGGCCACCGGCGGGCTGGGGCGGCGCGATGCCGAATTCCTCCAGCTTGGCACGACCCTCCTCGCTCAGCCAGTCGGTGGTCCAGGCCGGCGAAAGCTGCCGCTTCAGCTCGATCTTCTCGATGCCGTGGCCGCGCAGCGCGGTCTCGATATCGAGGTTGATGATCGAGGTTGCCGGACAACCCGAATAGGTCGGCGTGACGGTCACGACCAGCCTGTCGTCAGTCCAGGCCACATCGCGGATGATGCCCAGATCGGTGAGCGAGATCACAGGGATCTCGGGGTCCGGGACGGCAGAGAGCCATTCCCAGACCTGTTCAACGCTTGGATGTGTCATCGGTCTTACCAGCTGGCGCCGGGATAGGCCCGCTGCAACCATTGCATCTGGGTCAGGATATGGCCCAGGTGCTCGGTATGCATGCGCCCGTCACGCCCGCCCTTGTGGGCGAACCGGCCCTCGGGCATCTCCAGCGTCGCATCGGCCAGCACACGGCCGACCAGCGCGTCGTATTCCGCGCGCAGGCTGGCCGGATCGGGGGCGACCCCGGCCTCGACCATCGCCGCGTCCACCGCGTCGCCCTCGAACATCTCTCCGACATAGGGCCAGAGATAGGCCAGCGCCGCCTGCATCCGCTGATGGCTTTCCTCGGTCCCGTCGCCCAGCGCCACAACCGTGTCGGCCGAGCGTTCCAGATGATAGGCCACTTCCTTGCTGGCCTTCTCGGCGATATCGGCCACCCGCTTGTCGCTGCTTTTCAGCAGCCGCCCCAGGTAGATCGAATGCCAGGCGTCGAACAGGAACTGGCGCATCAGCGTGCGGCCGAAATCGCCGTTGGGCACCTCGGTCAGCAGGACACTGCGGAAATCCCAGACGTCGCGCAGAAAGGCGAGCGCATCGGCGTCGCGGCCCTTGCCCTCGACCTCGCCCGCCAACCCGAGCCAGAGCTGGGTCTGGCCGATCAGGTCCAGCGCGGTATTGGCCAGCGCGATATCCTCTTCCAGAACCGGCGCGTGGCCGCACCATTCGCTGACCCGGTGGCCGAGAACCAGGGTGTTGTCCCCCAGCCGGCAGAGGAATTCGAACAGGGCCGCGTCGCCCGATTGCACCTGCCCGCTCATCACATCGCCCCCACTTCCTCGGGGATGTCGAAAAAGGTCGGGTGACGATAGACCTTGGATTCGCTCGGCTCATAGAGCGGGCCCTTGTCGCTGGGCGAGGAGGCGGCGATATGTTTCGCCTCGACCACCCAGATGCTCACGCCCTCGTTGCGGCGGGTATAGACGTCGCGCGCGTTCTTGATCGCCATCTCGGCATCGGGGGCGTGCAGGCTGCCGACATGGCGGTGCGACATGCCGTGCTGTCCACGGATGAATACTTCCCAAAGGGGCCATTCGTTCTTCATGGTATCTCCTCCTGGCACCGGCCGGGGTTTATGCCGCGCCGGAAACTGGGTCGTGGTCCGGCGGCCCGTGCCGCCGATCCGGTAAAATGTGCTCTTACTCTGCCGCCACCTTGGCGGCGGCTTTCTTGCGGGCATGGGCCATCATCGCATCGCGCACCCATTTGCCCTCTTTCCAGGCCTCCTGGCGGGCGGTCAGCCGGTCGGTATTGCAGGGGCCGTTGCCCTTGAGCACGTCGAAGAATTCCTTCCAGTCGGGCTCGGCGAAATCGTAGTGCCCGCGCTCCTCGTTCCACTTGAGGGTCTCGTCGGGAACAGTCAGGCCAAGGTATTCGGCCTGTGGCACGGTCTGGTCGACGAATTTCTGGCGCAGCTCGTCGTTGGTGTTGATCTTGATCTTCCAGGCCATCGACTGAGCCGAGTGCACCGATTCCTTGTCCGAGGGACCGAACATCATCAGCGAGGGGAACCACAGCCGGTTCAGCGCGTCCTGCGCCATCCGTTTCTGCGCCTCGGTGCCCTGGGCCATCTTCATCATGATGTCATAGCCCTGCCGCTGGTGGAACGATTCCTCCTTGCAGATGCGGATCATCGCGCGGGAATAGGGCCCGTAGGATGTGCGCTGCAATGGCACCTGGTTCATGATCGCGGCACCATCGACCAGCCAGCCCACCGCGCCGATATCGGCCCAGTTGAGCGTCGGATAGTTGAAAATCGAGGAATACTTCATCTTGCCCGACAGCAGATCCTCGGTCAGCTCGTCGCGGGAAATGCCCAGCGTTTCGGCGGCGCAGTAGAGATACAGGCCGTGGCCCGCCTCGTCCTGCACCTTGGCCAGCAGGATCGCCTTGCGCTCCAGCGTCGGGGCGCGGGTGATCCAGTTGCCCTCGGGCAACTGGCCGTCGATTTCGGACTGCGCATGCTGACCAATCTGCCGGATCAGCGTGGCGCGATAATCGTCGGGCATCCAGTCCTTGGGCTCGACCTTTTCGTTCGCGTCCACATGCGCCTGGAACCTGCGTTCCTCCGGCGTCATCTCCTCGGGGGATTTGACACCGGTTCCGGCGCTCTTGATCATCTGTGCATACATCTGGGGTCTCCTCCCGGGTTACACGCGCTCAAGGATCAGGGCGGCGCCCTGTCCAACTCCGACGCACATGGTGCACAGCGCATAGCGCCCGCCCGTGCGTTTCAACTGATAGGCCGCCGTCAGCACCAGCCGCGCCCCCGACATGCCCAGCGGGTGACCGATGGCGATGGCACCGCCGTTCGGGTTCACATGCGCCGCGTCGTCGGCCACGCCCAGCTCGCGCAGGGTGGCAAGACCCTGGCTGGCAAAGGCCTCGTTCAACTCTATCACATCCATCTGCTCGATGGTGAGTCCCGCCCGCGCCAGCACCTTGCGGCTGGCGGGAACCGGCCCGATGCCCATCACGCGCGGCTCGACGCCGGCGGCGGCCATTGCCACCACGCGGGCCATCGGCGTCAGGCCGTTGCTGGCCGCCGTCGCCTCGTTGGCCAGCAGCAGCGCCGCCGCGCCGTCGTTGACGCCGCTGGCATTGCCGGCGGTCACGCTCAGGTCCGGGCCGTTGACGCCGCGCAGCTTGGCCAGTTGCTCTGCCCCGGTGCCGGGGCGGGGATGCTCGTCGGTATCGACGACAAGGGGATCGCCCTTGCGCTGCGGGATGGTGACCGGGGTGATCTCCTCGGCAAAGACGCCGGCCTCATGCGCGGCGGCCCAGCGGGCCTGGCTGCGGGCGGCGAATTCGTCCTGGTCCGCGCGGCTGATATTGTAATCGGCGGCGACATTGTCGGCTGTCTCGGGCATCGAATCGATGCCGTACTGCGCCTTCATCTTCGGATTGACGAACCGCCAGCCGATGGTGGTGTCATAGACCGCGTTGGCGCGGGTAAAGGCACTGGTCGCCTTGGGCATGACGAAGGGCGCGCGGCTCATGCTCTCGACCCCGCCGGCAATCGCCATGTCATAATCGCCCGCGCGGATCGCCCGGGCGGCCATGCCGACCGCGTCCATGCCGCTGGCGCAGAGCCGGTTGACAGTGGTGCCCGGCACGCCGACCGGCAGCCCGGCCAACAGGGCGGCCATGCGCGCGACGTTTCGGTTGTCCTCGCCGGCCTGGTTGGCATCGCCGTAGATCACGTCGTCGATGGCGGCCCAGTCGACCTGCGGGTTGCGTTCCATCAGCGCGGCGATCGGAATCGCGGCCAGGTCATCGGTGCGGACCTGGGACAGGGCCCCGCCATAGCGTCCGATCGGGGTGCGTTGTGCGTCGCAGATAAAGGCGTCCATACGTTCGGTTCTCCAGTCTTTCCGTTCTCAATAGGTGACCGATTGGTCGGGTAATACGGCCGGAGGTGATTCGGGGCAAGCGAAATGTAACGAAAAATGGCAAACGTCAAATTTTCCGTAACACAACGCGGATCTCCCCCTCCGGCTCCACATACCCAGTTCTGGGCAGTTCGGGCCAAGGGGACAAGTCGAAATGACTCTGCCCTGTGGGAGACGGTCCCGACCGGGCAGACTGTACAAAACGCCGTGAAAACTCCCCACTTCGGGCTGGCAGTCAGGGATTTGCGGTGGAATCAATGGGCCAGCCCCGCCGCCCGGGAAGGATCACCCATGCCCCACATCGCCCCCTTGCTGATCGCCGCCGCGCTGCTTCTCGGCGCGGCCGCCCCGCCCAGCGCCCAGGTCGCCGACAGTTTCGCGACGCTGCCCTATCTCGCCGAGACCGACCCCGACGCGGCGCTGGACGAGATCCTGCAACTGACCGCCCGGCACGACCCCGATCCGCGCGCGATCTACGACCTCTACCGCATGGCGGCCAGCTTGCTGATCGAGGGGGGCCAGGTCGAGGCGGCGGCCCAGGCGATTGCCAAACTGGCGGCCCTCGCGGCGCAGAACCGCGACAATCTGGGTCTGGACCCCTTGCCGGTTTATGCCGAAGCCGTGGCGCTGATGCGCGACACCGGGCAGGTGTCAGCAGCGCGCGACACGCTGGTTTCGATGTATGAGGAACAGCGCATCTCCGGTGACGGGCCGGAGGCTCTGACCCGCACGGCGCGCGACATCGCGGATCTGGCGCGGGCGCTGGGCGAGGCACCGCCCGCGCTCTCGGAACCGCGCGGGCCGAAAAATTTCCAAACGGTATCCGTGCTTTATGCCACGGATCGGGCGCCAAGCGGAGAGGCGGCAGCGCCGCTCTACTACAGCGCCGGTGGCGCTGCGCTGGCGTTCGGGGTCGCCGGCGTCTCTCTCCCCGTCCGGCCGGGGACGGCGGATTATTCAAAGCTGCGGGACCTGCGGACCGGGACCCAGGCGGCATGGCTTGCCGATCTGGATGCGACCGGCAAGCGGGGCGTTCTGCTCTATGTCCACGGGGCCGCCACACCGTTTGAGCAGGCCGCGCGCCGGGCGGCGCTGATCGCTCGCTCCCTGGGTGGGGTAGAGGTGCCGATCCTCTATTCCTGGCCGGCCTCGGCCTCGACGCTGGACTATATGGCCGACAGCGCCGCCACTCGCCGCAGCGCTCGTCACCTGGCCGGGGTGCTGGAGGCCCTCGCCGCACGCGAGGGCCAGCCGCGCCCGCATCTGCTGGCCCGCGGCATGGGGGCCCAGGTCCTGACCGACGCGCTGGAGCTGATCGCCGCGCGCCGGTCTCCGGGGGCGCCGCCACCTTTTGGCCAAGTGATCCTCGCCGGGCCGGACATGGATGCGGACCTGCTGCGCGACCTGCTGCCTGTCCTGCGCCCGATGGCGCAACGCATTACGCTCTATGCCTCTGAAATGGATGCACAAATGGCGCTGCCCCGCAGGCTCTACGGCCCCGCCTTGCGCGCCGGCTGGGGCGGCGAGGCCACGCTCGGCGCGGCGGGGGCGGACAGTATCGACCTGTCGCCGCTGCAGGCCGACATGCTTGCGGCCCCGGCGGTGCTGTCGGATATCGCGATGCTGCTGTGGAAGGATGCCGCGCCCGCACGCCGTTGCGGCCTGAGACCGGACGCGGGCGGCGCGAGTGACCCGCCGGTCTGGCGGCTTGCCGAGGGGATCTGTTCCGACCCGGCGCTGACCGGGCTGCTGGCCCGCCTGCGGCGGGACAATGTGCAAACGCGCGATCAGGCGCAGGCGGTGCTGAGTGCCACCGTGACCGATCCCGGGTTGCGCGACAGGCTGTTGCCGGTGTTGTTGCGCCTGTTGCGGCGCTAGCCGCCGGACAGACCGGGGCGACGCCGCCCCGGTTCTGGCTCAAGCGTTTGAGATTGCAGCCAAAGCCGCGATCAGATGCCGATGCGGTCGGCAAAGACATGGTAGACGATGCGCTCGCGCTCGATGCCGCGCTCGGCCAGTTCCGCGTCGCTCAGCGACTGCAGATGGCGGATTTCCTCCAGCCGCGAATTGGCGACAGCGACCCGCTCCATCCACGCCATCAGGCCGTGACCGATCGCGGTCAGCGGACGAAGAATGGAAAACCCGGCAGTCGGTTGTGTTGAAATATGTGCCATTTGGACCCTCTTGATTTGTCGTTCGTTTCGGCCCCCCGTGCCCTCATATTTGGTCAACAATGCTGCCATGAGTAGGGGGAAACTCTACATATCCGGTTTGCGCTTGCTGCAATGCAGCGTTCCCATAACGCTCGAAAAATCATCAATAAATAAGCCCCGCCAATCGGGCGGGGCCATTGAGTCCGGGATGAAATGTGGGTTAGCGCCAGTAATCCTCATGGGCGACAAAGCCCGCGATCTGGCCCCGGCGCAACCCGCGTTCGGCAAGCTCTTCGTCGCTCAGTTCCGAGAGCGCGAAGATCTGGCGGCTGCGCGACAGGCTGTCCCCCAGCGCGCCGAACAGGCTGGCGAAGGGCAGGGCGAGGCGCGGCAGCGGCGCCGGAACGGGTGTGGTGGTATAGGCCATCTGGACGATCCTGCGGTTTTGTACGTTTTTTCGGTTCCTTTCTACATATGCTGCAGGTGCAGCATCGGCCAGAGTGCGCCGCGCACTGCAGCTATGCGCCGGGCGCAACGCCCCGCACCGGTGACGAGAAAACCGCGGCGCGCATGCCGCGGCATCACCTTCGGCGCGTGACGAGGCGAGGGCCGGTCGCGAATTGCGCGCAGGTGCCGCGCCGATTAACCTGCCCTCGACGGGACAGGGAGGCAGCATGGCCGGGCAGACGGAACAGGTTCTCAACGCGGTGCTGGCCGAGATCGACGCAGGCGGGCTGAACCCCGGCGACGTGCTGCAAGAGACATCTCTGATGGCGGCGCACGGGGTGTCGCGCACGCCGGTGCGCGAGGCGTTCATCCAGTTGGAGGCAGCGGGGCTGATCAGGCGGCTGCCGCGCAAGGGGGCGGTGCTGTTCAAGCCGACGCTGGAGGAGTTCCTGGCCATCCTCGAGGTGCATGCCAAGCTGGAGGGGCAGGCCGCCGGGCTGGCGGCGCGGCGAATGTCGTCGCCGCAGACGCAGGCGCTGGAACAGGCTGTTCTGGCCTGCGAGGCGCATGCGGCGAACAAGGGCGACGGTGATCCGGCGGGCTATTACCAGTTGAACCTGCGGTTCCACGAGGCGGTGGCATTGGGCGCCGGCAACCCGTTCCTGGTCGAGATGATCAAGACCAACGCGCGCAAGCTGATGGCCTACTACCGGGCGCGCTATCGCTATCCCGGCTCGATCGCCACATCGGCGCGCGAACACCGCGAGATCGCAACGCTGATCGCCGATCACCGGCGCGAGGCAGCCGAGGCAGCGATGATCGCCCATGTGCAGTTCGATCAGGTCACGGTGATGGACCTGCTGGCGGCGCTCGGCTGATCGGCCACACGCTGCACCCGGCGCGGTCGTGGGTCAGCTCCGGGCGGCCTGTTCGAAGAAGCGCGCGACGCTTTCGGCGAAGGCGGCGCGGTCGGCCGGTTCGGTGAGTGAGGCGCGGGCACGCGCGGCCAGGTCGGGCCCCAGGTCTCCGACCATTTTCTCGGTCAGGGCGGCGATGAACGCGGGCGTCATCTCCGGGTGGTGCTGCGTGGTATAGACGGTCTGGCCGATGGCGAAGCCCGAGACCGGGCAGCCCTCGGACCGGCTGAGGGGCACGGCGCCCTCGGGCAGGGCGGTGACCTGTTCGGTGTGGCTGCCGTAGAGGCCGACCGCATCCGGCAGGTCGCGGGCCCAATTTGGGCGGGCCAGCGTTTCGTTGCGGATCAACCCGTGCACCGAGCCGCCGGGGTTGTGCCCGACCGCACCACCAAGCGCCAACGCGATCGCCTGATGACCGAAACAGGCACCGAAGAGCGGCAACCGCGCGGCATGCATCGCGCGGATCAGTTCCAGCAGCTGCTCGGTCCACGCGGCGCCGGATCGCACCGAGGCCGGGCTGCCGGTGATCATCGCGCCGTCGAAGCGGGAGAGGTTTTCTGGAAACGCCCCGTCCTTCACCGCAAAGACCTCCACGGTCCAGTCTGGCCGCACCATGTGGATCAGATCGGCGAATTTCTCGCCGTCCTTCGGGTGGTGTGCGGAAAATGCGCTTTCATCCGTGTTCGTCATCAGGATTGCGAGGTGCATGACTGGTTCCGCGAGTTTTATGTTTACATATTTACGGGTCCTTTTAATATACACATGTTAATTGCCACAGGAAAGCCCTCATGACCATCTGGACGCCGACGGACGACGGCTATGCCGACCTGACCAGCCACGACACATTCGAGCGCGGAGCGCCACACAACACTTTTGCCCGGCTCAGGCGCGAGGACCCGCTGCACTGGACCGAATATGCGGGTGGACAGGATTTCTGGTCGGTGACCCGGCAGGCCGACATCGCGGCGATGAACAAGAACACCGCCGTATTCTCATCGGCGCGCGGCATCCGGATGGAGGATCAGAGCTACGAGGAATACCTCGCCCGCCGGACATTCCAGGAGACCGACCCGCCGGAACACAGCCAGACGCGGATGCTGCTGATGCGGGCGTTTTCGCGCACGGTGATGGCGCAGTACGAAGAGGATATCCGCGCGCTCTGCGACGAAATCCTCGACGTGGCGCTGGCAAAGGGCACTTTTGATGCCACCAAGGACATTGCGCGGCAATTGCCGATGCGGATGCTGGGCCGGGTGCTGGGCCTGCCCGAGGCGGATCTGCCCTGGCTGGTGGAAAAGGGCGACGCGCTGATTGCCAACACCGATCCCGATTTCACCAGTCATGTGCTCGACAAGATGGACACCGACGAGTTCCGCATGATGCCCTTCAACTCGCCCGCCGGGGCCGAGCTTTACGGTTATGCAAAGGAGTTGATGGCGGCCAAGGAGACCTCGGGCGATACCGAAGGCGTTCTGCACCTGATCCGCCAGCCGGCCAAGGACGGCTCGGTGATTTCCGAGACCGAGTTTCGCAATTTCTTCTGCCTGCTGGTGGCGGCCGGTAACGATACCACCCGCTATTCCATCGCCGCCGGGATTCAGGCGATGTGCCATCAGCCCGAGCTGCTGGGCCAGATGCAGCAGGGTGGCGACATCTGGGAGACCGCGCCGGACGAGGTCATCCGCTGGGCGACCCCCGCGCTCTATTTCCGGCGCACCGCGCTTGCCGATTACGAGATGCACGGCAAGACCATCAGGGCGGGCGACAAGGTGCTCTACTGGTTCTCCTCGGCCAACCGGGATGAGGCGGTGTTCGACGATCCGTTCCGCGTCGATCTGTTTCGCACCCCCAACCGTCATATGAGTTTCGGCCAGGGCGGGCCGCATGTCTGCCTGGGCATGTGGCTGGCGCGGCTGGAGGTAAGGGTGCTGTTCCAGGAGCTTGCCAAGCGGCTGAAATCCATCGAACCTGCAGGCCCGCACAAGTTTCTGCGGTCCAATTTCGTCGGCGGCATCAAGGAGCTGCCCGTCACCGTGATACCGGCCTGAGGAGAAACCGATGAAAGACCGCCTGCGCGCCCTCTACTGCGATCACCTCAGCATCATGCGCGGCAAGATGCTGCCCAATCACAAGATCGGCGATGACAGCACGCGGTTCTGCCGCTCGACCTTCGGGGTGCATTATGACCGCGATCTGCTGAACGCGCCGGGCGCGATGACCTATCAGGGGCTGCCGGACATGGAGCTGAAATGGCGCCATGACGATATTCGCCAGGGCTGGGATCCGCATACACAGATCGTGCTGGGCGATCTTTACGATGATGCCGGCGAACCGCTCGGCCTGTGCCCGCGCGGGGCGTTGAAACGCGCGGTCGCCGCATGGGAGGCGCACGGGTTGCGGCCCAAGGTCGGGATCGAGTTGGAGGCCTTTGCACTTCAGGCTGATGAAAACGGCCGGTTGGAGCCCTATGACACCCCCGGCGCGGTGGTCTACGGCACCGGCCCCTTTGCCGATCCGCTGCGCTTCAACGACCGGATCTGGGAAATGGCCGAGGAACTGGGCTTTTCGCTCGACATGATCACGGCGGAATACGACGCGCCGCAGTTCGAATACACGCTGACCTTCGACGACGCGGTCAAGGCGGTGGACGATATCGTGCTGTTCCGCCTGATGGCGCGCGAGATCGCGCTGGAATACGGCATCATCCTGACCTTCATGCCAAAGCCGATCGCAGAGGCCGGCGGATCGGGGATGCATATCAACTTCTCCTTCATCGACGAGAGCGGCGGCAACGCGCTGTCCTCGGGGCCAAAGGGCGGGCCGGAGCATATGAACGACCTGGCGCGCGGTTGCCTGGCCGGGCTTTTGCACCACCACAAGGGGCTGGCCGGGCTGATCGCGCCCTCCGCCAATTCCTACATGCGGCTGCAACCCGGATCGCTGTCGGGGTTCTGGCGCAACTGGGGCGGCGATCATCGCAACGTCACCACGCGGATCTCCTCCGAGGGCGGCGCCAAGGCGCGGCTGGAGCATCGAACGGCGGATGCCAGCGCCAACCCCTATACTGCGGTGGCCGCCGTGCTGCACGCGGCGCGGCTGGGGGTCGAGACCGGCTATGCGCTGCCGCCGATTGAGACCGGCGACGGTTTCGAGAAGACAGATGCGAAAGAGGGCACCGCGACCGATCTCAGGGGCGCGATGGACGCACTGGAAAAGGACACCGTGCTGGCCGGGGCGGTGGGCGCGGACCTGGTGGCGAACCATGTCTTCATGAAGCGCAAGGAGGTGCAGAAGACCCGCGACCTCGAAGGCGAGGCGCTGCGCGATTTCTACGTTTACTTCATCTGAGGGACTGCCGATGCATGTAACCTGGAAACTGCCCGGAGGCGGCGCGATAGAGGCGGACGTGGACCCCGGCCTGACCCTGATGGAGGCGGCGGTTGCCAATGACGTGCCCGATGTCATCGGCGAATGCGGCGGCTGCCTGAGCTGCGCCACCTGCCATGTCTACGTGGATGAAGGCTGGCGCGACAAGGTGGGCGGTCCGGGCGAGACCGAGGAGGTGATGCTCGACATGGTGGCGGGGGAGCGCACCGCGGCAAGCCGGTTGAGCTGCCAGATCGAGGCCTCGGAGGCGCTGGACGGGCTGGTCCTGATCGTGCCCGAGGTTTGAGGCGCCGGGGGTGTCGAACGCGGCGCATCTTTGATCCGATGCAGAGGGTTTTCTGAATCCTGTCGGTAATCCGGGCCATGCAATATCGGCCCAACGGTCAGGATTTTCTGACCCGGGCGGGACCTTCGAGTAATGGTGTACGAAGAGCCGCTGAGCAGGACAAAGTTATCGACCAGCATAACCGCTTTCGGTATCAAGCTGATTACAGGCTCTTCGTTTGCACTGCGACCAGCAATCTCTTTCATCAATGGAGGTGTCCACCAAACCTGGTCTCACTTTAGTCCGGATGCCGGATGCAGACGAATTTCCTCTAACAAGCCCAGCAATAGATTGTTTACAGTTCGCGCCTCTGGGTTGTTTCTGGAGAACCCCATCGCCAGATCATGAAGAACTTGATCCAATTCTCTCCAACTAACTGCGCTAATGGCAAGGTCGTCCAGTACGCTGGACGCCGTAGCCTCCATTTCCAATAAAGGCGCGACAACGCTTTGCTTCGACTCTGCGAGAATTCGAGCTAGTTGGTGCGAGCCAACGTTTGCGGTTTCGAAAGGGAATGCATCTTTCAGCAATTTCTCAGGTTCTGGCGCGATGTAGACGAGGTGTACAGGTTTGCGTCCCGAGTTTTGTTCTCGTTCAAGGGTCAGTGCCAACAAATACTTGGCCAATTGATCCATTGAGGTCTTAGCGTCAAACTTCAACTCAACTGCAATAGTCCAATTGTTGCCGACAAAAAAACTGTCCGGTTGGCTGATGTCGTAGAGCTTCGGGAAGCCAAATTCTAAACCCAACTCCCGACCATAGCCTTTCAATCTGTCTTGGTGGCTTTCGCGGAGCAATTGGCAAAAGATCTGGTTAATGATCTCACCATCCAAAATACCGAAAGTCAGCTCGAAGATATGATTGAATGTTTCTTCGTGATGCCGAACGAGTTTCGAGAATTCCTTTCCGGTTGTGACGCGCCGATAAAGAGGGCCGTTGGGATTGGTCATTTCTTTGGGAACTGAAACTCTGTCACCGCTTACTTCCCAGTACTTCTTCGAAATCGACTTTAGACCCAGGTACTTCGGCGTCCAATATAGCTGCTCAACTGCGTCCCAGTACTTATTGGTCCAACTCATGCGACCCCCCTTTTGCAAAAGTAGCTAGCCTGATTAGATGGCGGAAATCAATCGCAGTTAATTCTTGCTGGGTTGCGCAACGTCCTACGGTTTCGTGCTACAGCTACTGAGACGGTGTTTCCGCCACTCTACAAAGCGCCATCCGCATCCATGATGGCACCCGTTTGGGCTCATTCCGGTCCTTCTCTGCACCAGGCACGAACGGCGGTTTTTCCATTATATGCGATCTGGGTCAGCGATCTGACAAGAAAGCCTGTTTTGCCTGGCGGCTGACATCGGGAGTGATGCAAAGCGGACTCGTTTGCGGGCAATGCGGCGCCGGGGCCCGGGCCCGCGCTTGCTTTCGGCGGGCGGTGGCAACAGGATGTGGGGCAAAGCACACAATGCGGGGCCCACCGTGAACGAGCAGACAGAACTTCCCGAGATCGCCGCCGAGTGCCACGGCGTGAAGGTTCCCGCCTCGCCCTTTCTGCATGAAAAGCGGATCGCGCGGATCAACGCGGCGCAATACGAGGGGCAGGAGATGGCCGGTGCGCTGCATGTGGTGCGCCCCGATGACGTGGTACTGGAGATCGGCGCTGGCATCGGACTGGTCGGCGCGGTGATCGCGGCCAATGCGAAACCGCGCGCGGTGCATTCGTTTGAGGCCAACCCCGAGCTGATCCCCGCGATCGAGGCGCTTTACGCCGCCAACGGTCTGGACAACATCTCGGTGCGCAACGCGGTTCTGGTCAGCGCGCCGGACCGGCCCGAGACGATGACCTTTCACCTGCACAACAGCTATCTCGGCTCCTCCCTGATCGCGCCGAAAGGCCGCAAGAGCCGGGCGGTCGAGGTGCCGACGGAGAGCCTGTCAGAGGTTTACGCGGCGCTGAAGCCCACGGTTCTGGTGATGGATATCGAGGGCGGCGAGCTGGACCTGCTGCGCCATGCGGACCTGTCGGGGTTCCGCGCGGTGGTACTGGAATTTCACCCCAAGGCCTATGGCCCCGACGGCATGCGCGAATGCAAGAGCATCCTGCGCGCCTCTGGCATCGAACGGATCGCCGGGAAATCGGTGCGCACCGTCTGGACCTGCGCACGCCCCGACTAGCCACGCCCCGACTGATCTTGCCTCAGTGAATGCGTCCGCCCCCCAGAGCGGCGCTGAGCGTGTCGCTGGGGGTCTGTCCGAACCGGGCCCGGTAGACCTGTGAGAACCGGCCAAGGTGGGTGAACCCCCAGGCCATCGCGATTGCGGTCACCGTATCGCCGGGCCGCGCCCGCAGCAGCGCCTCGCGCACCCTGTCCAGCCGCCGGTCGCGCAGAAAGCTCAGCGGCGTGGTGCCGCGAAATTGCCGGAATGCCATCTGCAGGCTGCGCGCGGTGGTGTCGGCGACGCGGGCGATCTCCTCGACCGTCAGCGGCTGGTCGAGCCGCGCCTCGATATACTCCTCGGCGATGCGCAGCTTGTGCGGCGCGGCCGAGCCGGCAGGGCGGTCGAGAAAGCCCGAATAGTTGTTGTCCAGCGCCTCGATCAGCCCGGTCATCAGGGTGCTTTCGATCTGGCGGTTCATCAACCCGCGCTGGCCGAAGGTCGATCGCCCGGCGTCGATCTCGTCCACCAGGTGCAGCACGAACTGCCGCAGCGCGGTGCCGGGTCCCCGCCGCAGGTCGAGCGGGCCGTGGAAGTTCAGCGGGCGGTCCATCTGCGCCCCGAGCAGGTCGCACAGCAGCTCCTGCATCGCGGCGCGGTCGATCTGCACCAGCAGTTGCCGGGTGCCCCCGGTCCAGGTCATCGCGGTGGACTTGTGCGGGTTCAGCACCGCCGCCGCATCCGGGTCGGAGTCGTAGCGGTCCGTTCCGTTGGCGATCCGGGCGCCGCCGCTCAGCGGGATCTGCATCAGGTAGAACCCGCCCAGTTCGCCCGGCTCGATCCGGGTCTGCGCGCCGTACTCCATGTAGTTGAGCGACAGCCGCTCGCCCCGGATATGGTTGTGGCAGGCATCGACCGGTCCGCGCCCCACGGTTTCCAGCCGGTGCGGGCAATACACCCGCGCCACCCGGTCACGGGTTTCGTCCAGATCCCGGCTGCGAAACAGCTGATGCGCCGAAAGCGGCGCGTGGCTTGCCGTTGTGCCCATCGTCCTCTCCCCATGCATCCCCGGCAGGAGAATTGCGGGATGCTAGCAGGCGGATCGTCGCGGCGTCAAAAAAATTCGTTTTCCGGATAGGTGCCGCGCCCGGCGGATAGCGGCGCGGCAGGCGTGCGGGCAGATTTATTTCAAGCCTAAAACAAAACAGGGAGACTGACATGCGAGGACTCGACGGCAAGGTCGCCATCATCCCCGGCGGCGCGACCAAGATCGGGGCGGCGGTGGTCAAGGCGTTTCGCGATGCGGGCACAAGGGTCATGGTGGCCGACATCAACGCCGAGGCGGGCCGCGCGCTCGAGGGCGACGGTGTGGCGTTCTGTGAGGCGAACATCCGCGACGACGATCAGGTCGCGGCGCTGGTCAAGGCCACCAGGGACGAATTCGGGCGGATCGACTTTCTGGTCAACGTCGCCTGCACCTATCTCGACAACGGCATCGATTCCACCCGCGCCGAATGGCTCGAGGCGCTGGACGTGAACCTCGTCGGCTCGGTCATGCTGATGCAGGCCGCGCGCGCGGATCTCGCGGCCAACAAGGGCGCGATCGTCAACTTCGGCTCGATCTCGGCGCGGGTGGCGCAGACCGGGCGCTGGCTCTATCCCGTCTCCAAGGCGGCGATCCTGCAACTGACCCGCAACCAGGCGATGGATCTCGCGCCCGAGGGCATTCGCGTCAACGCCGTCTCGCCCGGCTGGACCTGGTCCAACATCATGGACGAGCTGACCGGCGGCAACCGCGAAAAGACCGACAGCGTCGCGGCCCCCTTCCACCTGATGGGGCGCGTCGGCGATCCGGAGGAGGTGGCGAACGCCGTCCTGTTCCTCTGTTCGGACGAGGCCGGTTTCATCACCGGCACCGATATCCGCGTCGATGGCGGATACACCGCCATGGGGCCGGAACAGGCCAAGCCCGCCATTCCGCTGCTGATGGACTAGGTCAGGCCGGAACAACCAAGAAAATACCAACACGGGAGAAACACGGAAATGCGCAAATTCACAATCGTCGGCGGCGGCCAGTCCGGCCTGCAACTGGGCCTGGGACTGCTGAAAGCGGGGCACAAGGTCCGCGTGGTGCAGAACCGCACCGCGGAAGAGATTGAAAAGGGCAAGGTGCTGTCCAGCCAGTGCATGTTCGGCGCCTCGATCCAGCATGAACGCGATCTCGGCATCGACTTCTGGACCGACACTTGCCCGCCGGTTCAGGGCATCAACTTTTCGGTGCCGCACCCGGAACAGGCAGGCGCCAAGGCGATCGACTGGACCGGGCGGCTGGACCGCAACGCCTATTCGGTGGACCAGCGGGTGAAAATGCCGCGCTGGCTGGCCGAATTCGAGAAACTGGGCGGAGACCTGGTGATCGCCGATGCCGGCATCGACGAGCTGGAGCAATATGCGGCCGAGGACGATCTGGTGATCGTCGCCTCGGGCAAGGGCGAGATCGGCCGGCTGTTCGAACGTGACGCCGAAAAATCCCCCTATGACAAGCCGCAGCGCGCGCTGGCGCTGACCTATGTAACCGGCATGACACCGCGCCCCGAGCATTCGGCGGTGTGCTTCAACCTGATCCCCGGCGTGGGCGAATACTTCGTCTTCCCGGCGCTGACCACCACCGGCCCCTGCGAGATCATGGTGTTCGAGGGCGTCCCCGGCGGCCCGATGGATTGCTGGGGCGATGTCACCTCGCCCGAGCAGCATCTGGCAAAGTCGAAATGGATCCTCGACACCTTCCTGCCGTGGGAGGCCGAGCGCTGCCGCGATCTTGAACTGACCGACGACAACGGCATTCTGGCGGGACGTTTTCCCCCGACGGTGCGCAAGCCCGTCGCGACGCTGCCCTCGGGGCGACAGGTGCTGGGGCTGGGTGACACCGTCTGCCTCAACGATCCGATCACCGGACAGGGGTCCAACAACGCGGCCAAGGCGGCGGCGGTCTATCTCAAGCGCATTCTCGACCGCGAGGACCGGGTCTTTGACGCGGATTGGATGCAGGGCACCTTCGATGCCTATTGGGACTATGCCCAGTGGGTGGTTCAATGGACCAACATGATGCTGATGCCGCCGCCCGACTTCGTGCTGGAGATCATGGGCACCGCCTGTGTCGAACCGCGCCTGGCGCACCGGATGGCCAACGGCTTTGACGACCCGCGCGACTTCTTCCCGTGGTTCGCCGATCCGGATGCGGCGGCGGCCTACCTGCAGGATCTCAGGGCGGCCTGAGATGGGTATGGGGATCTCACCTGACGTTTTTCGGGACGCGATGCGTCGGTTCCCCGGGGTGGTGACGCTGGTCACCACCCGCCACGGGGCGGAGCGGCGCGGCATAACCGCGACGGCGGTCTGTTCGGTCACCGCCGATCCGCCCAGCCTGCTGGTCTGCCTGAACAAGGCCACCGGCACCTGCGCGGCGGTGGCGGAAACCGGGCATTTCAACGTCAACCTGCTGGGGCAGGCGGCCGAGGACCTGGCGCTGCGCTTTGCCGGTGCGGGCGGCGTCACCGGCGAGGAGAAGTTCGGCGAAGGGGACTGGCGCGCGGATGACAAGGGGCTGCCCTATCTGGCCGACGCGCTGATGAGCATGTCGCTGGACGTGACCGAGCGGACCGAGGCAGGCAGCCATGTTGTCTATATCGGCCAGATCCGTTCCGTGCGCTTCGGCGAGGGCGAGCCGCTGCTTTATGAACAATCGGCCTTCCGGGCGCTGGCGCGGATGGAGGGGTAGGGTCGCATCTGTCCGATGGTTCCAGACGACGCCCGGCGCTTTGGCGTCGGGCGTTTTGTTTCCAGCGCCAAGAACGCCCGAATAGCGCCGAAGGCGCCGGGCAAGCGTCTGCCCGTCCCGTCGCACCACAGGTGCGCCACCATCATCGGCACGCCTTTGGCGTGACGGGCTGGGGCTTTGGCAATGCCGCGCTCCGTTCACAAAGAGGATGTATTGGGCTGCCATAAAGTGCGCCCCTCATCTGGTGTTGGCGCCACCCCACGGGCAGACGCTCGCCCGTGTTTCCGAGTTCGCCAGTCACGACGCGAAAGAGGAAAGCCCACCGGAATCGACGGGCTTTCCTTAAAAGTACGGGCAAAAGGTGACTTCGCCGATGGTCCTTTGAACGCCCTCAGGCGAAGCTCTTCACCGTCAGGATCGCACCGTCCAGCGCCGCGCCCTTCTCGTCCATGAGCGCGGCCTCGCGCAGCCGGGCGACCCACTCGGCGCCGTCCTCGCGGTGGCGGACCAGCTCGGCGGCCTCCATCACCCGGTCGAACTTCGACAGGCTGCGGGCATGGGTGTCGGAATACCCCTTCACCAGCCGCCGGCAGCGCACCAGTTCCACCGCAACGGCGTAATTCTGCGCCACTGCGCCCTTCACCTTGTCCAGCCAGCGCGTCAGGTGCTCCTGCTCGTAGCTGTGGCGCAGGGTGCGGCGGCGATAGCCGCACAACCCGCCAAGCACGTAGAGCATCAGGAAATTGCCCAGCCGGTGGGTGCGCACCCGACGCCCCTTGTTGAACCAGCGGTCGAGCCGCGCCATCGCCTTCGGGTTGGCCTCGACCCTTGCGCCCATCGTGGCGGGCAGCATGCCGGCGATCTCCTCGGCGCGGGGGTGCATGAATTCGGTCAGCGCCACAGGGCGGTCGCCGGCGCCCATCTCCTCCTGGATGCGCGCAAAGCGGGCGCCGCGCGTCTTCAGGTCCGCCACCCGGATCACGTCGTCATAGGCCATGGCATTGGCGATGTGTTTCGCCGCCTCTGCCGTCAACGCGTAACCGTGGCCCTCCGCGTCCAGCGCGGCGATCTCTTCCAGCCGGTCGAGGTACTCGGCGCCATAGGCGACGTCCTGAAACTTCACCACCTTGCGCAACCCGTGTTGCGCCATCTCCTGCGCCGGGGCGGGCAGGGCGGCGACGCGGACACTCAGCGCCTCCCATTTCCTCATCAGCCGTGCGGGCCCCTGCGGCGCCGGCATCGCGGCGGCGGCTTTGGGCTGTGCCACCTCCGCCGGATCGACGGCGGCGTTCTGTGCCCGGTCAAAGGCGGCGCCAAAGGCGCGCAGCGAGGCCTCGACCCCCTTGCCCGAGGCGCGGATCGCCTCCTCGAAGGCCGCGCGCGGGAAGGGCAGCGCGCCGGACCCGGCCAGCGCCCCGAACAGCGACGACGAGATCACTGATCCGTTGGCAATGGCGAGCTTGTCCATGTCGAACATGATCAGCTTGTCGGCGGCCACCTCGGCCGCCGCGCGTACCTCCTCGGACGAGGCGATGCCGTCGCCCGGCACCATCTTTTCCGACACCGCAAGCGCCCGGTGGGTCGAGGCGATCAGCGTGGTGCGGTCCGGGGTGACAAAGCCGCGCAGGATGGCGCGCCCGGCCTCCATCATCTCGGCCGCGATCATCACGTCCACATCGCCTGCGGCAGGGGCGAGGGAAAAGACCGGAGCCACCTCTCCCATCGGGGCCATCTCGATATAATAGATCGTCGCGCCGGTCCGCTGCGCCACCCCCGCGACCGAGGTCGCCTGGCAGGCATAGCCCTGCGACCGGGCGACGCTTTCGATCCAGTTGGTCAGCACCCCGCCGCCCTGGCCGCCCACGGCCAGCACGGCGAGCTTGATGACGGTGGTCAGTTTCTCGTCGGGCTGGCGCGGCGCCAGGGCTTGCTGGATGGTCATCAGACGGTCTCCGGGAATTCAAGGCGTTTGGCGGCGCGGCGGCTTTGCAGCCAGCGGATCACGCCGCTCGAAACACCCTGCCACCGTTTTTCGAACCCGGTGGCGTTGTGCACCACGTCGGCGCGGTAGAAGCTGGGGCAGAGCACGGCGGCATCGGCCACCTCGCCGCAGTTGCCGCAGCCGACACAGGACTGGTCGATATGCGCGATCGGATCGTCGCGCAGCGGATCGTCCAGTTTCTTCAGCGACAGCGACGGGCAGCCCGACAACCGGATACAGGCGTGGTCGCCGGTGCAGATGTCCTCGTCGACGCCAAAGCGCGGCACCTCCATCCGCTGACCGTCCTTGATCGCCTTGTTGCGCAGCGGTTTCTCGCGGCGCTGGCGGTTCAGCATGCATTCGGACGAGGCGACGATAACCTTCGGTCCCGGCACATCGGTGGTCAGCGCCTCGTGCAGG
>NZ_JARGPK010000011.1 GCF_029212575.1 Antarcticimicrobium sp.
GAGTATTTGAAACGAGAAGAAGGGGAGGGGCGCAAATGTCCGACCGCAGTTTTCTGGACTGGCCGTTTTTCGAGCCGCGCCACAAGGCGCTGGCCGACGCATTGGAGAACTGGGCGCAGTCGCATCTGTCCGCCATCGACCATTCCGACACCGACGCCGCCTGCCGCGCGCTGGTCACCGGGCTGGGCGCGGCCGGGTTCCTGACCCATTCCGCCGTCGATCCCGAAACCGGCGCCGGGCTGGACGTGCGCAGCCTTTGCATCATCCGAGAGACGCTGGCGCGCCATGACGGGCTGGCCGATTTCGCCTTTGCGATGCAGGGGCTGGGCACCGGGGCGATCTCGCTGTTCGGCACGCCGGCCCAGCGCGGTGAATGGCTGACGCAAACCCGGGCCGGCAAGGCGATCTCGGCCTTTGCGCTGACCGAACCGGCCTCGGGCTCGGACGTGGCCAATTCGACCATGACCGCGACGCGGGACGGCGATCACTACGTGCTGAACGGCGAGAAGACCTGGATCTCGAACGGCGGCATCGCCGATGTTTATACCGTCTTCGCCCGTACCGGCGAGGCGCCCGGTGCCAAGGGGTTGTCGGCCTTCATCGTGCCGGCCGACACGGCCGGACTGGAGATTGCCGAGCGGCTGGAGGTGATCGCGCCGCACCCGCTGGCCACGCTGCGGTTCACCGATTGCCGCGTCCCGGTCAGCGCGCTTCTGGGCGAGGCGGGGGCCGGCTTCAAGATCGCGATGTCGGTGCTGGACGTGTTCCGCTCCACCGTCGCCGCCGCCGCGCTGGGGTTCGCCCGCCGGGCGCTGGACGAGGCGTTGCAAAGGGTGACCTCGCGCAGCGTGCAGGGGGCGCCGCTCTTTGACCTGCAGATGGTGCAGGGGCATATCGCCGACCTGGCGCTCGAGGTGGAGGCGGCCGCCCTGCTGGGCTACCGCGCCGCCTGGACCAAGGACCGCGGCGCGCCGCGCGTCACCCGAGAGGCGGCGATGGCCAAGCTGTTCGCCACCGACCAGGCGCAGCAGGTGATCGACAAGGCGGTGCAGTTGCACGGCGGCGACGGGGTGCGCTCGGGCGAGGCGGTGGAAAAACTCTATCGCGAGATCCGTGCGTTGCGCATTTACGAGGGCGCCTCGGACGTGCAGCGGGTGGTGATCGCCCGCCAGACGCTGGGGGCGTTCCGGCAGGGCTAGGTCCGGGAAACGACAGGGCCGGGGCCAAGCTGCGACAGACGGCGGATCCCGGCGCCATTCAGGAGAGGTAAGAGACATGCTCAGACCATCGGCCCATACAGATACATTCACCCGCGACAACCTGCCGGCGCCGGAGACCTGGCCCGATCTGCTGCTGGACGGGTTCGATTACCCCGACCGGCTGAACGCGGGGGTGGAGATGACCGACGCCATGGTCGAAAAGGGCTTTGGCGACCATATCGCATTGATCGGCAACGGGCGGCGGCGCACCTACAAGGAATTATCCGACTGGACCAACCGGCTGGCGCATGCGCTGGTTGACGATCTGGGGGTGAAGCCGGGCAACCGGGTGCTGATCCGCTCAGCCAACAACCCGGCCATGGTGGCCTGCTGGCTGGCTGCGACCAAGGTGGGCGCGGTGGTGATCAACACCATGCCGATGCTGCGCGCCGGCGAACTGGCGAAATACGTCGACAAGGGGCAGATTACCCATGCGCTCTGCGATACGCGGCTGATGGAAGAGATGATCGCCTGCGCCAAGGACAGCGACGTGCTGGAAACCGTGGTGGGCTTTGACGGCACCTCGAACCACGACGCCGAGCTGGACCGGCTGGCGCTGCAGAAGCCGGTGAAATTCGACGCGGTGGACACCGCGCAGGACGACGTGGCGCTGATCGGATTCACCTCCGGCTCCACCGGAGAGCCCAAGGGCACGATGCATTTCCACCGCGATCTGCTGATCATCGCCGACGGCTACGCGCGCGAGGTGCTGAACGTCACGCCCGAGGATATCTTCATCGGATCGCCGCCGCTGGCCTTTACCTTCGGCCTCGGCGGGCTGGCGATCTTTCCGCTGCGCTTCGGGGCGGCGGCGACGCTGCTCGAGAACGCCACGCCGCCCAACATGATCGAGATCATCGAGACCTATAAGGCGACCGTCTGTTTCACCGCGCCGACCGCCTATCGCGCCATGCTCACAGCGATGGAGGAGGGGGCCGACCTGTCGTCATTGCGGGCGGCGGTCTCGGCCGGCGAGACCCTTCCGGGGCCGGTCTATGACGCCTGGATCGAGAAGACCGGCAAGCCGATGCTCGACGGGATCGGCGCGACCGAGATGCTGCATATCTTCATCACCAACCGGTTCGACGATCACAGGCCGGCCTGCACCGGCAAGCCGGTGGCGGGGTACGAGGCGCGGGTGATCGGCGAGGACGGGCAGGAACTGCCGCGCGGCGAGGTCGGCCGACTTTCGGTGCGCGGGCCGACCGGCTGCCGCTACCTCGGCGGGCAACGGCAGACCGACTATGTGCAGGGCGGCTGGAACGTGACCGGTGATGCCTTCGTGCAGGACGAGGACGGCTATTTCCACTTTGCCGCGCGCAACGACGACATCATCCTTTCGGCGGGCTACAACATCGCCGGGCCCGAGGTCGAGGCGGCGCTGCTGGCGCATCCGGCGGTGGCCGAATGCGCGGTGATCGGGGCGCCGGACGAGGCGCGCGGCCAGATCGTCGAGGCGCATGTGGTGCTCGGCGCGGGCCATGTGCCGGGTGAGATGATGGTCAAGCTCTTGCAGGATCACGTCAAGGCGGTGATCGCGCCCTATAAATATCCGCGCTCGGTGGTGTTCACCAAGGACCTGCCAAAGACCGAGACGGGCAAGATCCAACGCTTCAGACTGAGGGACGAAGAATGACCGGATCGGCCTATGATCCCGGCGCCGAGGGCGCCCGGATGAGCTTTGCCGACGCCATGTCCTATGGCGATTACCTCGGCCTCGACGCGCTGCTGGACCAGCAACGCCCGCTGAGCGGCGCCCATGACGAGATGCTCTTCGTCATCCAGCACCAGACCAGCGAGTTGTGGATGAAGCTGGCGATCCACGAGATGACGGCGGCGCGCGACGCGATGAATTCCGGCGCCATGCCCAAGGCGTTCAAGATGCTGGCGCGGGTCAGCCGCATCTTTGAGCAGCTCAACAATGCCTGGGACGTGCTGCGCACCATGACGCCGGCCGATTACACAAGGTTCCGCGAGGCGCTGGGGCCGTCTTCGGGGTTTCAATCCTACCAGTACCGGATGATCGAATACATTCTCGGCAACCGGAATCCCAACATGGTCAAGCCGCACGCGCATGTGCCTGAGGTCCAGAAGATGCTGATCGGGGAACTGGCGCGGCCCAGTTTCTACGATGACGTGATCCGGCTTCTCTTCACCACCATCGACGGGCCGGACGCGCAGGTTCCGGCGCCGCAACTGGATCAGCCGCACAAGGCATTGCCCGAGGTTCAGGCCAAGTGGAAACAGGTCTATGAGAACGTCGACCAGTGGTGGACGCTTTACGAACTGGCCGAAAAGCTGGTCGATCTGGAGGATTACTTCCGCCGCTGGCGGTTCAACCATGTCACCACGGTGGAACGGGTGATCGGTTTCAAACGTGGTACCGGCGGCACCTCGGGGGTTCAGTATCTGCGTCGGATGCTGGACGTTGAGCTGTTTCCCGAACTTTGGCACTTGCGCGGAGAATTGTGACAATGAGCCAATCGACTTTACCCCGAAAGGATCTCTTCGATCTGCCCGAGGGCGTGATTTATCTCGACGGAAACTCGCTGGGGCCGCTGCCCAAGGGCGCGGTGGAGCGCGTCGGCGCGGTGATGCGCGCCGAATGGGGCGGCGAGCTGATCAAGGCCTGGAATTCAGCGGGCTGGATGGAGCTGCCGCGCGTGGTCGGCGACCGGATCGGCCAGTTGGTCGGCGCGCCCGCGGGCAGCGTCGCCACTGGCGACACGCTTTCGATCAAGGTGTACCAGGCATTGGCGGCGGCGCTGAAGATGCGTCCAGACCGCAAGGTGATCCTGTCCGACAACGGCAATTTCCCCTCGGATCTCTACATGGCCGAGGGGCTGGTCGGGCTGCTGGGGCAGGGCTACGAGCTGCGCACGCCGGATCCCGAGGCGGTGGCCGAGGCCATCACCGAGGAGGTGGCGGTGGTGATGCTGACCCATGTGGATTACCGCACCGGCCGCATGCACGACATGCAGGCGATCACCGAAAGAGCACATTCGTCGGGTGCGGTGATGCTCTGGGATCTGGCCCATAGTGCCGGCGCGGTGCCGGTGGACCTGGCCGGCAGCGGCTGCGAATTCGCGGTCGGCTGCTCCTACAAGTATCTCAACGGCGGCCCCGGCGCGCCAGCCTTCATCTATGTGCGTCCGGACATCGTCGAGCAGGTGCAGCCCGCGCTCTCGGGCTGGCTGGGGCACGATGCGCCGTTTGCGATGGAGCGGCACTATCGCCCGGCGATGTCGACCGAACGGCTGCGGGTGGGCACGCCGCCGATCCTGCAACTGGCGGTGCTGCAACAGGCGCTGACCGCCTGGGACGGGGTGGACATGGCCGATCTGCGCGCCGCCTCTCTGGCGCTGACCGATCGCTTCATCGCCGAGGTCGAGGCGCGCTGTCCGCAGCTCACCCTCGCCACCCCGCGCGATGGCGCGATCCGGGGCAGCCAGGTCTCGTTCCGGTTCGAACATGGCTATGCGGCGATTCAGGCGCTGATCGACCGCGGCGTGATCGGAGATTTCCGCGCGCCCGACATCATGCGCTTTGGCTTCACGCCGCTTTACATCGACGAGGAAGACGTCGCCGCCGCCGCCGGGATCATCGAAGATGTGATCGGCAACGAGCTGTGGCGCGACGAGAAATACCAAACCCGCTCGCGGGTGACCTGAGACAGAATGGAAAGGCACAACATGACGCACAAGGTAATTCAGCCCGAGGGATGGGCACCGGCCAAGGGCTATTCCAACGGCATGCTGGCCGCGGACGGGACGCTCTACGTGGGCGGGCAGGTCGGCTGGACCGCCGATCAGGTCTTCGAGGCCGCCGATTTCATCGGCCAGATGGAACAGGCGCTGGCCAATATCGTAGCGGTGGTCGAGGCCGCCGGCGGCACCGCCTCGGACGTGGTACGGCTGACCTGGTTCGTGAAGGACAAGGCCGAATACATGGCCAACCAGGCCCAGATCGGTGCCGCCTACCGCCGGGTCTTTGGTCGGCATTTCCCGGCGATGTCGCTGCTGGTGATTTCCGACCTGGTCGAGGATGGCGCGCTGCTGGAGATCGAAGCGACCGCGCGTATCGCCAGCGCGGCGCCGGCCGGCTGAGGTCGGGACCGCCTCCGGCGGGAGAATTTGACAAAGAGAAGAAGACGGGTCCGGCTGTTTCGGCTGGGCTTGTTTTCATGATTTAATGTTCGTAAACAGAGGTTTACCTGTGTTACCTGTTTCGCGCGCGAAATATTTTTCTGCAAGGCGTTGATTTTCTTGGGGTCGGGGCGCGCGGTTAGATCCCAAACAGCCGGCCATGCCCTGGCGAGCGTCCGGAATGCCCCGCCAGCCGCGCCGCCCCCCAGGCGCCGGCGGTGGCGCTGGAGATCACCGGAAGGCCATGCGCGGCCTCCAGCGCCGGGATCACCGGCAGGGTGTGCAGCCCGCCGCAGGAGATGAAAAGGCAATCGGCCCCGGGTGCGGCCGAGACCGCCCGGTGTCCAAGTGCAATCAGATCGGCGTCACTGGTGGCAAAGACCTCCTCGACCGTTTGCAGGTGCATCGCCTCCAGCGCCGTCACCTCGTACCCGCTTGCGGTCAGGTAGCGGGTGAGCGCCGCGTTCACCGGCTCTGTATAGGCGGTGCCGACCGCCACCCGTCTTGCGCCCACCGCGGCGAGTGCCTCGAGCACCGAGTCGGTCATCGTGGTCGCCGGCACGCCGCCGCCCGCGCGCAGCGCCTCCAGCACCTCGGCATTGCCCTCCGGCCCGCGATAAAAGCTCAGCGACGTGCCCATGAGCGAGATCGCCTCGGCCCCCTGCGCCCGCAGCTCCCCGGCCAGATCCGACAGGCGCCCGATCACCTGGTTGAACCCCTCCGGCGTCACCTCGGGAATGCCGAGCCCAACCGATAAGAAGTCGATATCGGGATAAAGCTGCGGTGGCTCGGGTGGGACCGCGCCGGCGGCGGGCGGCACGATCATGCCGATGCAGGTCATGCCAGCCCCTTGAGCGTGAGCACGATGGTCGAGATATCGTCCTGCGCGTGACCCTGGTCGCAGGCGGTGCGCATCAGCGCGCGGGCGGTCTCGGTCATCGGCAGCGCCGCGCTTCCCTCGCCAACCTCGGCCACGGTGTCGAGATCCTTCAACATCATCGCCACCGTGCCCAGCGGATCCGCGAAATTCTCTGCCGCCATGCGCGGCGCCAGCAATTGGAACGGCTTGGAATCGGCGAACCCGCCCGCCAGCGCCTCGGTCAGACGGGTGGCATCGACGCCCTTGGCCTTGGCGAACTGCACCGCCTCGGCCACCACCGCCATGGTGCAGCCCGAGATGATCTGGTTCACAAGCTTGGTCATCTGTCCGGCCCCGGCGGGGCCCATGTGGGTGACCCGCTGCGCCAGCGGCGCCATCAGCGGTTCGGCCAGGGCGAAATCGGACTCGGTGCCGCCGGCCATGATGGTCAGCGCGCCGCTGGTCGCCGCCGGGGTGCCGCCGGAGACCGGTGCATCGACCCAGCCCATGCCGTTGGCTGCGCGCAGCCGGTCGGCAAAGATGCCTGTCTGCTCCGGGTCCATCGATGAGAAATCGACGAAGAGCGTCGGTCCCGTCACCCCGGCCACGCCATCCGCGCCGAACAGCACCGCCTCGACCGCCGACGCATTGGTCAGGCAGGCCATCACCGCGTCGCTTTGCTGCGCCAGCTCCGCCGGGCTGGTCGCGCGCCGCGCCCCGGCGGCGACCGCCGCGTCGCATTTTGACGCGGTACGGTTCCACACCGTCACCTCGTAGCCCGCCTTGAGCAGGTTGAGCACCATCGGTCCGCCCATCAGCCCGGTGCCAAGGTATCCCAGTCGCGGGTTATTCATCGTCGAGCCCATCCATCGGCCAGTCGGCGGCGCCCGAATGGGTCACCGCGCCGTAAAAGGCGCTTTGCACCTGCGCCGCGTATTTCTCATGCACCCCAGCGAGGCGGCGGGGCGGGCGCGCCGCCAGCGCGGCGCGGCGTTTGTCCAGCGTATCCTCATCGACCAGAAGGTCGATGGCCCGCGCCTCCAGCGTGTCGATGCGGATGAGGTCGCCGGTCTCGACCAGCGCCAGCGGCCCGCCATCGCCGGCCTCGGGCGAGAGATAGCCGATGCACATGCCCCGGGTCGCGCCGGAGAACCGGCCATCGGTGACCAGCGCCACCTTTTCGCCCATGCCCTGGCCATAGATCACCGCCGTCGGTCCCAGCATCTCGCGCATGCCGGGGCCTCCCTTTGGCCCCTCGTTGCGGATGATGATGACATCGCCCTCGGCGTAATCGCGTTTGCGCACGGCGGCCATGCACTCCTCTTCGCTTTCAAACACGCGCGCGGGCCCCTCGTGCAGCCGGGTCTTCAGCCCGGCTACCTTGATGAAGGCGCCCTGCGGCGCGAGATTGCCTTTCAGCACGATCACCCCACCGGAACTGTCGCGCGCGTTGGAGACGGGAAAGATCACCTCGCCATCCGGGGCGGGGGCCTCGGCCACCGCCTCGGCCAGGGTCTGGCCGGTCAGGGTCAGGGTGTCCCCGTGCATGTGGCCGCTGGCGATCAGCTCCTTGACGATCATCGCCACCCCGCCCAGCCGGTGCACGTCCAGCGCGTAATATTGCCCGCCGGGGCGCAGGTTGCCGATCAGCGGCGTGCGTTCGAACACCGCGCCCACATCGTCCATGGTGAACGCGATCCCGGCCTCATGCGCGATCGCCGAAAGATGCATGCCTGCGTTGGTCGATCCGCCGGTGGCGGCGACGATGGCACAGGCATTCTCGATGCTCTCGCGGGTGATCAGGTCGCGCGGCAGCGGACCGCCGTTTTCCAGGATCTGCATCACCAGCTTGCCCGCCTTTCGCCCCAGCGCAGCGCGTTCGGAATAGACCGCCGGGATCAGCGAGGAGCCAAGCGGCGCGATGCCCAGCACCTCGGAGACCATGCCCATGGTGTTGGCGGTGAACTGGCCGGGGCAGGCGCCGATGGTGGGCATTGCGGCGCGCTCCATCTCGTCCAGGGTCTTCTGGTCCATCTCGCCGGTCATCACCGCGCCGGCGCCCTCGTAGGCGTCGAGGATGCTGATCGTCCTGCCCTTGTACTGCCCCGGCAGGGTCGAGCCGCCATAGACAAAGACCGAGGGCGCGTTGAGCCGCACCATCGCCATGATGATCGCCGGCAGGTTCTTGTCGCAGCCGCCGTATCCGACCAGACCGTCATAGGCGTGGCCGCGCATCACCAGTTCGATGGAATCCGCGATCACCTCGCGCGACATCAGCGAGTTCTTCATGCCCTGATGGTTCATCGAAAACCCGTCCGAGACGGAAATTGTCGTGAATTCCCGGGGGGTTCCGCCCGCCTCCTGCACGCCGCGATAGGCATGCGCGGCCTGATCCCCGAGGTTGGCGTTGCAGGGCGAGGTTTCGCCGGCGGTGCTCATCACGCCGATCATCGGGCGCGAGATGGCATCGTCGTCGAGCCCCTGGCCGCGATAGAAGGCGCGGTGCGGGACACGATCGAGCCCGTCGGTGGTCACGCGGGAACGCAGTTTGCGGGGTTTTGCTTCGGGATCGGTCATGGAGCCTCCGGAAATGACGGTTCAGCCTAGATTTCGCTGCGCGTGGGCGTCAACATGGGCGGGACAGGAAATGCGAAAATCTGGGAGAATAGTATAATGAACAATGGGTTGAGTGCGACAGTTAAGGCGATGGCTGAGGCGCGCAGGGATCTGCGCCGGTTCGAGATTCCCCAGGATCTGGACGGCGTGTCGCCAGAGACAGCCTATGCGGTTCAGAATGGTTATGTCGCGGCCGTCGGGATGCCGGTGGGCGGCTACAAGCTGGCGGTGAACGGAGCGCCGCAGATGGCGCATTTCGGCGTGTCCGAGCCGGTCTCGGCCCGGATATTCACCGCTGAAATGTACGATTCCGGGGCGGTTTTGTCCATTTCCGGGTTCGAGGCGGTCAGCATCGAGCCAGAGATCGCCGCGGTGATGGGGCCGGGGGTGGAAACGCTCAGCGGTCCGGTGGACCGGGCCGGGGCGATGGCCGCGATCGCGTGTTTCCGCCCGGCGATCGAACTGATCGACCAGCGCGGCATCCCGATGCCCGAGGTGTCGCTGGCCCAGGCCATCGCGCTGAACGTGTTCAACGCCGGCATCGTGCTGGGCGCGGGGCGTGTCGCGCCAGATGCGCTGGACCTCGACGGGCTGGAGGTGGCGTTGGATCTGGACGGCGAACGGGCGGCGCAGGCCACTGGTGCCGCACCGCAGCACCCGGGCGACGCTGTGGCCTGGCTGATCGGACACCTGGCCGCGCGCGGATTGACGCTGACGCCCGGCATGGTGGTGATGTGCGGCACCCACCTGCCGCTCCGGGTGCTGGACCCGGGGGTGCGGCAGGTGGATGTCACCATGGGCGCGCTTGGCGCCGTGGGCTTTTCCCTCGCCGGATAAGGCGGGCTCAGGCCACATAGACGGCCAGCCAGGTCGATATCCACGGCACCACGACGATCAGCGTCAGCCGGAAGATATCGGCCACCCAGAATGGCGTGACCCCCTTGAAGATGGTGCCGGTGCTCACGTCGGGCAGCACCCCGCGCAGCACGAAGACGTTGAGCCCCACCGGCGGGGTGATCAGGCTGATCTCGGTCACCACCACCACCACGATGCCGAACCAGATCGGATCATAGCCGAGCTGCAGGATCAGCGGGTAGAAGATCGGCACGGTGAGCAGGATCATCGACATGCTCTCGAACACGCAGCCCAGAAGGATGTAGATCACCAGGATCGCCGCGATCACCAGCCAGGGGGTATCCTGGAACTGCATCGCGATGCGCACCAGCGCCTGCGGGAAATCGGTGAAGTTGATGAAATTGGCGAACAGCAGCGCGCCGATCAACACCGCAAAGAGCATCGCGGTGGTTGCCACGCTCTCCTCGAGGATTTCCCAAAGCACCTGCCAGGTCAGCGCGCCGCGCAGCAGCGCGAAGGCGAATGCGCCCATGGCACCGATCCCGGCGGCCTCGGTCGGGCTGAACACGCCGCCATAGATGCCACCCATGACGAGGGCGAAGAGCAGGATCACCCCCCAGACCGAGGACAGCGCGCGCATGCGCTGCGGCCAGTCCTGCCGTTCGCCCGCCGGTCCGGCCTCGGGGCGGCGCCAGGTCACGTAGCGCACCGCGAAGAGGTAGAAGAGCACGCCGATCACCCCCGGCAGGATGCCGGCGGCAAAGAGCTTTCCGATGCTCTGCTGGGTGAGGATGCCGTAGATCACCAGCAGGACCGAGGGCGGGATCAGGATGCCCAGCGTGCCGCCCGCGGCGATGGAGCCGGTGGCCAGAGAATCCGCATAGCCGAAGCGGCGCATCGAGGGCATGGCGACCTTGGACATGGTGGCGGCGGTGGCCAGAGACGATCCGCAGATCGCCGAGAATCCGCCACAGGCCACCACGGTGGCCATCGCGAGGCCACCCTTGCGGTGGCCGAGAAATGCGTTGGAGGCGTTGTAAAGCTCGGCCGCGAGATGCGCGCGGGCGACGAAATTGCCCATCAGGACGAACAGCGGCACCACCGACAGTTCATAATTTATGGCGGCGTCAAAGGCGGTCTGGCCAACGTTGTAGAGCGCCGCAGTGGGGCTGTTGACCCAGGCCATGCCGGCGAATCCGACCAGCGCCATGACAAAGGCGATGGGAATGCGCAGGAAGGCCAGGACGAGGAGGACGGCGAGGCCGATCAATGCTTCGGTCATGTCTGTCCTACCCCCAGGCCTTGCGGCCGGTCAGGCTCAGAATGGCATTTGCCAGCGCCGCGAGCGCGGCGATTGCGCACAGCGTGGCCATCACCGCACTGAAGGGCCAGAGCTCCAGGAACAGTTCGTCGGTGACCTCCTCATAGGTAAGCTGGTCCATCGAGCGGATCACCAGCCGCCAGGAAATCAGCGCCAGCGCCGCGGCGGACGCCAGATGCACGACCACGGCCTGCACCCGGGCGGCGGCGCGGGGGACGATCGAATCGAGCAGATCGACGGTGACATGCCCCTCGCGCAGAACGGTGAGCGGCAGGGCGCAGAAAATGATCGCGGGCATCATCAGCGAGACGATCTCATAGGCCGCGGGCAGGGGGCTGGCGAAGAAATAGCGCCCGACCACATCGGCAAAGGTGAACAGCATCATGGCAAAGAGCAGCAGGCACGCGATGCGCGACAAAAGCCCGGCCAGCGGGGTGAGACCGCGGATATGATCCGCGGTCCCGTAGGTGGATTTCAGGTCCAATTCAGGCTCTCCCCGTGGCGCTTATTGGGCCGAGAGCTCGGCGACCTGGGACTTGAAGTACGCAAGCATCTCCTTGCCATCGACTCCCACCTCGGCGGCGCTCGCGTAGTAAGTTTCGAGGAACCCCTTGTTCAATTCCTCGACCGCCGCGATCAGCTCGTCCGAGGCTTCGACGACCTTGTTGCCATTGGCCAGCACGTCCTCGAGCCCCTTGTCGTTGATCCGGTCCCAGCCCTGACCGGCCAGCTTGGCAAAGGCCTCGCCGGACCACTTGTCGACCACCGCCTTGTCCTCGGGCGCCAGGGCATCGTACTTGGCCTGGTTCATGATCAGGAAGTGGCTGGAGGAGTACCAGCCGCCGGGCAGGTTGGTGGAATAGGGCACCAGATCGGTCAGGTTGAAGCTGGTGACGCTTTCATAGGGGAACAGGATGCCGTCGGCGATGCCCGCGGACAGGATCTCATAGGACTTGGGCGAAGGCTGGCGGATCGAGACGCCGCCCCAGCCCTCGACGATGGCCAGCGGGATCGGACCGCCGGTGCGCATCTTCTGACCCTCCATGTCGGCGGGGGTCAGGATGTGTTTCTTGGAGTGGTGCACCTGGCCCGGGCCATGCATGTTCATCCCGATCAGGTGGACGCCCTCGTAGAACCCCTTGTCGGCGAGAAACTTGTCATGGGTGCGCTGCAGCGCGATCGAGGTGGTCTCGGCCCGGTCGCCCAGAAACGGCGTCTCGGCAAAGAGATAGGCGGCGAAACGTTTGCGCGCATAGCCGTGCACGGTAAAGCCGACATCGGCCTGTCCGGTGCGCACCGCGTCGAAATGGCCCGGCGGCGAGGCGACCGGCTTTGGCAGGCGCTTGAAGGTGATGCGCCCCTCGCTGTCCTTTTCGATGCCCTCCATCCAGGGAATGTAGATGTTGGTGTTGACCGGATGGGTCCAGGGAATCCAGGACGAATAAGTCAATTCAGTCTGGGCCAGGGCGGCGCCGGCGGCCAGCCCCGCGGCGGTGACGCCGGCGGCCAGGGTGGTGATCAGGCTCTTCATTTTCATTGTCTTTTCCTCTCCTGTTTCAGGTTGGTTTTTTGTTCATCTTCAAGGCACGGGTTAACAAACGCAAATGTCCAGTCGGGCGGGCGGCTCCTGTTTTTCTGTGGCTACAACTGCAGCGTGCCGATGCTGGCGCCGCCGCACACATAAAGTGTCTGACCGGTGGCAAACCCGTTCTCGGGATCGCAGAAGAACAGGAAAGCGTTGGAGATGTCGCGCACCTCGCCCAGCCGCCCGACGGGGATTCGGGCGGCCAGCGCGGCCTCCTGTTCGCTGTCCTTCTCGATGATGCCCCAGAAATTATCGGTGCGCACCGGGCCGGGGGCGACCACGTTGACGGTGATCCCGTGCGGCGCCAGTTCCAGCGCCCAGGTGCGGGCCATGCCGATCATGCCGGCCTTGGTCGCGGAATAGGCGGTGCGGGTCGGCACACCAAGCGCGGCGCGCGAGCCGTTGAAGACGACGCGCCCAAAGCCTGCGGCCTTCATCGCCGGCAGAAACGCCTGCAACAAGGTCAGCGCGCTGCCAAGGTGGATCTGGGTCAGCCCCAGCAGATCCTCGGGCCTGGTCTCTTCCAGCAGGTTCGGCCAGATCAGCCCGGCGTTGTGGATCAGGTGCGTCACCTCGTGCTCTGCCGCGATCCCGGCGGCGGCCTGCGCCACCGCCTTTGCGTCGAGCAGGTCGCAGCGAACGCTGGCGAGGTTGTCGTGGGTGAACTCCGGGTCGTGCCGGGCAATCGAAATGACGCGATAGCCCCGCTCCAGCAGGCGTTGGGCCAGGTCGGCGCCGATCCCCTTGGAGGCGCCGGTGATGACGGCGGTATACCCGGTCATGCGGTGCCCTTTTCGATCATTGCCAGCACCCGGAGCGGGCTGCCGGTGCCGTTGCGGATCTTGAGCGGCGCGGCCATCAGCACCGCGCCGGTCGGCGGCAGCCGGTCGAGGCCGCAGAGGCATTGCAGCCCGTATTTCCCGGCCCCGTGCAGCAGGAAATGCGCCGGGTAGGGCGGGCTCAGGTGCATTCCCTGACCGGCATCAGTGCCCACGGTTTCGGTGCCGAAACCGCGAATGGCGCGGTGCTCGATCAGAAACCGGATCGCCTCGGGTGCGGGGCCGGGCGAATGCGGTCCGTCGTCCTGCATGTTGAGGTAGGCGGCGCCGGATTTTTTGGACCAGTCACTGCGCATCAGCACCCAGGCATCCTCTGGGATCTGTCCGTGCTCCCGTTCCCAGGCCGCGATATGTTCGGGCGTCATCAGGAAATCGGGGTCCTGTGCCGATTGCGCCGAACAGTCGATCACCACCACCGGGCCGACAAAACGGTCGACCGGGATCTCGTCCACCGCCGATTGCGGCAGATCGCGCCCCGAGACCCAGTGGCAGGGCGCGTCGAAATGGGTGCCGGTGTGTTCCGACATTGTGATGTTGTGCCATTTCCACGCCGGGCCGCGATGGTCATAGGCGCTGATCTCTTCCATGCGGAAGCGGGCGCATTGGCCGAACTCGGGCGGCAGCACGATCACCGGGAAATCCGGGTCGAGCCTGTGGGTGAGGTCGATCACCTCGACCGCGCCGGAGGAGAGCGCGAGGGCAAGGGTGGCAAGGGGCGATGTCATGCTTCACCTCCCATGGTCATTTCACGTTCCAGCACCTTGGGATCACGCCTGAATTTCTCGGCCATGTCCTTTGCCACATCGCCGCAATAAACATCTTCCAGCCCGTTCTGCAGTCCCGCGATCACATCGCGCGCCAGCGCATTCGGCGTGACCTTGGGCGGCGGCAGGGGCTGGTGCCAGTCATCCTCGGTCGGGCCGACATAGGTGTTCATCACCCGCAGGCCGGCGGCGCGAAATTCGCCTCGCAGGCTTTGGCTGAGCGCCCGCGCGGCGGCTTGCGAGGCGGAAAAACACCCCATTTCCGGACTGTTGGAGAGCGATGTTGCAGCAAGGATATTGACCCAGGCGACGGCGGAATTGACCCCGTCGCCGGTGCGGCCACACATCGCCGGGCCAAACCCCTGCGCCAGCCGCATCAGCCCGAGGTAATTCACCTCGATCTCGTCGCGGGCAAAGCCGGTATCGCCGCGTGCCAGCACGCCGCCGGGGCGGATGAAGCGGGCGTTGTTGATCAGGATATCAACCTTGCCGCCATATTCCGCGGCCATGCGACCCACCGAGGATGTGTCAGTGACGTCGAGCGGCAGGAACTCCACCCCCAGCGCCTCCAGCGCGGCGCGCTCGGGATAGGGGCGCCATTTCTCGCCCTCGCCGACGAAAACCGCCGCCGCGCCCGCGCCCAGCAGCGCCTTGGCCAATGCGGGCGCATTGGGATTGCGCCCGTCGGTGATCAGCACCCGGCGGTGCTTGGGATCGGAGGTCATCGCGCGCAATTGCGGATCGTCCTGCATGTTCTGCGTCCTTTCCTCGGGCACCGCGATCAGCACCCCCTGTCCGGCGCGGTCGAGCCGGTTCAGCAGCACCACCCGCGCGCCCTTCTCGCAATCGCCATGCACGTGGCAGATCACCGAGGGCCCCACGTCAAGCTGCACAGTGCCGGTGCGCCAAGGCAGGCGGTCGCGGAAATACAGGCTGGTGGTGGCGCGGATGCGGGTTTCGGCGATGAGCCGGCCCTTGGGCGAGACATCCCGCCACGGGAGGTCCGTCGAAAGACAGGAGGAACAGGCATCGCGCGGCGGATACTGCACCGCGCCGCATTCGGCGCAGCATTGCAACGCGAACCGCCCCTCGGCGGCCGCCGCGGTCAGGCCATGTGCGGCGCGGCTGCGCGCCATCGGCGGCAG
>NZ_JARGPK010000052.1 GCF_029212575.1 Antarcticimicrobium sp.
CTCGGAGCGCAGCCTCACCTCGAGATCAAATTTCAAGCTGAATCGCGCCGCCGCTCTCGCCGAGTGGCGCGGTCTCTGCGCTGAATAGGGGACAGCCATCCTGTCCTTGCCGAGACTGGTTCGCATTCGTCTGGCAGCACCCCGCGACGCCCCGCACCGGCGCCGGGTGGCGGCGCATCTGGGCTAGGCGCGGGGCCTGCGCGTCTATGTCTTGCGGTCGCATTTCCCCCCTACCCAAACTCTGGCGGGTCGCCTATAGTTGTGGATAAGTGTGCCGGAGCGCCCACAATCACAGGCATTTCAATGGACGAGGGGGACGGCTGATGCGCTGCCCGTTTTGCGGAAACATAGACACTCAGGTCAAGGATTCGCGACCGGCAGAGGATCATGCCGCGATCCGGCGGCGGCGGTTCTGCCCGGCCTGCGGCGGCCGCTTCACCACCTACGAGCGGGTGCAGCTGCGCGACCTGGTGGTCATCAAGACCAGCGGCAAGCGCGAGGATTTCGACCGCGACAAGCTGGAACGCTCGATCCGCATCTCGATGCAGAAACGCCCCATTGACCCCGAGCGCATCGACCAGATGATCTCGGGCATCGTGCGGCGACTGGAAAGCATGGGCGACACCGACATCCCGTCGAAGAAGATCGGCGAGATCGTGATGGAGGCCCTGGCCCGGATCGACACCGTTGCCTATGTCCGTTTCGCCAGCGTTTACAAAAACTTCCAGGCGGCGGACGATTTCGAGAGCTTCGTGCACGAACTGCGCCCCGAAACGGCACCGGAAGAGTGAGCGCAAGCGATACCCGTTTCATGGCGCTGGCCCTGTCGCTGGGCCGGCGGGGACAGGGGCGGTGCTGGCCCAATCCGGCGGTCGGTTGCGTCATCGTGCGCGGCGGCCGCATCGTCGGGCGTGGCTGGACCGGGCCGGGCGGGCGGCCGCATGCCGAGCCTGTCGCGCTGGCGCAGGCGGGCGGGATGGCCAGGGGTGCCACTGCCTATGTCACGCTGGAGCCCTGTTCCCACCACGGCAAGACACCGCCCTGTGCCGATGCGCTGATCGCGGCGGGCGTCGCCCGGGTGGTGGCCCCGGTGCAGGACAGCGATCCGCGGGTTTCGGGGCAGGGGTTCGAACGCCTTCGCATGCATGGGGTAGAGGTGACCACCGGTGTGCTGGCCGACCAGGCGGCGCGCGATCACGCGGGCTTTTTCCTGCGCACCGAACAGGGCCGCCCCTTTGTCACGCTGAAGCTGGCCAGCAGTTTCGACGGGCGGATCGCCACCGCCACCGGCGAGAGCAAGTGGATCACCGGGTCAGCGGCGCGGCGCGCGGTGCACGGGCTGCGCGCGCGCCATGAGGCGGTGATGGTCGGCGCCGGCACGGCGCGGGCCGACGATCCGTCGCTCACCGTGCGGGATCTGGGTATTTCGCATCAGCCGGTGCGGGTGGTGGTGTCGCGCCATCTCGACCTGCCGCTGCTGGGGCAGCTGGCACGCAGCGCGGGCGAGGTGCCGCTGTGGTTGTGCCATGGCAGTGGCGCCGATGCCGAGCGGGTTCGCGCCTGGGAGGGGTTGGGCGCGCGCCTGTTGCCCTGCGCGGTCAGGGGGGTGCAGCTCGACCCGATGGATGTGCTGCGCCAGTTGGGCGCGGCGGGGATCACGCGGGTGTTCTGCGAGGGCGGCAGCGCGCTGGCGGCCTCGCTTCTGGCCGAGGATCTGGTGGACGAACTGGTCGGCTTTACCGCCGGTCTGGCGATCGGCGCCGAGGGGCTGCCGGCGATCGGCGCGCTGGGGCTGGGTCATCTGGCCGAGGCGCCGCGCTTTGCCCTGTCGGAGGTCCGCGACCTGGGCGGTGACGCCATGATGCGCTGGACCCGATCCGGGTAACGCCCCCGATCCGCTATCGCCAGAGGTGGGCGTAGGTGGCGAACACACCCTGCAGTTTCGACAGTATCCTGTTGGCCATCCCGGGGCGCGGCGCCGCTCCCGTGCTCAGCCGTTCGACGATCACCTCGACCGGGCAGGGCAGGGCAGTAAGCGGATCGCGGTAGCGCGGGTAGTCGATGAGCGTCGCATGCACCAGCCCCTCCAGCGCCGGGCGGGCGCGGCGGCGGGTCGGGATGTCTCCGAGATCGCGGGTCAGGCCCCAGCCGGCATAGAAGGGCGCGCCGAGGGTGGTGACCGGCACCTCGCGCAAAAGCGCCTCGAACCCCATCAGCGAGGTCATGGTCCAGACCTCGTCCACCTGCGCCAGCAAGGCGGCGGGATCGGCGTGGGTTGCGATGACGTCGGCCAGGGACTCGGCATCTGTGCCACCCGCGCGCAGCCCGGCCTCGACGTCCGGGTGGGGTTTGTAGACGATCACCGCATCGGGGTTGGCCAAGCGCGCGGCCTGCAACAGGGCGAGGTTGGTGTTCACCTCTCCTGCGCCGGTGCGGATCGAGGCATCATCCTCAACCTGTCCGGGGACGAGGATGCGGCGGCCGGCAGGCAAATCGTACGTTTTGCCGTCCAGATTGTACTTGCTGAGCCCGGCGCCCGTCAGCGCCGCGATCAGGCGCTCGGAGCGGGCGTGCTGGTCTGCGCGCAGCTCGGCGCGGGTCGCGATCAGATGTTCCAGCCGCGAGGGGCGGCGCGGGTCGTAGTAGATGCCCAGATCGTCACTCACCAGCGACAGCGGCGGCACCAGGTCTGCCCCCAGCCCGCGCGAGCGCAGGAAACCATCCTCGACCCGAACAACATCCTCCTGCGCGTCGGCGCGGGAGGCCCAGACCATGCGGCGGCGGCCGGTCGCCTCTGCCTTGGCCAGGTCGTCGGAGAAGATCATCCGTTTCGGTTGCCCGAACATCGCCTGCAGCGGTCGGCGTTTCCACAACCGCATCCCCGAGGCGGTCCAGCCGTTTCGGTCCTCGCGCCAGGCGCGCACCTGCGCCTCGAGCGTGTCGAGCACGCCTTCCAACTCGCACAGCCGGTCCCGGTAGGGATCGTACCAGGTGGGGTAGAGCATCATGGCGGCGGCGAAGAGCTGCGCGCGCGTCAGGCTGCGTTGGCGGCGCGGCACCGGGTTTTCGTCCTGGGTGAGGCCCCAGCCGGCATAGAACGGCTGGCCGAAGACGCGCGGCCTGTGCCCGGCGAAGATCGCCTCGAACCCCAGTTGCGAGGAGACGGTGTAAACTCCCACCGCGCCCTCCATCAGCGCCCAGGGATTGACCGAATGGGTCAGCAGGCTAATGCGGTCATTGGTATCCTGCGGGCCGAAATACCCGGGGCGAAAGCCCGCCTGGGTTTCCGGGTGGGTCTTGATCACCACCGGCATGCCAGGGTGTTCGAGCTGGGCAAAGACCAGCATCTCGCGGAACAGCGCGTCATTGCCGCCACTGGAGGTGATCGAGGCGTCGCCGCGGGTCTGGTCGATGACCAGAACATAGGGCGGTTCGGGCAGCGGGCCGTCGGGATCGAAGCCGCTGTATTTGGTCAACCCCGCCTCGCGGATCCGGGCGATGGCGTCGCGTGCCCGGTTCAGCAGCGCGCTGTCGTCGAGCGGATCGGTGGCAAGGAGCTGTTCGAGGTCCGAGGGAGAGGTGGGATCGAAATGCGGCCCCGACCAGTCGAGGCAGAGGCCAAGCGGCGGTTCGCCCGTGCGGCCGGGATGCAGCGAGCGCAGGAAGGCATCCTCGACCCGCAGGACCGCGACACCGCGTTTGGCGGCGACGGCCAGGCCGCGATGGGCGGTCGGGCTGGCGCCCCAGACAGCGACGGCATCCTCCGGGCCTGGCAGGCCGAGGCGTAGGCGGTGGCCGGAGAGGCGGAGGATGCGGCGGATCCGGCGCTGGGTCAGGAAGCCGCCGTTGTAAACGAAAAGCCGGGGGCGGTTGCCCCCGGCTGCTGCCGTGCCATCCGGGCCGGTCATGGCGTCAGCCGCCGGCCAGCGACGAAATGCTGGAGACCGGGGTGATCGAGCCCGAGATGAGCGAGATGGTCTTGGTCCACTGGGCGTAGGGCGCCTCGGTCACATAGAGCGTGTCGTCATCGCGGATCACGAAATCCCGGGCCATGAACATGCCGTTGGGTTCGGTCAGGTTGAGCACGTAGACCATGCGCTGCGCACCGGTCAGGTCGTTGCGGCCCAGCACCTGGCCCGCGATCTCGGCCGGTTCGTTGCGGAAGACGAAGACGCCGGTGGGGTCCGACGAACTGGAGATCAGCCCGCCGACCTGGGCGATCGCCTCGAGCGCCGAAAGCTCCTGGGTCTGGAACGGAACGCGGGCCTGTGAACTGGTCGCCCCCAGCGCGGTGAAGGAGCGGGTATCCTCCTCGACCAGGATGCGGTCGCCGCCGCGCAGCGCGATGTCGAGGCCGGGATGTTCGTAGAGATCCTGGAACCAGATCTTGCCCTGCTGGGAGCCGCGGTTGACGACGATCTGGGCGACCTCGGGCTGAATGGCGATACCGCCGGCACGGGCCAGCATCGCGGTCAGGGTCCGGGTCGGCCGTTCGATCGGGTAGATGCCCGGCGCGCCGACGGCGCCGACCAGCGACACGGTGGAGCCATCGCCGGCGACGCGGCGCACCTGCACCTGCGGGTCCGGGGTCTGGTCCTGCAGCCGCTCGGTGATCATCTCGCGCAGGCGTTCGGGTGTGTTTCCGGCAGCGCGAAGCCGCCCGGCATAGGGGACGAAGATGAAACCGGCGCTGTCGACCTGCACCTCGTCGAGGATGGTGGCGTTGGCGCCGGCGCTGGCCAGCAGCCCGTCATCGACGTTTTCCCAGATGGTCAGCCCCAGGATGTCGCCGGGGCGGATGGTGTCGGAGGTCAGGCGCCCGGCGCTCTGGAAGGCCTGGGAAAAGCCCAGCGCGGGCACCACGGCGGTGGCGCGGGTGACGCGGTCATTGACCGAAACGACGAAGGCGTCACCCTCTTTCTGGACCGACCCGGCGAAGATTTCACGCTTGTTGGGGCCGACGCGGGGCAATGCGCATGAGGCCAGCAGCGCGAACGCGGCCAGCAGCGCGACGGGCTTCGCCCACCGGAAAGTCACGGGTTTCACTGCTCGGTCTCCTCGACCTGTTATTATTCTGCCTCAGGTTTTTCAGACAACCTATCGGAATCCGGCGTTAAAATCCAGTCCCCAAGTCGGATGCGCTCAGGTCACGGCGCGCAGGTGTTGCCGTGGGGCCGCTGTGCCCGATTTCAGTGCGTCGTAGGGATCTTCGGATGCGAGCATCATGTCGGCCACCTGGCGCAGCAGTTGCCGCCGTCCGCGGCGGGAATAGAACCCGCCCGGCACCTGGCTGGTTTCCAGCAGGAAACGGCGGTAATCCTTGTAGGCGCGGTTGTCGGGCCGCCCGGCACAGGCAAAGAACTCGGACAGCGGCTGGCCCGAGACGAACTCGGGCTTGGCATAGACGGCACGGCCGAACACCTTGAGCGGAATGCCGCGCCAGAGCACCTGTTGACCGGCGGTGGAATTGACCGTGACGGCGCTGCGGGCGTCGTTCAGCAGCTGTGCCAGCTTGCCGCCGCGCACGTAGTGGACCCGTCCCTGCAACCCGAGGTGGCGCGCCAGGCGGCGGGTTTCGGCCCGCATCGGCACGCGCCCGTCTTCCAGCGGGTGGGCCTTGATCACCAGGTGGTGGTGGCGTGGGGCGCCCTTTGCAAAGCCCTCGATCACCTGGGCCAGAAACTCCGTCATGGTGGAAAAGGGGGAATGCACCTGAAAGGCGCTGTCATGCTCCAGCTGCAGCAGCGCCAGGTGGTAGGGAAAGCCGCCGGTGCGCACCCGCCGGGTGGCGAGGCGGCGGTCGATCGCGTGAACCGGGATCAGCAGCAGGCGCTGCAGATAAAGCTGAAATTCCTTGGTCACCGGCAGGGCGCGATGGGGGCGGAAGTTGCGGTAGCCCCGGTTCCAGAACATCACGAACCAGTGGTAGAGCGCGCCGTAGAACATGTGCTGGCGCATGTCGCCCCAGTGGGCCGGGGGCAGCGGCGCCTCCATGTCCGACCGTGCCAGGGCCGATTGCATCTCCTGCACCGACATCTCCATCAGGCGGGAGTTGCCGTTGGCGCCGCCGCGTTCGTAGGTGACCCAATAGGGGCGCATGTACCCTTCTTCGAAGACATGCACTGTAAGGCCGCGCGCCTTGGCCGCGCGCACCGCCTCGGCATGGACGGGCCGCGTGTCGCCGTAAAGGACGATGTCGGTGACGCCGCGCGCGTCGAGCAGGCGGTCGAATTCTGCTGGCCAGTCATCGGGGGTTCCGCGATAGGGGATGTAGCTGCCAGACTGGCGCCAGAACGCGCGATCCCCGGCGTTGAAGCCGACCCGCCAGACGGTGGCGCCGGCGGTGCGCAGCATCCGGGAGAGGGCATCGAAGAACGGGCCATGCGGCCCCTGGAGAAACAGGAAAACGCGATCTGTCTGGGCTGGTCCGGTCATTTGTTGCCCTGCATGCCACAATACCCCATGGGTGCCCCATAACCGTTTATTTTGGCTAAACTATGACCGGGACGGGCCGCCGGGGCAAGCGGGGGCTTGCCCGAGGCTTGCCGGGCGGCTACCTCACGGGGCGACATTCGTGCAGGAGACAGGCCATGTTCACAGGGATCATCACAGATATCGGCACCGTCACCGAGTTGGAAAAGCGCGGCGATCTGCGGGCGCGGATCGGCACCGGCTATGACACCGGCGGCATCGACATCGGCGCCTCGATCGCCAGCGACGGGGTGTGCCTGACGGTGATCGCGCTGGGGGGCGACTGGTACGACGTGGAAATCAGCGCCGAGACCCTGTCAAAGACCAACCTGGGCGGTTGGACGGTCGGCAAGCGGGTGAACCTGGAACGCGCGCTGAAGGTGGGCGACGAGCTGGGCGGTCATATCGTGTCGGGCCATATCGACGGTGTGGCCGAGGTGATCGCGGTCGAGGACGAGGGCGACAGCACCCGCGTCACCCTGCGCGCGCCTGGGGATCTGGCCCGGTTCATCGCGCCCAAGGGGTCGGTGGCGCTCAATGGCACCTCGCTGACGGTGAACGATGTCGACGGCCGCGATTTCGGCATCAACTTCATCCCGCACACCAAGGAGGCGACCACCTGGGGCGCGGTGCAGGTGGGCGACCGGGTGAATCTGGAGATCGACACGCTGGCGCGCTACGTGGCGCGGCTGAAAGAGGTGGGCTGAGGCGCCTCAGCCCCACATTTCGCCGACGGTATAGCCCCCCGGGAACGGGTCGGAGGGATCCAGCGTCCAGTTCGCGGTGCCGTGGATCCAGCCCTGGCCGGCCAGCGTCGGCACGATGGCCAGGTAGGGGCCGACGCGGGTTTCCTCGACGATGCGCCCGGTGAACGTGGTGCCGAGCGGACCGGCGTTGACGTAATCCTGCCCGACCGGCAGCGCCCCCCGCGCGTGCAGCACCGCCATACGGGCGCAGGTCGCGGTGCCGCAGGGCGAGCGGTCGAGGATGCCGCTGGCGCGGTCGGGACGGGCGGGATCGAACGGCCCGGTCGAAAGGGTGATCGCGCCGCGCCCGTGGGTGCCCGGCGCGACGGGCGGCCCCCAGAGATCGGTGATGGTGGGCCCGGTGATTGCCGGGTTGTCCGGGTGGGCGACGTGCAGTTGTTCGGCGGCGGCGTGGCGGATCGCCTCGGAGATCCGCACGATCTCGGTGCCGTTGGCGGCGTCGAGCGTCACCCCCAGCGGCGCGGCCTCGGCCTGCACGAAGAACATCCCGCCCCAGGCGACATCGACGGTGACGGTGCCGAGGCCGGCAACCTCGATCCTCGCGCCGAGATGAACCGCGAAGGCGGGGACGTTGCGGAACTCCACCCTTGTGACCTTGCCGTCCTTGCAGGTGGCGCGCACGTGAACCAGCCCGGCGGGGGCCTCCAGCGTCAGCTCGGTCACTGGCTCGCGCATTGGCAGGATGCCGGTTTCCAGAAGGACCGTGACGACGCAGATCGTATTGGAGCCCGACATCGGCGGGTATTCCGTCTGCTCCATGATGATGAAACCCGCGTCGGCGCGCGGATCGCAGGGCGGCACCAGGATGTTGCAGCACAGCGCCGGATGGCCGCGCGGCTCGCGCAGCATCATCAGCCGGATGTCGTCGGCGTTGGCCTGCATCCATTGCATCTTTTCAAAGACGCTTTTGCCGGGCAGATGCGGTATCCCGCCGGTGATGACGCGGCCCGGTTCGCCCTCGGCATGGGCCTCGACGGCGGTGATCATCCGGGACAGGCGCATGGGACATCCTCCATAAGTGCACGGAAAACAGGCTAAGCACCGGGGCGCGCGCGGTCCAGAGGCGAGAACGTGGCGCGGTGGATGGATCGGGCAAATATGCCGGGGTATGCAGGATCGGGAGCGTTGCAGCGGAGGTGCGACATGGAGTCGGGAAAATCGCGGGAGATGGCGGCAAAGGCGGCGGGGATCGGCCACAACGGCGGCCCGTCGATCGAGCCGGGCGCGGTGCTGCGCACCCATCAGTGGCGGCGGGCGCAGCGGGCGCTGATGCCCAACGCGATCCCCAAGCTGGTGCTGCAGATGCGCATCAAGCGCGCCGCCGAACTGGGGATGGATTACAGGACCTATGCCAGGGTGCGGCAGTTTTCCGGCGATGACATCACCGGGCTTCTGTTCTCCTCGAACGCGCTTCGGATCTTTGCAGGCGACGCGCGGATCCCGATCCCCGAGGCGCAGAGGCTGGCACTGCTCAAGGGGGCGCGGCGGTTGGTGCTGGTGCACCCTCCGCAGACGCCCGGGGCGGTGCTGCTGTGCAACCCGGTGCTCGACGCTGGGGATGCGGCGCCGCGCTTTACCGACAGCTGGGGCCAGATGCGGACGCGGATCGCGGGGCTGTTGCAGGGGCAGCGCCTGCCGGGCAGCCGGGTGCTGGTGGTGGGCGACGCCCCGCTGGAGCGCGAATGGGTCGCGGCGGGGCGTGCGGCGGGTTACCTGGGCGCGCAGGAGTATTTCCGCCAGGCGGTCTGAGGCATCTGCGCACAGCCGGTACGCGCGCCGTTCCGGGCGCGCGGGGCTGGCGTTCGCGGGCGCCGTGGTCTATCTGCGCAGGGACTGCTGCAAGAGAGGCCGCTGCCCCATGAGTTTTGAAACCCCCGGTCCGGTCGAGACCGGCCTGAGCGACGCGATCAGCCCGATCGAGGAAATCATCGACGAGGCGCGCAAGGGCCGGATGTTCATCCTGGTCGATCACGAGGACCGCGAGAACGAGGGCGACCTGGTGATCGCCGCCGAGTTCGCCGATGCCGAGGCGATCAACTTCATGGCCACCCACGGGCGCGGGCTGATCTGCCTGCCGATGACCGCCGAGCGGATCGACCGGCTGGGCCTGCCGATGATGGCGGTGAACAACTCGTCCCGCCACGAGACCGCCTTTACCGTCTCGATCGAGGCGCGCGAAGGGGTCAGCACCGGCATTTCCGCCGACGACCGGGCGCTGACCGTCGCCACCGCGATCAACGAGCAGAACACGATGGCGAGCCTGGCCACGCCCGGCCATGTGTTCCCGCTCCGGGCCAAGCGCGGCGGCGTTCTGGTGCGTGCTGGCCATACCGAGGCGGCGGTGGATATCGCGCGGCTGGCCGGGCTGAACCCCGCCGGTGTGATCTGCGAGATCATGAAGGACGACGGCACCATGGCGCGGCTGCCCGACCTGGTGGAGTTCGCCAGGGACCACGGGCTGATGATCGGCACGATTTCCGACCTGATCGCCTATCGCGCCCGCAACGACAACCTGGTGATCGAAACCTCGCGCGAGACGGTGACATCGGAGTTCGGCGGAGAATGGGAGCTGCGGATCTTTACCGACCAGACCCACGGCATCGAGCATGTGGTGATGACCAAGGGCGATATCTCCACGCCCGAGCCGGTCCTGACCCGGACCCATGCGCTGCACGAGGCCTCGGACATTCTTGGCCTCGGGCCGAAATCGGCCCGCGAGTTGCCGCGCGCGATGGAGATCATCGCCGAAGAGGGGCGCGGGGTGGTCTGCCTGTTCCGGCAACCGCGCAATGCGCTTTACGCAAACGAGGACGACGGGCCGCGCACCATCAAGCAGACCGGGCTGGGGGCGCAGATCCTGTCCAGCCTGGGACTGCACGACCTGGTCCTGCTGACCGACAACCCGCGCACCCGCTACGTGGGCCTCGACGCCTTCGGGCTGACCATCGCGGGCACACGCCCGATCCTGGGAGAAAGCTGAGATGGCCGGAAACCAGACCCATTACACCCTGCCGCGCGCATCCTTTGACAAGCCGGTCAAGCTGCTGATCGTGGTGGCGCCCTATTACAAGGACATCGCCGACAACATGATCGCCGGCGCCACCGCCGAGATCGAGGCCGCCGGCGGCAGCTGGGAGATCGCCGAGGTGCCCGGCGCGCTGGAGGTGCCGACCGCCATCGCCATGGCCGACCGCTATTCCAACTTCGACGGCTACGTGGCGCTGGGCTGCGTGATCCGGGGCGAGACCACCCATTACGACACCGTGTGCAACGATTCGAGCCGGGCGCTCCAGCTGATGGGGTTGCAGGGGCTGTGCATCGGCAACGGCATCCTGACGGTCGAGAACCGGACCCAGGCCGAGGTGCGCGCCGATCCTGCCGACCAGAACAAGGGCGGCGGCGCCGCTGCTGCGGCCTTGCATCTGGTCGCGCTCAGCCGTAAGTGGGGCGGCCAGAAAAAGGACGTGGGATTCAAGCCCCCGTCCGAGACCATCCTCCTAGCCGGGGACAACGACGGATCCCACACCGCATGAGCACCACGGGCGCGCCCCTCTCGGGCAACCAGAAACGCAAGATGAAATCCGCCGCGCGGCTTTATGCGGTGCAGGCGCTGTTCCAGATGGAGCAGTCGGGCCAGACCACCGATCAGGTGGTCAGCGAGTTTCTAGATCACCGCTTCGGCGCCAGCTACGAGGGCGACGAGATGATCGAGGGCGACGCCGATCTGTTCCGCAAGCTGATCGGCGACGCGGTCAACCACCAGGCCCGGATCGACCAGATGACCGACCGGGCTCTGGTGGCGAAATGGCCGATCGCGCGGATCGACCCGACCCTGCGCGGGCTGTTTCGCGCCGCCGGGGCCGAGTTGGTCGAATCCGACACGCCGCCCAAGGTGGTGATTTCCGAGTTCGTCGATATTGCCCGGGCGTTCTTTCCCGAAGGGCGCGAAGCCAGCTTCGTCAACGCGGTGCTGGATCACATGGCGCGCGAGGCCCGGCCCGAGGGTTTCTGAGCCGGTCCGCCGCCGGTCGCCCCCCTGCGGCGACATGCCCGGCCCTTGGCGATGGACGGTGGCGGCGCGCGTGCTAACATTAGGGCATTGGAGGGAATGTCATGCCCGAACTGATCAAGCTTTACATCAAGAACGTCCTGATCGGCTTTGCCGTCGCGGCGGGATTTGTCGCGATGCTGCTGTGGTTCAACGTGATGAACCTTTGGCATCTGGTCAGCAGCACCGATGTGGGCATCCTGGCCGTGGTGGTGCTCTGGTTCGCTCATGGCATCGTCTTTGCCGGGGTCCAGTTCGGCTGGGCGGTGATGGCCTTGGCCGAGCGCGACGAGAGCGGCCCGCGCGGCAACACGCCGGTGCGCAGCGAGGAGTTTCTTGCCGTCCCGGTGCCGGTCGAAGAGGCCCCGCGCGACCGGCAGATCCACCGCACCTGAGGTTTTGCACCCCGTCATCCCAGCGAGAACGGGGATCGATCAACGCGGGCGCGGTATGTGTCCGCAGGGGTCAGGGCCGGTAGGTCCCCGCTTGCGCGGGGAGGGCAGCGGGCGACAGCAGATGCCGATTGCCATTTTTCCGGAAATTCATGTGGCGGGACCACCGCGAACGTGCGGTTCGATTCCCGAGGACCTGTATGTACAGGTGGGCGCCAGGTAATCAGGCCAAGACCTGAACAGAGCCAGCCCCCTCGGAAATATTTAAGGCCACTGGAATGCTACCGGTCACAGGAAGGGCAGTACCCGCCACTGGATATAGCTAGGGCTTTGCCAGGTTGGTGGCAAGGGCCGATTGCGGCATTCTGCATCGCGGGCGGCTGATTGCGGAGCGGGGTTTTCCGGCAGGGCCGAAGCGCGCGGGCGGCCCTCGGAGACGGCGGATGTGGTCTTTGGACTTGATTTTTGTTCACGAATTGTTCACCCTTTTCCCATGATCGAGGATATGCAGCCCGGACAGCTTCTGGCCCGCGGGGTGGCCCGCCACCTGCGCCGCCACGGGTTCGTTTCGGTCGAGGAATTCGTGCCCGCGCGCGGCCTCAGGGTGGACGTGATGGCGCTGGGGCCAAAAGGCGAACTCTGGGTGGTCGAGTGTAAGTCTGGCCGGGCCGATTACCAGTCCGACAGCAAATGGCAGGGGTATCTGGACTGGTGCGACCGCTATTTCTGGGCGGTGGACCTGGAATTTCCGACCGAGGTGCTGCCGGCCGAGACCGGTCTGATCATCGCCGATGCCTATGATGCGGAGATCCTGCGCATGGGGCCGGAGGACAGGCTGGCGCCGGCGCGGCGCAAGGTAATGATCCAGAAATTCGCCAGCCATGCGGCGCGGCGGTTGCAGGCGCTGCGCGATCCCGGCGTGGCGGCGCTGATCGAACCATCGGAAGGGGAGGGACGTCGATGATGATCAAGTATTACTATCCCGACGGGGATTGGTGCTATCGCGCGTTGCACAGCGCCCATGCGGTGTTCCATCGCGACGGCAAGCTGATCGCCCGGGCCGAGAAGGCCGACCAGAGCGGGCTTTACGAGTTCGAGATCACCGGATTCGAACTGATCGGTCCGGGAGAGATCCAGCGTTAGCGGCGCTTGCCGCCGCCCTCGGCCATTGCCCGGGCCTGGGCCGCGGCGGCGCGGATTTCCTCGGCGATTTCCTCGGCTTCCTCGGGGTCGAAATCCATCGGCACCTCGACCCCCTGGGATTCCACGAAAATGCGCACCATCGCATTGTCGGTCGGGCCGATCTGCATGTTGGCTTCGATTTCGCGTTCGGTGTTGATGCCCATGGCGGCCTCCGGTGGTCAGGCGCCCGTGCTATCGCGCGAAGGGTTGAGAATCAAGCCGGGTTGAGGGTTGATACCGCCATGACAGATTTGATCCTGCGCCCCTTTGACCCCGCTGACGCGCCCTGGCTGGTGGAGCGGCACCAGACGCTCTATGCCCGCGACGAGGGGTTCGACGACAGCTTCGGCCCGCTGGTGGCCGGTATCCTCGACGCCTTCATCACAGGTCACGACCCGGAGCGGGAGTGCGGCTGGATCGCCGAGGAAAGCGGTGCCCGGCTGGGCAGCATCTTTTGCGTCGATGCGGGCGGCGGCACCGCCAAGCTGCGGCTGTTCCTGCTGGATCCGCGGGCGCGGGGCAAGGGGCTGGGCAAGCGCCTGCTGCGGACCTGCATTGGCTTCGCGCGAAAGGCCGGATACCGCGACATGGTGCTCTGGACCCATGAGAGCCACCGGGCCGCCTGCGCGCTTTATGCCGCCACCGGGTGGCAGCTGACCGAGAGCGTGCCGGTGCGGTCCTTTGGCGTCGATCTGGTGGAACAAAGCTGGCGAATTGACCTGTAAACCGCTTGCAATCGCGAAGTCGGTTGGCTAAATCGCTCCTCAGTGCCGCCTTAGCTCAGTTGGTTAGAGCGCTGGATTGTGGATCCAGAGGTCTCCCGTTCAAACCGGGAAGGCGGTACCATCTTCCCCTGAAATCACGCGTTTGCGGCGCGGTCGCCGGATCGGTTCACTCGATCTCGACCGTCTGGCGCAGATCGCCTGAGGTCGCATCGAAAATCAGGATGCGCTGATCGTCGGTCACTACCGCGTACCATCCGGGCCCCATGGTCACCGCCAGCGCGCCGGCGCCGTCGGGCAGCGCGATCTGGTCGGGCAGGGGCGGCGTGTCATCGGTGAGCCGCGTGACAAGCAGGCCGACGACGACTACAACGCCGACGATCATCACCACGGTGAGCGTGGTGACCAACAGGCGCAGCAGGCGCAGGTGCCCCGGTTCGGGCACGGCGTCGTCGGATTGGGGCAGGGGATCAGACATGAGCAGCCGTACCATCGGTTTCGAAATCGCGGCCGATCCGCCGCCCCGCCTTGATAAGGCGCTTGCGCGCGATGTGCCAGTGGCGGCGGCCTTGTCGCGGACCCGGCTGGCGCGTCTGATCGCGGCCGGTGCGGTGCAGGTGGACGGGGTGCCGGAGACCGACGCCAAGGCGCGGGTTGCCGAGGGCGCGCAAGTGGAAATCGTGCTGGAGGCTGCAGAGGAGAGCCATATCGGCCCCGAGGCGATTGCGCTCGACGTGGTTTACGAGGACGCCGAGCTGATCGTCGTCAACAAGCCCGCCGGGATGGTGGTGCATCCGGCGCCCGGCACCCCCTCGGGCACGCTGGTCAACGCGCTTTTGCACCATTGCGGCGACGATCTGTCGGGCGTGGGCGGGGTCAAGCGGCCCGGCATCGTGCACCGGATCGACAAGGAGACCAGCGGATTGCTGGTGGTGGCGAAAACCGACGCGGCCCACCATGGTCTGGCCGCCCAGTTCGAGGCGCATAGCGCCGAGCGGCTGTACCAGGCGATCTGCTACAGCGTGCCGGAGGCCAGCGATCCGCGTCTGCGCGGGGTCAAGGGCGTGAGTTTCGAGCCCGGCAACATCATGAAGATCACCACCCAGCTGGCCCGCCACAGGACCGACCGACAGAAACAGGCGGTGCTGTTCCAGGGCGGGCGGCACGCGGTGACCCGGGTGCGGGTCGAGGAGCGGTTCGGCACGCCGCCGGTGGCGGCGCTGGTCTCCTGCTGGCTGGAGACCGGGCGCACCCACCAGATCCGGGTGCACATGGCCCATGCGGGGCATGGGCTGATCGGCGATCCGACCTATGGCGGCAAGCGCAAGCTGGCGGTCAAGGCGCTGCCCGAGGCGGCGCTGGAGGCGGTGCGCGCCTTTCCACGTCAGGCCTTGCACGCCGCCGTTCTGGGGTTCGACCATCCGGTGACCGGCGCCGCGCTGCGGTTCGAGGCGAAGCTGCCGGAGGATATGGAGGCGCTGCTGGCCGCGCTGCGAGGCTAGGGCTCAGATCAGGATCAGGTCGTTTTCCAAGTCGGAGATGGACATGCCCTTGACGGTGATCGTCTGACCGCCGCCGAAATCCAGCACGGCGTCGCCGCCGACATCCGATCCGAACCGGTCCAGCACCTGCGGTATGCTTAGCCCGCCGCCCCAGATCTTGTCGTCTATCCGCAGCGTGTCCTTGTCGTCGTTGAACTTCTTGATCGTGTCGTTGCCGTCGCCGGACCGGTAAATGAAGATATCCGCGCCAGCACCGCCGATCATCGTGTCGTCGCCGCCGGCGCCGATCATCGTGTCCTTGCCGCCGCCGCCTTTCATCGTGTCGTTGCCACCGCCGCCCAGCAGCTTGTCCTTGCCGCCGGCGCCGAGCAGCTTGTCGTTTCCGGCATTGCCGACCAGCTTGTCGCCACCCTTCAACCCCTTGAGCGTATCGTCGCCATCGTTGCCGAACAGCTTGTTCCTGGCGTCGTTGCCGGTGATGCTGTCATTGCCGGACCCGGCGCGGTAGGTTTCGATCACCGTGTCGCGTCCGATCACCATCGCGCCGGCGACGCCATAGACATCCGACAGGCTTTCGGCACGCAGATCGACGGTTTGCCGCGCGGTGTCGGTGCGGAAATCGATCGTGTCCTTGCCGCCGCTGTCCGCGATGGTGAAGCTGAGTGGCTGGTCGCCCGCCATCAGCGGGTGGGAGGCCCCTTCGACCAGGGAGGCAAAGACGATGTCCATGTAGTCGCCGATATTGGAATTCTTGCCATAGCGCGTGTTGCCGTCGTTGATGTCGCCCGGCACGCCATAAAGATCCTGCACCGCCAGCACATCGGCGATCATCGGACCCATCACCAGCGCGTAGTCGGCGTTGTCATTGGTGTTCAGGGTCTGGTTGATGTACGACATGATCGTCGTGTTCCAGCTGTCGTTCAGGTAGAGGACGCTGTCGGGATAGGTGGTCGGACCGCCGGTGCCCGCGTTGTAGTCACCGGCATGGGCCAGGCCAAGCGCATGGCCGATCTCGTGCACGAAGGTCTGGAACACGTAGCTGTCCAGCTTGTAGATCCCGGTGTCCCAGCCCTTGGCGATGTTGATGTTGGCGCTCTGGATGACTCCCGAGGGCGAGACGTCGGAATTGGCATAGGCCTTGCCCGCGTCCTCGTCGTCGAAGGTGATGTCGGCGCTGCCGGTCGTCTCGCGGAACTTCAGGCCGGTCACCTTGGTCCAGGCGTCGAAGGCGTGCGGAACCAGCGCCTTGCCCTCGGCGGTCAGGGCCGAGATGTTGTAGGTGATGGTGTCCTTGTCCCAGGCGCGCCGCTCGCCGCCGAAGAACTCCCAGCCGGAATCGGTCAGGCGATGTGAAATCTCGTCCAGGCTCCACATCTCCAGACCGCCGGTGCCGGGGCCGGCGGTGTCCTCGATCACGCTGACCGTATAGGCGCCGATGCCGTTGTGGCCGGATTCCTCGGCGATGACATAGTAGGTGCCGGTGCGCGAGGCCGTGACCTCGAGCCGACTGACCGCGTAATCGACGCCGAGATAATTGACGACCTCGAAATCGTCATTGGTCAGAACGAAACCGGTGTCGTCGGCCAGCGCCAGGAAGGTTTCCATCGAAAAGGAATACATCTCGATGGAATAGGTGGTGCCCTTTACGAACTCGATCCGGATCCAGTCGCTGTCGCCATAGGTGCCGATGCCGCCGTCGAAGGTGGAATTGACGGTCATCACACCGCGGTCGGTATAGCTGTGCGGGCCGGCGGGGGCCTCGATCCATTCGGCCCAGGTTTCGCCATATGCGGGGTTGGCGCCGGCTTCGGTATAGATGCACTCGGTTTCAAGGGGTCGGAAGGTTGCGCAGATGCCGCACATGGACGGGACTCCGAATAAAGGTCAGAACAATACAAAAGTCAGGGCAATTCGATGCGGTCTCTTACCATGTTATTCGATTCGAGTCGCGTGTTCGGGCGCAAAGGCCGGGAACCCGACGACGCCGGAACGGGCTGCGGTTCCGTCAAGAGGCCCTTGCGGAAACCATTTCGGACTCGGCGCGCAAATTTTCGAGGCGCTGCTGTTCGAAATGCGGCTGCCCGGGACTATGGTCAGGCGGTTTGCGGCGTTGCGCGCGGGCGGCGCAAGGCCCGCAGCAGGAGCCACAGGCAGAACGCGCTTTCGGCCAGCAAGGGCAGGGCGTAGGCGGGTTGCATCACGGCGTTGAGCGGCGGGGCGAAGAGGGCGGTCAGGCTGCCGGTCATGTAGACCGCGCCAGACGCTGCCAGCGCCAGCGGCAGAAGGCGCCCGGCCAGCCCGGCCCGGCGCAGCATCGCCGCCATCACCGCGCAGTTGACCGCGAAGAAGACCAGCCCGAGATCATAGCCCAGACTGTGCAGGGAAAGAGCGTACGTTTGCGCCTCGGGCGCCAGCGACGGCGCCAACGTCAGCGGCAAAAGCGCCGCGCCGATCAGCGCCGCCTGCACCAGACGCAAGGCAAAGGCCAGCGGCGCCAGCAGAGGTGAAGAGGCCGCGAACAGGCGCAGGAAGACCGCGGCGATGGCCACGTCGGCCAGAAGCATCGTCAGGTCGGCGGCGATGGAGAGCGACCACAGCCCCGGCGCGGCGGCGATGGCCCGGGCGGTGGCCTCGGGCACGCCGGGGGTGACAAGACCGGCCCGCGCCACCCCCTCGCTCCAGACGCCGCAGAGGATGATGACGAGGTAAAGCCCCCCGGCGGCGGCGCAAAGCGCGCGCGACACCGGGGCATCGGGGCAGGGCTTGACTGGGGCAAGGGGCATGGCAAAGGCTCATTTCTGGATGCAAGGAACCCTAGAGTCGCCGCTTAGTGAATGAAATTCACGAAATCCGCAGGCAATCCATGCAAATTCGCATGGTTTTTCTTTTGTTCCTCGGCAGGATCGTGCTATACACGTTTCCCCGCAGATCAACTGCGCGCGAGCGCGCGCTTTTTTCGCTGTCACGGCGACGGAAATGCGCTGATGCTGCGTGGAAAGGATCAAGCGCGGTCCCTTGAAAAGGCATACGCGCTCACTTAAGTGAATGTTAAGCTCATAAACATCGAGGACGACGGACGACAATGGCGAATTATGGAAATCTGCCGGCCCCTTCGCCCGAAGGGGGGATGAATCGTTACCTGCAGGAGATTCGCAAGTTTCCCCTGTTGGAGCCGGAAGAAGAATACATGCTGGCCAAGCGCTGGGTCGAGGAACAGGACACCGAGGCGGCCCACAGGATGGTGACCAGCCACCTGCGGCTGGCGGCCAAGATCGCCATGGGCTATCGCGGCTATGGCTTGCCGCAGGCCGAGGTGATCTCGGAGGCCAACGTGGGCCTGATGCAGGCGGTCAAACGTTTTGACCCGGAAAAGGGATTCCGGCTTGCGACCTATGCGATGTGGTGGATCCGCGCCAGCATTCAGGAGTATATCCTGCGGTCCTGGAGCCTGGTAAAGCTGGGCACCACCAGCGCGCAGAAGAAGCTGTTTTTCAACCTGCGCAAGGCCAAGGCCCGCATCGGCGCGCTGGAAGAGGGCGATCTGCGCCCGGAGAACGTCGAGCGGATCGCGCATGATCTCGGGGTGACCGAGAAAGAGGTGATCAGCATGAACCGCCGGATGTCGGGCGGCGATGCCTCGCTGAACGCCACGGTCGGCTCCGAAGGCGAAGGCACCATGCAGTGGCAGGACTGGCTGGAGGATGAGGATGCCGACCAGGCTGGCGATTATGAGGCTCGGGACGAATTGGAGACGCGCCGGGAACTGCTGGCGCAGGCGCTCGACGTGCTCAACGACCGGGAAAAGGACATCCTGACCCAGCGGCGCCTTGCCGAACGGCCGGTGACGCTGGAGGAACTGAGCGGCCAGTACAACGTCAGCCGCGAACGCATCCGCCAGATCGAGGTGCGCGCCTTTGAAAAGCTGCAGCAGAGGATGCGGGAGCTGGCCAAGGAAAAGGGCATGCTGATCCCGGCCGCCGGATAAGGACCGGTTCCGCAGAACAACACAGGGCCCCGTCCGTGACACGCCGGCGGGGCCTTTGCGTTGGGGCCGGCTGTTGCCGGGGGGCGGCCCATCGGCTCCGTCTTGTGCGGCGGGGGTTTTTGCGGCATCACCCTTTGCAAAACGTCCCAGTCTTGAAGGAATGGCCATGAACTATGCGAAATCCGGCGCTCCGAAGCCGGGCAGGAATGCTCCGCGCCACCAGGAACACAATGCCGCCGGAACCGACAAGAACCCGTTCGGCACGCCCAAGGCGAAATCCGAACTGCTGGCGCGCATGAAGGCGGCGGCCGAGACCAGGAAAAAGGGCTGACGCCCCCTTTCCCATTGCCCCCGTATTCGATGCCCGAGTCGCTGCTGACGCTTGCGGAAGTCTGGGCATCGGCGTAAAATCCCATTGCACAGGACAGCCACGACTCGGTTGCCGATGTGACTCACCAAAATCATCGACCTGACCCTTGTCGGGCAACCCTGATTTTCCTGAGGGACGATCCCCCCGGCCTGTAGCCGGCGGGACATTTCTTTGCGAGAGACAACGATGGGAAAAGGCAACAGTAAGCGCGGCAACAAGGAAGCCAAGAAGCCCAAGCAGGAAAAGCCGAAGGTTCTGGCGACCGCGAATTCCGGTGCCGCCAAGCCGCTCACGCTGGGCGCGAAAAAAGGCAGATAGGGCCGCGGCCCGGGCGGGTGCACTACGCGCCCGCCTTCCGGGGTTCGGGGTGTCGGCGTCCATTCAGCCGGGCGCCGTACCGAAACCTTGTTTTCGCCGGTCACCTTGCGGATCGGCGCGTCGCTCCTTGCGGATCCAGAGGCGCAAAGGCCCGCGCGGCCAGGCCATTGCCGGATGACCGTATCGCCTGAGCATTCTCGTTCGCTGGTTTCGCGCGCCCGTCGGTCGCGACAGGCGCGCGCAAAGCGAATTCTGGCTTCCCCCTAGGCAAAAGGCGCGGCAGGGCATAGGTTTTTGCGCAAGGGAGGGCGGCCATGGCAGGCGGTTGGGCGCGCGACGGCGCGGTGAGCGAACAGATCGAAGCCTCGATCAACGATGAATTGGCGCGGCTCAGGACGCGGCGCGCGCCGCTGGGCGAAAGCCTGACCCATTGCGCGGAATGCGAGGAAGAGATCCCGGAGAAGCGCCGCCTGGCGATCCCCGGTGTCAAGCTCTGCATCGACTGCCAGCAGGAGCGCGACGGCGTTCACAAGGCGCGCGGCGGCATCAACCGGCGCGGGTCCAAGGACAGCCAGTTGAAATAGGGGCGGATTTCCGCCGGTTCCGTTTCTGCCGCCACCGGCGCAGGAACTGCCGCACGTCGAGGGCCGCCACCATGATGCCGAGCGGCACCATCCAGAACCCGAGCACGGGCAGGAAGCCGAACACCCCGCCGACGATCATCAGCAGCCCCAGCACGAAACGCAGCGCGCGCGGCACGCGGGCGCGGATGCGCGTCAGCACGGGGCGCAGGCGGTCTTTCAGTTGGGTTGTGTGATTGCGGCTCACTTGCAAGGGTCCCCTGTTGCCTCAGGCGGGGCGGCCTAGGTGTTCAAGACTCGTTCTCGTTTCATAGCCAGAACATGACGATTGCGGCGAGAGCGATAGATGAGCAAAAGAGCCTGGGGCACCTATCATATCTGGTCGCGACACGACGACCCCAGTCCTTGAGCCTGCCGAACATGATCTCGATCACTGCCCGGCAGTGCATTGCGCAGCAATGTCACGTGAGGGGCGGTTGCGGCGTTTGTAGCGCCGCGCACAAAGGCCGGACACATGACCGCACCCCGCAATGATCGCCAACAGCTCAAATCAATCCCTGCAAAACCGGAGCCGTCCACACATGAGTCCGCCTGCGCAGTTGCTCCGCAAGGCTCATTCTGCCGCCTGCCGCGTGGTCAGGCCATGCAACAATTCCGCGATCTCCGGGCGGCAAGAGCCGCAATTGGTGCCCGCGCCAAGTGCCTCGCCAATCGCCTCCACGCTCAAGGCCCCACGGGTTTCCACCGCCTCGATGATGGCGTTGACGCCAATCCCGAAGCAGGAGCAGAGCATCGGGCCGGGGTTGGGGGCGTCCGCGGCCGGGCGGCCCGTCAGCCCGTCGGGGCCGGTCGTTCCTGGCAAAGTGGCGAGGTAGTCGCGCATCACCGCGACGGGCCGCCGCGCGATAAAGAGCGCGCCGATCACGACACCATTGTCACGCAACGCAATTCGCGCCGTTCCGCGTTTGGAATCCAGGATCGTGGTGGCAAAAGCCTCTGGTGCCGCAAAGAGCCTGCGGGCCTCGGCCTCCCATTCGCCGGTATCACGCAGCCCCGCCAGTTCCGCACGATATCCCCTCAGCGTGCGGGCCTGCGCCCAGTAGTCCGACGTCAGAGTCATGGGTTTGGCCGAGACGGCAAATCCGTACCAGGCCGCGTCAAGCCGGGCCACCGCCACCACGCTGGCCTTGCTTTCGGGCTGGCCCCAGACGGGATCGGTTGCCGCCGCCACCACCGCGTCGATCCGGGCCGATGGCGCGGTTTCCCCGGTCCAGTGTATCGGCGCGAAGACCTGTCCGGGTTTCACCGCATCGGTGAGGCGCGCGCGCAAGATGGCCCGGCCCGTGGGGCTGTTCACCGTCACCAGATCGGCGGCTTCAATCCCAAGGCGGCGGGCGTCCGCCGGGTGGATCTCCAGAAACGGCTCGGCCAGGTGTGCCGACAGGCGCGGCGACAGCGCGGTGCGCGTCATCGTGTGCCACTGGTCCCGCAACCGTCCGGTGTTCAGACGGAACGGGTAGCGTGGCCCTGTTGCTGCGGCAGGCGCCCGCCATGAGACGGGCAGGAGCCGCGCCTTGCCGTCAGAATGAAAGAACATGCCGTCACCAAAGAACCGCCCGCCCCTACGCTGTGCGGTGATCGGCCAGCGTTGCGGTTGCATCGAGTCATAGGCGCTGTCGCTCAAGTCGCGGAGGGCGGAAATGTCGAAATCCCGCCCGAACTGCCCCGTGATCGCGGACAGCGCGGCATGCTCGCGGAAAATCTCCGCCGGGCTGTCGTAATCGAAGGCGCGGGCAAATCCCATGCGGCGTCCGACCTCGGCCAGGATGTCCCAGTCGGGCCGCGCCTGACCGGGGGCGGGCAGCAGGCCGCGCTGGCGGCTGATGGTACGGTCCGTGTTGGTGACGGTGCCGTCCTTTTCGCCCCAGGCGGTGGCGGGCAGGACCACGTCGGCCAGCCTTGCGGTATCCGTACGGACGGTGATGTCACTGACAACGGTAAAGCGGCAGCTGGCAATGGCATCGCGCACCGCATCGGCCTCTGGCATCGAAACGGCCGGGTTGGTGTGGATGATCCACAGTGCCTTGATGCGACCGTCCGCCACCGCCCGGAACATATCCACCGCCTTCGGCCCTGGCGCCTCGGGCAGGCGCGGCGCCCCCCAGAACGCGCGCACCGCGCTGCGGTGATCGGCGTTCTCCAGATCGAGGTGACAGGCCAGCATGTTGGCCAGCCCCCCCACCTCGCGACCGCCCATGGCGTTGGGCTGACCGGTCACCGACAGGGGGCCGCGGCCCGGCTTGCCGATGCGGCCGGTGGCCAGATGGCAATTGAGGATGGCGTTGACCTTGTCTGTGCCGGAGGTGGACTGGTTCACCCCCTGGGAGTAGATCGTCACGACGCGCTCGGTCCCTATCCAGAGCTGGCAAAAGGCGGCGATCTCGGACTCGTCCAACCCGGTGAGCGATGCGTCGTCAGCACGGGCGGCGCGCAGCGCGGCCTCAATGCCTCGGGTGTTGGCCAGATACGCCCGGTCAAGCGCTCCGTTGGCCTCGATCTCGGTCAGAAGCCGGTTGAACAGCGCCACATCGGACCCCGGTTCAAGCGCCAGATGCATATCGGCCTGATCGCATGTCGCGGTCCGGCGCGGGTCGATCACCACCACCTTGGTCCCGCGCGCCTTTCGCGCCGCCAGCAGTCGCTGGTACGTCACCGGATGGCACCAGGCAAGGTTGGAGCCGACCAGAACCACCAGATCGGCCTCGTCGATATCCTCGTAGGTTCCCGGAACCGTGTCGGTGCCAAAGGCGCGCTTGTGCCCCGCGACCGAAGAGGACATGCAAAGCCTCGAATTCGTGTCGATATTGGCCGAGCCGATGAACCCCTTCATCAGCTTGTTGGCGACGTAATAATCCTCGGTCAACAATTGGCCGGAGACGTAGAAGGCCACGCTGTCGGGCCCATGTTGCGTGATGGTTTCGCGAAAGCGGTCCGCCACCAGTTGCAGCGCGTGGTCCCAGTGCACCTGCCGCCCGTTCACGCGCGGGGCCAGAAGACGGTGATCCAGCCCGACGGTTTCGCCCAGCGCCGAGCCCTTGGAACACAGCCGGCCGTGATTGGCCGGGTGTGCAGCGTCGCCGCGCACCTCCAGCCCACCCGTTCCGTCGGTGCGCATCTGCACACCACAGCCCACACCGCAATAGGGGCAGGTGGAGCGTGTCCAGGGCTGGTCCGTGCCATCCGCCATCACGCCGCACTCCGACCCGACAGGCCGGTGCCGTCGATCAGAACGCGGCCTGCCTCAACCCGCAGCGGATAGGTGGCAATGCTCCCGTTTTCACCCTGCGCCTGCCCTGTGTTGAGGTCAAAGACCCAGTTGTGCAACGGGCAGGTGACGGATTGGCCGTGGACGATCCCCTCGGACAACGGCCCGCCCCGGTGCGGGCATCTGTCGGAGGCGGCAAAGACCTCTGCCGTGCCGGTCCGAAAGACCGCGACACAGCCAAGGGCGGTTTTCAGTTTTCGGGCCCCGCGCAAGGGGATGTCGTCTATCGCGCAAATGTCGATCCAGCTCATTCCGCAGCCTCCAGTGTCAGGTCCGCCAGCGGCTGGAACCGCTCTGCCTGTTGCGCATGTTCGGCCCAGGGGTCGCGGCGATAGATGGATTGGGACAGGTCGAATGCCGCGATCAGGCGCGCGCGCTCCTCCGGGTCATCGACCACCCGGGCCTTGACCCAGTCGAGGCCCACCTTTTCAACCCAGCGATAGGGGCGGTCGAGATACCTGGCATTCTCGCGATAGAGCTGGATGAAGGCGATGGTGAGGTCGATCGCCTCCTGTTCCGTCCTGACATCGGCCAGCCGCTGGGTTTCCTTCAGGTCCATGCCGGCGGCCCCGGCGACGCCCAGCTGATAGCCACTGTCGACACAAATGATGCCGACGTCCTTGCAGGTGGCCTCGGCGCAGTTGCGCGGGCAGCCCGAGACGGCAAGCTTCACCTTGTGGGGGGTCCAGCTGCCCCAGAGGATCTGCTCCAGCTTGATACCGAGCCCGGTGCTGTCCTGCGTGCCAAAGCGGCAGTGATCGGTGCCGACGCAGGTTTTGACCGTACGCAGACCCTTGGAGTAGGCATGCCCGGAGACCAGGCCCGCCTTGTTCAGATCGGCCCAGATCGCCGGCAGGTCTTCGCCGGTCACGCCAAGCAGGTCGATGCGCTGGCCACCGGTCACCTTCACGGTCGGCACATTGTATTTCTCGGCCGCGTCGGCGATGGCGCGCAACTCGCGCGGGTTGGTGATCCCGCCCCACATGCGCGGCACGACAGAGAATGTACCGTCCTTCTGGATGTTGGCATGCTTGCGTTCGTTCACGAAACGGCTTTGCGGGTCATCGCGATATTCCATCGGCCAGTCCGCCAGCAGGTAGAAATTCACCGCCGGGCGGCAGATATGGCAGCCATTGCGGGTTTTCCAGCCCAGCTCCTGCCAGACGGCTTCCTGGCTTTTCAGTTCCTGCGACTTGATCAGGCGGCGCAGGTCCTCATGGGGCAGATCGCAACAGCCGCAAACGGGCTGCGCAGCGGGCACATGGAAATCATCGCCCAGGGTGACCTGCAGGAGCTTCTCCACCAACCCGGTGCAGGTACCGCAAGAGGCGCTGGCCTTGGTCTGCGCCCTGACCGCGCCAAGCTCGGTGGCGCCGTGCGCGATGGCATCGACGATGGTGCCCTTGCAAATGCCGTTGCAGCCGCAGATCTCCGCATCACGCGATAATGCTGCAACGGCTGAGAGAGGGTCCGCGGCGTCTCCCCCCTGATAGGCCGGGCCAAAGATCAGCGTATCGCGCATCCCGTCGATGTCGGTGCCCTCCTTGATCAGCCCGAAGAACCAGGTGCCGTCGGCGGTATCTCCGTACATCACCGCGCCGACCAGACGGTCATCCTCGATGACCAGCCGTTTGTAGACGCCCCGCGCGGGATCGCGGAAGATGATATCCTCGCGCGTTGCACCCTCGGCGAAATCGCCGGCGCTGAACAGGTCACATCCCGTGACCTTGAGCTTGGTGGCGATATCCCTGACCACGAAGGCATCGGGCTGGTCCATCAGGCAATGGGACAGAACCCTGGCCTGGTCGTAGAGCGGCGCCACGAGGCCGAAGAGGTGGCCGTCGAACTCGACGCATTCGCCCACGGCGTAGATATCGGGGTCCGAGGTTTGCATCTGCGCGTTCACCTCGATGCCACGGGCCACCTCGAGCCCTGCATCGTTGGCCAGCCGGGTTTCGGGCCGGATGCCGACCGCCATGACCACGAGGTCCGCCTCCAGCCCGGTGTTATCCTCGAGCAGAACGCCCTCCACCTGGCTTTCGCCCAGAATGGCGGCGGTCGAGGCCCGCGTTTTGATGGTGATCCCGCGCTTTTCCAGGTCGCGGCGCAGAAGATAGCCGGCGGCCTCGTCCAGCTGCCGCTCCATCAGGTGGCCCATCAGGTGCAGCACGGTCACCTCCATGCCGCGCTCCGCCAGTCCCGCCGCGGCCTCGAGGCCCAGCAGGCCACCGCCGATCACCACCGCCTTGCCGCCCGTTCGGGCCGCGTCGATCATGGCGTTGGTATCGTCGAGATCGCGGTAGGTGATGACCCCGGGCAGATCCTTGCCTTGCACCGGGATGATGAAGGGGGCCGATCCGGTCGCGATGATCAGCTTGTCATAGGGAACTTGCCCCTTTTCGCCTTCGACGATCTTCCTGTCCCGGTCGATGCCGACCACATGCTCGCCAAAGCGGCAGGTGATGCCCTGGGCCGCGTACCACGCCGCGTCGTGGGTAACGATCTCATCATAGGTCTTGTCCCCCGAAAGCACGGGCGACAGCATGATGCGGTTGTAGTTCCCGCGCGGCTCGGCGTTGAACAGGGTGATGTCATAGGCGCCGGGCGCCTCTTCGACCAGGTGTTCGATCACCCGGCCCGAGGCCATGCCGGCCCCGATGATTACCAGTTTCTGTGTCATGGGTTCACTCCGCGGCGAGGGCCTTGGGGGCCGGTGTCCTGGGCTTTGCGCCGTGTTCGTATTCTTCGAGGAAATCGAGCACCTCCTGCCGGAAGGTGTAGTAGTCGGGATGCTCCAACAGCGCCTTTCGGCTGCGCGGGCGGGGCAGATCGACCTTGGTGATCTTGCCGATCGTGGCCTGCGGGCCGTTGGTCATCATCACCACACGATCGGCCAGCAGAATTGCCTCGTCCACGTCGTGGGTGACGCAGATCGCGGTCACCTTGGTGCGCGACCAGACCTCCATCAGTACCTCCTGCAGCTCCCAGCGGGTGAGGCTGTCGAGCATGCCGAAGGGCTCATCGAGCAACAGCAGCTTGGGCGAGAGCGCAAAGGCGCGCGCGATGCCCACACGTTGCTGCATGCCGTTCGACATGTCGCAGGCGGGCTTGTCCATCGCATCGGCCAGCCCGACGCGTTCGAGATAGTATTCCACCACCTCCTGCCGCTCGGCCTGCGACGCCCTGGGATAGACCTTGTCCACGCCGATGGCGCAATTCTCGCGCGCGGACAGCCAGGGAAAGAGGTTGGGCGACTGGAACACCACCGCGCGCTCCGGGTCCGCCCCCTCGACATGGCGACCATCGAGCTTGATCGCCCCCTTGGAAATCTCGTTCAGGCCGGCGGCCATGGTCAGCACTGTGGATTTGCCGCAGCCTGAATGCCCGATCAGGCTGATGAACTCGCCCCGGTCAATCTTCAGGTCGAAATTCTCGACCACGGTCAGCGGACCTTTGGGCGTGGGATAGATCTTGTGCAGGTGGGAAAAATCGACGAAGCGATTGTCGATCAGGCCGTTTTGCGCGTCTTTCACCGCCGCAGGAACACCATGGATCGGCGCGACACGGGGCAGGGCGCGGGTGCCCTCCACCTTGGCCTCGATCCCCACGTCCATCAGGTACTTGGTGACATCGGCGCGCAGGCGCTTGAACCGGTCGTTGGTGTTCATCGCCATCCGGTCGCGCGGCCGCGGGATGGTGACGGTGAATTCCTCGCCCAGGGTGCCGTCGGGGTTCAGCGCGATGATGCGGTCGGCGAGGATGATGGCCTCGTCCACGTCGTTGGTGATCAGCACGCAGGTCTTCTTGTCGGCCTCCCAGATCCGCTCGATCTCGTCGGCCAGATTGGCGCGGGTCAGCGCATCGAGCGCCGAGAGCGGCTCGTCCAGCAGCAGCATCTCGGGGCTCATGGCCAGCGCGCGGGCGACGTTGACCCGCTGGCGCATGCCCCCGGACAGCTCTGCCGGGCGGCGCGTGGCGGCATGGCTCAGGCCCACCATATTGACGTAATGCGCGACCTTTTCGGCCTTTTCACGTTTCGTGAGACCGGGGAAAACCGTGTCCACCGCCAGCCCGACGTTGCCGTTCACCGTCAGCCAGGGCATCAGCGAATAGCTTTGAAAGATCACCCCGCGCTCGGGGCCCGGCCCGGTGATGGGCGCGCCCTTGAAGGTGACGCTGCCCCTGGACGGGCTCGCCAGCCCGGCCATCAGGTTGATCAGCGTTGTCTTGCCGGTGCCGGAAAAGCCGAGCAGCACAAGAAACTCGCCTTCCTGCACATCCAGGTCGATGTCTTTCAGCACATGGCTGGCGTGCAGGCCGGTGCCAAAGCTTTGCGACACGTTGTCGAGTTTGAGAATGCTCATGACGCTCACCGGTTGTTCGTGAAAGTAAACAGCGACTGCAGCGCGAACATCACCCGATCCAGCAGGAATCCGATGATGCCGATAGTCAGCACCGCGACCATGATCTTGGCGAGGCTGGAGGAGGAACCGTTCTGGAACTCATCCCAGACGAACTTGCCAAGGCCCGGGTTCTGGGCAAGCATCTCGGCCGCGATCAGCACCATCCAGCCAACGCCGAGCGACAGGCGCAGCCCGGTGAAGATCAGCGGCAGCGCCGAGGGCAGGACCAGTTTGGAGATCTTGGTCCGGGTGTTCATCTTCAGCACCTTGGATACGTTCACCAGATCCTTGTCGATACTGGCCACGCCAAGCGCCGTGTTGATCAATGTGGGCCAGAGAGAACACAGCGTCACGGTGACGGCGGAGATGATAAAACTCTTGGGAAACAATCCGCCCTCTGTGGCGGCCAGCGCCGAGACGATCATCGTCACGATCGGCAGCCATGCCAGCGGAGAGACCGGTTTGAAGATCTGGATCAACGGATTGAGCCCGGCGTTGGCGGTGGGTGACAGCCCGGCGAGGATGCCGAGAGGGACCGCGACGACCGTGGCGAGCAGAAAGCCGAAGAACACGGTCTGGATCGAGGTCCAGATCTGCTGGTAGTAGCTCGGGGCACCGGTATAGGCACGGTCCTTGGGCTCTCTGCCGCTGGCGATCAGGCGCGCGTTGAGCTGATCGACCTTGGCCTGGAATTCCGCGCGCTTGACCGCTTTGGCCTGCGCGTCCTGGTGCAGGTTGACGGCTTCCTCCCAGACCTGCGCGGGGCCGGGCACCGCGCCCAGAGAGGTTTGCACCCTTGGCGCCAGAACACCCCAGAGCAGCAGGAAGGCGGCGATCGCCAGCAGCGGCACGGCCAGAAGGCGCCAGACCTCTTTCGCCTGCGCGCGCGGGTTGTCGCCGGCGGCGGCCCGGAGCATGGGCGTAAGCCAGGTGAGGCCCAGCACCTGGAACCATTTGTCAGCGGCATTGATGCGGGTGAAAAGCCGCGCGCGCCGCGCTTCGCGGTCTGCGGTCTCGGTGAAATTCGGATCGGCGGTTGTCATGGAGCTTCTTTCCGGATCTGGAGAGGGGTGGCGGGGGGAAGCCCCCCGCCCTTGCTGCGCTCAGCCCTTCAGCTCAGTGCCAACGACAACCTGATCGCCCTTCAGGCCGATCGGCAGGCTGTCGAGATAGGCATTTGGGGATTTGCCGTCATAGGCAATGCCGTCGATGACATCTGCGGCCGGGGTTGGCGCCTTGTAGCCATCGCTGTCCCAGGGGAAGTCGGCCTCGTTCGCCAACCCCTCATCCACCAGCATCCGGGCCGCTTCGAGGTAGATCGCGGGCTTGTAGACGTCGCGGGCGACTTCGTCATACCAGCTGTCCAGCTTGGGCTCGCCGATCTGGCCCCAGCGGCGCATCTGCGTCAGGTACCAGACCGCGTCGGAATAGAACGGATAGCTGGCATTGTAGCGGAAGAACACGTTGAAATCGGGCACCTCGCGCTTGTCGCCCTTTTCGTATTCGAAGGTGCCGGTCATCGAGGCCGCGATCACCTCGGCATCCGCGCCAACGTATTCCGGCCGCGACAGCATCTCGACCGCGTCCATGCGGTTGGCATTCTCGTTCTCGTCCAGCCACATGGCGGCGCGGATCAGCGCTTTGGTCACCGCCAGCGTGGTGTTCGGGTATTGCTCGGCGAACTCCGCGGTGATGCCGAAGACCTTTTCGGGGTTGTTCTTCCACAGCTCATAATCGGTGATCACCGGCACGCCGATGCCCTTGAACACCGCCTGCTGGTTCCACGGCTCGCCCACGCAGTAGCCATGGATCGTGCCGGCCTCCAGCGTCGCGGGCATCTGCGGCGGCGGCGTCACGGACAACAGCACATCGGCGCCGATCTGGCCCGAGATATTGTCCTTGGAGTAATAGCCAGGGTGCAGCCCGCCGGCCGCCAGCCAGTAGCGCAACTCGTAATTGTGGGTGGAGACAGGGAACACCATACCCATGTTGAACGGTTTGCCCGCGTTTTTGTACGTTTCGACCACCGGTGCCAGCGCCTTGGCCGAAATCGGGTGGATCGGCTTTCCCTCGGCATCGGCGGGGATGTTCGGTTTCATCTGCTCCCAGACCTCGTTCGACACGGTGATGCCGTTGCCGTTCAGATCCATCGAGAAGGGGGTGATGATATGCGCCTCGGTGCCGAACCCGATGGTCGCGGCGAGCGGCTGACCGGCCAGCATATGTGCGCCGTCCAGTTTTCCGTCGATCACGCCATCGAGCAGAACCTTCCAGTTGGCCTGCGCTTCCAGCGTCACGAACAGCCCCTCGTCGAAGAAATAGCCCTGCTCGTAGGCCACCGCCAGCGGCGCCATATCCGTCAGCTTGATGAAGCCGAAGGTCAATTCGTCCTTTTCCAGGTCCAGCATTTCGGCAAAGGCCGGGCTGACCAGGGCGGTTGTGGCCGCAAGGCCAAGGAGAAACTTTCTCATCATTCGTCCTTTCGATGCACCCGGTGAGAGGAGGAACCGGGAAAAACGCAAAAAAGGCCGTCCACTGACCTCCGACTCCTGTCGGCGGAAAGCGAGCGACCTTGCTCAGATTATCCCTGTCGTTGGGAAGAATTCGGATCGACCCACCCCGTTGCAGGCCGATGTCCCGACTATGCGGCGGTGCAGCATGGAGATCCAGAATTTTCCGACCGATCCGCCGGCTTGTTGCCGCCGCCGCGCCTGACTGCTCAAAAAGCGATCACTCTGGGGCGTCCGGGTCGAAAACCGCGCCATCGAAAAAACGATCCGGCAACAGATTGAGTCGCCCTCGCGTGGAGCCCACGGCGGTTGGATGGTGAATCGCCCCCTCCAGTTTCTCGGAGGCGCCGGGCAGGTCCGCATCGGTCTGTGTCATGTGCTGACGATAGAGATCGGATCGAAACACCCGGGCGGCGGTATCGGGGTCCGCGCTCAGCCCATGCGCCCGCGCCAGGCGATGTGCGATCCATTTCGCCTGGCTGCGCCAGGGGAAACTGGCCGCCGCGCCATGAAAGCGCAGGAAGTCGTCGCATTGGCGCTGTTCCCCATGGCCCGACAGGATCATGCGCCCGGACAGGGCGCGGTCGATCAATTCGGCGGGTAGGTCGAGATAGCGCTGACGCGACAGGATTTCCGCCGCCGCGATCCGGCTTTCCGGTTTGGCAAGCCAGCGGCTGGACTGCCAGACCGCGCGCATCAGCCGGCCGACAAGGTCCGGCTCGGTCTCGGCCCAGTCGGTGCGTGTGGCCAGCACCTTTTCCGGCGCCCCCTGCCAGATCGCCTTGCCGGGCAGCAGCAGCGCCCCCAATCCCCGATCGACAACGACAGAGCCCCAGGGCTCTCCGACGCAGAAGGCGTCAATGTCACCCGCTTCCAGCGCCTCTGCCATCAGCGGCGGCGGGACGGTGCGGATCTCGATGCTGTCTGCGCCAAGCGCGGTGCGCTCCACCCAATAGCGCAGCAGTTCCACATGCATGGAAAAGGGAAAGGGCACGCCGAACACCAGCTTACCGCTGCTTGCGGACTTCAGCGCAGACGCCGCCGCGCGTGCATCCGCGAAGTCGAAGCCATATCCCTGCGCGCGCAGCTTGTCTTCCAGCGGGCGGCCTATGCCGATCACGTTGCCATTGACCGACAGCACGGAAATGGCGGCCAGCGAGGCTGTCATGCCGCCAAGCCCCAGCCCCATGGCCACCGGCACCGGAGACAGCATATGCGCGGCATCCACCCGGCCAAAACCCAGCATGTCGCGCAGCGAGGACCAGGACGGCGCGGCGATCAGGTCCAGCGCGATGGCCTCGTCCTCGGCAAAACCCATTTCCTGCGCGATGATCAGCGGCGCCGCATCCACCAGCGGCATGTAGGCGACGGGGAGCGTGACGCGCCTCATCCCAGGAGCCCCGCCGCGGTGACCAGGGCCTCGGCCACATCGGCCACCTTGCGACCCTGGTCCATCGCCGTCTTGCGCAACAGCGCATAGGCTGCGTCCTCGTCGATGCCCTTGGCCTTCATCAACAGGCCCTTGGCGCGGTCGATCACCTTGCGCTCCTCCAGCGCACGTCGGGTCTCGGCCAGTTCCTGCCGCATCCTGCGGACCATGCTGAAGCGGGCGATGGCGGTGTCCATGACGGGTTTCACCCGCTCAGGCGCCAACCCATCAACCACATAGGCCGACACCCCCGCCTCGATCGCCGCCTGCGCCAAGCCACCCGCAGCGCCGGAAACAAACATGGCAACGGGTCGATCCAGCGGGCCGGAGGCAAGCGTCAACTCCTCCATCATGTCGCGGGTCGGGTTGTCGATATCGATCAGCACGATGTCGGGCGCATGTGCCGCGATCTTGCGTGCCAGCGCGCTGTGATGGGCGATCAGGAAAACCTCGCAGTCCCCGCTCTCCTTGAGCGCGTCGACAATCCCGATGGCTCGGTCGCGATCCTCTTCTACAACTACGACTGTCAGCCTGTTTTGCATGCAGCCTAAGTGCAACGTGGGATCACATCGCACAATGGCTGATGCAATTTTTCGTTTCGAACCGACGTGCCGGGCGCGGTGGCTTTGCCCGTTGTCCGGTTTTTTAGGCAATCCTTGGAAAACCCGGCAAGCTGAGCGCGGGTGGTGCCACACGAAGGCAACCCTGGCATCCCGAGCCGATTCCGAGAAGAACCGCGACGCAGCTCTCTCCGAGGGGCGCCAACTCGCTGCGTCACAAGGGGCGGGCCTGCTGCCCTCGCAGAAACTGGTTCTCATCCGTTTGACAGCGCCGACCGCACGGCTAGCGTTTGAGCTCCAGCAAGACCAGGCTGATTTGCGGGAACCAGATGAGCACCAGCAGGCCGACGATGATCGTGGCGATGAACGGGAGAACCCGGCGTGCCACGTCCTCGATCCGCAGTTGCGCAATATTGCTGGCGACGAAAAGGTTTACGCCGAGCGGTGGGGTCAGGAAGCCGATCTCGCTCGTCACCACCAGGATGATACCGAAATGGATCGGGTCGATCCCCAGTTGTCGCACCAGCGGCAGCAGGATCGGTGTCAGGATGATGATGGTCGACAAGGTTTCCATGAACATGCCGAGCACGATCAGGATCGCGCTGATCAAGAGCAGCATCAGGGTCGGATCGCTGGTCACAGTCATCAGGGTTGTGGCCACTTTTTGCGGGATCTGGTTCAAGGCCAGGAATTCGCCGAAGAAAACCGCCGTTCCCATGATCACGACCAGCCCGCCGCAAACCGTGCTCGCCTCGCTCAGGGCCAACCAGAAATCGGACAGCCCCATGTTGCGCTTGACCGCGAAGGCGACCAGCGTCGCATAGACCACGGCGACCACCGAGGCTTCGACCGGGGTGAAGATCCCGCCGTAGATCCCGCCCAGAACGACGAATGGCGTGGCGAGCGAGAATTTCCCGACCCAGACCGACCGCAGGAAGGTCCGTGCGTCGAAAGGCACCGGATTGCCGCGATAACCCTTGCGCCGTGACAAAAGGTAGGTTGTGCCGATCAGCAATGCGCCCATCAGGATGCCCGGCACCAGCCCCGCCAGGAAGAGATCCCCGATCGAAACACTGGCCAGGACCCCATAGACAATCATCGGATTCGAGGGCGGCAGCAGAATTCCGAGCGTCCCGCCCGATGAGGTCACGGCGGCGGCAAAGTCGCGCGGGTATCCGTCGCGTTGCATCGCCGGGATCAGCAAGGTTCCGATGGCCGCCACCGTGCCGGGGCCCGATCCCGAGATCGCAGCGAAGAACATGCAGCTCAGGATCGTGACGATGGCGAGCCCCCCCCAGGCACGCCCCACGACGGCGCGCATCACGTTCACGATATCGTCGGTGATCCCCGCACGCGCCATGATCGCCCCGGTCAGGACGAAGCAGGGGATCGCCAACAGCGGGAACTTGTCGACCCCATCGAACAGGCTGTGTGCGAGAGAGGCCAATGGAATCGGTGACATGACCAGCTCGACAAGGACCGGCACCCCCAGCGTTGCGAAGATCGGTACACCGAGAAACAGACAGGCGAGAAAGATCAGGACGAATACCATCACAGATCATCCCCCTCGCCAGCGACCAGCGGGATCCCATGCCACCACGCTGCCACCTGCCGCTGCACGATCCGCAGGATCATCAGGGCGTGGGCCGCAGGAATGATCGCATAGATATAGGCGAGCGGCACGAACAGCGAGGTGGAGTAGGAGGGGTATTTGAACATTCTCTGCAGCAGAAGAATACCCGCCGCCACGACGAAACCGTTGAACACGACCCAGATCGCATCCGCCAGCAGCAGCGACACCTTGCGCCCGCCGGGAACCCACTTCGTCGCCAGGGTTACACGGATATGCGTGCCCTTTTGTGCCGCGAGGCTTGCCGAGACATAGACGAACCAGACGAAGGCGAAGCGCGAGATTTCCTCGCTCCATGCAAGACCTACTCCGAGCACGTAGCGAAAGAACACCTGCGCGGCCAGCACCACGACGAGCACAAGCAGGCTCAGGTTTGCCAGCGCCAGCTCCAGCCGGTTGAAGCCGAAGGATAGTCGATCAAGCATATTGGAAAACTCCGCCAGCGGATTACTCCTGACCAGCCTCGGGTTGTTCCCTGTCCGGGGTCAACCCGGACAGGGCCGAGCGGTCAGTTCAGAGTGCCGGTTTCCTTGTAGCGCTGGGTCTGCTCGACCCAGGCTTCGCCGCCGCCCACAAGTTCGAACAGCTGCGGCCAGGCGCCCTGGGCCTTTTCCTTCCAAACCTCGGCGTCCTTGAGCTTGCAGAACGTCACGCCATGGTTTTCGGTCAGTTCCTTGCGCACCCGGTCGACGTTCGCGGCAACATAGGCGGCGTGCGACTGGTCGACTTCATCGGCGGATTTCAACAGCACCGCCTGATCGGCTTCGCTGAGACCCAGAAAGATGTCGTTGTTGACGATCACCACGGCGGCCAGGGGCAGATAACTGGCCTCGGTCACGAATTTGATGTGCTCGTGAAAGCCCATGTTGAGGATCACGTCGGTCGGGCTGTCAAAGCTGTCGACAACCCCGGTCGCCACCGCGCCGAATGTCTCGCCCCAGGCGATGGGATAGGTGGACACTCCCCAGCTGTCCCACATCGCCGTCATCACCGGGTTCTTCGGCGCCCGGATTTTCAGCCCCTGGAGGTCATCGATCGAGTCGATGCATTGGTCCTTTGCGAAAATCGATCTGAAGGAATTGGTAAAGCCGCCGATCACCTTAAGGCTGCCGCTTTCGGCCAGCACCCGTTCGTTCATAGCGTCGCGATAGGCCCCCGACCGCAACAGCCCGCCCTCTCCGGTCAGGTCATCGACCCCGTCCAGCATGTAGGGCAGGACCAGAACGTTCAGCGACGGCGCCAATTGCGCCACGTTGTTCGAGGTGATGCCGCCCATTGCCACCACCCCAAGCTGCACCTTCTGCGCGATGGCCTGTTCGCTGCCCAGGACACCACCGTCCAGGACTTCTATGGCGATTTCGCCATCCGAGTTTTCGGCGACGCGATCCGCGAACTGATGGGCATAGATCCCATAGGTGTGCTCGGCCGGGCAACAGTGCGCGAACTGCAATGTCACTCGCGGTTCGGCGGACACAGCCTGCGTCAACCCGAACAGCATAAGCGCACCGATCAGTGCGAAGCCGACAACTCCAAGTCTTTCGAAAGTCATGTTATTTCCTCCCTTTTGTCATTGGGCCCCCGTCAAGGGGCGTGTCCGGCTCCGCTCCCTTCGGCGCCGAATTCCGGTTCGGGCAGGCCGATTGTGCCGAGCCCGGTGATTTCGAACAATCCCCCCGAAAGCGGCTGCGCTGCGCTTTCCTCCGGGTCCATCAGGAACGTGGCCGAGGTGACATAGAGCCGGTCAAATTCCGTCCCGCCCCAAGTGCACATGGTCGGGCAGCGCACCGGCAACGCGATCCTGCGGGTAAGCCGTCCTTCGGGGTCGAAACAGCCGACAGCCCATCCGTCAAACAGGGCCGCCCAATAGTTTCCGTCCCGGTCTACCGCGGCACCGTCGATGCGTCCGTCGTAGGCGCCGGTGTCCACAAAGGGCCTGCGGCGCGCAATCGTTCCGCGGGTGAGGTCAAAGTCGTAGAGGAACGACCGATCGGAACGGCTGTCCGAAAAATAAAGGAAACGGTCGTCTGGCGAAAACGCGATGCCGTTGGATACCACGAACCCGCTGTCCATCTTTTGCCACGCCAGGTCGGTGTCGAAGCGATAGAGCTCGGCGATCGCGGCGTCGAATCGCGCGTTCATCGAGCCGCACCAGAACCGACCGGCCCGATCCACCTTGCCATCGTTCAGGCGCGCGCCCTCAGGCAGCGGAACCGGATCGCCCATGGCTGTGAAGACGCCAGTTTCCGCATCCACCAGACCAACCATGTTGTCTATGGCCGCGACCAACCCGCCGCCCTTGCACAAGCCGATGCTGCCGACGACGCCCGGTTGCTCCCAGCTGGCGATTTCGCCGCTGACTTCGCACCGGAACCAGATCCGGTGCGCCAGGCTGTCGATCCAGTAGAGCCGGCCCGAACGATGGTCCCACAAGGGGCTTTCTCCCAGGGCCGCCGGTCCCCGCCAGATACAGTCGATGGAATGGGTTGCCGCCGAAGCGACCTGCAAGTCAATCACGCGGCCAACCTCCCACAGCTGCGATCCTCTTGGCGTGCATCAGCCTAGCCGCTCCCGATAAGAACACAAATTGCTATTTTTACGTAAGCCTTATACAATTCCTGTATGAATTCATCCTTGCGCCAACTCGAATACCTCGTCGCCGCCGCGCGCGCAGGCTCGGTTTCAGGCGGGGCACGGATGCTCAATGTATCCCCGTCCTCCGTTTTCCTCGCCATCGACAAGTTCGAGGAGGAATTTGGCATCCATGTCTTTGTCCGCCAGCGGGCAAGCGGGTTGGCCCTGACGACCGATGGCAAGCGCGCAATCGAACGCACCATTCGGCTACTTGACGAGGTTCGCGCCTTCCAGAGCGAACTCACGACGGAGGGCGACCACCTCGAAGGCGGCGTCGAGGTCGCCTGTTTCAGCTCCCTGTCGCCCAACATCCTGCCGCAGGTGATCCGTGACATGCAGACGCGCCACCCAGGCATTGTCGTGAACCTGCGGGAGGGAGACATGATCGGGATTCAGGACGATCTCAGGTCAGGCATGGTCGATCTGCTCTTGTCATATGACAATGGTATGCCCGAGGATTTCGAGCTCGAAATCCTCGCCGACGCCCCACCGCATGCCGTTGTTGCCGCAAGCAATCCGCTTGCACGGCAGGACGTTGTTTCGCTGGAACAATTGGTCGACCGCCCATTGCTGCTCTTGAACCTGCCGCAATCGAGCCGATATGCCGTCGGCCTTTTCGAGCGGGCCGGCCTGAGACCGCGCGACATCCGGCGCGTTGCCTCCTTCGAGATGGTGCGCAGCGCGGTGGCGGCCAATCTCGGGGTTGCGGTTCTGAACATCAAGCCGCTTACCGACCGGACCTATTCCGGCCTGGAGGTCGCCTGCCGCCCGATCGTGCCGCAGCACCATGTGCCCCGTATCGTCCTTGCGACACGGAAGGGAGGGGGGCTTGGTCGGAACGCTCTCGCGTTCGCTCAATGCTGTACTGCCTTCTTCCGGACCGAAGCCGCGAAATCGCTTTTCGTCCATCCTCCGGTGCCGGAGCCATGAGGCGCTGTATTGCGTGACGTATGTGGACTCGGTCCTGTCGAGGCGATGGGGGTAAGCTGGGCGGGGCGGACAGGTGACATCCGATCATGACCTATACAATCCAAGCCGCAACTTTCGTACGAGCCGCGAGGTCATCCTGTTGTCGATGGTGGCATACGTCAGATTTCCGCTTTCACGTGCGTCACGTTGAAGTTCAGCAGCACGAACGCCGCATCCACGCCAGCCACGAGGCCGTGCGGTTCCAGTGGCATCGGCGCCGGTCAACGCCAGGAAACGGGGCGCCGGTTGAACTGAAGGGCTGAGAATTCGCACTTGCCTTTGCGACGACGGTCACCTGCGATGTTGCGCTTTCGGCGGCAGCGAAACCTGCAGAAATTCGCTACCGTTCACGCCTCGATTTACGACCATTTCAATTCGGAGCGCCTCCTCCCCTCCATATCAGATTTCAAACGGAACCGTGCTGCCGCTCTGACCGATGGACGCGATCTCTGCGCCGCAGAAGGGGCAGCGAGTCCGGGCAGGCAGAGACGGGTTCGACTCCATCTGACAACAGGGACAACCGTCTTCACCGGGCGCGCTGTGCCGAAACCGCGCAGGCCAAGAACGCCGCTGTCACGATGCTCATCGTCCCGGACCATAATGCGGTCGAGATCCAGGGGGGGCCCAAGGGGCTCAGGAGGGCAACCACCAAATCCGGCGGGGATTGCAGCGTTGCTATCGCAAAGGCAATGGTCGCCACGACGAGTTGAGCGTGTATCGAATGCACCTCTCGGTTCGGGGTGATCGGGCTGAGCCTGTGCGCCTCATGGCGCAGGGTCCTCCAGTGACGCGTGAAAAATCTCTTCCTCGCCACGACCAGGCTGATCGCGGACAACAGGAAGAAATGCCGCAATAGGCCCGCGTGGTTGGCCATCCATTTGGCGGCCGAGGCCTCATCGACAGCTAGCGGCGGTTGTCCTTGCGGCGCGCCATGCAGGCAGGCGATCAGCAAAAAGACAGCAGTGATCGTCACGACAAGGATCGCCTGCAAATTGGCCGCGAAGAGCCCCGACGGAAACACGCTGAACATTTTGTATCACCTGTTCAGGGCCGGCTGTTGCCCTAGTTGCCGGCAATCATGGCGCATAGCGCCGACAGCAGTTTTACAGGTTCCGGTGGGCAGCCGGGAACGTGAATATCGACCGGGACGACGTCGGACACGCCCCCCGTGATCGCGTAGCTGCCGGCGAAACATCCGCCATCCAGCGCGCAGTCGCCGACCGTGATCACCCATTTTGGTGCCGGCATTGCGTTGTAGGTGCGCTGCAGCGCCTCGGCCATGTTCCGGGTGACGGGGCCGGTGACCATCAGAACGTCGGCATGCCGCGGCGAGGCGACGAAATGCAGCCCGAAACGTTCGAGGTCGTAATAGGGGTTCGACAGGGCGTTGATTTCAAGCTCACAGCCATTGCAGGACCCGGCATCGACCTGGCGGATCGCCAGGCTGCGACCCAGCCGCTTGCGGGCGCGGGCCGACAGTGAGGCTGCGATCTGTTCCAGCGCCTCGGCGTCCGGCCCCGGCGCGGTTTCGGTCAGCGCGCGCCCGATAAGACCTTCTAGAATGAACCTGCGCATATGAGCCTCTAAAGATCGTGCCCCGAGTAGGAGCAGTTGAACGATTTGTTGCAGAGCGGGAAATCGGCGATGATGTTGCCTTCGATGACGGCTTCCAACAGCGGCCACTGGAACCAGGACGGGTCGCGCATGTGACAGCGTGCGATACGCCCGTCCGCGTCAAGCGACAGCCAGGCAAGAATGTCGCCGCGAAACCCCTCGACAAGACCGAGGCCGGATCGGGTCTCTCCAAGTGAGACCGGCTCGGCAAGGATCGGCCCCGCGGGAAGGGTGTTGAGCATCTGGGTGATCAGCCCGAGGCTGTGTTCCACCTCCTTGATGCGGATCCAGACACGGGCGTTCACGTCACCTTCCTTCCGCCCGGCCACCTCGACCTGCACCATGTCGTAGGGGGCATAGCGCAGATCGCGGCGGGTATCGTAATCGCGCCCCGACGCGCGCCCGACGAAACCGCCCGCCCCGAATTGCCCTGCCAGCGTCGGGCTCAACCATCCGGTGCCCACGGTCCGGTCGAGCAGAGAGGCGGTATTGTCGTAAAGATCGACCAGGACCGGGAAACGGTCGCGAATGCGATCCAACAGCGCGCGAAGCCGCGATGCGCCCTCCGCGGAGAGGTCTGCCGTCACCCCGCCTGGCACGATGCGGTCACGCATGAAGCGGTGGCCGAAACAATCGCTGGCCGCGCGCAGGACCTCTTCGCGCAAGACGCTGGCCTGTGCCAGCATCATCGAAAAGGCGGCATCATTGCAGATCGCACCGAAATCTCCGAGGTGGTTGGCCAGCCGCTCGAGCTCCGCCATGATCCCGCGCAGGAAAAACGCCCGGGCCGGAACCTCGATTTCCAGCGCCGCCTCGGCGGCCTGGGCAAAGGCCCAGGCATAGGCGACGGTGCTGTCGCCCGATACCCGGCCGGCCAGTTCGGCACCGCGGGCCAGGTCGGCGCCCTGCATCAGCCGCTCGATCCCCTTGTGGACATAGCCGAGCCGCTCTTCGAGGCGCACGACGGTTTCGCCCTGGGCGGTGAAGCGGAAATGCCCGGGTTCGATGGTCCCGGCATGAACCGGGCCGACCGGGACCTGGTGCAGGCTCTCGCCCTTGACGGGCAGGAAGGCATAGGGCGGCTGGCCGGGATGGGGGGCGCCGCCCGCCAGCGGATGCGCGATGTCCCAGCGGCCGTGATCCAGCCATGGGCGCGGGTCCGGGGCGTTCTCGAAGCGCAGCCCGGTCAGATCGGCCGCGGCGCGTTCGAGCCGCTGCGCCGGCGGGTGGCTGGCCCCGATCGACGGCACTGCGCCGCGCCGGGACCTGACCCGCGTCACGGCGACACGCCGGGTTGCCGGGTCGTATAGCGCCATCGCCACCCCGGGGGCCTCGGCCCAGAGGCCGAGCAGGGTGATCTTTCCCTCGGCCAACAGGGTTCCCAGTGCCGTCCAGCCGGCCGGGGGAACGTCGGAGACCTGGAACGGGAGCGCGCGAAAGTCGCGTGACCGGGTCCAGAGGAGTTTGGGGGGTCTGCTCATCTCGGCCTCATCCCAAAAGCGCCGCGACGGAGCGGAACCATTCGACCATCGGCCCCGGCATGTGCAGCCCGATCAGCATGATCAGCGCCAGGTGCAGCCAGAGCGGAACCAGGGTGCTGTGCAGGGGTTCGTCTTCGCCCGAGGGCTCGCCGAAGGCGACGCCGGTCAGGTGCAGGAGCAGCGCCGCGAAGGCGAGCACCAGTCCGAACACCAGGACGAGCGCGAGGATCGGCGCGCGCGAAAAGCTTGTCGTCACCACCAGGAACTCGCTCATGAACACGCCCGACGGCGGCATGCCCGCGATTGACAGAACCGCGATCACCAGGCCCCAGCCGAGCAGCGGGTGGCTCTGGGTCAGGCCACGGATATCTGCCAGCCGCTGGGTGCCCTTGATCTGCGCGATGCTGCCGACGGCGAAGAAGATCGCCGATTTGGTCAGGCTGTGCATCACCATGTGCAGAAGGCCCGCGAAATTGGCCAGCGCGCCGCCCATGCCGAAGGCAAAGACGATGATCCCCATGTGCTCGATCGAGGAATAGGCGAACAGCCGCTTGATGTCGCGGCGCCGATAGAGCATCGCCGCCGCGAAAACGAGCGACAGCAGGCCGAGGGCGACCATCAGCGGCCCCGGCGCCAGGGCGGTCTCGTTCGCTGCCATCAGCATCTTGAAGCGCAGGACCACGTAGAGCGCGACGTTCAGCAAAAGCCCGGACAGCACCGCCGAGATCGGGGTGGGGCCCTCGGCATGGGCATCCGGCAGCCAGGCATGGAACGGCGCCAGTCCGACCTTGGTTCCATAGCCCACGATCAGGAAGACGAAGGCCACGTTCAGCATTTTCGGGTCGAGTTCCGCGGCCGAGGCAATCAGCTTGCTCGAGACCATCGACGGCAGGCCCTCGCCCAGGATCGGTTGCGCCGCCATGTAGATGAGAATGGTGCCGAACAGCGCCAGCGCGATGCCGACCGATCCGAGGATGAAGTATTTCCAGGCGGCTTCGAGCGCCTCGTGCGTCCGATACAGCCCGACCATCAGAACCGTCGACAGGGTCGCCAGTTCGACAGCGACCCACATCAGGCCGATGTTGTTCGACACCAGCGCCAGGTTCATGCCGAACATCATGACCTGGTACATGGCATGGTAGAACCGCAGGTTCGCCGGGGTTACCCGACCGGTCTGCAATTCGTGCCCGATATAGCTCGCCGAGAACACTGCGGCGGTCAGGCCGACGAAGGTGTTGAGCACGATGAAAACGATATTGAGGTCGTCCACATGCAGGTAATCGCCGGCCTCCGGGCGCTCGACGACAAACAGCGATGCCGCCGCCAGAAAGGTCAGCAGGCTTGCGGCGACATTGATCCACGCGCTGGCGCGGTAGCTCGGCATGAGCGCCAGCATCGCCGCCGCGACGGCCGGGACGATCAGGACCAGGGACGGGGGATCGAAACTCATGATCGTTTCTCCCCGCGGAAATGCTCGATCGCCTCGGTGTCCACCGAGTCGAACCGTTCGCGGATGCGGAACAGGAACACCCCGATGACGATCATGGCGATGAGGACCGAGAAGGCGACGGATATCTCGACGACAAAGGGCATGCCCTGTGCGCCCGTGGTCGCCAGGATCAGCCCGTTTTCCAGCGACATGAAGCCGACGACCTGGCTGACGGCGTTGCGCCGCGTGACCATCATCAACATGCCCAGCAGGATCACCGACAGCGAAAAGGCCAGATCCTCGCGCGCCAGGGCGCTTTCGGCGGTTTCGGTCAGTTGCAGCATCAGCAGGATCGACAGCGCCACCAGCCCCATGCCCGCCAGCATGGTCGGCACGACGCCGACGACGGTTTCGACCTCGCGATGGATACCAAGCCTCTGGATCATCTTGTGCAGCGCCCATGGCACGATGATCGCCTTGAAGACCAGCGCGATGCCGGCCGAGGCATAAAGGTGGCTCGCGCCCTGAATGTAGGCCTGCCAGCCGACCGCGGCAGCCAGAAGGAGGGCCTGTAGCGCGAAGGTGTTCAGTAGCGCAGAGAGCCGGTCCTGATAGATCATCATGAAACTGACCAGCACGAGGCTGCCGGCCAGCATATGCGCGATGTCGAAGGCGAGGTCGGGCATCAGAGGCTCCTCGAGACAAAGAGCAGAAGCGTGCCGAGCAGGCCCAGCATCAGCGCCGCGCCAAGGAATTCCGCAACCCGGAAGACCCGCATCTTGGCAACCGAGGTTTCCAGCACCGCCAGCAGCAGGCCTCCGCCGACCAGCTTGACCAGAAAGAACACCAGCCCGGCGGCAAGCCCGGCAAACCCGGTGCCGGCAGGTCCGATCCCGAACGGCAGGAAGATCGCCCCGATCAGCGCCACGTAGAGCAGCAGTTTCAGCGACGCGGCAAGTTCGATCATCGCCAGGTGGCGGCCGGAGTATTCGAGCACCATCGCCTCGTGCACCATCGTGAGTTCCAGATGCGTGGCCGGGTTGTCGACCGGGATACGGGCGTTCTCGGCGAGCGCGACGATCACCAGCGCCACAAGCGCCATGGCCAGCGACACGCGGACGCCCACGGCGTCGGACTGCATGAAGGCCACGACATTGGAAAGCTGCGTCGACCCCGCGACGAGGGAGACCGTGAAGACCACGAGCAGCATCGCCGGCTCGGCAAAGGCGCCGATCATCATCTCGCGCGAAGAGCCGATGCCGCCAAAGCTCGTGCCCACGTCCATGCCGGCAAGCGCGAGGAAGAACCGGGCGCTGCCCAGAAGGGCGACGATGGCGATGAAGTCGGCGGTCCAGCTGAATTCCAGCCCGATCGCAAAGGTCGGGACCAGCGACGCCGCGACCCAGGTCGCGGCAACGATCATATAGGGCGACACCCGGAACAGCCATGATGCGTTATCGGCGAGGATGACCTCCTTTTGCATCAGCCGCCACAGATCGCGGTAGGGCTGGAGCACCGACGCCCCCCTGCGGCGGGTCAGCCGCGCCTTTGCCTTGCGCACCAGCCCGGTCAGCCCCGGCGCGAGCACAAGGACCAGGAACATCTGGACCCCTTGCAGGAGGAGATTGCCGATCAGTTCCATGTCGCAAGACCGACCAGAAGGAGGATCAGCGTGCCGAAGACCAGGCTCAGGTAGCGCCGGATGGTGAGGAATTGCAGACTGTTGGCGCGCGTCGCCAGGGCCCCGACCAATGCGATGAGCGGGGTGTAAAGGTGCCGCCAGGCCAGATCGGTGGTGCTGGCGGCGTGGCGCGCGGCGGATGGATCTCCGGGCGGCGGCATGAACACCGTCTCGCGCGCAGCGACGACCGGCCCGAACGAGCGCCGGATCGGTTGGGCAAAGCTTCCGGCCCCGTATTGCGTGATCGGATCGGCATTCGGAAAACCGCAATCCCATGCCGGGCCACGACGCACCCCGCGCGACGCGATCCGGTGCACGGTCCAGGCCGCACCGCCACCGACGATCGCGACAAAGGCCATGACCAGGAAGCCGCTGTAGCTGCTGTCGATCTGCGGCAGCGGCACCAGGGTGAACCAGGCGTTTGAGGTCTGCGATACCAGCCGGTCACCGGACGCGATCTCGACCGCGGGGCCGACGAAATCGATCAGGAGGCCGGGCAGCACGCCGGCCAGGATACACAGCGCGGCCAGCCCGGCCATCGCCCCCAGTGACCAGCGATCCACTTCGCTCGCCGCCGCCGCCGGGTCGCTGCGCGCCCGGCCCAGGAAGATGACCCCGAAGAAACGCACAAAGGCGGTGGCGGCAAGAGCGGCGGTCAGCGCCAGGACACCGCCCGCCGCGGGAACGAGGAACTGCAACCCAGGCTGCGCCAGTTGCGGACTTTGCAGCACCGACTGGAACATCAGCCATTCGGACACGAAACCGTTGAGCGGCGGCAAGGCCGAAATCGCCGTGACTCCCACCAGCGCCAGGGCCGCGGTGACCGGCATCCGGTGAATCAGCCCGCCGAGGGCATCGAGATCACGCCGGCCGGTGGCGTTCAGCACCGCGCCGGCGACCATGAACAGAAGGCTCTTGAACAGCATGTGGTTCATGGCATGGATCAGCGCCGCGGTCATCGCCAGCGCCGCCAGCCCCGGCATCGCGTTGGCGCGGAAAGCGACAGCGAGCCCGAGCCCGGCGAAGATGATCCCGACATTCTCGATCGTCGACCAGGCCAGCACCCGCTTGCCGTCGCCGTCGTTGATGGCGAACAGGATCCCAATCACCGCCGTGAGCGCGCCCGCCACGATCACCACCGGGCTCGCCCACCAGGGCAGCGGGCCCAGCAGGTCGAAGACGACTCGTACGAAGCCGTAGATCGCAACTTTCGTCATGACCCCGCTCATCAGGGCCGAGACATGGCTCGGCGCCGCGGGGTGGGCAACAGGCAGCCAGACATGCATCGGCATCAGCCCGGCCTTGGACCCCGCGCCCAGCAGCATCAGCATCAGCACGGCGGCGGCAAGCATCTCGTTCCGCCCGGTCTCGCGGATGGCGGCAAAGTCGTAACTGCCGCCGCTGCCCGCCATCAGGCCGAAGGCCAGGAGCAGGACCATGGTGCCAAAGCCGGCCATCACCAGGTAGAGGTAACCGGCCTGCCGGGTGTCCTCGGCGCGGTGATGGGTCAGCACCAGCGCCCAGGACAACAACGACATCACCTCCCAAGACAACAGAAAGGTAAAGGCGTCGTCGGACAGGATCACGACCGCCATGGCGCCGAGGAACCCCGGGTAGAATGGCAGGGTCCGATGCGGCTCGTGCTCGTGCCGGCCGTAGCCGATCGCATAAAGGCTTGCGGCGGCCCCGCCGATCCCGAGCAGCAGGAGAAAGAAGGCCGACAGCCCGTCGATCCGGAAATGCGCCCCCAGCCAGGGCAATCCGATCGGCAGGATCAGCCCGACGGGGTCAGCCGATGCCGCCAGCACGGCGAAACCGATGGTCGCGAGTACGCTGCAGAGCGCCGTGCTTGCCCCATAGACGACAACCGGGGATTTCGGGCCGTTCGGGAGGACCGCGGCCGCAAGCGACAGGACCAGCAGAAGCCCGACAATCGTGAGACCGGCCCCGATCATTCCCCGCCTCCGGAAGTGGATCGATCTTCGGTGCGCCAGCTTGCGGCCGGTTGGACCAGCCTTACCCCGCGCCCCCCGCCGCGGCTCTGGGCGCCATCCCCGATCAGTTCAACGCCGGCGCGTTCGATGGCCTCGACCACCCGGGTCAGGCTGTCGACCGCACCTCCGACCGTGTCAGACTTGGCTTCCATGCGCTGGATCGTCGGCACCGAAAGCCCGGCAAGCTCGGCCAGCTTCTTCTGGTCGATCGCCAGAAGCATCCGTGCTGCCTTGATCTGGGGTCCCGTGATCATGTCTTGTCCGTGGGATCAGAAAGTCTGTGCTTTTGAACATCTGTACAGATGTTTAAATTATCATAATTGATGTAAAAAAGCAACAGTGATCTTCAGCGCCGCAAGCCGTCGCCGACGAGTCCTGCCCAATGCGCACGACAGGGGAAGGCGCTGCGCACCCAGGCCGATACGTAAAATCGATGCCTGGTTTTGGCGACGGAACCGGCCCATGCGGCGATCAGGGACGGTGCGGACAGATTGAAAATGATCCTACCGGACACTCTCGACTTGAGGCGGGGCAGGGCGCTCATTCGCCCCCCCGTCACGACGAAATCCGGCCCATCCCAGACCTGCAAGACCTGCAAGACCAGCCCCGAGATCATCACAACCGACCGGTCTCGATCTTGTGGCGCCGCTTTGAAAGGGGCAGGCGGCATACCTCGACCATAAATCATCGATTTTCGTGATGGAAATGAGAAAAATAACCAGTTGGATTTGTGAATCGCAATCTTCTAACCACCGACCTCGAACGAAACTGAACAGAGGCGGTCCAGATGGAACATGCTCACACAGGAACTCCCCCATTCACAGAAACCGGCGGGCGCGCGGGGCGCAACGCTGTCCTGCGCAACGCATTTCAAGGGATCATACCCGGTCTGGCGCTTTCGATTGCGATCGCCGGGGCGGGTTTTGCGCTCAGAGCCGTGCTGGGGATCGGCGCAATCAGCCCGCTGATCCTGTCCCTCCTGCTGGGCATGGCAGTCAACAATCTGATCGGAACACCGCAGGGGGCTGTCGAGGGTGTGAAATTCGGCGTCAGGCGCGTTCTCAGGGCCGGCATCGTGTTGCTGGGTCTGCAACTGACGCTGAGCCAGTTGGTTGCGATCGGTGGGGCCGGGGGGATCGTTATCCTGTTCACGCTGGCCGCGACCTTCGGCTTCACGGTCTGGCTGGGGCGGCTGCTGAAGGTCGATACCGGCCTGACCAAGCTTATCGCGGCGGGCAGTTCGATCTGCGGCGCCTCGGCCGTGGTCGCCGCGAACACGGTGGTGGGCTCGGATGACGAGGATGTCGCCTATGCGGTGGCCTGCGTCACCGTTTTCGGAACCCTGTCCATGGTCGCGATGCCTGCCTTTGCCACGGCGGCCGGCATGGCGCCTGCGACGTTCGGACTGTGGGCCGGGGCGACAATCCATGAGGTCGCCCAGGTTGCCGGCGCGGCCTTTGCCATGGGGTCGGAAGCCGGCGAGGTCGGCACCGTCGCCAAACTGGCACGTGTGGTGATGCTGGCCCCGGTGGTGCTGGCCCTCGGGATGGCGGAAGCGCGCCGCATGCGGCGCAGCGGGCAGGTGGCCGGGAACGCCGCGCCGCCGATGCCCTGGTTCGTCATCGGGTTCATCGCGATGGTCGGGATCGCCAGCACAGGCCTGGTGCAGGGCAACGTCAAACAGGTCGCCGGGGTCGCAACCCAGGTTCTCCTGGCCGTCGCGCTCGCGGCGATGGGGCTGCAGACGCACCTGGGCGGGCTGGCCGCCAAGGGGCCCCGCCCTGCGATGCTCGCGGCGGCAAGCTGGGTTTTCATTTCCCTTTTCGGGTTGGGTCTGGTTTTGATGGTGGAATGACGCTCGAACAGTTGCGCATTTTCCTTGCCGTTGCGGAACGTGAACACGTGACAAGGGCCGCAACGGCGCTGAACCTGACCCAAAGTGCCGTAAGTGCCGCCATTTCCGCGCTGGAAAACCGGCATTCGGTGACCCTGTTTGATCGGGTCGGGCGGCGGATCGTTCTGACCAGCGCGGGGCGGCTCTTCATGGTCGAGGCCCGCGCTGTCCTGAAGCGGGCGGAACAGGCCGAACGCCTCCTGTCCGACCTGGCCGGGCTTCGCACGGGGCAGTTGCGGCTGGCGGCCAGCCAGACCGTAGCGAGCTATTGGCTGCCAAGGCGGATGGCCGCCTTTCATGCCGCCTATCCCGGATTCGACCTGGAACTGACCACCGGCAACACCGCGACAATCAAGGATCTCGTCCGCGATGCTGTGGTCGACATCGGGGTTGCCGAAGGCGAGGTTGCCGACCCGTCGCTCAGTGTGAAGCCGATCCCGGGCGACAGCCTGGCGCTCGCCGTCGCCCCCGGTCATGCGTGGGCCTCGTCGCCGCCCGAAAACCCCGAGGACCTGCTCCGCGTTCCCTGGGTGCTGCGCGAACCCGGGTCCGGAACCCGCGCGGTCTTCGAGGCGGCGCTGGCCGATCACGGGCTGTCGCTGGACCGGATTGATGTGGCACTCGAGCTTCCCTCCAACGAAGCCGTCCGCACCGCTGTCGAGGCCGGTGCAGGGGCCACCATTCTGTCGACGCTGGTTCTCGACGTGTCCTTCGACACCGGCCGGGTCGTCCGGATTCCGTTTGACCTTGCCCCGCGGGAATTCCGGGTTCTCCATCACCGGGAACGGCGGCTTTCCCTGGCCGAACGCCGGTTCCTGGAATTGATCGACGCCCCGTAGCCGTCGCAAAGGGCAGTTGTCCCCGGCGCGGGAAACGGCCATCTTGTCGCCGCGCGAAAGGGACGTGCCCGAACATCTGTCGCGCCGACTGCCGAACAAGGAAATCTCCCGATCTCTCGATGTTCACGACGAGACCATCAAATGGAATGTGAAGAACCTCTTCGAAAAGCTTGACGCAGGATCGCGCAAGCTGGTCGTTTCGCGCCCCGATCATGTGAAATTCACCAGCTTCTTCGGCGGGCTCCAGGATCACCCGGTCGCGGGCAGCGACCCGGACAATCCCGGCCTGGCGCGCATCTACAAATCGCCCGACCCGTCGAACGATCGCTACGTGAACGCCTGGCACACCGACGCCGCCTGGCGCGACAAGCCGCCGATGGGCTGCGTGCTGGGCTGCGTCGAATGCCCGCCCGTGGGCGGTGACACGATGTGGGTCAACATGGTCGAGGCCTATGCCCGGCTGCCCGAGGACATCAAGGCAAAGATCGACGGCCGCAAGGCGCACCACAGCATCGAGGCCAGCTTCGGCGCGGCGATGCCGGAAGACAAGCGGCTGGGCATCGTCATTTTGCCGTCGATCCCGCTGATCATCTATGGTCTGGCCTCCGACAATCGATCTGGGACCTGTTCATTGACGGTGTCGTGCCGGGCCTGGTGCTGACCGCGGCCCTGGCGGATTCCAAGGAAACCACCATTTCCACAACGCGCATGCTGGGCATGCTGTTTCCGATCATCGCCGTTGCGCTGAGCCTGAAATCGCTGCTGACGATCAAGCGGGTGTCGCACGAACTGACCGAATGGGTCACCGGGCTGACCTCGAACAAGATTCTGTTTCTGGTGTTGGTCAACCTTCTGTTGCTGGTGGTCGGCTGCTTCTTCGACGTGATCTCGGCCATCCTGATCCTGGCGCCGCTGCTTTTGATGCCGGCCGTGGCGCTTGGCATCAACCCGGTTCATTTCGGGATCATGATGGTCGTCAACCTGGAGATCGGTTTCCTGACACCGCCGATAGAGATGAACCTGTTGGTGGCGATCACCGCGCGCAGGGAAAACTACAAGACCGTCGGTCCTGCGGTTCAGCCCTTTGTCGCGATCATCCTCGGCGTGTTCATGCTGATCACCTTCGTGCCGCAACTGTCGCTGTTCCTGGCGCGGTGAAACCTCTGGCGCGCTCAGTGGCGCGCCAGCACCTGCGCCACGACGCCCGGCGCGGCGCGATTCAGCAACCGGACCTTTCTGGACAGGCCGGGGGCGACCACCTCGCGCCCGGCGGCGAGCCCTTCGGCAACGGCAAGCGCCAGCGCCTCCGGGCGCATCTTGTTGCCGCCCCTGCCTTCCGTCATGCCGGTCTCCACTACCGGCGGCACCAGTTCCATCACCCGAAGGCCGAGCGGGCGCATCTGCTGGCGCAGCGAGGCGGTGAAGGAGGCAAGGCCGGCCTTGCTGGCGGAATAGACCGGCGCCGAGGGCTTGGGGTGCAGCGCGACAAGCGAGGTCACCATCGCGATGGTGCCCCCCGGCCTTTGCATCCGGTCCAGCAGCGCGTTGGTCAGGGCGATCGGAACCAGCAGGTTGAGGCGCAGCTCGGCCTCGATGTCCGCGCGGCGCTGCGCGTCGAACGGCTGTGTCAGGTCAACGGGGCGCTGGATGGCAGCGTTGTTGACAAGAACCGAGATCGGCATTTCCAGGCGCGCCACCTCGGCCGCGATCCCGGCGGGGGAGTCGGGCCGGTCCAGATCGAGGCTCAGTTTCCGCACCCCGTCCGGCAGCGCGCCCGTTTCGAAGTGTCGCGCGATTGCCAGCACCGCATGGTCCTCCTCGAATAGCTGCCGCGCGATTGCCGCACCGATCCCGCGGCTGGCCCCGGTTACCACGGCCAGTCCTTTTCCATTTGGCGTCATCCTCGCCCTCCCTTGATCCGTCTCCGTGTGATCTAGGCCCGGCCGTGCCCGCGGGATTGAACCATCGCGCCAAAATGCAGGGTAGCGGCGTCGCACGGATGCGGCGGCTGGCCCGGCGGAGCGAAGGCTGGCGTGATTGTTCAATACCTATCCCGCGAAACGGCGCAGATCTTGCGTATCACCCCATTTCAGGAGGCCACGATGGTGACCCGCACCCAATCCCCCGACCGCGCCGCGGCGCTGGTTCTGATCCTTCACATCGCGGCCATGTTCGCCGGGATCTCGATCCTCGGACCGGCGTTCGACTTCCCCGAGGTGCTGCGCTATCCCGCCGCCGAGCGGTTTGCCATCTTCTCGGCGAACATCGCGGTGATCCGGCCCACCTACTGGATGCTGACCATGACCGGGATCAGCCAGATCCTGATCTCGGTCCTGCTCTACCCGGTGCTCCGCGACCGTGCGCCCACCGCGGCGCTGCTCATGCTCGTCTTCGGCACGCTGACCGGGTTCTGTCAGGCACTCGGCTTCGGGCGCTGGGTGATCCTGATCCCCTGGCTGGCGGGCGAGGCTGCCGATCCGGCAAAGATGCAGATGGCCGCGATGCTGGAAGGGGTGTTCAACCACTACGCCGGCATTTTGGTGGGCGAGCATCTTGCCAATATCTGCTGGTCCATCTGGCTGGGCGCCATGGGCGCCGCGCTGTTGCGCCAGGAGGGTCTGCACCGCGCCTTTGGCTGGGGCGGCCTGGGGCTGGCGGCGCTGATGGCGGTGCTTGCGGGGGAACAGATCGGTGTCTCCGGCGCCGTGCTCGACCCGCTGGTCGATTTCGGATTTCCGCTTCTGGGGGTCTGGCATATCCTGCTGGCGGCGATGCTCTGGCGGCGCAACGGCAAGGGCGGGTTTCCCGCCGTGGGGCCGGTTCTGGCCGGGGTGAGCGCGGCGCTGGCTGCCGGAATGACGGTTTCTGCGTTTCTGTGATAGGAACCACACCGGCGGGCCCCAGCGGCGGCCGGACTGCGATCAGGACAATCCGATGCCCGAGTTCACAACGACCGGCCTTGTCAGCCTGCTGATCAGGGTCCTGCAGGACGAGGCGCCGCACCTGGTCCGGCAACTTGAACGGCCCGATCCGATGGACGGTGCGATTCTGCCCGATGGCCTCAAGCGGCATCTGGTCGACCGGGTGGCGGCAGAGCAGGGGACCGGCCTGCTGCTCAGTGTCGGCCAGCACCTGAAACGGGCGGACGAGACGCCGACATTTTCCGTTCTGGCGCGGCGCCAGTCACCGCAGACCCTGGCCGGGAAATGGATGCGGCTTGAGCGGTATTTCCATTCGTCGCACCGGACCCGGATCGAGATGGATGGGACAAACGCCTGGGCCTGCATCCGCGAGAGCGAGGGCGCGCCGGCCTCTCAGGGCGAAAACTGCCTGATCGCGGGGGTGCTGCTGGGCCTCGCGTCGCTGATCGGGCTGGAGCAGGTCCGACTGGAGATCGGCGGGGCCGTTTATACGCCTGAGGCGTTGCGCGCGGTCAACCTTCCGCCCGAACAGACGGTTTCCCGCTTTCGCATACTCTGGTCGGGACAGGCGCAAGGCGATACCGCCTTTGGGCGCGAGGCGGATCACCGGCCGATCAGCGACCGTCTGGCGGATACCTTGGCCGGGGATATCGGGCGCGTTTGGAAAATCGCGGATGCGGCGCGCCTGCTGGCGCTGTCGTCGAGGTCGCTGCAACGGCGGCTCACGGCCGAACAGCGGACCTTCTCGGGCGTGCTGCGCCGCGCCCGGATGCGGGTGGCGACGCGATACCTGAGCGAAGGGCAGGTCGGTCTGGCCGAAATCGGCTATTGCTGTGGCTATGCCGACCAGGCGCATTTCCAGCGCGACTTCCTGCGCGCCGCCAATGTGACGCCCGGCGTGTTCCGCACCCTGGCGCGCGGCGGGCAACCGGGGGCGGGCTAGGGCGTTCACCGTTCCACGGCTGCGCGCAGGGCTTCGTTGGTGCGGTTGTATCCTTCGGTCAGCACCGCGACCGGCAGATCGGCAAAGCCGATGAACAGCCCGCTGAACACCTCGGTATGTGACAGGTGGGTCCCGCCGTCGGCCCGCTCGTGCAGGTCGAACCGGTGTTCGCCGCGAAACACGCCGCGTATCCCGCCGCCCCAGACAAGGCTGCGGCAGGGGGTCGCCTCGAGCAGCCGGACATGCGGGACATCAACCACCGCGCCGTCCGGACGCGACACGCGCACCTCCAGCGGATCGCCAACGACGCCGCTGCCGGCAACACGCACATGGTAGGGGTTCCAGTCGGCATAGCCGTCGAAATCGACGAGGGTGGCGTAAACCTCGCAGGGGGGCGCATCGATCTCGATCCTCGTATCAACCTGTTTCAATGTGGTGCAGGCCCCGAGCATCAGGCCTGGCAGGGCAAGCAGGGAGAGGGTGCGGTGCGACATGTCAGGGCCTTTCCGGTTCGGGATGTCAGGGTCTGAGGGGTTTGCGTGTTGCCCGGACATTGGCGCGATTTTCCCTTCCGATATTGAAAAATCGCGCCAAGCGGTCCCGGGATCGCCTGGGGTCGGTTCACCCCTCTGCCGCGATCCGGTCCTTAGCGGCCAGCACGCGGCAGGGAATCCGCACCGGGCGGGGGCCGAAGACCTCGGATAGAAAGTTGCGGCCGGGGTTGATGACAAAACCTGCATCGGACTGGGACAGGCCGGATGTGATGGTGAAATCGGAGCCGGCATCGATGGCGTCGCTGACAATGTCGTAGCCGGCGAACAGCATGTGAATTGTTTCACTGTCGGTTATCCGGATGCGGATCGGGCCGGGGCGTATGGCGGTGATGCCCGGCCCGCCGAAATCCCCGGCGACAAAGCGGACATCCATGCTGTGACAATAGCCCTTGTAGCGGATCACGGCCGTGCCCAGCCCGGCATAGCCGCGCAGTTTGAGCAGCGACGCTGCCCGTGGCGTCGGGATCGTCACGATGGCCAGGTCCGTCGCCTCGGCGGCCTGTGGCTCATCCGCCCCGGCGGGTGATGCGGGGGCCGAAAACAGCGCCCCGATGCAGATGAGGCCGGCAAGCGCAAAGGCGGTGGCGTCGTTGAATCCTGATGTCTTCATGGTCTTTCCTTTCTCGATCACGGTGACCCGCCCATCGACGGGCCGGCAGGATCGAGAAAGGACATCGCAGCAGCGTTTGCGACCGGATGCGGGATTGCGAACGTCCGGATACGCGATTCCGAACCGCCGGGTCAGGCGCCAAAGGCTTTCCTGTACTCCGAGGGCGTCTTGCCAAGAACGCGGCGAAACTCGGAATTGAAGCTCGACTTGCTCAGGAACCCGGCGTCCAGCATCACCTCGGTCACCGGCAGGTCGGTGGTTTCGAGCAGCAGCGCGGCGTGCTGCACCCGGAACCCGTTGATAAAGCGCGTGACGCTTTCGCCGGTGATGCGGTTGACCGCCGAGGAAATGGATCGCGCCGGGCAGCCCAGCCTGCGGCCGAGACGCGCCAGCGTCAGGCCCGGATCCTGGTAGATCCGGCTGTCGGCCATCAGCCCTTTCAACTGCGCGAGGATCGCGTGATCGCCGTCATCGGGGGGCACGGTCGCCGGGCCGATGCCGGGTTCGGAGGGCCCCTGTCCCAGGGCCAGAGGAATGCCGATGAGCGCCCCCAGCAGCACCGCCGCGGCAACGATGCCCGAGGCGCCGGACAGGAACCGCATCGCGCCGGTATCGCCGGCCGAGAGCGCCGCGACCACGATCAGCCCGTCGGTCAGAAGCACCAGCGCGAGAAAGGCGATCGTCGCGGCCAGGGCGATGCGGGTGGATCGTACGTTTTCCGGGGCAATCTGTACGAAACCCTCCGCCCCAAGCCGCAACATCCCCGCCAGAAGCGAAAGATAGACGGCATTCACGACAACAAGGACACCGTCGGCGAACCAGGGCAGGGGAATTGCGATGGCGATCTCGGCCGCCAGCACGATGGCACCGTGCAGGGCGAGTCGTCGGCGTCCCGGCCAGCCGTCCTGCGTCGTCAGCGCGCAAAATCCGAGCCAGAGCGCGGGTGCCGAGAGGACGGCGAAATAGGGCTGCGCCACCGCGAGCGCGTCCAGTTGATACCCCAGGCGAAGCCCGACAAAGCCGGTGACGGTGGCGATGGCCACAAGTCCGGCGGTAAAAAATATTCGCGCCCCGACCGGCGTGCGCGGCTGGCTCAATACCATCGCGGCGATCAGCAGGGAGAAAATCGAGATCAGCCAAGGTAGTGGAATCGCGGTCATTCTTCCTCGCGCAGGGCTCCGGTCGGGTTCCGGGCACGATAGCCGATCCGGTCGGCCTCCGCGAGTGTATCGGGCGCGTTTCGGGCGGCGGGGTGTCCGGATCTGTCGGAAAACTATCGACAGGAAAAAGTTTTTAAAATAGCCTTTCAAAAAGCGGCCGCATGTTCCGGGTCGCTGGGACGGTCCCATTCGTGCCGCGCTGCCGGTGGACGGTCTTGAGGAGGAGTGAACGGAACAGGGAGGAATAAAATGAACAAACTAGCAGCTCTGGCGCTGGGCGTATCCATGGCCGTCGGCTCATTGGTGGGCACCGCAAATGCCGAGCCGATCGTGATCAAGGTTGGCCACAGCTCCGAAGGCGACGTGCGGTTGCCCGGATCGGGCCGGACCGCCTGCGTGGCGGCGATGAAGAACTATCTGGAGGTCGCCTCGGCGGGTGAAATCCAGCTCGAAGTGCACCCCGACGGGGCGCTCGGCAATGCGCGGACGATGATCGAATCGGCACAGACCGGCGTGATTCAGATGGTCGGCGCCTATACCTCGATCATGGTGCCTTTCGCGCCCGAGATCGCAGTGACCCAGATCCCTTACGTCTTCCGCGACAGCCTGACGGCCTGGAAGGTGATGGAAGGGCCGCTGGGCGATGAGCTGGCCGACAGTTTTCTCAAGAAGACCGGCCTGCGGGTTCTGGCCTGGCCGGAGGGCGCCGGGTTCCGCAACATCTATTCGGAAAAGCCGATCCACAGCCCCTCGGACATGAAGGGTAGAAAGATGCGGGTGCCGGAAAACCCCGGCCTGCTGGCGATGTTCCGTGCCTGGGGTGCCAATACCGTGACCATCACCTGGAGCGAGCTCTATACCTCGCTGCAATCGGGCATGGCAGAGGGGCATGATACCGAGCTTTATTCGATGTATTCGAAGAAGCTTTACGAGGTGAACCCCCATGTCACCGTCACCCGCCACAGCTATAACCTGCACCCGATCCTGATCAACGAAGAGTTCTTCCAGTCGCTCTCGCCGAGCAACCAGACCCTGATCCTTCAGGCGGGCGACCTTTGCGGCCGGGTCGGCAATGCCCAGTCGCTGCTGAGCTCGCTGGTGGTGCAATCGGCGATGGAGGCCGAAGGCGCGACCTTCTACTACCCGACCGACGCCGAGATCGAGGAGTTCCGCTCGCTGGGTCAGCAGCCCTATATTGACACCATCGTTCGCAAGATCGGCGATGACGGCGAGATGTGGGTGGACAAGATCCTAGCCGCGTCCAAGGCCGCCGAGCAGGAATAACCGCCTATCGCAAAGCGGCCGGTCCGGGTCAGGAGGGCATCTCCCCCTGGCCCGGGTCGCGCCCCGCGGTCGGAGCGATGCGCCGAACGGCGGCCAACGACAGACAGGTCGAAAAAACAATCGAGCGGTTGAAACAGGGGGGCGAACTGCACGCCGTGGTCCGCCCCCTGACATCCCCAACTTCGGAGTCCGCTACAGCGGATTCCGGTCCACGGCGGCAAGGAGACTGCCGAAATGACGACATTCCTGGTCGGCTACCAGACCTTTCTCGACTGGCTCGAACGCGGCTCCATGGCGATTGCCATGGCGCTGACCGGGCTGTTGTTCCTTAATACCGCGACCGGCATCATCGTCGATCAGGTGGTCGGCAATTCGCTGATCTGGGTGGAAGAGGTCAACAACCTGTTGTTCGCCTGGGCGGTGTTCGTGGGTGCCGGAGTCATTGCCCGGCACGGCGGTCACATCGGGGTCGAGCTGGTCTATGACATGCTGGGGCCGCGGCTCAAGCGCGCGCTGCGGATCCTCTATACCGCGATGGCGCTGATCATCGTCTGGGTGATGGTCTTTTACGGGATCAAGATGGCGCTCTTCGTCGGGCAATATCAGACCTCGCTCTATCTCGATATCAACCTTTTCTACTATTACCTCTCGGTTCCTGTCGGCGGCGCGCTGATGGGGCTGTTCAGCGTCGGCGCCGCGCTTCCCGATCCGAGGAAGCCGGCGGCCGAACGCCAAACCGTCGGAGTCTGACCCGTGATTGGAATTATCTTTGGCAGCTTTGTCCCGATGCTTCTGCTCGGTGTGCCGATTGCCTTCTGCCTGGTCCTGATGACCATCTTCGTCTACGTCGATATCGGCGATCCGCGTCTGTTCCTGCAGATCCCGCAGCGGATGTTCTCGAGCACCGAGAACCTGCTCTTGCTGGCGATCCCCTTCTTCATCATGGCCGGCGAGATCATGAACCGCGCCGGCATCACCGACAAGCTGATGACCCTGGCCGGATCGCTGGTGGGCTGGATCCGGGGCGGGCTGGCCCATACCAATATCGTCGCCAGCATGTTCTTTGCCGGGATAACCGGCTCGGCGGTGTCCGACACGGTCGCGGTTGGCGGGATCATGATCCCGGCGATGAAGGAAAACGGCTACAGCGAGGAATACGCCGCCGCCGTCACCGCCTCCAGTTCGGTGATCGGGCCGATCATTCCGCCCAGCATTCCGATGCTGATCTATGCCTCGGTGATGAACGTCTCGATCGCCGGGCTGTTCCTGGGGGGGATGCTGCCGGGCATCCTGGTGGCCATCTCCCTGATGGTGACCGCCTATATCATCGCGGTTCGCAAGGGGTACGGCGAACGCGCACCCTTCGTCGGAGTCGTGCGCCTTTTGCTGGCGATTTTCCAGGGGCTTCCGGCGCTGCTTCTGCCGGCGCTGATCATGGGCGGCATCCTTGGCGGGTTCTTCAGTCCGACGCAGGCCTCGGCGGTGGCGGTGATGTACGGGCTGGCGGTCGGGTTCATCCTGTACCGGAGCCTGTCGCTCTCGGATATCGTCCCGATCCTGACCAACACGGTCAAGGCGACGGCGATGATCATGTTCCTGCTGGCCTGCGCCAAGTCGTTCAGCTGGCTGGTCAGCTACTACAACCTTGTGGAGCATGTGACGCTGGTCTTCGTGTCGCTAACCGCGAACAAGTATGTGTTCCTGCTGCTGGTGAACATCCTGTTCCTGGTGATCGGGATGTTCCTCGACATGGGGTTCGCGATCATCGTGCTGGGGCCGCTTCTGGCGCCGATCGCCTATCAGTACGGGGTCGACCCGATCCACTTCGGGCTGATCACCTGTACCAACCTGACCATCGGGCTGGCCTCGCCACCCTTCGGGCTGGTGCTGTTCGCCGCCTGCGGGATATCCAACGTCAGCCTTGCGCGGCTGAGCGTGGCGATCCTGCCGTTCATCGCGGCCGAGATCGTGGTCTTGTTGCTGATCACCTATGTCCCGTTCTTCACGATGTATTTCCCCAGGCTTTTTGGCTACGCCTGACGGGGAAGGCCCGGGCGCGGCCGCGATTTTGCGGCGCGCCGGGCCCCCCGGACATCTGTGACTCACAAGCCCGAATCCTGGCGTTTCCAATGGGCCGTCCGCGCGTTTCGGGCCCGGCCCGCCGGGGCGTCGTGACCGGGGGTATGACAGGGCGGGTTCCCCGCGCCATTTTCAAGCTCAAGAAAGGACAAGGAATGTCATCGGAAACAGCGGTTGCCACCGGCGATGTCTCGGCTGTCCCGGAAGAGGTCGGGGTTCACACCCGGCTGTCCGGCCTGATGAACCCGCAAAGCATCGCGGTCGTCGGTGCCAGCGCCAGGGCCGAGGGCTGGAGCGGCATGGCGGTGCCGGTGCTTCGGCGGCTGGGCTATACGGGCAAGATCTTTCCGGTCAACCCCAAGTATGAGGAATTGAACGGGCTGCGCTGCTACCCGTCGGTCTCGGCGATCCCCGAGCCGGTCGATGCGGCGCTGATGTTCGTGCCGCAACGGGCACTGCCCGACATCCTGGAAGATTGCGGCAGAAAGGGCGTGCAAGGCGCGGTGATCCTCGCCTCGGGCTTTTCCGAAACCGGAGACGAGGGCAGGGCGTTGGAGGAGCGGTTGCGCGAGGTTGCCAACCGCAACCACATCGCCATCTGCGGGCCGAACTGCCTCGGGCTGGCCAATCTCGACAGCGGCTTCATGGGGCTGACGGCGGCGACCTTTCCCGAGGATCTCTCGGCCGGGCGGACCGCGCTGATCTCGCAAAGCGGGCAGCTTCTGATGGTGCTTCTGGCGCGGGCCCACGATCAGGGCGTGCACATGCGTTATCTGGTCTCGACCGGAAACGAGCTGAACGTGGAGGCGGCGGATTACGCGAGCTGGGCCTTGCAGGACCCGCAGATCGCCTCGGTCTGCATGGCGCTGGAGGGGCTGCGCACGCCGTCGCGGTTTCTTGATCTGGCAGAACAGGCGCAGGCGGCGGAGAAACCCCTGATCGTGCTGAAACTGGGCCGCAGCCAGCGCGCGGCGCGCACCGCGCTGGCCCATACCGGCAAGATGGCCGGCGCCTTTCGCACCTATGAGGCCGTGTTCCGGCAAAACAACATCGTTTCCGTCGATGACCCGCTTGAGCTGGCCGATGTGGCGGCGCTGTTCGACAAATGCCCCGCCCCGCGCGGTGACCGCATTTCGGTGGTGACCTTTTCCGGCGGCTGGAGCGGCGTGATGGCCGACCAGGCCGAGGCGCTGGGGTTGCCGATGGCAGACTTCACCGAAGCCACGGTGGACAGGCTGAAACCGCTTCTGGATTTCACCCCGCCGGTCAACCCGCTGGACCTGTCGGGCAACGTGAACAACCACCCCGAACGCTGGGGCGCCAGCCTGAAGGCGGTGCTGGCCGATGTAAATACCGACATCATGGTGGTCTTCATCCACCAGGTGCGCGAGGCCTGGCGCGGCAACCTGATCGACCCGGTGCTGGACCTTGCCCGGACGTCGGACAAGCCGATCGTCGTGGTCTATGACGGCGGCAAGGTGGTCAAGGCCGGCTACGAGCAACTGGCGCGCGACCGCAGTCTGCCGATCTATCGCGGCAGCCAGCAGATGCTGAGGGCGCTGAAACGGTTCGTGGATTACCACAGGCGCAAGGCGTCAAGGCGGGACGGCACCCCGCCGCCGGAGGTGCCTGCCGGGGCTGCGGAAATCGTGGAGACCCTGTTGGCGCAGGGCGGGCGGAGCCTGTCGGAACATGCCGCGAAAGCAGCCTTGCGCACCTATGGTCTGCCGATGGTGGGAGAACAACTGGTGCGCACCGAGGCCGAGGCGCTGGCCGCGGCGGAAAAGATCGGCTTTCCGGTGGTGATGAAGGGGCTGGCCGACGGGATGGAGCACAAGTCCGATGCCGGGCTGGTGCACCTCGGCCTCTCCGATGCCGACGCGGTACGCGCAGCCTTTGCCGACCTGGAGGGCAAGCTTTCGGGGCACACCCTGAACGGGGAGTCCGCGCCCTGTCTTGTACAGAAAATGGTCAAGGGCGGGGTCGAGGCGATTCTGGGGATGCAGAACGATCCCGACTTCGGCCCGATGATCCTGGTCGGTGTTGGCGGGGTGATGACCGAACTGCTGAACGACGTGGCGCTGCGCCGCGCACCGCTGACCGCCGAGGACGCGCGGGAGATGATCGACGAGACCCGGCTGGGTCTCTTGCTGGAGGGGTTCCGGGGCGCGCCAAAGGCCGACCGCGCCGCGCTGGAGGACGCGATCCTGCGGCTCTCGACGCTGTCGGTGGCCCATGCGGAGCGGATCGAGGGCATCGACATCAACCCGGTCCTGGTGCTGCCCGAGGGTGAGGGCTGTGTTGCGGTGGACGCGCTGATCGTCAAGCCGGAGGCGGGCGCATGACCGATCTTCTGAACGGTGCCGAGGATGAGGCATTCCGGCAAGAGATCCGCGAGTTTGTCACCGCGAACCTGCACCCCGGGACCCGGGACAAGGTGGCGCGGGGCGCACCGCTCACGCGAGAGGATTTCGCGCGCTGGCAGCAGTGTCTGTTCGAGCGGGGCTGGGTCGCCCCGGCCTGGCCGGTGGAGCATGGCGGGCCGGGCTGGAGCGCGCGGCAAAGGCTTATCGCGGATGAGGAGATGTTCCGCCAGCACACGCCGCCTCTGCCGGGGTTCGGATTGAAGATGATCGGGCCGATCCTGATGCGTTTCGGGACCCCGGGGCAACAGGCGCGGTTCCTGCCGGGCATCCTTTCGGGCGACGACTGGTGGTGCCAGGGGTTCAGCGAGCCGGGGGCGGGATCGGACCTGGCCTCGCTGCGCACCCGGGCGGTACGGGTCGCGGGCGGCTGGCGGATTTCCGGGTCGAAGACCTGGACCACTTATGCGCAATACGCCAACTGGATCTTCTGCCTGGTGCGCACCGACCCGCAGGCGAAGAAGCAACAAGGCATCTCGATGATGTTGGTGGACATGGCCTCGGATGGGTTCACGCGGCGTCCGATCCGGCTGATGGACGGAACCGAGGAGGTCAACGAAATCTTTCTCGACGATGTCTTCGTGCCCGACGACCAGGTGGTGGGCGAGATCAACCGGGGCTGGACCTATGCCAAGGCGTTGCTGGAGAACGAGCGGTTCGGCATCGGGGGGATCGGGCGGTCGAAACACCTGTTGCAGCGGGTGCGGGAGATGGCCGATGCGGCCGGGCGTGGGGCCGATCCGGAGGTCGCCGATGCGCTCGCGGCCTTTGAGATCGACATCATGGCGGTGGAGGCGACCACGCTGCGGTTGTTGAACGCGGCCGAGGCCGGGGCACGGATCGGGGCGGAAACCTCGCTTTTGAAGATCCGGGGCACGGAGATCCAGCAGGGGCTGACCGAGTTGATGCTGGAGGTCGCCGGCCCTGCGGCGCTGCCCGAACGGGAAAGCGAGGGCGCCGAGGCGCCGTTCGAGAATGCCGCCTATCAGTTCCTGAACTGGCGAAAACTGTCGATCTATGGCGGCAGCAACGAGATCCAGCGCGGCATTCTGGCCGGGCAGGTGCTGGGGCTGTGAAGGAGGGCTGCAGATGATCCGTCTTGATCCGCCCGACGACGGGGTGACGATGCTGAAGGAAACCGCGGAACGGTTCGTTGCCGACCGCTACGGGTTGGCGCGGCGCGGCGAGATGCTACGCAAGCCCGACGACCAGATCCCGGTGCATTGGGCCGACATGGCCGGGCTGGGATGGCTGCTCGCCCCGGTACCGGAGGCGGCGGGCGGGCTGGGCCTGCCGCCGGTTCAGATCGTGGCGCTGTTGGAGGTGTTGGGCGCGGGGCTGGTGCTGGAGCCGGTGGGGCCGGTCGTGATGCGCTGCGCCGCGACGCTGGCTCGCGCGCTGCCCGATGCCGAGGCGGTACTTGCGCCGGTGCTGTCGGGAGGCTGCATCGAGGTCATGGCCGGCGGGGAGGAGGCGGCGCCGATCACCGCCATGCGAGACGGAGAACGGGTGACGCTGGCAGGGCGCGCACCGCTGGTCGTCGGCGGGGCGGCGGCGCGGGCCTTCTGGGTGGTGGCGCGGATGGAGAGCGCGCCGGTACTGATCCGCGTTCCGTTGGAAAAGGCCGGGGTCACCCGGTTCCGGCTGGTCGATGGCCAGGCGGCGGCGAAGGTTGTTTTCGACGGGGTGTCCTGTGACGCGGGAGAGGTCATCACCGGCTGTGCCCCGGCGCTGGCCTTTGGCGCCGACATGGGGCTGCTCGGCATGCTGGCCGAAACCTCGGGGCTGATCGACGCGCTTTACCGTGCCACGCTCGAGCATGTGAAGCTGCGCGAGCAGTTCGGTCGCCCCATCGGTCGGTTCCAGGCGGTGCAGCACCGCATGGCCGACATGTTCATCGCCCGCGAAGAGGCGCAGTCGATGGTGCAACTGGCCGCCGAGGCAATGGAGAGCGCGGATACCGGATTTCGCGCCCGGCTGGTGTCGGCGGCGCGGATCAAGATCGCGGGGAGCGCACGCGCGGTCCTGCGCGACGCGGTGCAGCTGCACGGCGGCATGGGGGTGACGGACGAATTGCCCGTCGGCCATATGGTCAAGCGGCTGCTGGTGCTGACCCAGATGGGCGGCAGCCGTGCCACCCATCTGAAACGGTTTCGCGAGGCCGCCTGACCGGGGCGGGGGCTAGAGCGTCATGCCCCCGTCGACCACCAGAACATGGCCGGTGACCATGCCGGCCCCGGCGCAGAGGTAGAGCACCGCCTCGGCAATGTCCTCGGGGTCGGAGCGGCGTTTCAGCACCGCCATGTCGCGCGCCCATTGCTTGCGCTCCTCCGGCCAGTCCTCGGTCCAGGGGGTTTTGGTCTGGCCCGGGGCCACTGCGTTCACCCGCACCTCGGGGGCGAGCCCGCGCGCCAGGCTGCGGGTCAGGCTGACCAGCGCGGATTTGCTGGCGGCATAGGCGATGGAACTGCCCTGCTGCCCGACCCCGGCGATCGAGGCCATGTTGACGATGGCGCCCTTGCGATCCTTCAGCGCCCCGGCCGCCGCATGGGCGCAGCGAAAGGCGCCGATCAGGTTGGTGTTGAGCAGAAGTTGCCAGAACTCCTCGGTCATCTTGTCGAGGTCCTCGGGCGGGATCTTGTCGCGGGTGCCCGAGGTGCCGGCGTTGTTGACGAGGATATCGAGCCCGCCGAGCGTGGCGATGGCGGTCGTTACCATCGCCTCGGCCTCGCCGGGGTGCGAGATGTTGCCGGGCGCCGCGATCACGTCGAGCCGCTGCGCGCAAAGCTCCGCCACCCGCGCCGGGCCTGCCGGGTCGTCGACGAGGTGGTTGAGCGCCACCTTCGCCCCCATCTGCGCCAGCATGGTCACGGTGGCCAGCCCGATGCCCGAGGCGCCACCCGTCACCAGCGCGCATTTGCCTGTCAGATCTGCCTTGATCAATGGTCCTCTCCCTCATTGCCCTGAAGTTGCGCCTTGAGCCTCAGCAGGCGCAGGTCGCGGTCGTGAAACAGCTCTTCGGCGGGCCTGTCGCCATAGTCGTAGAATCCGGCGCCGGCCCGCACCCCGGTGCGCCCGGCCGCGATCAGCCGGTCGAGCACCGGGGTCTCGCCGGTGTTCTCGGGCGGCTGATAGCTGCGCCCGGCGATGCCGTTGCGCACCATTTCCAGCCCGGTGTAATCCATCTTCTTCATGTGGCCGAGCACCGCGAGGCGATCCACCAGCCCGTGCCGGATCGAGCGGTCGATGTCCTGCGCCGTGGCCCATCCGGCATCGATCATCCGCAGGCATTCGAGGTTCAGCGCCGCCTGAAGGCGGTTGGCGATGTAGCCGGGCACAAGGTGGTCGAAAACCACCGGCATCTTTCCGAAGCCGGTGTAAAGCGTGCGCAGCGCCTCGATCACGGCGGGGTCGGTTTGCGGGCCGGGGGCAAGATCCACGAGATCCACGATATAGGGTGGCGTGTACCAATGGGCGACGGCGGCGCGCGCCTGCCGGGCATCCGGGATCAGCGGAAAGACATCGAGGTAGGAGGTGTTGGAGGCCAGGATCGCGCCGCGTCGGGCGTGGCGGTCGATCGCGGCAAAGACCAGTGTCTTGATCTCGGGTTTCTCCACCACCGCCTCGACCACCAGATCGGCGATGGTGAGGGCCTCCTCCAGTGTATCGACCGGGGTGATCCGGGCGACGGCGGCCTCGGCCTTGGCGCGCGTGAGGGTTTCGGCCTCTTGCAGCGTCGCCAGCGCGGCGCGGATCAGCTCTGGCGCGCGGGCCAGAACCTGCGCCGCGTTGTCGTGCAGCGCCACCCGGCAACCGCCAAGCGCGTGTACCAGCGCCAGCGCGTGCCCCATGGTGCCCGCCCCGATCACCGCCACTGTTTCGATTGCCATCGGTCCTCCCTCCCCCTCGCGCGTCGGATGCGGTCCGGCGCCCCTCGATCACGCTGTAAAAGTGAAATAGAATTTCAAAAAACGCAATCCCAAGCTTGAAATTCGTGCAATTTTCTGAAATCAAATTCCAAAAGCGCTTTGACCGCGCCCCCCGCACAACAATCCGACAGGAAGACAGACGATGACCAGCGCGACAGAAAATCCGATGACCGGGGCCCGTTACATTGCCGAGAGTTTCAACGCCCTCGGCGTCAGCCATGTCTTCTTCATGGACGCGATCCTGCGCCCGACGCTGGTCGAGATGGAGGAACTGGGGATCACCCGAATCCTGGCCCATTCGGAGAAATCGGCCGCCTATATGGCCGACGGCTACGCGCGGGTTTCGGGCCGGGTCGGCGTCTGCATGGCGCAGTCTGTGGGCGCGGCGAATCTGGCCGCCGGGGTGCAGGACGCCTGTCTGCACCGGGCGCCGCTGGTGGCGATGACCGGGCGCAAGGAGCCGATGCTGCGCCATCGCAACGCCTATCAGGAGGTGGATCACAAGCCGCTGTTCACGCCGGTGACCAAGGCGACGATGGACGTGGCCGAGGCGCGAGAGCTGCCGCATCTGCTGGCGCAGGCCTTTCGCATGGCGCGGGATGGCTCGCCGGGTCCGGTTCACCTTGACCTGAACGGGCTGGGCGGCGAGGTGCTGGAAAAGGGCGCGGTGCCCAATCCGGTGCTGCCCGATCCGGCGCTGGGGCGTCTGCCGGAACACCGGCCCGTGGCGCCGCCCGCGGCAATCGCCGTGGCGGCGGAACGCCTGGCGCGGGCCGAACGCCCGGTACTGGTCGTCGGCGCGGGGGCGATCCAGGCCGGGGCGCAGGCCGAGGCTCTGCGCCTTGCCGAGGGCTGCAACATCCCGGTGGCAACCTCGCTGGGCGGGCGCACCATCATCCCGACCACGCATCCGCTGCACATCGGCACGGTCGGCACCTATTCCGCGCCGCCGGCCAACCGGCTGGTGCATGAGGCCGACCTGGTGATCTTTGTCGGCTGCCTTGCGGGCGACCAGCCCACCAACAATTACAAGGTGCCCGCGCAGGGCACCGCGATCATCCAGATCGACCTCGACGGGCAGGAGATCGGGCGCAATTATCCCGATACCCGCGGCGTCTGGGGCTGCCCGAAACAGGCGCTGGCCGATCTGGCGGCGGCGGTTGCGCCGCGCGATGGCTGGGGCGACTGGGCCGCGCATGTCGCGCAGGTCGTCGGCGACTGGCGGGCGGAGGTGGCGCCGCTTTGCCGCTCCGACACCAGCCCGGTGACGGTGGAACGGCTGTGCCGGGAGGTCTCCGATGCGCTGCCGGAGAACGGCGTTCTGGTCGCGGATACGGGGTATTCCGGGATCTGGACCGCCACCATGCTGGAGCTGCCGCATCCGGGGCAAAGCTATTTGCGGGCGGCGGGATCGCTCGGCTGGGCCTTTCCGGCGGCGCTGGGGGCGCAATGCGGCGCGCCGGAGCGGCCGGTGGTCTGTTTCTCGGGCGATGGGGCGTTTTATTACCACCTGAGCGAGTTGGAGACCCAGCGGCGCTGGAACATCCCGGTGGTGACGGTGATCAACAACAACTCGGGCTTCGGGCAGGGCACGCCCAAGGTCGCCTCGTTCTACGCCGGGCGCGAGGGCGGCAGCCCGGAAGAGATCAACCGCTTTGGCCCCACCGATTTTGCCGCCCTGGCGCGGGAGTTCGGCGTGGAGGGCGTGCGGATCGAGGACCCGGCGGACCTGGGCCCGGCGCTGAATCGCGCTATCGCGGCGCGCAAGCCGGTGCTGATCGACGTTGTGACCGACATCCATCCGCGCGCCCCCGAGGCCTGGGAGCCGCCGCTGGGGTGATCGGCGCACCGCCGAGGGATCCGGGAATTCGGCTGGCATTTCGTACAATCCGGCCTGAACCGGGTCCGGCGGGGGCAGGGCCCCCGCCTCAGATCACCATCGCCTGGCCGCCGTTGATGTCGAGCGAGGCACCGTTGACGAAACCGGCCTCCTCGGAGGCGAAATAGGCCACCGCTGCCGCGATGTCTTCGACCGTGCCGTGACGGCGCACCGGGATGGATTGCAGCACCTTTTGCCGCTCTTCCTCGGACTGGCGTTCGGACAGCAGCCGCTGCACGCGGGGCGTCAGGATCGCGCCGGGACAGAGGGTGTTGCAGGTGATGCCGTGGGGTCCGAACTCCTGCGCGATCTGCAGGGTAAAGGCCTGCATCGCCCCCTTCGAGGCGGCGTAGTTGGCGCCGGCGAAGAGGCTGCCGAAGCGCCCGGCCTTGGAGCCCATGTTGATGATCCGCCCGTAGCCTGCCGCCACCATATGCGGCAGCACCGCCCGCGTGGTGCGCACGCAGGCGGTGACGTTGACGTCCATCACCCGATCCCAATCCTCCTCGCTCTGGTCGAGGAAGCGGAACGGGGTGTGCAACGAGCCGCCGATGTTGTTGACCAGCACGTCGATGGCGCCGCCTTGCGCCATGCGCTCGACGGCGCCGGCAATCGCCTTTTCGTGGGTCATGTCGAGCGCCTGGGTGGTAACGTTCAGCCCGGCGTCGCGGGCCTCTGCCGCGGCTTCGGCCAGCGCCTCGGGATCGCGGTCCCAGATGGTGACCGCGGCGCCCTCCTGCGCCAGCCGAAAGGCCATGCCCCGTCCGAGGCCGCTGCCGGCGGCGGTGATCAGCGCGCGGCGCCCCTCAAAGCGGGTCATTGTCGACCGCCTGATGATGGCTGGCCTCGGGATCGACCTTGACGTCGACGACGACCGGCCCGCCCATCTTGTGCGCCTCGTCCAGCGCATCGCGGATCTCGCTCGGGTGATAGACGGTCAGCCCCTTGGCGCCCATCCCCTCGGAGACCTTGGCGAAATCGACGTCGTTGAAATCGACCGCGATCCGTTTGTCGCCGAGGTTGTCGCGCACCATGCCGAGACCGGCGTTGTTGGAAACCAGGTAGACCACGTCGAGGTTCTGCTGCACCGCGGTAGGGAGCACCTGCACCGTCATCATGAAGCCGCCGTCGCCCGCCAGACAGGTGATCCGCTTGTCCGGGCGCACGATCTTGGCCGCCGTGGCCGCCGGTCCGCCCCAGCCCATCACGCCGGTGCCGCCGGGCACCAGGAGCTGGCCGGGATAGGGCATCCGCAGCCCGAAGGTGGCCCAGATCCGCTGGGCGCCGGCATCGAGCGCGAGCAGGTCGTCGGGGCCGAGGAAATCCTGCAGCCCGCGCACCACGTCCGTGTGATGCACCGTGCCCTGCGCCGCCGGAAGATCGGGCAGCTCGAAATAACCATGCCGCGTCTTGAGGTCCATGCCCGCCCCGGTGCGCGATTCGGCGCGCTCCTGCGACAGGCCGATCTCCTCCAGCATCGCCAGCACGTCGCCGGCATCGGCGGTGATCGCCAGATCGACCGGATAGACCCATCCGGCGTTGCGCGGATCGACATCGACCTGCACCAGCGTCTGATCGCCCGGGCGGATCAGGCCGGGGTCGCGGAACCGGGTGTAGTCGGGGCCCATGGAGGCGCCCAGCATTACCACCAGGTCGGCCTGCGCCACGACCCGGTTGGCGGTGCGGTGGCCCCATGTGCCCATCATGCCGGCGCAAATGGGCGAGGTTTCGGCGATCACGCCCTTGGCGTTGTAGCTGGTGGCGACCATGATTCCGGTCTTTTCCGCCAGCGCCTGCAGCGCGCCACCGGCCTCGGCGGCCAGCACGCCGTTTCCGGCCACGATTACCGGGCGCTCGGCCTTGTCGATCAGCGCGGCCAGCTTGCGCACGGCTTCGGGGTCGGGGCGCGCGGGTGTGTAGGCGAAATAGCCCGGACTGGGGTAGATCACCGGTTTGGCGGCCTCCGGAAACTCCTGCCGGATGATCGAGGTCTTCATCACTACCGCCGCCGGGCCCATCCGGGGCAGGGAGGCGTGTTTCACCGCCATCTGGGTGCCGAACACCGCCTCTTCCGGCGATGTGGCATAGGTGGCGTATTTGGTGATCGGCTTCAGCGAGGCCAGCGCGTTGGCACCGCCGTAATCGCCGGTCATGGTCTGATAGCAGCCCATCTGGCCGTAACCGTCGTAATCGGAGGTTTCGGTCAAAACCACCATCGGCGAGCCGGCGAAATGCGCCTCGAGGATGCCGAGGCCGCCCATCGTGGTGACCCAGGGGCCCTGGCCCATCAGTACCGAGGGTTCCCCGGTGAGCCGCCCGGCCGCCTGTGCCATGATCGAGGCGATCCATTCGTTGCGGCACAGCACGATCTCGAAGTCGTCCTTGGCATCGTAGAACGCCGGCAGGGACCAGGTGACCCCCAGCCCCGGCAGGGTAAAGGCCCGCTTCACGCCGCTTTCGATCAGCGTGCGTACAACCATTTCATTCGTCTTCGGCATGGGTTTTCCGTTTCCTCCGGCATTGGGTCCGCCACGCACGGAGCGGGGGCGGGCCGTCTGGCTCCTCGACGATGACGCTACCGGTTTCGAAATTGACTTTCAACCAGAATTGAAATACGGTTTTAAAAATATTGAAAACCCGCCGGACCGGGAATGGTAATCAGGTCGGCCAGATCCTTGGATGTGGGGTGGGTAAGAAGAAAAGAGATTGGAATCAGGGGCATGACGGGCCTTCCTGCGCATCTGTCGCGCGGTGGAGCGCCCCGGTGCCGCGTGGGGGTTCCAAGTTTGGCAGGTAAAAATTGGGGGCGGGCGATGGCATCAGGCGACAGGATCTTCATCACCGGGGCAACCGGGTTCCTGGGATCATGGATCATTTCCCGGCTGGTCGAGCGCGGCGTGCAGGTGGTTGCCACCGACGTCAGTGAGGACCATCGCAGGCTGGCCCTGCTGAAACCGGATCTGCCCGCCGACCTGGTGACGTTTCACCGCTGTGACGTGACCGATGCGGGGATCCTCGAGGCGTTGATCGAGGAGACCCGGCCCACCGGCATCATCCATCTGGCCGCGTTGCAGATCCCGCAATGCCGCGAGAGGCCCGCGCTGGGGGCCGCGATCAACATTGGCGGGCATATCAACATCTTCGAGGCGGCCCGAAAGGCCGGGATCGACCGGATCATCTATACCAGTTCCATCGCCGCGAAACCGCGCGGGCCGGCGAACGCGCCGTCGAACCTTTACGGCGTGTTCAAGAAAACGGACGAGGAGATCGCCCGGATCTACTGGCAGGACCACGGGGTGCCCAGCCTGGGGCTGCGGCCCTATGTTGTTTACGGCGTGGGGCGCGACGACGGCGAAACCTCGGCCATCACGCGGGCGATCGAGGCCGCCGCGCTGGGAAAGGCGTACGAGATCCCCTTTACCACGCGCAGTTGCTTTCAATACGCGGGCGATGTTGCGGAGATGTTTGCACGGGCCGCCGTCGCGTCCTGGTCCGGGGCGCTGCTGTCGGATGTGACCGACACGGTTCATTCCACCGATGAGGTCGTTTCGGCCATCCGCGCTGCGGTGCCCGACGCGCGTGTGAGCTGCGCCGAGACGGTGCGGATCTCGCCCTGCGACGGGTTCGAGACCGGCGCGCTGGAGCAGGTGATCGGCCGGGTCGAGGAGCAGCCCCTGCAGGTGGGCATCCGCGAGACCGTGGCGCTCTACCGCGAGATCGCCGCGCGGTGATTTCGCGGCTCGGACAACCTGCGGTTCACGGGATTTGCGTTCGGTATTCCGGATCGCTATGTCTTTGTGCCATTATAGCAATTCGACAGCCCGAAATTGGAAATCGCCTTGGTCAAAAGAAAAGAAGCCCCGTCTGAATCGAGTGGACAGAAGGACTACAGGATCAATTCCGGGCTCGCGCGGGGACTGGCGGTTCTGAAATCCTTTGGCCCCGACAACCGCCCGATCGGCAATGCCGAGATCGCCTCGCGCGTCGATCTGCCCAAGGCAACGGTGTCGCGGCTGACCTTCACGCTGACCGAGCTTGGCTATCTCAACTACGACGAGGATACCGGGCGCTATTCGCTGGGGCCGGCAGTGCTGACGCTGGGCTATGACGTGATGGCGCAGATGGAGATCCGGGACATCGCGCGGCCCTACATGCAGGAGCTGGCGGAATATGCCGATGCCAGCGTCTATCTCGGCACCCCGAACGGGCATGAGATCATCTATATCGAGGCCTGTCGGACGCCTGCGTCGATGGCGATCCGGCTTGGCGTCGGTTCGCGCATTCCGATGATCAGCACCGGCATGGGGCGTGCGTTCCTTGCCGCGCTGCCGGAGAACGAACGCGAGGCGCATCTGGACGCAGAGGCTGAGCAGTTCGGCGACGAATGGCCCGATGTCGAGCCCAAGGTGCGCGCGGCCATCGCCTATGCGACCGAACACGGCTTTGCGTTGAGCGGCGGCGACTGGATCGCCGAGGCCAACTCCGCCGGCGCGGTGATCCGGCGTCCGGACGGGTATCCGGTCTACGCGGTCAACGTCGGCGGGCTGCGCTCGATCATCACCACGGAACGGTTGCGGCAGGATCTTGGACCGCGCCTGTTGGCGACCGCCCGCAAGATCGAGCATATCGCGCGCGGCATGCTCTAGGCGGGGACGGGGGCCCTGAGCTCCTGTGGGATCGGCACTGCCTTGCGGCTGCCGAGATCCATCAGGATCGACAGCGCCTCTCCGGCGGCATAGAGGGTGCCGGTCACCGCGTCCTCGATCTGGTGACCGAAACGATAGGTTTTCTCGTTCATCTCGATGCTCCGGCTGGTCTGGCGCAGGACCGCGCCCGGGGCGGGCGAAGCGAAGCGGTCGAGCGTCATCTCAACGACCACGCGGCCCAGGTTCCGCTCGCGCAAATAGGGGGTCGTGGCGCCGATCATCTGCCAGGCCGATTGCCCGCCGTTACTGAAGCTCGACACCAGCCGCTCGGCCCGCCATTCGCCGGCGTGGTCCATGTCGGCGGGCAGCACATGGGTGATACAGGTGATCCGCGCCGCCCCCGAGGCGACCAGCGCCCCGGTGTCCGCGATCGGCACGGTCGGCGTCCCGGGCAGCCCGCGCGGCGCCGCCTCGGGGATCTCCGTCAGCGGCCGGGCGACCAGCCCGGGCACCGTGCCGGTGAGCCGGTCCAGCGAGGTGCAGCACAGCGTTTCGCCGTCGAGCGTCAGCCGGTGCAGCAGGAACAGCTGCCCGTCCGCGTCCTGCACGGGCAGGGTGAAGATGGTGGCGGTGTCATCGACGTGCAGCTCGCGCCGGAACCTTGTGTGGGCCGAGACCATCGAGGTGCCCGGCAGGCCGTGGCGCAGGCGGAAGAGGTGCCCGGCCTCTCGGAAGCGCTGGTGAAAGAACTGGACGTTCAGGTGGGCGTTGGAATCGCATTCCCAGGTCTGGATCGTCGAGACATGGGTCAGCTCACTGTCGAGGGGGTCGTTCATTGCGCGTTATTCTCCCGTCCGGCCAGCGGGGCGTCAAACCGGACCGCCAGCCGCTCCATGGGTCAGGCCTCGCCGCCGGTGTCTGCTTCGCTGTCGTCCTCGTCGCCCTGATCCGCGATCCAGGCGACGCTGACGACTTCCTCTCCCCGGCCGGTGTCGAACACCTTGACCCCGCCGGCGCTGCGCGAGCGGAACGAGATCCCCTCGACCGGCACCCGGATCGATTGCCCCTTGGAGGTGGCGAGCATGATCTGGTCGTCCATCTCGACCGGGAAGGAGGCGACGACAGCACCGCCGCGCATCGCCTTGTCCATCGCCGCCACGCCCATGCCGCCGCGTCCGCGCACTGGATAGTCGTGGCTGGAGCTCAGCTTGCCCGCGCCGCCCGTGGTGATGGTCAGGATCAGGTTTTCGGCCGCCGACATCTCGGCATAGCGTTCCTGGCTGATCAGGCCGGGCTGCGCCTCGTCCTCGTCGTCGGATTCGGCATCGTCGGCAAGGCCGGCCACGGCGCGGCGCATCTTGAGATAGGCGGCGCGCTGCTCGGCCTCGGCCTCGAAATGGCGGATCACCGACATCGACACCACGCGATCCGTCCCGCTCAGGCGGATGCCGCGCACGCCGGTGGACTTGCGGCCCTTGAACACCCGCACATCGGTGACCGGGAAGCGGATCGCGCGCCCCGAGTCGGTGACCAGCATCACGTCGTCGTCCTCCGAGCAGATCCGCGCGTTGACCAGTTCCACCGCCTCGGGCAGCTCCATGGCGATCTTGCCGTTGCGCTTGACGTTGGTGAAATCGCTCAGCGCGTTGCGGCGCACGTCCCCGGCCGAGGTGGCGAAGACGATCTGAAGGTCGTCCCATTCCTCCTCGGGGCGGTCCACCGGCATGATCGCGGCGACGGAAACGCCGGTGGGGATCGGCAGGATGTTGACGATGGCCTTGCCCTTGGATGTGCGTCCGCCCAGCGGCAGCCGCCAAGTCTTGAGCTTGTAGACCATCCCCTCGGTGGTGAAGAACAGAAGCTGGGTATGGGTATTGGCGACAAAGAGGGTGGTGACCACGTCCTCGTCCTTGGTCGCCATGCCGCTGAGGCCCTTGCCGCCGCGTTTCTGGGCGCGGAAATCGGCCAGCGGCGTGCGCTTGATATAGCCGACCGAGGTCACGGTCACGACCATGTCCTCGCGCTCGATCAGGTCCTCGTCCTCCATGTCGCCGGACCAGTCGACGATCTCGGTGCGGCGCGGCACGGCGAAGAGGTCCTTCACCTCGCGCAACTCGGTGCTGATGATCTCGAGGATGCGTTCGCGGCTGCCGAGGATTTCCAGGTATTCCTTGATCTTGGCGGCCAGATCCTCGAGCTCGTCGGTGACCTCCTTGACGCCAAGCTGGGTAAGGCGCTGCAGCCGAAGCTCCAGGATCGCGCGGGCCTGAGTTTCGGACAGGTTATAGGTGCCGTCCTCGTTCATCGGGTGGGTCGGATCGTCGATCAGCCGGATGTAACCGGCGATCTCTCCGGCGGGCCAGCGCCGCTCCATCAGGCGGGTGCGCGCCTCTGCGGCATCGGCCGAACTGCGAATGGTCGCCACCACCTCGTCGACGTTGGAGACCGCCACAGCCAGGCCGCACAGGATGTGGCTGCGGTCGCGGGCCTTGCGCAGGTCGAAGGCGGTGCGGCGCACTACCACCTCTTCGCGGAATTCGAGGAAGGAGGTCAGGAACCGGCGCAGGGTAAGCTGTTCCGGCCGGCCACCGTTCAGCGCCAGCATGTTGCAACCGAAATAGACCTGCATCGGGGTGAAACGGTAGAGCTGGTTCAGCACCACGTCGGGGGTGGCGTCGCGCTTCAACTCGACCACCACGCGGACGCCGTTGCGGTCGCTCTCGTCCTGCACGTGGGCGACGCCCTCGATCTTCTTGTCGCGGACCTGTTCGGCGATCTTCTCGATCATCGCGGCCTTGTTGACCTGATAGGGGATCTCGTCGACGATGATGGCGTAGCGGTCGCGGCGCAGCTCCTCGACCCGGGTCTTGGCGCGGATGACGACGCTGCCGCGCCCCTCGAGATAGGCCTTGCGCGCGCCGGAGCGGCCCAGCATGACGCCGCCGGTCGGGAAATCGGGGCCCGGAATGTACTCGATCAGCTGTTCGCTGGTCAGATCGGGGTCCTCGATCAGGGCCAGCGTGGCCTCGACCACCTCGCCCAGGTTGTGCGGCGGGATGTTGGTGGCCATGCCCACGGCAATGCCGCCGGCGCCGTTGACCAGCATGTTCGGGAACCGCGCCGGCAGGACCGTGGGTTCGCGGTCCTTGCCGTCGTAGTTGTCCTGGAAATCGACGGTTTCCTTTTCGATGTCCGCCAGCATGTAGGCTGCCGGCTTGTCCATCCGCACCTCGGTATAGCGCATGGCCGCGGCGTTATCGCCGTCCATCGAGCCGAAGTTGCCCTGGCCGTCGAGCAGCGGCAGCGACATCGAGAAATCCTGCGCCATGCGGACCAGCGCGTCATAGATCGCTGAATCGCCGTGCGGGTGGTATTTGCCCATCACGTCGCCAACCGGGCGGGCCGATTTGCGATAGGGTTTGTCATGGCCATTGTTGGTTTCATGCATCGCGTAGAGGATGCGGCGGTGCACAGGTTTGAGCCCGTCGCGCAGATCGGGGATCGCCCGGCTGACGATGACCGACATGGCATAGTCCAGGTAGGACGTACGCATCTCGGCTTCTATCGACACCGACGGCCCGTGGTAGACGGGGCGTTCGGGTTGGGTTTCGTCAGTGTTTTCAGGAGGTTCCGGCGTATCGCTCAACTGTCATGCCCATTCTTTGTGCAGGGTCTAGATATTGTGTGGACACCTTATCAGACCCGGTAGATAAGGTGCAATGGCCCTTTCCCATTCCCTCTGGCAGCCGGGGTAACCACCTGCTAACATACTGTTTTTGTTGTAAACATGTGAATTCCGGCGATCATGGTCCTGTGAGAGCATGAAAGAGGCCGAAAAAATGAAAACATCGGAAACCGAACTGATGCTGAAGGGATACGGGCTGACCACGGCGGAGTTTTTCTATCACATGCCCGACTATGCCCACGTGCTGAACAGTTTCGTCTGGCAGGACTACGACCTGGCGCCGGACCACCCGCGGCTGTTCGAATTCGTGGAGTTCTGGCAAAAGGAGATCGAGGGGCCGCTGCATTCGGTGCGTTTCACCCACCGCAAGATGATCGCGCCGGGGGAATGGCGTAACGTGGTGGGCGAATTCACGCTGCACTGACGTTGCCGCGCACCGCTCGCGCGGTGCGCGATACGAGCAATGCGAAGCGCCCGGTTGTGCCGGGGAAGGCCGCCGCTTAGGCTGGCGCCGGGGTTCCATGGCCGGGAAAAAGGCCGGGGATGTTCGGGTACAGGCAGTCCATCGAAGGAAAATATCACCATGCGCAGCACCTATATCGGCACCGACCGCGACGACGCCCTGTCCGCCAGCGGCGAGATTCGCGAGAGCTTTTATGGGCTGGGGGGCGACGATGTCTTTTATTTCTACGGGGTCGACGGGGTCGATCCGGATTACGATGTGTCGGACCGGTTCTTTGGCGGCAGCGGGCGGGACCTGCTGCAGAATGTCTTTCTCAACTTCAACGGATACTCCGGGCTGGAGCAGTTGGCGCAACTCAGCTTCGACGGCGGCAAGGGTTATGACACGCTGGCGGTCGAGATCAGTGTCGATCTGACCGAATACAATGCGACGAAAAGCGAGATGGACCTGTCCGGGATCGCGCCGTTGCTGCGTTCGGTGGAACATCGGGAATACGATATCACGCTGGAGGAATTCGACTCGCTGCAGAAGCTGGGAGAACTGAACATTCTTGGCGGGGAACTGGATGAAACGGTGCGGCTGCAACAGGCCACCGCGTCCAGTTTGATCCCATCGATGCAGGCCGGCGGTGAGATCCGGGTCAGTTTGGGCGGAGGGGACGACCGGTTCGAGTATTCGGCCGAGATCCCCGTGGTCAGTTCGCTGGTGGTGGATATGGGCAAGGGGGACGACGTGGTGTTGATGAACGCATCGACCACCACCTATCCCGATGAGTTCGAGGCGGTGATCCGGACCAGGGGCGGGGCCGATACCATCGTGCTGGACGGGATGTACAGGGAAACCGCGAATGCCGGAGCGGGCAATGACGCCATCTATCTGCTTTCGGGCAGTTTCGAAAACGCGCCGGACGACGTTCGCACCGGCAAGGGCAGGGATACGGTCTTTCTCGAACTCGACAGCTATTCCAAGCTGGCCAAGATCAGGGACTTCTCGACCAAGAAGGACGTCATTGTTTTCGACGCGGAGGAGTTCCGCGACACCGAGGTGACTTTTGACAAATCGGTGTGGAGCGCGGCCGAGGAGGACAAGCTCTATATGGATACCGCTGCAGGCAAGCTTTACTTCGGCGACAACGTTCTGGTCAGCTTCGGTGGGGCGATCGACCTGACAGCGGCGAACTTCGAGGTCGGCGACTGGTTGTATTGAGGCGTGTCCCGGGCGGGGGAGATGCCCGCCTCAGGCCGAGCAGCGAGCCCCGCCCAATACACAGAACTTGGCGCAATGGGGGTGGTTGAGGAAGACATCCGCCTCGGCCTCTTCCAGCGTCTCGCCCAGTTCGAACTCGGGTTCGTGAGGCAGCAGCGTGCAGGCCAGAACCGCCGGGCGCGCGGCGCCGCGTCGCTTGACCACCATGCGGGAAGAGGCACACATCAAGCCTTCGGGCGATTTGTTCAGGATTCCCCAGCAGGCACTGGTGATCTCGGGCACCTCGGCGCCAAGGTCCATCTCCGGGAACAGGACGGTTTGTCCCGGATCATGGGCATCGATGTCGTATCCGCGCGCGTCAAAGAGTGAAGCATAGCCGGCGCGGGCCTGGTCCTCGGTCTCGTTCCAGAGGGTCCGGCCCGCCACCGCCATGGCGATTCCACTGTCGCGCAGCCAGTCCATCCCCTCCAGCGTGCGGGCAAAGCTGCCGGTGCCGCGTTCGGAGTCGTGGTGCTCGGCCGTGTAATGGTCCAGCGACACCCGTAGCGTCAGGCGGCCGCCATGCTCGGCCCGCAGCCGCTGCAGCCCGGCCCTGACGCGCGGCCGCATCATCGGCTGCATGGCGTTGGTCAGGATCAGGACGTTATGGCCTCGTGCCAGCGCGCGCCCGGTCATATCGATCATCTGCGGGTTCATGAACGGCTCGCCGCCGGTAAAGCCGATCTCGCGCAGCGGCCAGCCGCGCGCCTTGGCCTGGTCGAGGTAATCGGTCACCTCGTCGGCGGTGATATAGACCAGCGCATCATTGGTGGGGCTGCTTTCGATATAGCAGTTGGCGCAGGTGATGTTGCACAGCGTACCGGTGTTGAACCACAGGGTATCGGGATGGCTGAGCGACACCGAGGCGCGCGGCTGGCCATCCGCGGTCACGCGGCGATCAATAAACTTGCCGGCGTTGGCGATGGCGTGCAGATCGTCTCTCATCCCGTGGTTTTCCCTTCTTCCGGTCAGATTGATCTAGCCTGAGACGCTCAAGGAGTTAAAGTCGGCCCCGGCGGCCTGACGGAGTTGTGATGCCATGTCATACCCCGGTGAGATACGGGTGTCGGGCGTCAGGCGGGCGCGGGAAGCAGAGCAGCAGGAGAGAAAGCATGGCGTCGCGGGTGATTCCGGTGGAGCCTTTCGACCTGATCGTGGTCGGCGCGACCGGCGATCTGGGGCGGCGCAAGATACTGCCGGCGCTGTTCCGGCGGTTCTGTGCCGGACAGATGTCGCCGCAGGCGCGGGTGATCGGCGCGGCGCGGAGCGAGATGAGCCGCGACGAATTCCATGATGTCGTGGCGGGCGCTTTGCGCGAGTTCAGTCCGGCGCAAGCTTGCGAGGCTGGCGCCCTGGCCGGGTTCCTCGACTGCGTCGATTATCAGGCGATCGATGCGCGCGGATCCAGCGGCTGGCCGGAGCTGGGCGAAAAGCTGACGCCGGGGCGGGTGCGCGCCTTCTACTTCTCGGTGGGGCCCGACCTGTTCGGCGACCTGGCCCGGCGCATTCGCGAGTTCGGCCTGGTCTCCGAGGATACCAGGATCGTGGTGGAAAAGCCGTTTGGTCATGACCTGGCCAGCGCGCGGGCGTTGAACGCGGCGCTGGCCGAGCAATTCGAAGAGCGCGAGATCTACCGGATCGATCATTACCTCGGCAAGGAAACCGTGCAGAACCTGATGGCGGTGCGGTTCGGCAATATGCTGTTCGAGCCGTTGTGGAACAGCCAGTATGTCGATCACATCCAGATCACCGTCGCCGAGACGGTCGGCGTGGGCGGGCGCGGCGAGTATTACGACAGCGCCGGCGCCATGCGCGACATGGTGCAGAACCACCTGATGCAGCTTTTGTGCCTGATCGCGATGGAGCCGCCGGCCAAGTTCGAGCCGGACTCGGTGCGCGACGAAAAGCTGAAGGTGATCCGTGCGCTCGACGCGGTATCACCGCATCACATCGTGCGCGGTCAATACACCGCCGATCCCGCGCAACCTGACGGCGCGGCGGGCTACCGCGACGAGGTCGGCAACCCGCGCAGCACGACCGAGAGCTATATCGCGCTGAAGGCGCATATCAGCAACTGGCGGTGGGCCGGCACGCCGTTCTATCTGCGCACGGGCAAGCAACTGGTGGCGCGGTCTTCGGTGATCAACGTGATGTTCAAGGATGCGCCGCATTCGATCTTCGGCGCCGATGCGGGGCAGCATGCCAATATCCTGACCATCCGTCTGCAGCCGAACGAGGGCATCACCCTGCATGTGACGATCAAGGAACCGGGGCCGGGCGGGATGCGGTTGGTCGACGTGCCGCTGGACATGTCCTTTGCCGAGGCGCTGGGGCCGGACGGGCGCGACCCGGCGGATGCCTATGAGAGGTTGATCATGGATGTGATCCGGGGCAATCAGACCCTGTTTATGCGCGGTGACGAGGTCGAGGAGGCCTGGGCCTGGACCGACCCGGTGATAGCGGGCTGGCAGTCGCGCGGAGATGTGCCTAAACCCTATGTGATCGGCAGCACCGGTCCGACCGATGCGGATCTGCTGATGAAACGCGACGAACGCAGATGGCGGGGGATCAACCCATGAACCTGGCAGAGTACCCGGATCGCGAGATGCTGGCGATCGATCTTGCCAACCACCTGGCGGGTGAACTGAAAGCGCAATTGCTGAACCATGACAGCGTTTCCCTTGCGGTGCCGGGCGGCACCTCGCCGGGGCCGATCTTCGACGATCTCTGTGCCGCCGATCTCGACTGGGGGCGGGTTCACGTCTTTCCCACCGACGAACGGTGGGTTCCGCAGGATCATCCGCGCTCGAACGGGCGACTGATCTGCGAACGGCTGATCACCGACCGGGCGTCTTCGGCCCGGTTCCTGCCGCTCTACGCGCCGGGCGGCGACCCCGAGGACGCGCTGGCCGAGATCGAGGCGATGCTGATCCCGGAACTTCCGGTCTCGGTCCTGCTGATGGGCATGGGCACCGACATGCATGTCGCCTCGCTGTTTCCCGGGGCCGACGGACTGGCCGCGGCGCTGGATCCCGAGGCTCCGGTTCTGGCGGTGCTGCGGCCCGATGGCGTGCCGGAACCGCGGGTCACGCTGACCGCGCGGGTGCTGGACGGCGCCCTGTCGAAGCATCTTGTGATCTATGGAGACGAGAAACGCGCGGCGCTGGAGCGCGCGATGTCCCTGCCGCCGGAAGAGGCGCCGGTGCAGGCTGTGCTGAAGGGCGCGACGGTCCATTGGGCGGAATAAACTGATCGAAGGCAATCTATTTTCATGTGGACGGAATTGAAGACCCTGCGCGGGCAGGTGAAAGAGCGGCGGATAATGGCGCTGTTCGAGGGGGATGGCATCCGCGCGGAGCGGTTCTGCGCCGAGACCGATGGGCTGCGGCTGGATTATTCCAAGACCCAGATCGACGACGAAATCCGCGCAGCGCTACTGGCGCTCTGCGATCAGCGCGGTCTGGCTGACCGACGCGAGGCGATGTTTTCGGGCGCAAGGATCAACGAGACCGAGAACCGCGCTGTTCTGCATACGGCGCTGCGCAATCTGGACGGCGGCGCGGTTACCGTCGATGGAGCTGACGTGGTGCCCCAGGTTCGCGATTGGCTGGCCCGGATGGCAGTCTTTGCCGATGCGGTCCGCGACGGGAGCCTGACCGGGGCCGGCGGGCGCATCACCGATGTGGTGAGCATCGGTATCGGGGGTTCGGACCTGGGACCGGCGATGGCGACGTTGGCGCTGGCGCCCTATCATGACGGGCCGCGGCTGCACTATGTCTCGAATGTCGACGGCGCGCATATCTCGGATACGTTGCGGGGGCTCGATCCGAAAACGACGCTGGTCAACGTGGGCTCGAAGTCCTTTACCACGGTCGAGACCATGACGAATGCGCATACCGCGCGCGACTGGATGGTCAGGGGCGGCGGCGATCCGGCGCGGCAGTTCTCGGCGATCTCCTCGGAGCCGGAGCGGGCAGGGGCCTTCGGCATCCCGCCCGAGCATGTGTTCGGTTTTGCCGATTGGGTCGGCGGCCGCTATTCGGTCTGGGGGCCAGTGGGGCTGCCACTGATGATCGCGGTGGGGCCGGAGGATTTTCGCGCGTTCCTGCGTGGCGGGCAGGCGATGGACCGGCACTTCTGCACGGCGGATTGGGTCGGGAACCTGCCGGTGCTGTTGGCGCTGACCGGGCTCTGGCACAGCCAGGTGTGCGACCACCCCAGCCGCGCGGTGCTGCCTTACGACCAGCGGCTGGCGCGGCTGCCGGCCTATCTCCAGCAGTTGGAGATGGAATCGAACGGCAAGTCGGTTGCGATGGACGGTACACCGCTTGCGGGGCGCAGCGGCGCCATCGTCTGGGGCGAGCCGGGGACCAACGGGCAGCACGCCTTCTTTCAGCTTCTGCATCAGGGCACCGATGCGGTGCCCTGCGAATTCCTCGTTGCGGCGCAGGGGCATGAGCCGGAGTTGGCCCACCATCACCGCCTGCTGGTGGCCAATTGCCTGGCCCAGTCCAAGGCGCTGATGCTGGGCCGGTCGCTGGAAGAGGCGCGGGCGCTGCTTGCTGGAAGCGGGCTGTCCGGGGTCGAGCTTGACCGGCAGGCGCGGCACCGGGTTTTTGCCGGCAACCGGCCCTCGGTTACCCTCAGCTACGCGCTGCTTACACCTTTCGTACTTGGCCAGATCATCGCGCTTTACGAACACCGGGTGTTTGTCGAGGGGGCGATCCTGGGGATCAATTCCTTTGACCAGTTCGGCGTTGAACTGGGCAAGGAGATGGCAACCTCGCTGGGGCCGGTGCTGGACGGCTCCATGGCCTGCGACGGGCTGGATGGGTCGACCGCGGCGCTTGTGGGTTTCGTGCGGCGAAACGGCGGTTAGGCGTCGATCCGTGCACCCTCTTCGATTCTGAGATGGTCGCGCAGCGCCTCGGGCAGAGGGTAGTGCGCGCCCGAGCCGTCGGGGCGCAGCATCACGATCACCGCGCTCAGCCTAGCGCGCAGGTCTCCGGACCAGATCTGTTGTTCCAGCGTGAAGGAGGATGAGCGAAACGCGGCAACGCCGGCGGTCGCGATATAGGATTCCCCCGCCAGCATTTCCCTGAGGTAGCGGATGGTGGCGCTGTGCAGCGCCACGCGCGGGGCGGGGCCGGGGGCATAATACGGCACGACGACCTGGTTCAGATGCTCGATCCGCACTCGCTCGAACCAGTCCATGTAGGCCTTGTTGTTGACGTGGTTCTGGTTGTCCAGTTCGGAAAACCGTACCCGGTCGGCCATCGCCAGCGGCTGCGGCGTGGTCAGGCCTTGGGCCAGTTGCTCTTCGGGCGTCAACGGGGTGAGATAG
>NZ_JARGPK010000087.1 GCF_029212575.1 Antarcticimicrobium sp.
GATCGCGCCCACGGCGCTCAATGCCGCGCGGTTCGTGCTGGCCTCGTTCCTCGTTGGCGGGCTGGCCCTCGCCCGGGGCGAAGTGAAGCGCGACAGTTTCAAGGCGCCCTGGCGCTATCTGGTGCTGGGCGGAATGTTCGCCGCCTACTTCGTGCTGATGTTCGAGGGGCTGAAAACCGCCAAGCCAGTCAGCGCCGCCGCGGTGTTCACCCTGACGCCGATCCTCTCCGGTCTGTTCGGCTGGTGGCTGCTGCGACAGGTCACCACCGCGCGCATGGCCCTCGCGCTCGCGGTCGGGGCGGCCGGCGCGCTCTGGGTGATTTTCGACGCCGACCTGCAGGCGGCGCGGGCCTTTCAGATCGGCAAGGGCGAGGCGATCTATTTCCTCGGCTGCGTCGCCCATGCGGCCTATACGCCGATGGTGCGGCGCCTGAACCGGGGAGAGACCCCGTTGATGTTCACCTTCGGCACCCTTCTGGCCGGCTGCGCCGTGCTGGTGGTGTTCGGCTGGAACGACATCCGCGCAACCGACTGGGCGGCATTGCCGCCGATCGTCTGGATCGGGCTGTTCTATGTGGCGATCTTCGCCAGCGCCGTGACCTTCGTGCTGCTGCAGTTCGCCACCCTGTACCTGCCCTCGGCCAAGGTGATGGCCTATACATATCTGACGCCCTCCTGGGTGATCCTGTGGGAAATCGCCCTGGGCGGCAGCGCGCCCAACGGTCTGGTGCTGGCAGGGATCGCGATGACGGTCGTGGCGCTGATCCTGCTGCTCGAACAGGACGCCTGACACAAATCAGTCATCCGCATGGCGTAGGGAGCCCCCATGACCGACGATATCTGTCTCTCCGTCTCACTACCCGCCCGCGAAGGCGTCACGCTGCTGGCCCCCCTGGGCCTGTCGACGCCGCAGACCGCGCCGGTCTCGGTCGCGGTGCACGGCGCCGCGACGCGGCTGATCGCCGATCCGTTGGCGGCACAACATGCGATGGCGCTGACGCCGACCGCTGACCGCATCGGGATTGACTGGCACTATGTCACCGGGGGCGCCACTTATCCCGAGGCGCTGTTCACCCGGCGCGACAGCCGCTTCACCCGCAGCGCCGCGGCACTGGGCGATGAGGTTCAGGGCATCGCCGACGGGCACGACCCGGCGGGGATCAAGGCACTGGCCGATCACGTCGCAGCGCTCTTCACCTATGGTCACCCCGAGCAGCGGTTCAACGACGGCCACGACGAGATCCCGCAGGTCTGTTCGCTGACCGTCGGCTCCTGCGTCGACATCAACGCCTATTTCATCGCCGCCTGCCGCGCGGCGGGCTACGAGGCGGGCTATGTCACCGGTTATTTCATCCCCGAGGAAAAACACACCCATTGCGAGGACATGCACTGCTGGGTCGTCACCCGCGCCGGCACCCTGGTGCAGGAATGGGACATCGCCCACCACCTCAAGATGGACCGCCGCGACATCCGCCCGGGTTTGAACCCGAAACCGGGCGTGCGGGTGGCGATGGCGCATTCCATGGGGCTGAATTTCCTCTCCGCCGGGCTCATCGACATCAAGCTGATCGCCGAACCCTGGTGGATCGAGCCCGACGGCACCCTCACCCGGCCGGATCTGGAGATCCGGTTTCAGGGGTATGATCGTCTGGCGGGCTGAGTTCGGCCGCCAGGAAGCGCTCGAACGCGTCGAGGTTGACCGGCTCGAACTGGCCGAACCCCTGCATCCAGACACTGGCGGCGCGCAGCGCGTCCGGCTCCAGCTTGCACCATTTCACCCGCCCGCGCCGCTCCTGGCTGATCAGCCCGGCGCGGCTCAGGATCGAAAGATGCTTTGAGATCGCGGCCAGCGACATCTCGAACGGCTCGGCCACGTCCGTCACCGCCATGTCGTCCTCAAGCAGCATCGACAGGATCGCGCGCCGGGTCGGGTCGGCGAGGGCAGCGAATACCATGTCGAGCGGATCGGTCATGCGCTGCCCCTAGCGCCGGCCCGCCGCGATCGTCAACCGTTTGGTTGAATATGGCTTTTGCACCCGTTTTACCCCGACCGCCGCCACCGGGTGCAGTCTTTACCCCTTCCTCTCTTTTAAAATACTATATATAACAATTATTTACGCTATCTCGACCATTGCCATTCTAGCGATTGACTCGGGGCCGCCGCCCGCTTAGCACCATGCTTGAAAAAAGCGTGGGGTAAGCGCCGGTGAGTGAAGACGACCAAAACCAGCGCATGGCGCAGCTGGAGGCGCGGATCGCGGCGGCGAAACAGGCGCAGGCGCCCAAACCCCGTGCGGATGAGCATTATTCCCAGGCGAACCTGGCCTGGCGGATGGTGATCGAACTTGTGGCCGGTCTCGGGATCGGCTTTGGCATCGGCTACGGGCTGGACCGCCTGTTCGGGACGCTCCCGATCCTGCTGGTGCTGTTCACATTGCTGGGCTTTGCCGCCGGGGTCAAAACGATGATCCGCAGCGCGCGCGAGATCCAGGAGCAGAAATTGGCCGATGAGGCCGGACGAGACGACGAGAGGGGCTGAACGTGGCAACCGAAGCGCAAGGTGCAGAACACGCCGCTGAGAGCGGCGGCCTGGTATTCCACCCGATGGATCAGTTCATCGTGAAGCCGCTGTTTCCTCAACACAGTGAGGTGGCTTCGGTCAGCACGTCAGATTTAAACGGCGTTCTTTCGACTGGTGAGACCGTTCCCCTGTCGCTTCAGCAAATCGAAAGCTTCCAAAGCGGCAAGGAAGTGATAGTCAACCTTTTTGATGCGGGCCTTCAAAAGCTATATTGGTTCACGCCCACAAATGCCGCCTTGTGGATGGCAATCGCCGTGTTGGCAATCATCGTGCTGCTGGTCATGGGCTCGTCGCGCCGCGCCGTGGTTCCGTCGCGGATGCAATCGATTGCCGAACTGGCCTATGGGTTCGTTCACAAGATGGTCGTGGATATCTGCGGCAAGGAGGGGGTGAAATTCTTCCCCTACGTGATGACCCTGTTCATGTTCATCGTCTCCGCCAACTTCCTCGGGCTGCTGCCGCTGTCGTTCTCGACCACCTCGCATTTCGCCGTCACCGTGGTGCTGGCGCTGCTGGTGTTCCTCAGCGTGACCATTCTGGGCTTCGTCAAGAACGGCGCCGCCTTCCTTGGTCTGTTCTGGGTGTCGAGCGCGCCGCTACCGCTGCGCCCGATCCTGGCGGTCATCGAACTGATTTCCTACTTCGTGCGCCCTGTCAGCCACTCCATTCGTCTGGCCGGCAACCTGATGGCGGGCCACGCCGTGATCAAGGTGTTCGCGGGCTTTGCCGCGCTGACCGTCGTCAGCCCGGTTTCGGTTCTGGCGATCACCGCCATGTACGGCCTCGAGGTCCTGGTGGCCTTCATCCAGGCCTATGTCTTTACCATTCTGACCTGTGTGTACCTCAAGGATGCGCTGCACCCGTCGCACTAAGGTCCCCCTCATCACCCAATATTCAAACTTCCAATCGTAAGGAGATATCACAATGGAAGGCGATCTCGCACACATCGGCGCAGGCCTCGCAGCAATCGGTTCCGGCGCAGCCGCAATCGGGGTTGGCAATGTTGCCGGCAATTTCCTGTCGGGCGCCCTGCGCAACCCGTCGGCCGCCGCCGGCCAGACCGCGACCCTGTTCATCGGCATCGCATTTGCAGAAGCACTGGGCATCTTCTCGTTCCTGGTCGCTCTGCTGCTGATGTTCGCCGTCTAAGCACCTTCGGAACAGACATCCTTACGGTCGGGCGGCGCGGGTAACATTCCCGCGCTGTCCGATGTAAGCTAGGTTCCCAAGGAGGACGACATGGCAACTGAGACCCACGACGCAGGTCATGCCGCTGCCGAGATGACCCATGCCGCCGCCGACAGTGCGCCGGGCATGCCGCAGCTGGATTTCTCGACTTTCCCGAACCAGATCTTCTGGCTCGTTGTCACGCTTGTCGTGATCTACTTCATTCTGTCGCGGGTGGCGCTGCCGCGCATCGGCGGCATCCTGTCCGAACGCGCCGGGACCATCACCAACGACCTGGCGGCCGCCGAAGACCTCAAGGTCAAGGCCGCCGAGGCCGAGGACGCCTATAACAAGGCGCTTGCCGAGGCCCGCGCCGAGGCACAGCGGATCGCGACCGAGGCCCGCGCCGAGATTCAGGCAGACCTCGACGTCGCCATCGCCAAGGCCGATGCGGAAATCTCCGCCAAGGCTGCCGAATCGGAAAAGGCCATCTCCGAGATCCGCGCCGGCGCACTGGAAAGCATCGAGATCGTGGCCAGGGACACCGCCGCCGAGATCGTTTCGGTGCTGGGTTTCAAATCGGACGAGGCCGCCGTTTCCGGCGCCGTCACCGAGCGGATGAAAGGGTAAGACAGATGCGCAACTTGACCGCCCTCATCCTGAGCCTCGGCTTCGCCAGCCCCGCGCTGGCCGCCTCCGGCCCGTTCTTCTCGCTGCACAACACCAACTTCGTCGTGCTCATCGCCTTCCTCGTCTTTGTCGGTATCCTGTTCTACTTCAAGGTCCCCGGCATGATCGGCGGGGCGCTGGATACCCGCGCGGCCGGCATCAAGTCCGAGCTGGACGAGGCCCGCGCCCTGCGTGAAGAGGCGCAGACGCTGCTGGCCTCCTACGAGCGCAAGCAGAAGGAAGTGCAGGACCAGGCCGAGCGGATCGTGGCCCACGCCAAGTCCGACGCGGACGCCGCCGCGGAACAGGCCAAGGCCGATCTGGAGAAATCCATCGTTCGCCGCCTGGCCGCCGCCGAGGACCAGATTGCCTCGGCCCAGGCCGCCGCCGTCAAGGAGGTTCGCGACCAGGCCGTGACCATCGCCGTGGCCGCCGCCAACTCGGTGATCGCCAAGCAGATGACCGCAGCCGACGGCAACAATCTGATCGACGCGGCCATCGCAGAGGTGGATGCAAAGCTGCACTGAACAGCCAGCACAGCGGATTGAGTTTGAAACCCGGCCCTTGGGCCGGGTTTTTCTTTTGCCGAACGGAGCTGACTTCGGGCCGGGCTGGGGCATCGCGCGCCTAATTGCGGCCCCTGTCGCTCCCGTTTTCCCGCGACAGTCGCTGACGGGCGATCGCCTCGTTGCGGTCGGCGCGCTTCTGATCCTCCAGCGCCGTCTGGACATAGTCCAGATGCGTCTCGACGGCGGCGCGCGCGCCGTCCGGATCGCGGGCCTGCAACGCGGCATTGATCGCCCGGTGCTGGTCCAGCAGCGCTGCGCGCGAGGTGCGCTGCTTGAACATGATCTTTCTGTTGTAGAACACGCCCTGGCGCAGCAGGTCGTACATCGCGCGCATCATGTGCAGCATCACCACGTTGTGGCTGGCGTCGATGATGGCGGAATGGAACTGCGCGTCCAGCCGGGCCTCCGCCTCGGCGTCGGGCGCGGCCTGTGCGGCCTCCATCTTGTCGAAGATCGCCTGGATCACCTTCAGGTCGCTGTCCGAGCCCAACCGCGCCGCGCGTTCGGCGGCCAGCCCCTCCATGTCGCGGCGGAACGAGAGATAATCGAACACCGCCTCGTCATGGTCGCCGAACAGCCGGATCAGCGCCGGCGAAAACGCCGAGCCGATCACCTCGGCCACGTAGATGCCCGACCCCGCCCGCGTGGTCAGCAGGCCCTGCGCCTGCAACTCGGCCACCGCCTCGCGCAGGGAGGGGCGCGACACCCCAAGACGGTCGGCCAGGTCGCGCTCGGCCGGCAGCCGCTCGCCCGGCCGCAGGATGCCGCGCAGGATCAGCTGTTCGATCTGGCGGACGACCGACGTTGAGAGTTTTTCGGGCAGGACCTTTTGAAAGGGCATGGTGATTTCCGGTTGACCAAGACGGGTTATAGGCCCGCACCGGGTTTGTCTCAACCGCATTCGCGGTGAGGGGCAAGATCGCAAACGGCTGGACGGTTAGGCAACGTTAACCAGCCCGCGTCAGACTGCCCCGATGCGGTTTCTGTCCCTGCTTTCCCTCGTCCTGCTCATGGGCTGCAACGCGCCCTCCGGCTATTTCCGCGCCAGTTCGGCCACGCGTATCTCCGTGAACGGCAGCGTTTTTGATGTCCGCGCCCGTGGCACCCTGGCCGAGGCGGTCCGGGTAAATCCGCAGTACGCCCCGCGGTTCGGTCCGCTCCGCACCCGCGCCGGGCTGGCGATGGCGCTGGTGACCCGGTGTTCGGTGACCCGCGTTCTCGGCGATCAGGCGCTGGTGATCGGCCGGTTGGATTGCCCCGACAGGCGTCCGCCCGCGCTGTACGTGCACAAGGTTTGCCGCCGCGTCGCCGACGACCGCAGCGGCGTGCCGACCTATGCCTGTGCGTTGGGGGACGCGGTGCAAACCACCCGTGGCGCGTCAATATATTGGGGATAACTGAACGGCCAACGCCAGATGCAGACGCAACGCCGTTGACTCGCGCCCCCCCGAGGCGTCACATTTCAGGTTCAACTGGAATCACGATGGACCGCCCTTGCGCTTTTCCAAGCTCAGACTCACCGGCTTCAAAAGCTTTGTTGATCCGACCGATCTTCTGATCGCGGACGGGCTGACCGGCGTTGTCGGGCCCAATGGCTGCGGCAAGTCGAACCTGCTCGAGGCGCTGCGCTGGGTGATGGGCGAAAACCGTGCCAAGGCAATGCGCGGGTCGGGCATGGACGATGTGATCTTCGCCGGCTCCGGCACCCGGCCCGCGCGCAATTTCGCCGAAGTCAGCCTGCAGATCGACAACTCCGAACGGCTGGCGCCTGCGGGCTTCAACGACAGCGACACGCTGGACATCATCCGCCGCATCACCCGCGACGTCGGCAGCGCCTACAAGGCCAACGGCAAGGACGTGCGCGCGCGCGATGTGCAGATGCTCTTTGCCGATGCCTCCACCGGGGCGCATTCGCCCTCGCTGGTGCGGCAGGGCCAGATCGCCGAGCTGATCAACGCCAAGCCCACCGCGCGCCGCCGCATCCTGGAGGAGGCAGCGGGCATTTCCGGCCTCTACCAGCGCCGGCACGAGGCCGAGTTGAAGCTGCGCGCGACCGAGACCAACCTGACCCGCGTCGACGACGTGCTGGAGCAGCTCTCGGTCCAGCTTCAGCAATTGGCCCGCCAGGCCCGCCAGGCTGCACGCTACCGCGAGATCGGCGAACAGCTGCGGCTCTCCGAGGGGATGCTGCTCTACCGCCGCTGGCGCGAGGCGGACGAGGCCCGCGCGGCGGCAGAAACCGTGTTGCGGGACCGCACGACCGAGGCCGCCCGCGCCGAAACCGCCGCACAGCAGGCCGCCCGCACCCGCGCCGGGGCGGATGAGGCGATGCCCCCCCTGCGCGAGGAAGAGGCGATCGCGGCCGCCGTTCTGCAACGGCTGCAGGTGGAGCGCGACGCGCTCAGCGACGAAGAGGCCCGCGCGCGCAAGACCATCGAGACCCTGACCGCCCGCATCGACCAGCTGACCCGCGACATCGAGCGCGAGACCGGCCTCAACCGCGATGCCGGCGAGACCATCGAGCGGCTGGAATGGGAGGCGCGCGAGCTTGCCAAGGCAGGCGAGGGACAGGAGGACCGGCTGTCGGAGGCCGCCGAGCTTGCCCATGAGGCCGCCTCGGTGCTGCAGGACCGCGAGGAGCATCTCTCCCAGGTGACCGAGGATGTCGCCCGCCTCGCCGCCCGCCACCAGTCGGCGCAGCGCCTGCTGGACGACAGCCGCAAGACCCTGACCCGCTCCGAGGCCGAGGAGGAAAAGGCGCGGCAGGCCGTGGC
>NZ_JARGPK010000031.1 GCF_029212575.1 Antarcticimicrobium sp.
GATCGCGCCCTTGGTCACCAACTGACCAATCGCTTCGGGCGTATCCCCCCAAAAACCGGAGGCGCACCCGATGCGCAGTTTTCGATCCGTCATATCCCCCTCCCTATCTGCCCGTCCATCTCGGCGCGCGTTTCTCCAAAAGCGCCGCAAACCCCTCCCGAGCATCCTCCGTCGTCGCAATCAACAACGTCAGATCGCGAAAAGCGCGTCTTGCAAAGTTTTCTAACATATGTTTGATTTTGGTCAATAGCTCAGTCTGACATTCTGCTCGGGAGGAACACCATGAACAGTCAGGACAGTACGGGGATGGCCGATCTGGACGCCATCAGGGCGAACTATTCGCTGACCGATGAACAGCGCCAGATCGTCGATCATGTCGATCGGGTGTCGCGCGAGGTGCTTCACCCGCTTCAGGCGCGCATGGATGAAGAAGACTGGTGGCCCGAGGATCTGTTCAAGCAGATGGGCGAACTGGGCCTTTTGGGCATCACCGCGCCCGAAGAGTTTGGCGGATCGGGTCAGAACGAATTCACTCAGGCGCTGGTGTCCGAAGTGATCTCGAAATGGAACCCGGCCGTTGGGCTGTCGCACGGGGCACACGACAACCTTTGCCTGAACAACCTGCTGCGCAACGGTTCCGAAGAGCAGGTGAAGAAGTACGCCCCCAGCCTGTGCACGGGAGAATTAGTGGGTGCGCTGGGATTGACCGAACCCGGTGCGGGGTCCGATGCGCTGGGGTCGATGGCGACCACCGCCCGCCGCGACGGCGACGATTACGTCATCAACGGCTCGAAGATTTACATCACCAACGGGCCGATCGCCGATGTGGTCCTGCTTTATGCCAAGACCGACAAGTCCAAAGGGGCCAAGGGCATTTCGGCCTTCATCCTGGAAACTGACAACCCCGGGTTCAAAGTGGCGCAGAAACTGGACAAGATGGGCTTTCGCGGCTCGCCGACCGGAGAGCTGGTGTTCGAGGACTGCCGGGTGCCGGCATCGGCCATGATGGGCGCCGAAAACAGCGGTGTTTCGGTGGTGATGAGCGGGCTGGATCTGGAGCGGGCGATGGTCGCTTCGGTCTGTGTTGGCATGGCCGAACGCGCTCTGGAGCTGGGTCTGGAATACGCCAAGATCCGCGAACAATTCGGCAAGCCGATCTCAAGTTTTCAAATGGTGCAGTCGAAACTGGCCGAGATTTACACCGAGGTCGAAACCGCCCGCGCCTTTGGATATCGTGCGCTGGCTGCCTGCGTCGGCTTGCCCAAGGGCGCCGGGGGGCGCGGCGAAATTCACAAACTGACCGCGGCGGCTTGCCTCTATGCAGGTGAAGCGTTCAACAAGGCCGTTACCGAGGCCTGCCACATCCACGGCGGCTCCGGCTACATGCAGGACACCGAGATCAATCGGTTGTTCCGCGCCAACAAACTTCTGGAGATCGGCGCGGGCACCAGCGAAGTCCGCAAGATCATCATCGCCGAAGAACTGCTGCGCGCCTGAGGGAGGACGAGACCATGAACAAGCAACTGCGCAACGACATAGATCTGCCAACCCACTTCATGACCGACGAACAGCAGGCGCTGGCCGATCAGGCCGGAAAGTTCTTCATGTCCGAGTTTCACCACCTGAACGCGGAAATGGACGACACCGACGATCTGCCCCCATCGGTTTTCCCCAAGCTGGGCGAGATGGGGTATCTCGGCCTCAACGTGCCGCCTGAATTCGGGGGGGCCGGGCTCGATTTTACCTCAGCCTGCATCATCAGCGAAGAATTGTCACGCGCTTCGGCTGCCATCGGGCTCAGTCAGGTCGCGCATGACAACCTTTGCGTAAACAACATCTACCGTAACGCCAATGACGATCTGCGCCGCAAGTACTTGCCGGATCTTTGCAAGGGTAAGCTGGTGGGCGCCTTGGGTCTGACCGAACCCGGCGCCGGATCCGACGCCCTCGGCTCGATGCGGACAACCGCGAAGAAGGATGGTGACGCCTACATCCTGAACGGCACCAAGATCTATATCACCAATGGTCCGATCGCGGATCTGGTGCTGGTCTATGCCAAGACCTCGCCCGAAAAGGGCGCCAAGGGGATTTCCGCCTTCATCGTGGAAACCGACACACCCGGTTTCAAGGTGGCGCAGAAGCTCAACAAGATGGGCTTTCGTGGCTCTCCCACCGGTGAGTTGGTGTTCGAGGATTGTCGCGTACCGGCGAAAAACCTGGTCGGCAAGCTGGATGGCGGTGTTGCGGTGACCATGTCGGGGCTGGACCTTGAACGAGCCATCGTCTGCTTCAATGCCATGGGAATCGCGCGGCGCGCGCTGGAAATTTCCATCGACTATGCCAAGACCCGTCAGCAGTTCGGCAAACCGATTGCCAATTTCCAGATGGTGCAGGCGATGTTGGCCGACATGTACACGCGGATCGAGGCGGCGCGCAGCCTTTCCCTGAAGACCGTCGCCATGTGCGAGGGCCTTGAAGAAGGTGAAGGCGGACGCGGCGAAATTCACAAACTGACAGCCGCCGCGATCTTCAAGGCCGCCGAGGTGACGTCCTTCGTGCTGGACAAGGCGGTTCAGATTCACGGTGGCTCTGGCTACATGCGCGATACGGAAGTGAACCGGCTTTACCGGACCGGCCGTGTGCTTGAGGTCGGCGCGGGCACCCAGGAGGTGCGCAAGCTGATCATCGCCGGCGAACTTCTGAAGAACTGAGGGGGACAACATGAGCGCAAAGAAAGCACCGCGTTACGCGTCGGATCTGATGGCGGGCCAGGTGGCCCTTGTCACCGGCTCGGGGTCTGGAATGGGCCGGGCGACCGCGCTTGAGATGGCCTCTTGCGGGGCCAGGCTGGCGCTGTTTGCACGCCGCGAAGAGCCATTGGAAGAGACCGCCGAAAGGATCCGCGCGGCGGGGGGTGAGGCGTTTGTCGTGCCCGGCGATACCCGCGACGAGGACAGTATCGAAACCGCGATGGGACGGATCAAGGACCATTACGGGCGGCTGGATGTTCTGGTGAACAATGCCGGTGGCCAGTACATCGCTGCCGCCCGCGACATCACCAACAAAGGCTTCGAGGCGGTCATTCGCAACAACCTGATCGGATCGTGGCAGATGACCCGCGCCGCTGCCGATCACTTCATGTATGACAACGGTGGATCGGTCGTCTTTGTCACCGCCATTTCAGCGCGCACGGCGCTTACCGGCTTTACCCATACCGTTGCCGCCCGTGCCGGCGTGACCGGCATGATGAAAACGCTGGCCGCCGAATGGGGCGAATACGGCATCCGTCTGAACTGTGTTGCGCCGGGAACGATCAAGACCGAAGCGCTTGGCCGCTATCCCATTCCGCCGGAACGGTGGAAAGAACTGAACCGTTCGGTCCTGAATCGGATGGGTATGGCCGAGGATATCGCCGGGACGATCATCTTCCTTGCGTCCGATCTGGGGAATTTCATCACCGGCGAAGATATCTATGTTGACGGTGGGGAAACTCTGCATATGGGCCACGATGCCCGCGACATGATCAATCCAGAAATGTTCGAGAAACGCGAACGAGGAGACGGAAAGAATGAGTAAGCAACCTGTCCTTCTGGAGATCTCCGACAGGATCGCCACGGTTACGCTGAACGATCCCGAGCGTCGCAACCCGGTCACCGGCAACAACATGATCGCCGCTCTTCTGGAAACATTCGCCAAGGTGCAGGCCGACCCGCAAGTCAGCGTCATGATCCTGACCGGCGCCGACCCGGCCTTTTGTGCCGGCGGCGACATCAAGGAGATGAACGATCCCGACAGCGTGTTCCGCAAGGAACCGCTAGCGGCAGCGCAGAGCTATGTCGACGGGGTGCAGCGTCTTCCGCAGGCGCTGTACAACATGGACGTTCCGACGATCGCCGCAGTCAACGGCCCGGCGGTCGGCGCGGGTTGCGATCTGACCATGATGTGCGATATGCGCATTGCCTCGGAGAAAGCAAAGTTCGGTGAGGTGTTTCTGAATCTCGGAATCATTCCGGGCGATGCAGGCAGTTGGTTCATGTTGCGTCGTCTGGGCCACCAGAAGGCCGCCGATCTGACCTTCTCGGGGCGCATGGTCGAGGCCAATGAAGCGCTGGAGCTTGGCATGGTGCTAGAGCTAGTACCTCATGAAGAATTGATGGATCGGGCCCGCGAACGGGCCGCTGTCATCGCTGCGAAACCGCCGCGCGCGGTGCGGATCGCCAAACGCCTGATGCGCAATGCCGAACGGATGGATCTACCGGATTTCCTGAATTCCGCGGCGGCCTATCAGGCCCTGATGCATCAGACCGAAGACCACCACGAGGCGGTTGCTGCGTTCATCGAAAAACGAAAACCCAGCTTCTCAGGGCGTTAAAGGAAGGCCGCATGTCTGACATCACCAAAAAGAAGATGGAGCAAATCGCGCAGATGTGGAATGCGCGCGGCAAGGGTCTGATTACGCATATGGCGCTTGAGATCGAAGAGGTCGCGACCGAAGGCGTTCAGGTTCGGATGCCGTTTAATCCTGACTTTTGCGTCGATGTGGATCAAACTCTGCTTCATGGTGGTATTCTGACGGCCCTTCTGGACAGTGTTTTCGGACTCGCGAACTTTGTGGCCATCGAAGGCGTCAGCACGATGGCAACTCTTGACCTAAGAGTTGATTACCTGCGCCCCGCCCGTTCGCGCGCGGATGTCATAGTTCGCGCGCATTGTTTTCGGAAGACCCGCCACATTGCCTTCAATTCTGGCGGCATCTGGTTCGACGGCCATGAGGATGCTGAAATAGCCCGTGGAACCGCCTCATTTGCTTTGACGCGTGGTGACACCAGTCTGTTTGACGTGATGACTAAAGGAAAAACCTCGTGATAGATTTGCAAACTGTCAATGCCCACGTATCCCGAGTGCCTTTCTTCCGATTTCTCAACTTTGAGGTCCGAAGCCTAGACGGTCTCCATGCCAAGGCGGAAATGACCTTTGCTGACCGCCATATAGGTAACCCTATCATGGAGTACTACCATGGCGGCATTATCGCGAGTTTCATGGAAGCCACAGCCGCCATAGCGGTACAGCCCGATTTCGCGGACGTTCCGGCCAAGCCGATTAACCTGACCGTCGATTACCTCCGACCTGGTGTGAAGGGACCGCTGTTTGCGCGTGCCAATGTCACACGCAAGGGCAAGCGGATGGCGAGCGTCAGCGTGCTCAGCTGGCAGACGGAACGGGAAAAGGCGGTTGCTGAAGGACTGTATCACTTCCTTCTGGTCTGACCAAGGCAACCGCTTTCAGGGCGTGTCTTGTCCTGTGGACGGGGTCGCCTCCCGGTTGCAAATACCTTCCAGCAACAGCTTGATGAGCATACAGGAGAACTCATGCAGTGATAGATATCCTTCCACTCCTGCCTTGTTCGGGTCGAACCACTCCACCGTCCAGTTCAAGGCACCCAACATCACCTGGCGCAGGGGGACGATTCTGATATCCGACCTTATCGCACCGTCTTCCTGCGCTTCGCGGAGGATCGTATCCCAGAGTTTCCCATATTCCTGGCGAATGCCTCGGTGCCTCTTCCGGAAGTGGTTGGGCAGCATCCCATAGCTTCTGATGTTCGCTGACGTGAACTCGCTCGCCTTGAAGAGAAAATCCAAATGCGCCCAGATTGCAGTCGCTATTCTGGTGTGATGATCGCACGGGGCGTCGAATTTCCGAACGGCTGCGCTGACGCCTGTTAGAAGATCGCTTAACCCCGCGTTCAGTACCTCGTCCACGATCGCTTCCTTGGATTTGAAATGGTAGTAGACGCTGCCGGCCTTCATATCCGCTTCTTCCGCGATCTTTCTCAGTGTGGTCGCCTTGTAACCATTGTCCCTCATGGCGCGCGCTGCGGCCCGCAGGATCTCTGCGCGGGTCTTCGAAGCCTTGCCGTTGTTATCCGTGACATTGACGGGTGTGGCAGGAGTCAGCATCAGGCCTTCTATATCAGCACGGCGATGCAAACACATTCCGTCGAGTACCAACTTGCTCATGCGTTCGGCGAGCAGGTGCACCGGATACTTATCGACATTATACCATTCCACAGTCCAGTTCATGGCACTCAGGATGAACTGGCGGATCACAGTAGTTGATATATCACCTCGAAGGTGGCCGCTGCGTTTTGCTTCATTCAGGAAACTGCCCCAGGCCTCTGCGTATGAGGCCCGCAACTCACGGTGAGGAGCGCGTGTTTCATCCGACAACATTGGGTAATTCCGGATATTGGCCGAGGTGAAATCGCTGTCGGTCAATAGAAAAGTCAGGTGCGTGTCGATCAGCGAAGCGAAGGTCTTGCGGAAATCCTCTGGATTTCCCTTCGTCGACCGGACAATTTCACTCACCTTCTCGTACAGTTGACGCACCCCAATATCCAGAACCTCACTCAGAATCTGGTCTTTGGATTGAAAATGGTAATAGATGCTTCCAGCTTCTATGCCGGATTCCTGGGCAATGTCGCGCATCGTAGTCGCGTAGTAGCCTTCGTATCGAAACAGTCGAGCGGCCGCTGAGAGAATGCCTTCACGCGTCCTCTCTGACTTGCTGAGGTCTTCGTTCAGTGTCCTGGTTGAGTCAGTTTTTTGTTCCATTCCTTGTCGATACTTGCGGGCCACAAGGCTGTCCATTGCAATAAATCTAACAAGTGTTAGAATAGGGTAAAGAACGCCCCGAATCAAGTTCTTTACAAAGATTTATTGGAAAAGGAGGACCTCCCTATGCGAGGGTTGAACGAAAAGCGGGTCATCGTGACTGGCGGTGGCAGCGGCATCGGCCGCGCGGTTTGCGAACGTTTCGGCGAAGAGGGCGCTGAAGTTGCCGTTTTCGATCTGAACAAGGATGGGGCGGACGAAACTGTCCGACTGATCACCGAGGCAGGCGGAAAGGCGCAGGCCTTCAAGGTAGACATCACCGACCGCGCTCAGGTCGACAAGGCGGTGGCCGAGTTCGAAGCCGGAGGTCCGATTGATACGCTGGTAAACAACGCCGGCTGGGACGTGATCAAACCGTTCCTCGATACAGATGCGGATATCTGGAAAAAGGTCATCGACATCAATCTGTACGGTCCGCTGAACATGCATCACGCGGTGCTTCCGGGCATGGTGAAGAACGGTGGTGGCCGCGTTGTCAATATCGCGTCCGACGCCGGTCGTGTCGGCTCATCCGGTGAAGCTGTATATTCGGCCTGCAAGGGCGGCATCATATCGTTCACCAAAACCGTGGCGCGGGAACTGGCGCGCAAAGGTATCCAATTGAACGCTGTCGCTCCCGGCCCGACCGATACACCGCTGTTCGCACAGGTTGCACAGGGCGAAGCTGGCGAAAAGATTGCCGAAGGTCTCAAGCGGGCCATTCCGATGAAGCGCCTGGCGCAACCGACAGATTACCCTGGCATCATTTGTTTCCTGTCGTCGGATGACGCGGGGTTCATCACCGGTCAGGTTATTTCGGTTTCGGGCGGCTTGTCCATGCACGGTTAACCGCTGGTCGCAGCGCCTGTCACAGGGCGCTGCTTCCAAGCCGTGCCAAGAGATACCTCCCTGACTGGCCGCGCTTATAGTGCGGCCTTTTTTTAAAAAGGTGACGAATGTTTCAGCCAGGCTATGACATTCAGCGTTCAAGCACGCTAACCGCATTCCTGAAGGAATGCGGCATTGACAGTTACGAAGATCTCGCCCGCCGCGCCAATGAGGAGCCGGACTGGTTCTGGGGCCGGATCATCGACCATGCTGACATTCGGTTCAAGCGTCCGCACACGGAACTACGAGATATTTCCAGCGGGCCTGAATCGATCAGATGGGCCGTCGAAGCCACTCTGAATCTGACGGAAACCTGTCTCGACTCCCGTATTGCCGAAGGTCTTGGCGAGAAAATTGCCGTCGACTGGGTCGGCGAAGACGGAAGCCGCCGCCACTGGACCTACTCCGAACTCGCCGCCGAAGCCGGCCGCGTCGCTTCTGCCCTTGCCGCGCGCGGTATAAAGCCAGGTCAGGCGGTGGGCATCTATATGCCGATGATCCCCGAAATTCAGGCCGCCCTTCTGGGGATCGCTCGGCTGGGCGCCATCGCGGTGCCGCTGTTTTCCGGCTTTGCGCCCCACGCCATCGTATCGCGTCTGAACGATGCCGCTGCCGTGGCGGTGCTGACGGCGGATGCCACACCCCGACGGGGCAAGCCGGTCTGGATGGAAGCCGCGCTTGCCGAAGCTTTGACCGACGTGCCTTCGGTTCACACCGTGGTCAGCCTGCGACGGTTCGGGGGTGCGGTGGCCGATCCGGCCCGCGATCTCGACTGGGCCGAAACCATGGGCGACGCGAGCCCGGATTTCCCGGCTGTTCCCGTCAAATCCGAAGACGTCTTCCTGATCGCCTATACCTCGGGCACGACCGGCAGGCCCAAGGGCGTCGTGCATACCCATTTGGGGGTGCAGGCAAAGGCCACGACCGATTTCCTGCTGTGTCTCGACATGAAACAGGATGACCGGCACCTTTGGATGACCGACATGGGCTGGGTGATGGGGCCGCTTACCCTATTGTCCGTTCTGCTGTCAGGCGCCACGCTGGTTCTGGCGGAGGGCGCGCCGTCGATGCCAAACGATCCTTTTCGGCTGTTGCGTCTTGCTTCCGAGATGGAGGTGACTCACCTCGGCGTGGCGCCCACTCTGGTGCGGCAGTTCATGACGCAGGATCCGGCGCCGTTGTCTGACTATGACCTGTCGGCGCTGCGCATTGTTGCCTCAACGGGTGAACCCTGGACCGATGACGCCTGGCTCTGGCAATTCGACCATATCTGTCGGCGTCGCGCGGTGCCGCTGAACATTGCCGGGGGAACCGAGCTTTTCGGTGCGATCCTGACCTCGACTGTGCTGCACGAGATCAAACCCGGCGGATTCTCCGCTGAGGCACTGGGTGTCGGGGCGAAAGTGCTGCGCGAGGACGGCAGCGAAGCCGCGCCGGGCGAGGTCGGCGAACTGGTCGTGACCCAGCCGCCAATGGGCCTGACCCCGGCCATCTGGGGCGACCGAGAGCGGTATGTCGAAACTTACTGGTCCACCTTTCCAGGCAAGTGGCGGCACGGCGATTGGGTGCGCCGGGATCCGGACGGCACATGGTATATTCTTGGCCGCTCTGACGACACGCTGAACATCGCCGGCAAACGCATCGGCCCGCCCGAGATCGAGGCGGCCCTGACCGAAACGGGAAAAGTGGTGGATGCCGCCGCCATCGCGGCGCCTGACGATATCAAGGGCGTGGCTGTGGTCTGTGTCTGTGTGGCGGCTCCGGGTGTGTCACCCGATGACGCCCTCGTCGAACAGCTCAAGGACCGGGTGGGAGAGGTCGTCTCGAAACCTTTCCGCCCGCGCGAAATTCATTTCGTCGAGGCACTGCCAAAGACCCGCAGCATGAAAACGATGCGCCGGATTGTGCGCGCAGCCTTCCTGGGCGAAGACCCGGGTGATTTGTCAGCGGTGAGCAATCCCGAGACGATGGATGCCATCGCTGAACTGCAAAAGGAAAATCCATGATCACTGTATTCGGAGCCACGGGCACCACCGGAGCCCCTCTTGTCGATACGCTTCTGGCCAAGGGCGCAACCGTGCGCGCTGTCACCAGCGGCCCGGCAAAGGTTGGCGCGCTCAAGGCCAAGGGATGCGAAGCGGTCGCAGCGGATTTCACAGACCCCGCCGCGCTGGCGCAGGCCTGTGACGGGGCTGACAAGATCTATCTGGTCACGCCTGCGCATCTGGACATGCGCCATTGGAAGGCGAACGTGATTGAGGCAGCCAAGGCTGCGGGGGTGCGCCATGTCGTTTTGGCCACCGGGCTTGGCGCATCGCCCAAGGCGGGGCTGACCTTCGGCAAGTGGCATTCCGAAACCCAGGAACTGTTGAAGCAAAGCGGCCTTGACTGGACCTTCGTCCAGCCGACCTATTTCATGCAGAACCTGCTGTGGCAGGCCGTCAACATTGCAAAGGACGCGGTGTACTACGATGATCTGGGCGGCCCCGTGGCCTGGATCGACGCCCGCGACATCGCGGATGTCGCCGCCGAGGCGCTGACCGGCGCGGGCCACGCGGGCAAGGGCTATGGCCTGACCGGCCCCGAGGCCCTGACCGGCGAGGATGTTGCCACTGTCTTGTCCGAAGTGACCGGACGCGCCATCACCTGTGCGCCCCTGTCTCCCGATGACGCCAAGGCGGCCATGGTCGCGGGCGGGATGCAGGACGAAGTCGCCGCGGCCATGGTCGAACTGGCCTCCATCGCGCCCAAGGGCTACCTTGCCGGCATCGAGACCACCGTGAGCGACGTGCTTGGACGCCCGGCGCGCCGCTTTCGCGATTTCGTCGCCGAGCATCGGGATGCCTTCGTCGAGTGACCTGACGCCTGCGCCGCTCTATCTTGAGCTGGAGCCGTCTGCGGATGCTGCGGCACAGATCGACCATCTTTTCGTGTTCCGCGACACTGGCGCGTTAAGCAATCGCGATAGCGGGCGTTTCGCCACCGACCTGTTCACCCTTTCGGTGACGCGATGCCATGACGGTGATGAAGGGGCGCGTGTGTCGCTTGCGCCACCCCGTCCGGGCTTCACTCGTCGCCGATCGTCCTTTTGCGGCATTGTGGCCGGGCTGGGGCTGTCGGCGCGACCGGAGCGTCTGCCCGGGACCGAGGCGCTGGCGCCGCTGACCCTGGTACTGGGGCGGGTCCGGCAGGGTGATGATGGCCTGCCGTCGCTTGTTGCCGCGCTCGATGATCTTGCAAGGGGGCTAAGCTTTGCCGCGCCGCCGCAGACGTTCAGCGACCGGACAGAACGTCGCCGGGCGCGGGCCGATACCGGCGTGTCAAGGCGGCGGCTCGCCGCCACCCGGCGTTTTCGCCAGCTGCTTGGAGACCTCGCGTGCAACACCCGGCCGTTGAGCAATCTGGCGCTGGATGCCGGGTATTACGATCAGTCACATATGTCAGCGTCCTGCCGGGCCTTCGCCGGCAAACCGCCCGGTGCACTTCGCTCTCAGGCGGCCCCGCGCGTTTTTGGCCCTTCGTTACAAGATGCACGGCTCAAGGACCGGCTAAGGTTGGTCATCATGGATGACTGCAAGGAGTGAAATCACGCCATGGCGCAATTCGAGCCGAAAAACCCTGACTTTGACGCGCGGGTGCGCGACAGTTTCGATCTGCAGAATGTGATGCACACGCTTGGGATCGGCATTGCCGACCTGTCACCCGGCCATATCGTTCTGGAGATGGCGCACAGCGACGCGCTGACCCAGCAGCATGGTTTCCTGCACGCAGGAATCGTATCCACCGCGCTGGACAGCGCGTGCGGATATGCCGCCTTTTCGCTGATGCCTGCCGAAGCGGCAGTGCTGACAGTGGAATTCAAAATCAACCTGCTCAACCCGGCGGATGGCGAGCAGTTTCGATTTGTCGCCGACGTGGTGAAGCCGGGCAGAACCCTGACCACCTGCGAGGCGCGCGCCTATGCACTGACGGGCGAGAATGAAAAGCTTGTCGCCACGATGACCGGCACCCTGATGGCGTTGGTCGGGCGGACCGGCGTCGCGGGATGACCGGACGCCGGGCAAAGGCTGAGGAGTAGGGCTGAAAAGTGTGAACCGGCCGCCACAAATTCGGGCGGCCGGGACGCGGTATAGGAAAGCTGGATCAGCTGTTCCAGCGGTTTGCGACGTCCACCAATCGTTTGCCGTAGGCACGCGCCGTTTCCAGATCGCCGCCCGTGGGGTATTCCTCGGGGGCGCTGTCAGAGGGGGCAATCGCCAGAAGGCCGGAATATCCGCCCGTCCAGTTCAGCTTTTCCGGGCCGTCGGCCTTGGTGTTTGCCGGCATAAGGCCAACGCCGCACCAGAGCTGGCCGTGTTGCTGCGACAGGGTGATGAAATACTGGATGGTCGAGAATTTGTCGCCATTGACTGTGGCCGAGGTGGTAAACCCACCGGCAATCTTGTCCTTCCAGTTCTGCGTGAACCACGGCTTCGAGCTGGCATCGGCGAATTTCTTGAACTGCCAGGCGGGTCCGCCCATGTAGGTCGGGCTGCCATAGACGATGGCATCGGCGGCATCGAGCGCCGCCCAGGCCGCGTCGTCAAGGTCTCCGCCGTCAGACAGTTTCAGCAGGTCGATCTCGGTGCCGGCGACACCTTTGGCGCCTTCGGCAACGGCCTTGGCCTGCACTTCCGTGTGGCCATATCCACTGTAATAGACAATCGCGACTTTCGTCATGGTTCGGTACACCTCTTGCTTGGAATCTGAATGATTCCGACCTAGGAGAGATGGTTACAAAAAGAAAGCTGATTGTTTTTAAAAACCTTACGCGCGGGCTGGAGAGGCGACAATAGCGGTTCGTGATTTGCGCACGCAGGTCATTGTAATATATTAATTTTATACCAACGCTAGGGAGTCTTCCAAGGTGTTCTGAGCGCAGCCGCACAGCCATTGTTCGTCGTGTGTATCATTGGGTGCGCGCTTTTTCATCAGCGACCCAGGTTTCGAGCACATGGCGTTGGACCTTGCCGCTAGTCGACCGTGGAAAATCCTCGAACCGAATGAACCGGATTTCACGCGGCCGCTTGTACCCGGCCAGATGTTTCTGACACAGGTCTATCAGTTCTTGCGCCTCCGGCCCGTCGACATCGCATGCGACAAAGGCCACCGGGCTTTCGCCCCATTTCGCGTCGAAAGCCCGCACCACCGCTGCATCGATCACACGCGGATGCGCCAGAAGCACACGTTCGATTTCCGCGGGATAGACATTTTCGCCGCCCGTCTTGATCAGGTATTTCGCCCGGTCCACGAAGTCGATGGTGCCATCGGGATTGCGTCGGAACAGATCGCCCATGTGAAAGAACCCATTGCGAAAGTCGCGGGCATTGGTTTCGTCGGCGTTCCAATATCCTGAAAACAGGGTCGGGCCCCGCACCGCCATTTCGCCCGGCGTTCCAACCGGCACCTCGCGGCCCTCCGGGCCGACCAACCGGACCTCGCAAAAGGCGCTGACCCGCTTGGACAATGTCTGGGGCACCACACCGGGCGCGATCAGATTGGCGGTTCCGGGGGGCAGTCCGGTTTCGGTCGCCCCGAAGGAGTTCAGGTAAGGCGTGTCCAGAAGGCCCGTCAGTTCCGCGATCTGATGCGGCGGCACCAGATCGGCCATTGCGCCGCAAACCTTGATCCCCTTCACCGGCAGAGGGTTGGCGCGCCTTTCTGCGATAAAGGCGTCCAGTGCACCCGGCATCATCACGAACCAGCCAATCCTGTGGCGCGACAGCGCCGCGTTGATGATCGCAGACTGCAACCCGTCCACCATCACCACTGTCCCGCCCCGCAAGAGCGTCGCAAGCGCATGATCGGTGGACGCCATGTGGAACATCGGCGCCCAGGCGATGAACCCGTCGCCGGGATCCAGCGCCAGTTGCGCCGCAAAAACCATGGACCGCGCGATATGAGCGCGGTGGCTGATAAGCGCGCCTTTGGGCAGGCCGGTGGTCCCGGAGGTGTAAAGGATCGTCAGCCCGGCTTCGGGATCGTCCACCAAAGTACCGACGCGCGCATCGGGCCGGGCCTCGGCCAGGGCTGACTCCAGGTCCGGCCCGATTTCCAGACAGGGGGTCGTGGCCACCCCCCGATACGCGTCCCGAAGTCCGGGTTCGACCACTGCCAGAACCGGTTCGACCAGTTCGACACAATGCCGCAACTCGTCCGGCGCAAGCCGCCAGTTCAGACAGGCAACGATGGCGCCGATTCCCGCTGCGGCCAGCTCACCCTCCAGGTATTCGGCTCGGTTGTGCGACAGGATCGCGATCCTGTCGCCCGGTACCACGCTTCTGGCCAGAAACACGGAAGCCAGTCGATCGACACGCTCCAGCAATTCGGCATAGGTCAACCGATTGCTTCCGTCCTCCACGGCCAGAGCCTCCGCGCAGTCGTGCACACGGGTTCGAAAAACCGAATACAGATCGGCACGCCCTGCGCGCATGACCTCGGGCAGCATCGCATCCTCCCTCGCTCTGGAGCCTCAGAGACTTTGCGCCAAACGCACCCCTTCATCAATAGCCCGCAGAGCATCGAGTTCGGCGGCCTCCTTTGCCCCGCCGATCATCGTGACGGTGACGTTGCGGGCGGTGAGGTCTTCCGCCAGGGCCCGTTCCGGCTCCTGACCGGTGCAAAGCACAATCGTGTCGGCGGCAATGACCTTTGATTCTCCGTCCATGACGATATGGAGACCGGCGTCGTCGATGCGGTCGTAGACCACGCCGCCAAGAGCCTCGACTCCATGCTTGCGCAAAGCGTTGCGCAGGATCCAGCCGGTTGAAACGCCAAGCCCGGCGCCCGGTTTCGACGCCTTTCGCTGCAGCATCACAACCTTGCGCCGCGATGATTTCGGGGCCAGCGGATCGCCCGCCAAACCGCCCGAGGTGGCAAACGTCGGGTCCACGCCCCAGGTATCACAGAACGCGTCGGGGTTATGGGCCTCGGCCGGTTCGGTCACCAGGAATTCGGCCACGTCATGGCCGATGCCCCCTGCCCCCATCACCACGACGGAGTCGCCCGCCACGCGCGCGCCGGACAGGATCTCGGCATAGGTTGCGACACTGGGATGATCGATACCGGGCAGGTCGGGAATGCGCGGCGTGACCCCGGTGGAGATGACCACATGGTCAAAGCCGTTCAGATCGTCCAGCCCGGCCCGCTGCCCAAGGCGCAGCTTGACGCCGTGCTTTTGCATCTGGCCGCTGTAATACCGCAAGGTTTCGTCGAATTCGTCCTTGCCCGGTGCCGCGCGTGCCAGATTCAACTGACCGCCCAGCTTGTCTTGCGCTTCGAAAAGCGTGACGTCGTGGCCCAGTCTCGCCGCCTCGGCGGCTGTAGCCATGCCTGCGGCGCCGCCACCGACCACGGCCACTTTCTTGGGTGACTCTGTCGGCGTATCCCGAAATTCGGTTTCACGCCCGGCGCGTGGGTTGACCAGACAACCGACTGGCCGATCCGAAAAGATGAAGTCCAGACAGGCCTGATTGCAGGCAATACAGGTGTTGATCTCGTCGGCGCGGCCTTCGTGCGCCTTCTTGACGAAATGCGGGTCAGCCAGAAAAGGCCGGGCCATCGAGATCATGTCCGCATCGCCAGAGGCAAGGATATCCTCTGCAAGCTCGGGCGTGTTGATTCGGTTCGAGGCGACCACCGGAATCGATACCGCCGCTTTCACGTTGCTCGCCGCCTTGCGCCAGGCACCGCGCGGAACCGGATAGGCAATCGTCGGTACGCGTGCCTCGTGCCAGCCGATGCCGGTGTTCAGAATATCCGCACCCGCTGCCTCGATCTTGCGCGCCAGGTCTGCAATTTCTTCGGCGGGTGCGCCGCCCTCGACCAGATCAGCCGCCGAAATCCGATAGATGATCAGAAAGTCGGGCCCGCAGCGTTCACGTACTGCGCGCACGATTTCGACCGGGAAGCGATGGCGGTTCTCGGCGCTTCCGCCCCAGTCGTCCTCGCGTTTGTTGGTATGGGTGACGGTGAATTCGTTGAGAAGGTATCCTTCGGAGCCCATGATTTCGACGCCATCGAAACCTGCGGCCTGCGCATTGGCGGCGGCTTTGGCGAAATCTTCGATGGTGCGACGGATGTCGGCGTCGGTCATTTCGCGCGGAACAAAACGGTTGATCGGCGCCCGGATCGGGCTTGGCGCCACGCAGCCTTCGATCTTGGCATAGCGCCCGGCATGCAAAAGCTGCGCGCAGAGCAGGCTGCCTTCGGCCTGCACCGCCTCGCAGATTGGGCGCAGGCCGCGTGCCTCTTCAGGGTCATCGATGCGCGGACCTTCGGGATCGAATATGCCCTCGGCATTGGGGGAAAACCCACCGGTGACCAGAATCGCCGCCTCCCCCCGCGCCCGCTCAGCGTAAAACGCGATCTGTTTGGCAATGCCGTCAGGCTCGGTTTCCAGCCGCGTGTGCATCGACCCCATGATGACACGATTTCGCAATATATGCTCGCCTGCGCGGATGGGCGAGAGCATGGTTCCGAAGCTCTCTGTTGGCTTATTTTCCATTTTGGGCGTCCTCCTCAAAACTACGCTTGATCTGTATTCTAACATTTGTTAGATTTTTGGAAAGATAATTTTCGGTCATTGGGAGGAGCACCGATGCAATTCCAGCCAACAGACGATCAGAAGGCGTTTCGCGAAACCGCGAAGCGTTTCGCCACGGAAAAACTTGCGCCCACTTATCAGGAGCGCGCAAGCGGCCATACCTTCGATCGTGCGCTGATCAAGGAGATGGGCGCACTGGGCCTGATCGGGGCCGATCTGCCCGAAGAATTCGGCGGACTGGGTGAAAGCTCTGTCACGTCGGGGCTGATCGTTGAAGAAATCGCCTATGCCGATTTCAACGCAAGTTACGTACAGCTTCTGGGCTCTCTTATGGGGGGTATGGTGGCCAAGCACGCCTCCAGGGACATCGCTTCGGAATGGGTGCCCAGGGTTGTTTCGGGTGACGCCGTCATCGGCCTGGGTCTGACAGAGCCGCGCGGCGGATCGGATGCGGCGAACCTGATCCTGAAGGCCGAGAAATCCGGCAACGGCTGGCGGCTGAATGGCGAAAAGACGTCCATGAGCTTTGCCAGCCAGGCCGATGCGGCGGTGGTCTTTGCACGCACCGGCGACCCTGACGGCGGCGCACGCGGCGTCAGCGCCTTTTTCGTCGATCTCAATCAGGACGGCATCAAGCGCACGCATTTTGACGATATCGGCACCAAGCCTGTCGGGCGCGGTTCAGTGTTTTTCGACGACGTTTTTGTGCCGGCCGAAAACATGATGGCCGAACAGGACCGTGCCTTTGGCACGATCATGGCCGGGTTCGACTATTCCCGCGCGCTGATCGGGCTGGAATGCCTGGGCGCGGCGCAGGCCTCGGTGGATGAAACCTGGGCCTATGTGCAGGAACGCGAGGCATTCGGCGCGCCCATCGTGCAATACCAGGGCGTCAGCTTCCCGCTGGCCGAGGCCGAAACCCAGCTGACCATGATGCGTCAGCTTTGCTACTACACGCTGGACCTGCGCGACCGCGGCCAGCCCCACACTTCTCAGGCGGCGATGTGCAAATGGTATCTGCCCAAGACGGCTTGTGAGATCCTGCACCAGTGTCTGATCCTGCACGGACATTACGGCTACACTACCGACCTGCCCCACCACCAGCGCTATAACGATGTGCTTGGTCTGCAGATCGGTGATGGCACTGCGCAGATCCAGAAGCTTGTGATCGCCCGTGAGAAGGTCGGGCGGATGGCGCTTCAGTACGACAAGAAAGCGAAAGGAGCATCGAAATGAGTGATCCAGTCGCCGTAAGTACCGAAGGCAACGTTGGCATCATCGAGCTGGCCCGCCCCGAGAAATTTAATTGCCTGTCACTGCAGGTTCACGAGTGCATCTCTGCTGCGCGCGTCAGGTTCGAGGCCGACCGGAACATCCGGTCGATCCTGATCCGGGCGCGAGGCAAGCACTTTTGCACCGGTGCAGATCTGACTGAAGTGAAAGGCAAACTGAACGATCCCGCCGCGCTGGACCATTTCATCGCCTTTGGCATGAACAACCTGCGCGCGCTCGAAACCTCCTCCCTCCCTGTTGTCGTGGCGGTGCAGGGGTTGTGTCTGGCCGGCGGGATCGAACTGATGCTGGCATGCGATGTGTGCTTTGCGGCCGAAGCCGCCCAATTTGGCGATCAGCACGCACAATTCGGTTTGATCCCCGGCTGGGGCGGCTCGCAACGGCTCACGCGGTTGATGGGACAGCGCCGGGCGCTTGACCTGATGTTCTCGGCCCGCTGGCTTGAAGCGGGCGTGGCCAAAGAGGCCGGTCTTGTGAATTACATCGTGCCGGATGCGGATCTGCATAAGGCCGCGCTGGAATACTGCCAGAAGATCGCCACCCGCTCGCGTCGTGGCATTGCCGAGATGAAGCGGCTGGCACGGGAAGGCGCGGATCTCGGCATTGACCAGCAAATGCGGTTGGAGCGTGACGCCGCCGTGCGCGCACTGCCTGGCGATGACGTCGCCGAAGGACTCGACGCGTTCGAGAACCGTCGCGCCCCCGAATTTAAGGCCTAAGGACGAGACTATGGATTTCACTTTTAACGACGAACAGCGCCAGATTTACGACTACGGCGGACAGTTGGCGCAGAAATACGACAATGCCTATTGGCTGGATCACGCCCGCAGGCATGAATTCCCCAGGGAGATGTTCCAGCAAATTGCCGATGATGGCTTCTTGGGGATCATGGTGCCCGAAGAATACGGCGGCGCCGGCCTTGGCATGACCGAAATGGCCCTGTTCATGGAGGGCACCGCCAATCACGGCATCCCGCTTCTGATGATGGTGGTCGGACCGACCATGTCGCTGGCCCACCTCGCCAGCCACGGAACCGAATTCCACAAGAAAGAGCTGCTTCCGGCCGCCTGTCGCGGCGAGATCCAGTTCTGTTTTGCGATCACCGAACCGGGCGCCGGGTCGAACACGATGAAGGCCACCACGCTGGCCAAGCGCCGGGGCAACCGGTTCAGCCTGTCGGGCGAAAAGACCTTCATCACTGGCGCCGAGGTTTCGGACTATTGTCTGGTCGTGGCGCGAACCAAGCCGCATAACGAAGTCAGCCGCAAGACCGACGGCTTCACCTTGTTTGCCGTCGACCTGAAGAAAAAGGGCGTCGACAAGCAGCGGGTGAAAATCTCGATTCCGCTGCCCGAGGAACAGTGGACCCTGTTCTTTGACGAGGTCGATCTGGGCCCCGAGGACGTGGTCGGCGAGGTCGATGAAGGGTTCTCGATCCTGTTCGACAGCCTCAATCCCGAACGCATCATCCTAGGTGCTCTCTGCTGCGGCATCGGACGGTTCGCGTTGAACAAGGGCGTGGCCTATGCCTCCGAGCGCAATGTCTTCGGCCAACCCATTGGCGCGCACCAAGGCGTGCAGCACCCAATGGCCAAGGCACATACAGCGGTCGAAATGGCCAGTCTGATGACCCGCCGCGCGGCATGGGAATTCGACAACAAGCTGCCCGCCGGTGCGTCTTCGAACATGGCCAAATACGCCGCCGCAGAGGCCGGGATCGAAGCGGTCGACGCGGCGCTTCAGGCCCATGGCGGATCGGGCTTTACCGAAGATACGGGGCTTTACGAAATGTACCCGCTGGTGCGACTGCTGCGGACGGCACCCGTGAACCGCGAGCTGTGCCTTAGCTTTATCGGCGAAAAGGTCATGGGCCTGCCGCGCTCCTACTGAACGCGCGGCCCGGAAGGGAGGACAACATGCAATTTGGAATGCGCTTCCGGCGGCAGGACGCCGCCAGCAAGGTGAATGATCGCTTCTGGCACGAGATCGAGGGCATGCCGCTCGACGAAGTGCGCCGCATTCAGGAAGAGCGGCTGCGCGAGCAGATGGCCTATCTCAAGGCGAACTCGACCTTCTATCAGGAAAGGTTCGCCGTGGCGGGTGTCGATTTCGACGAGATCCGCACCATCGAAGATCTCCAGAAACTGCCCTTCACCTACAAGACCGAGATCCGCGAAAGCCTTGCTGCGGAACCGCCCTTCGGCAAGCACCGCGCGGCGCCAATGTCGGACATCATCCAGATGCAGGCCTCGTCGGGCACCACCGGCAGCCCCTCGTATGTGGCTCTGACCGAATCCGACGCCGAGATGTGGCACGAGATGACGGCGCGCTGCTTCTTCGCCAACGGGGTGCGGCCGGGCGATATGGTGTTGCACGCGTTTTCGCTGGCCAAGGGCTTTGTCGGCGGCATCCCCGTGATGCAGGGATTGCAGTACATGGGCACGATCGATGTGCCGGTGGGGGCGGACGGCGGTGCGGAACGTCTGCTGCGCGCCTGCGCTGACACGCGCCCCCGCTGCATCGTCGGTGCGCCAAACTTCGTTCTTCACCTGGCTGAAAAGGCGCCAGAAGTGCTGGGATGCAAGGCCAGTGAATTGGGTGTGGAACAGGTGGTCGTTGGCGGAGAGCCCGGCGGCGGCATCCCGGCAATTCGCGCCAAGATCGAAGCGGCCTGGGGTGCGAAATGCACTGAAATGCTGGGCGGCACTGATCTGGGTGTGACCTATTGGGCCGAATGCGATGCCCAGTCGGGGATGCATATGGTCAACATGGACTATATAATCACCGAATTGCTCGACCCCGAAAGCGGAGAAATCATCCCTTGGGAAAAAGGCGCCCAAGGCGAGATGATCTACACCGCGATTGGTCGTCAAGCCAGCCCGCTGGTGCGGTTCCGGTCAGGTGATTATATCGAAGTTATCGACACCGAATGCTCCTGTGGGCGGACCGGCCCCAAGATTCGTTGCACCGGTCGCACCGACGACATGCTGATCGTGCGTGGGGCCAATGTGTTCCCGTCGGCCATCAATAGCGTGATCACCGAAATGGTGCCGGACACCAACGGCGTCATGCGCATCGTGGCTGATTTCGAGGGCCATACCACGCAAGGCGCGCTGAAGGTGATCGTCGAACGCGGCCCCGGTCGCGATCCGGCCGATGACGATGCCCTCAAAAAGAAGATCGAGCAGCGGCTGCGCGATGCTTTGGTCTTTAAGGCCGACGTTCACTTGGTTGCTGCTGACACTTTTGAAAAACCCGGCGCCGCCAAGGTCGCCTTTGTTCTCAGAGAGTATCCTGACCTGCCATGACAAGACTTAAATCCCTACTCGATACCGGATCTGACGACTTCCGGGAAAACGACGCGCGGTATCGCGAAAAGGTCGATGAGCTGCATGCGCTTCGGCTTCTGCAACGCGTCGGCGGCCCCGAAAAGGCGCGGGAACGACATGTCGGCAAAGGCAAGATCCTGCCGCGGGAACGGATCGAGCGGCTGATCGACCCCGGCACCCCGTTTCTGGAGCTCGGAGAACTTGCCGGGTTGAACAAATACGACGGCGTACCACCGGGCGCAGGCATCATCACCGGCATAGGTGTGATCGAGGGTCGCCAGTGCATGATCATCGCCAATGACGCCACTGTGAAGGGCGGCACCTATTTCGGCATGACCTCACGCAAGCACGTGCGCGCCCAGAAGATTGCCTGGAAAAACCGTCTTCCGGTGATCACGCTGGTAGATTCCGGCGGTGCCTTCCTGCCGGATCAGGAAAACATCTTTCCCGATGAGGGCCAGTTCGGTTCGATCTTTCATCAACAGATCGGCATGTCCGGTGACGGCGTGCCGCAGATCGCTGTCGTCATGGGTCCTTGCACCGCTGGCGGTGCCTATATCCCGGCGCTCTGCGATGAAGTAGTGATCGTGCGTGGCCAGGGCTTCATGTATCTTGGCGGGCCGGAACTGACCTTTGCCGCCACCGGAGAGAAGGTGGATGCCGAGGAACTCGGCGGCGGCAAGATGCATTCATCAGTGTCGGGTGTGACCGACCATCTTGTCGAGGATGACGCCCACGCGCTGGCCATCACGCGCGAGATCGTCAGCCATCTGGGCGAAAAGCCCCTGCCGCGCAAGACGCCGCAGGCGCCGCGCGCGCCCGCCTATCCGATCGAGGAAATCTACGGCATTGTCAGCCGCGACCCCAAAGTGCCAACCGACAACCGCGAGATCGTCGCGCGGCTTGTGGATGACAGCGACTTCCACGAGTTCAAGCCGCTTTATGGCGACACGATCATGACCGGCTGGGGTCGCATCCACGGCCACGAAGTGGGCATTCTCGCTAATACCGGCGTTCTGTTCGTCGAAGCTGCGTTGAAGGCGACGCATTTCATTAATCTTTGCGTGCAGCGCGACATTCCGCTGCTGTTCCTGGCCGATGTGAACGGCTTCATGGTGGGCCGCGAAGTCGAGCAGATGGGCATCGCCAAGGCGGGCGCCAAGATGATCACAGCCATGTCTTCGGCCCGGGTGCCAAAGTTCACGATCATCACCGGCGGCTCTTACGGGGCGGGATACCTGGCGATGCTGGGCCGCCCGTTCCAGCCGGACGCGACGTTCGCCTGGCCCACCGGCCGGGCCGCCATTATGGGCCCCGAGCAGGCCGCCAGCGTGCTGGCCCAGGTCCGCGCGCAGATCAACGAGCGCGATGGCAAAAGCTGGACGCCCGAAGACGAAGAGGCCTTCAAGGCCCCGATCCGCAAGGAATACGAGGATTTCCAGGGGGCTTACAATTTCGCCTCCAACCTCTGGATCGACAGCGTGATCGAGCCTTGTGAAACCCGCGACGTCATGGCGCTGATGCTGGATGTGACTTCGCGCAGACCCAAGGTCGAAACCAATTTCGGCGTGTTCAGGATGTGAGGAGCGAGTCATGAAAATCAAAACGCTTCTTATCGCCAATCGCGGCGAAATTGCCTGTCGGATCGCGCGTACCGCGCGGGCCAGCGGGATCACCCCTGTCGGCGTACATTCCGAAGCCGACGCCAATGCTCTGCATGTGCGCGATATCGGCAAGTCGGTCTGCATCGGCGCCGGTCCTGCATCTGAGAGCTATCTGAAAATCGACGCAGTGATTGCCGCCGCGCAATCGGTGGGCGCGGATGCGATCCATCCCGGTTACGGCTTTCTGGCCGAAAACCCGGATTTCGCCCGTGCGGTCGAAGCCGCCGGCATGATCTTCATGGGGCCGACGCCGGAGACGCTTGAACGTTTCGGCGACAAAGCCAGCGCCAAAGAGGCGGCCATAGCCGCTGGCGTCCCGGTGATTTCGGGAGCGGAAGGTGCGCGGTCCGATCCCCGGCAGATTGCCGATGAAGTGCGCCAAATGGGCCTGCCGGTCCTACTCAAGGCGGTCGGCGGCGGCGGCGGGCGCGGTCAGCGGCTGGTCACCGATGAGACCACGCTGGTGGAGGACATCGAAGGCGCGCTGCGCGAGGCAAAGTCCACCTTCGGCTCCGAAGGGCTTTTGCTGGAGCGTTTCCTGCCCGAGGCACGCCATGTCGAAGTCCAGATCGCCGGTGACGGCAAGGGGCACGTGGTGCACCTGTTCGAACGCGATTGCACGCTGCAGCGCCGCCACCAGAAGGTCATCGAGGAAGCCCCGGCCTGGGGCCTGCCCCGCACGCTTCTGGACGAAATCGCGCATGACGCGGTGCGCCTGGGCGAAACGCTCGACTATCGCGGCCTGGGCACGGTGGAGTTTCTGGTCGCGGGCGATGACTACTTCTTCCTCGAAGTGAACCCCCGCATTCAGGTGGAACACCCCGTCACCGAGGCGATCACCGGCTTGGATCTGGTTGCGCTGCACCTTCGCATTGCCGAAGGCGCGGGCCTTGGCCTGGTGCAGGATGACCTGAAGATCAACGGCCACGCGGTCGAGGCACGGCTTTACGCCGAAGACCCGGCGATGCAATTCGCCCCCTCAACCGGCACCTTGACCACGCTGAGCCTGCCGGAAGGTCTGCGCATCGACAGCGGTGTCGAAGAGGGCGATGCGGTCACGCCCTATTACGATCCGATGATCGCAAAGCTGATCGTGCACGCGCCGGACCGGGAAACCGCATTGGCGCGTCTGGCCACCGCGCTTGACCATGTCGCGGTCGAAGGCGTCGAGACCAATCGCGCCTTTCTGACGGCGCTGGCGCGGAACGCCGAATTCGAACGAATGCAGGTTCACACGCGTTGGATCGACGACAGGCTGGACGAGCTGACACAGGCGTCCCCCCTCGTTCGCCCTGATCTGTGGAAAGCGGCCGCCGCCATTCTCTTCGTGGCCAAGTCGCGTGGTGATGCAGATGCCAATCCCTGGACCAACCGTGACTCCTTCACCGGCTGGCGGCTTGGCCTGGGCGGCGATGCGATGGAAGCGGGGCAGTGTGTGACGCTCACCGAATCAGACAGTGAGTCAGAGGAATTGCGCATCGGACCTGTCAAACTGGGCACCAAATACACAGTCCTTTCGGAAAACGGCGACGCGCTGACACTGTCGGCAAGTGAAATCACGCCGGGCCGCTGGCGCCTGAGTGACGGCGACACCGTCCACCTGATCGAAGCACGTCTGCACGACGGCGTGATCGAACTGGACACCCCCGAAGGCCGCCTGGTCTTCCGGCCGGCCGCCCCGCTTGCCTTTGCTGGCGGCGATGCCGCGGCGGATCGCGCCGTGACCTCTCCGCTGACTGGAATGATTGTCGAGATCAAGGTCGTCGACGGTCAGGCTGTCGCAGAGGGTGACGTGGTTGCGGTCATGGAATCCATGAAACTTGAAATCTCGATCCGAGCGACCGCAGCCGGGATCGCCAGTAATATATCCATCTCGAATGGGGACATGGTCGATCGCGGCCAGGTCATCGCCGAGATCCTGCCATCCGAGGAGTGATGAAATGAGTGACTTTCCCAAATTCGTAGAATTTCGTGAAGAAGGCCCGCGCGAGGGATTTCAGATCGAAAAAAAGATCTATCCGATCGAAGAGCGGATCGAACTGATCGACATGCTTAGCGAAACCGGTCTGAAACGTATTCAGGTCGGCAGCTTTGTCAGCCCGAAATACGTTCCGCAGATGGCCGATACAGGTGAGTTGTTCCAGCGTATCAAGCGCAAGCCAGGCGTGAATTACACGTCGCTGTGGCTGAACGACAAAGGGTTTCGCAAGGCCCTGACGGCGCATGAGGTCGATATCGACCCACGCCTGCTGTTCTATCCATCCGAGGCATTCGCCCAATCGAACAATAATTGTTCCTCTGCGGAAATGCGGGAGAAACAACGCGACTGGGTCCGTCTTTACAAGGAAGAGGGATTTACGGTTGACGCGGCCTATGTGATGACGGCCTTTGGCTGCAACTTTGAAGGCCCCATCGCGCAAGAGCGCATCCTCGACGATTTCCGCTTCATTCTTCAGCTTTGCGAAGAAGAGGACATCCCCGTGCCAATCCTTGTGGTCGCCGACACCATGGGATGGGGAAACCCCGAGGCGGTCAAACGAATGATCGGCGCCCTGCGCGAAATGGCGCCCGAGGCGCGCATCGGGATGCACATCCATGACACGCGGGGGCTTGGGATCGCCAATCTCCATGCTGCCCTGTCAATGGGCGTGGACATGTTCGAAAGCTCGGTCGCCGGCCTCGGCGGCTGTCCTTTCGCGGGCCACGGCCACGCCCGCGCCGCAGGAAATGTCTGCACCGAGGATGCGGTGTTCCTGTGTCACGAGTTGGGCATCGAAACCGGCATCGATCTGGACAAGCTGATTGCAGCTGCGCTCAAGGCGGAAGCGATCATTGGTGCACCGCTTATGGGCCGGGTCATGCATACCGGCGGCCTGGACAAATACCGCAAGGCAAGTTGAGGAGGGAAGAAGATGGCGAAGGCACTTGAAGGAAAGGTGGTTCTGGTCACCGGAGCCGGCGGAGGGATCGGGCGTGACATCGCCTTGATGGCGGCCTCCGAAGGCGCCGCCGTGGTGGTCAATGATCTGGGCGCGTCCCTGAAGGGCACCGGCCACACCGAAACCGCGGCACAGAAAGTCGTCGAAGAGATCAAGGCCGCAGGGGGCGACGCTATCGCCGACGGCGGCAACGTCACCGATCCCGACGCCGCGCGCGCCATGATCGAGGCCGGTGTCAAGGAATTCGGCCGCATCGACGCGGTGGTGAACAACGCCGGCATCCTGCGCGACGGGTTCTTTCACAAGATGACCTACGAGGATTTCGACGCGGTGGTGAAGGTCCATCTTTACGGCGCCTTCAATACCAGCCGCGCGGCGGCCGACTATTTCCGCGAACAGGAGGGCGGTGCTTTGGTGCACATGACCTCGACCTCGGGGTTGATCGGCAATCTGGCACAGGCGAACTATTCCGCCGCAAAGCTGGGCATCGCCGCCTTCTCGAAATCGGTGGCCCTCGACCTCAAGCGGTGGAACGTGCGTTCGAATTGCATCGCGCCCTTTGCCTGGAGCCGGATGATCTCGTCGATCAAGACCGACACGGACGAACAGAAGGCGCGGGTTGCCAAGATCAAAGAGATGACACCTGCCAAGGTCGCGCCGATGGCTTGTTTCCTGATGTCTGATCGGGCCGACGGCGTCAGTGGGCAGATCTTCGCCGTTCGCAAGAACGAGATATTCCTGTTCAACCAGCCCCGTCCGGTGCGCTCCGTCCACTCCGGCGACGGCTGGACCGCTGACGAAATCGCCGAGCGCGCCATTCCCGCACTCAAATCGCACTTCACACCGCTCGAAGTTTCGGCGGATGTCTTTTCATGGGATCCAGTCTAATGGGCAAGCGCAAGGAAAAAATCAGTTCCAACATCGGCTGGAGCACCCCCGACAAGATCAATGTGCGCGGGCTCGACTTGCCGAACGAAATCCTCGGCCACATGAACCTGGGCGATCTGGCCTTTCTGCAACTGACGGGTCGCAAGGCCACGCCCGAGGAAAGCCGTGTCTTCAATGCCATCATCATCACCCTGGTTGAACATGGTATCACCCCCTCGGCCCTGGCCGCGCGGATGACCTATATGGGCGCGCCGGAATCGCTTCAGGCGGCTGTCGCGGCCGGGCTCTGCGGGTTGGGCACGGTGTTTGTCGGCTCGATGGAGGGCGCGTCGAAGATGCTTTACGAGGCACTGCCCGAGGACAGGCTGGGCACCGGCGCTGACCTGGATGCAATTGCGCTGGAAACAGTCGAGAAATTCCGCGCCAAAAAGGCCATCGTTCCGGGGCTTGGCCATCCGGTGCACAAGCCGGTCGACCCGCGCGCGCCGCGTCTGTTCCAAATTGCTGCCGAGAACGGCAAATCCGGTGAATACATCGAATTGATCCAGAAAATTCAGACCGTCGCCGAGGAAAAGTCGGGCAAGATGCTGCCGATCAACGCCACTGGGGCGATTGGCGCGATCTGCTGTGAATTCGGTTTCCCCTGGAAGATCGTGCGCGGATTTGGCGTCATGGCGCGCGCCATCGGGCTGGTCGGTCATATCCTTGAGGAAAGCGAAAACCCGATCTCCTTTGAATTGTGGCAACGCGCCGAAGAGGAAATCCTCGAAACCTCCGGTCCGGGAGCGGCTTGAACGATGCAAACCTCGGCCCCCGACACCCATAACGATCTGCGCGACGCGCTTCGTGCGCTTTGCGCGCAGTTCCCGCCGGAATATCATCGCAGTTTCGGCGAGGATGAAACCTATCCCGAAGAATTCGTCGATGCGCTGACCCGCGAAGGCTGGCTGGCGGCGATGATCCCCGAGGAATATGGCGGCTCTGGCCTTGGCCTGACCGAAGCCTCGATCATCATGGAAGAGGCAAACCGCTGTGGCGCCAATGCCGGTCATTTCCACGGACAAATGTACAACATGGGCACGCTTTTGCGGCACGGCTCGGACGAGCAGAAGCAGAAATATCTGCCCGGCATCGCCAGCGGCGAGCTGCGCCTGCAATCCATGGCCGTGACCGAACCGACGACCGGAACGGACACCACCAAACTCAAGACCACGGCGGTCAAGAAAGGCGACCGTTACGTGATCAACGGTCAGAAGGTCTGGATCAGCCGTATCCAGCATTCGGACCTGATGATCCTGCTGGCGCGCACCACGCCGCTGAAAGAGGTCAAGAAGAAATCCCAGGGCCTGTCCATCTTCATGGTCGATCTGAAAGAGGCCATCGGCAATGGCATGGAGGTCCGCCCCATCGCCAACATGCCCGGCCACGAGACCAACGAAGTGTTCTTCGACAACCTCGAAATCCCCGCCGAGAATCTGATTGGCACCGAGGGGAGCGGTTTCTATCATATCCTTGACGGTCTGAACGCCGAGCGGACGCTGATCGCGGCGGAATGTATCGGCGACGGCTATTGGTTCGTGGACAAGGCCCGCGCCTATGCCGGTGAGCGTATCGTTTTTGATCGGCCCATAGGGCAGAATCAGGGCGTACAGTTTCCCATCGCCAGGGCCTTCGTGAATGTCGAGGCCGCCAACCTGATGCGTTTCGAGGCCTGTAAGCGCTTTGATGCGGGGCAGGATTGCGGGGCCCAGGCGAACATGGCCAAGCTTCTGGCGTCCGAGGCCAGTTGGGAAGCGGCAAATGCCTGTATTCAGACCCATGGTGGCTTTGGTTTCGCGCGCGAATACGACGTCGAGCGCAAGTTCCGCGAGGCGCGGCTGTATCAGGTGGCTCCGATCTCGACCAACCTGGTCCTGTCTTATGTCGGCGAGCATATCCTGGGTATGCCGCGGTCTTTCTGAGGAACGACCGCGATACAAGTCGATCTTGAAACGCTCAAGCCTTGGCTGGGACGGACCGAAACTAGGGAAGGCATCCTGACGCCGGGCCTGATCGACAGGTTTCGTGTCACGTTCGGCGCGCATCTTTGGGACGGGCGGGCGATGTCCCGCTGGGGATCCATTGGTGTCTGACGCTTGACGCAGCGTCAGGTTCCTCTCTCTCTCGGAGGATGGCGATGCCGAACGTGGCGGGTTTCTGCCGCCTGTCCCGCTCCCCGCCCGGATCTGGGCCGGGGCGACCTCACGCATTTCGCGCCGCTCGCGGTCGGGCAAACCGTCACTCGCCATTCGACAATCAAGGACATAACGCCCAAGCAAGGCCGCAGTGGAGCGATGGTCTTTGTTGTCGTAAATTACGAGTATTCGAATGGCAATAAGGTCTGCATTCGGAAGAATGCAGACCATTGTTTATCGGGACATCACCCGATCCCAATCTGAAAAGCGCACGCCCGTCGCGCCGGACCCGACGGCGTTCAGATCGCGCCTTACCCCCGATTCGGTGCTTTTGTTTCGCTATACGGCGCTGACGTTCAACGCACATCGCATCCACTATGACCATATCTACGCGACCAAGGCCGAAGCCTATCCTGGGCTTGTCTTGCATGGCCCCTTGCAGGCGACGCTGCTTTTGAATCTTGCAGCAGATGCCTTGAACGAGACCTCTCATGGGTTTTCCTTCCGGGGCCTCGCTTCGTTGACGCTCCCCTGCGAGATGCAGCTGAATTGCCGGCGCGAGGGTGCCACGGGGACAGTCTGGTGCCAGGACGAAACCAGCCTGTGCTGTTTTTCCGCCGACTACTCTGGGTCCTGAATATTTCTGCGAGGTCACGAGAGGCAGTTGTTGATTTATTTTTCTAACATATGTTAGTTTTAGCCGGGGATCTGGCGGAAAATGCCAGGCAAACTTTTGGACGATCGCCGGGAGGAGCGTTGATGCGGGGAGACCTCGACGTCAATTGGGTGGCAGACCGTGCCGCGGTTATTGACCGCACAACATGCCAAGACCAGGCATGGATCTCGTCATGATCACAGCTTCGGGATTGGCGCCGCTGGCGGTTCGTGGCGCGACATTGAAATTCGGCGGTGTGACTGCGCTCGACGATGTGAGCATCACCGTGAATGACGACGAATTGCTGGCAATCATAGGCCCGAACGGTGCCGGGAAAACATCTCTTCTGAACGTTACCGCAGGGTTTTATCGTCCGCAGAAAGGACGTGTCGAACTGTCCGGCAAGAACGTCACGGGACTGCGTGTCGACCAGATCGCCCGACGAGGTCTGGCGCGTACCTTTCAGGGCACCCATCTTTTCGCCGGGCAGACCGTGGTGGAAAACATCATGATCGGTCGTCACATGCTGATGAAATCGAATGTGATTCAGGCCTTTTTCCAGTTTGGTCCTGTGATGCGCGAAGAGTCGGAGCATCGCGAAGTGGCAGAGGAAATCATTGATTTTTTGGAAATCGAGGCGATCCGGAGCAGGCCCGTGGGCACATTGGGCTACGGGTTGCGCAAGCGGGTCGATCTGGGGCGTGCGCTGGCGCAGGAACCGTCGATCCTGCTGATGGACGAGCCGATGGCTGGCATGAACTCGGAAGAGAAGGAAGACCTCGCCCGCTTTATTCTCGATGTGCGCGAAGCACGCAAGATTCCGGTGGTTCTGGTGGAGCACGACATGGGCGTTGTGATGGATCTTGCCGACCGGATCGTGGTGCTGGATTTCGGGCGGGTCATTGCCGAAGGCACGCCCGAGGAGATCCAGAAAAACCCGGCTGTGATCAAAGCATATCTGGGGTAGCGGAATGGTCAAACAACGAACAGCAATGGTCTATTCCGACCCGGCCGTCACGCAGAGCGAAACCCTGCCCCAGGTCTTGCTGGCCCGCGCGCTTTCGGAGCCCGACGCGCTTGCCGAGCGCCACAAGCGCCTTGGTATCTGGCGCGAATTCACTTGGGCCAATGTGCTTGACAAAGTCCGAGCGCTGGCACTCGGGCTGGAGGACATAGGCCTGAAAGTGGGCGACTCCGTGATGATGATCGGAGAGAACGAGCCCGAGCATTTCTGGGCCGAATACGCGGTACAGTCACTGGGCGGGAACGTCCTGTCTGTCTACCCCGATCAGACCGCTGAGGAAATTCTCTATCTAGCAGAAGATTCTCAGACTCGGATATTTCTGGCGCAGGATCAGGAACAGGTCGATAAATGCATCGAGATCTCGGACCGGTTCCAGGGCGCCTTGGCTATCGTTTACTGGGATGGTTCGGGCCTCTGGGGCTATGACCACCCGCTATTGCATTCCTTAGAAAGCGTGAGCGAGGCGGGGCGTCGAATACACACCGATAACCCCTCCCGGTTTGAAGAGCATGTCAAACGTGGTCGCGCCGAGGACACGGCTCTGCTTTCCTACACGTCCGGGACCACGGGAAAGCCCAAAGGCGTTATCATCAGCCATCGCTATCTGTTTGACAACTGTTCGCGGGTGATGGGCGCGATCGATATCGCGCCCGGCACAGAATACCTGACCTATATTTCACCGGCCTGGGTGACGGAACAGATCTTCGGCTTGTCGATCGGGCTGATCGGGCCGATGGTCGTGAACTTTCCCGAAGGCCCCGAGGAAGTGCTGGATAACATCCGTGAACTGGCGGTTGACGCCTTGGTGTTCAGCCCGCGCCAGTGGGAAAATCTTGCCTCCATCGTGCAGGCCCGAATGCTGGGTGCGGGCAAGATCCGTACCGCGATGTACAATTGGGGGATGAAGGTCGGTCGCGCCGTTCATGTCGAACGGCTGGAAGGGCGTGAGCCCAGCCTTGCCGCGCGCCTGCAACTTCCCTTTGCCGAGGCGTTGGTTCTGCATCACCTGCGCGACAATCTTGGCCTCGGCAAAGCCAGAAATGCATTGAGCGGCGGTGCCCTGATGGCGCCGGACGTCTTTCGCATGTTCCACGCGATGGGAGTCAAATTGCGCAACGTCTATGGCGCCACCGAAATCGGGCTTCTGACGGCGCATGTGGGCGAAAGCTATCAGCTTGAGACAAGCGGCAGCTGGATGCAAAGCAACCCGGCCTACGGGGCGCCGCTGGAATTCCGGGTGTCACCGGAAAGCGAACTCCTTGTGCGGGGCGGCTCGGGTTTTGGCGGGTATCACGGCAAGCCCGACAAGACTGCGGAAGCGCTGACCGACGATGGCTGGTATGAAACCGGCGACGCGGTGTCGATGACCGACGACGGAGAGCTCTTGTTTTTTGACCGTGTCAAGGACATGCGTCGTCTGGCAAACGGGCACAGCTACCCGCCGCAGTTCATCGAAACGCGGCTGCGCTATAGCCCGTTCATCAAGGATCTCATGACCTTGGGTGACGAAGCCCGCGACTTCGTCAGCGCGCTGATCAATATCGACATGGAAGTTCTGGGTCGTTGGGCGGAAGAGAACAAGATCAATTTCTCGACCTATACCGATCTCTCGCAAAAGCCCGAGATTCTCGAGCTCATCAAGGGCGAAGTGGCGCGAATCAATGCGCTTTTGCCCGAGGGTTCGCGCGTGGCCCGGTTTGCGAACTTCCCAAAGGAACTCGACCCGGACGAAGGAGAGTTGACCCGCAGCCGGAAACTGCGGCGGACCTTTCTGGAAGAGCGATATGCGAAACTTGTCGAAGCGATTTATGGCGGTGATGATCAGGCTGACCTTGAAATCGCCGTGACCTATCAGGATGGCCGTCAGGGCGTGCTCAAGGCCACCGTGCGCATATCAGATGTAGAACACGCATCGAAGGCTGCCAGTCGGCGGTCCACACTTTAAAGGAGGTCGGTGACAATGGTCTATTTCATCAATGACATCATAACCGGAGCTTTGATCGGCCTGCTTTATTCGCTTGTGGCCATGGGCTTTGTGGTGATTTACCGCGCCAGCAAGGTCTTCAATTTCGCCCAGGGCGAACTTGTGATCATCGGCGGGTTTATCGTCTGGTACACGACCATGCAGATGGGGCTCAGCCTCTGGCTGTCGATACCGCTGTCTTTGGTTCTGGCGGGTCTTGTAGGGTATGCGATCGAGCGGGTTTTCCTGACGAAGCTGATCGGTGAATCCGTCTTTTCGATGGTCATGGTCACGGTCGGCCTGTTGATCCTGTTGCGCGGACTCGTGCTCCTGCTGTTCGGTCCTGCGGTTCGGCCCTTTCCGATCATCTTTCCGCTCAAGCCCCTGTTCCTGGGCGACATGTTGATCACGATGAACCTGCTGATCGGCGGGATCATCACCATTATCGCTGCCGTGGCCCTGTCGTGGTTCTTCAACCGGACCCGTTCCGGCCTGCGGATGACCGCCGTGGCGGAAGATCACGTCGTGGCGTCTTCGATGGGGATTTCTGTAAAGGGCTCGATTGCATTCGCCTGGGTTCTGGGGGCGATCCTGTCGACGATCGGTGCAATGATCTTTCTCAGCGGAAAGTCACTGACCTTCCTGGCCTCGGATATCGGCTTTGCGGCCCTGCCAGTGGCGCTTTTTGCCGGGTTGGAATCCATCGGCGGGCTGATCCTCGCGGGAGTGATCATCGGCATCGCCCAGAGTCTGACCACAAACTACCTCGATCCTATGATCGGCGGCTCTCTGGGCAGCGTCGTGCCCTACATCATCATGCTTGCCATTCTGCTGATCCGGCCCACCGGGCTGTTCGGCTGGCGCACGATCGAGCGGGTGTAACTCATGGATCCTTCCGGCATTTTCCCCACAAGCTACCGCGCCGACAGACGCGTCGTCCGCACGCGTTGGCAAGCGATTGCACTGGCCCTGTTCATGGTTCTCATGCTGGCGGCGCCCTATCTTGCGAGCGGGCGCATCATTGCCGTACTGAACATGATGATGATCAGCGCCGTCATCGCCGTCGGGCTTCAGATTTGCACCGGTTATGCCGGCCAGATCAATCTCGGCCAAGCGGCATTCATGGGCGTCGGTGCCTATACGGCCTCGATACTGGCGTCGAAAACCGGCCTCACGTTCCTTCTGACGATTCCCTTGGCCGGGTTCTCGGCTGCGCTGTTCGGCTTTCTCTTCGGCCTGACTGCGGCACGAATCAAGGGGTTCTACCTGGCTCTGACAACCATCGCGGCCCAGTTCATCTTTCACTTTGCGGTCCTGAACCTGCCATCGACCTGGATGGGTGGGTCAAACGGCATCACTGTTCCCCCTGCGGAACTTTTCGGACTGCGCTTTGTCGGCGAAACAGCGCAATTCTACATGAATCTCGTGGTTGCTTCGATCATGATCGCCGGCGCTTTCGGGATCGTGCGATCACGCTTTGGCCGGGCCTTCGTGGCCGTCAGGGACGATGACGTGGCAGCCGGCATCATGGGCATCAACGTTGCGGCCACCAAGGCGAATGCCTTTCTGATCGGCGCGTTCTATGCCGGCGTGGGGGGGGCGCTCTGGGCCTATCTGATCCGCTTTGTCGGCGTGGATCAGTTCACCTTGTTTAATTCGATCTTCTTCGTGGCCATGATCATCGTCGGCGGAATGGGATCGATCGTGGGGGCTTTGGTCGGTGTGTTCATCATCCGCCTGATACAGGAAATCATCGCGACGGTCGGCCCCAATATCGCTGACTCGGTGTCCTTTCTGGGCGGCGACATCGTGTTCGCCGGCATGAATGTCATTCTCGGCGGCGTGATCGCATTGTTCATGATCCTTGAACCCAAGGGGCTGATGCACCGCTGGAATATCCTGAAATCATCTTACCGAATCTGGCCGTTCCCCTATTGACGAACAGGGCGGCTTTAAACCTGGGAGGAATAACAATGACCTACAAGACAAGACTTGGGTTTCGCGGCCTGCTGGCAGCTGGTGCCATAGCAGTCACGGCAGCCATGCCGTTCAAGGTGCAGGCGGAAACGACATACAATCTGGCTCTGCTTTCGGACTTTTCCGGTCCCTATGCTGACATCATGCCCATTCTGGCTGGCGGACGCGAGGCTGTGTTCACTTGGTGGAATGGGACCCGCGGCAAGGAACTTGGCGTAACGCTGAACTACAAGAACTACGAAACCCGCTATGACGCGGCACAGGTCGCGAGCCTTTGGCCGGGGATCAAATCGGAACTGGACCCGATTGCTGTTGTCGGCCTTGGCGGACCGGACGTTGCCGCCCTGTCCGAACGCCTGCCGGAAGACAAGATCCCGATGTTCATGGCGACAGCCGCATACGGCTATGCCTGGCAGCCCGATGCCTGGATTTTCAATCCGCGTCCGACCTATTCGCACGAAAGCGCGGGCTTCCTGAGCTGGATGCGCGAACAGCGGGGCGGAGACGAACCGCTCAAGGTGGCAATCCTCGCCTCCGAAGCATCGCCTGCCTATGTCGACATGGCAAAGGGCCTCGAACTTTATGCCGAGGAGCATCCGGACGAACTCGACCTGGTCGAGGTCATCTATACCGAAGTGCAACCGACCGATCTGACGGCGCAGATGCGCCGCGTCGCGCGGGCCGGAGCCGAGGCTTTGGTCATCCAGACAAACACCTCGATCGTGGTTGCGGCGAAACGTGGGTTGCAGGCAAACGGCGCCGACATCCCGATCATGATGAGCTCGCATAACGGGCTGCCCGCCTCCGGCGGTGCGCTTGGCGGGCTCGATCAGCTCGAAGGCGATTACGAAGCCTACGGTATGGCCGTTGCGGCCGACCAGGATACTCCCGCGCGGCAATTCTATGAAACACTGGTTGCGGATTATGGCCTCGAAGCGCCGTGGAACGTCGTCACCGCGATGGGCATTTCCCAAGGTCTGTACACCGTGGCCGTGATCGGGCACGCGATCGAGGAGTACGGTGCCGATGGTCTGACCGGCGAGAAGGTGCGCGAGGCGCTCTTTGCCGGGCCTATCACCACCGAGGAAACACACGGGTTCCTGCCGACCCTGACCTTCACCCCCGAAGCACCCTTTCCTCTGAAAGGTCTCAAGGTGAACGTGGGCACCGTCAGGGATGGCAAGATCGCCATCGAAGCAACCGGCGTCGATGTTCCCGACGTTCGGAAGTGGTGAACGCAACCGGGCGCCGCGA
>NZ_JARGPK010000005.1 GCF_029212575.1 Antarcticimicrobium sp.
GGATGTACATCCGCTGCAACATCTGCGCCCAGTCGCAGGCCTCGGTGCCGCCGGCGCCGGCGTTGATTTCCAGAAAGGTGTCGTTGCCGTCGGCCTCGCCGTCCAGCAGCGCCTCGAGCTCTTTCTTCGCGGCCTTGTCCCGCAGCGTCTTCAGCGCCTCTTCCGCCTCCGCAACGACCTCTTCGTCCTCTTCCATCTCGCCCAGTTCGATCAATTCGACATTGTCGTTCAGATCGCGCTTGATGGTGTCGTAGGTCTCCAGCGCATCGACCAGCATCTGCCGCTCGCGCATCAACTTCTGCGCGGCCTCGGGATCGTCCCACAGGTTGGGATCCTCGACGCGGGCGTTGAACTCTTCCAGCCGATGCTGCGCGGTCTCATGGTTCATCCGCTGGGCCAGCAGCTCCAGCGATTTCTCGATCTCGGCAACGGTGTTCTGCGTCTCGGCGCGCATGGAAGGTCCTGCGATACTGGGTGAATTGAAACCGGGTGATAGACCAGCCCAAAGGGGCGGGCAAGGTGGCGCGGGCGAAAACCGGGTTTTGCCCCCCGCCGGGCGCCCGTCAGTATAACCCGCCCGAACTCACCGTGCCGAAATCCGCTTTCGGCCCGACTACCGCGGTACCGCCGGTCGAGGTGGTCAGTTCGCGCCCGCCGCCGCTCACCTCTTCGAACAGCGGCAGGTTCGAGCCCATGGCGAATCCGCCATCATAGGTCAGCCCGAAGATCGGCTCTTCGCCGTCGCGGAAATACTCCGCCACCACATAGGCGCCGCCGGCGTCATTGGGCAGACGGGCCCCGGTGTAGCGGTCGATCTTGATGAAATGCCCGCCCGGCGGCACCTCGAACGGGCCGCCGCCGTATTTCTTGACTGCCTTTTCCATGAACGACTGGAACACCGGCCCACACATCGACGATCCATAGGCCCCCCGCCCCAGTGGACGCGGCCGGTCGTAGCCGATGTAGCAGCCGGCAACGATATTGCTGGTGAAGCCGATGAACCAGACGTCGCGCGCCTCATTGGTGGTTCCGGTCTTGCCTGCTGTGGGTACCGGCAGGTTGACCGCGCCTGCGGCGGTGCCGCGATCCACCACGCCGCGCATCATCGAGGTGAGCTGATAGGCGGTGATCGCGTCCATCACCCGGCGCCGGTTCGACACGATCCGCGGCGGCTTTCCGGGCGGCAGATCGGCGACGTCGCAATCGGCGCAGGCGCGCTTGTCGTGGCGATAGATGGTCTTGCCGAACCGGTCCTGAATGCGGTCGACCAGCGTCGGCTCGACCCGTTCGCCGCCATTGGCGAACATCGCATAGGCCGCCACCATCCGATACAGCGTGGTCTCCTCCGAGCCCAGCGAGTTGGCCAGGTACGGTCCCATCTCGTCGTAGACGCCAAAGCGTTCGGCATAGCTGGCCACCACCGGCATGCCGACCTCCTGCGCCAGGCGGATGGTCATCAGGTTCCGGCTCATCTCGATGCCGGTGCGCAGCGGTGTCGGCCCGTAGAACTTGTTCGACGAATTGCGCGGCCGCCACAGCCCCTGCGGGGTGTCGATCTCGATCGGCGCATCGACCACGATGGTCGCGGGCGAATAGCCGCTGTCGAGTGCGGCGGCATAGACGAAGGGCTTGAACGAGGATCCCGGCTGGCGCATCGCCTGGGTGGCGCGGTTGAACACCGAGTCCTGGTACGAGAACCCGCCCTGCATGGCGATCACCCGGCCGGTATTGACGTCCATCGCCATGAAGCCGCCCTGCACCTCCGGCACCTGCCGCAGGCTCCAGCGAATGAACGTGCCATCCTTGTCCGCCGTCATCCGACGCACCAGAACCACGTCGCCGACCTCCAGCAGGTCTCCGGCCACGCGGGCCTTCTTGGCCAGCTTGCCGTTCTCCAGCCGCTTGCGCGCCCATTGCACGTCCTTGGCGGGGATCCAGTGGCCGTCTTCGTCCTCGTCCACGCCCTCGATGCCGATGCGCGCGTCGCTCTTGCCAACCTCCAGCACCACCGCCGGATACCACTGGACCGGCAGCACCACGTCGCGCGGCGCCTCGACCTCGGACAAGGCCTCGCGCCAGCCGGTTTCGGAGGCAAGCTTGCCCACCGGGATCGTGGCGATCAGCCCGTGCCAGACGCCACGGTTGCGGTCGTATTTCTCCAACTGTTCGCGCAGGGCGCGGGCGGCCTCCAGCTGCATTTCCTGATCGACGGTCGCGCGAACCGTGAAGCCGCCGGTAAAGAACTCGCCCTCGCCGAAATCCTCGCTCAGCTGGCGGCGGATCTCGTCGGTGAAATAGTCACGCGACGGCAGCGCGACGCGGAAACTCTCGAAATCGCCGTTCTGGACCGAGCGCAGCGGCTGCGCCACCTCCTGCTTGTAGACGGCCTGGCTGAGAATGCCGTTCTGGCGCATCTCGCGCAGAACGTAGTCACGGCGCTGCTTCAACCGTTCCTTGTTGCGCACCGGGTGAAAATCCGACGGCGCCTTGGGCATCGAGGCAAGAAAGGCCGCCTCATGCGGTGCCAGTTCCGACAGGGTCTTGTTGAAATAAGTCTGCGCCGCCGCCGTGACGCCATAGGAATTCTGGCCGAGGAAGATCTCGTTCAGATAGAGTTCGAGAATCCGTTCCTTGTCCAGCGTCTGCTCCAGCCGCGCGGCCAGGACGATCTCCTTGATCTTGCGCTCGACCTTGCGGTCGCCCGACAGCAGAAAGTTCTTCATCACCTGCTGGGTGATGGTCGATGCCCCGCGCACGGTCTTTCCGCGCGTGCGAACCGCCTCGATCATCGCCGCCGCGATGCCGCGCGGATCATAGCCCTTGTGTTGGTAGAAATTCTTGTCCTCGGCCGAAATGAAGGCCTGCTTGACCAGATCGGGGATCTCCTCGGCCGGGGTGAACAGCCGGCGCTCCTGGGCGAATTCGTCGATCAGCTGGCCCTCGCCGGAATAAATCCGGCTGATGGTTGGCGGACGATACTGCGCCAGCGCCTCGTGGCTGGGCAGATCGCGGGCATACATCCAGAACACCCCGCCGATGCCGAGCGCCACCAGGAAGATGCCCATGGTAACCGCACTGAAGATCGCGCCGAAGAAGGAGAGAATGAACCGAAGCACTGTGAAGCCTTTGTTGCGCAGTCCCCCATATAGGCGAACCGCGCGCAGGGGTCAAAACGCCGACCGGCAGATTGATGCCGGTCAGCCGCGCACGAGGGTGATATCAGCCATTGCGGCGATGCGGTCAAGATCGGCGGCATAACGCGCCTGCCATCGGCGGCGCTCAGCCTCTGGGAAACCCGCGAAACCGAGGTCGCTGCGGTCGTCGGCATGGGCCGCGATCAGCGCGTCGATCTCCGCCTGCGCCGGTTTCCCGCCCGTTTCGAACCGCGCCTGCACCGCCTCCAGCGCGCGGTCCGTGGCGCTGAGGTTCATCACCTTGTCCGGCTCGCGCAGATCCCCGGCACCGACATCGGGCAGCAGCACGTCCAGCAGCGCGCGGCTCTGCCCCCGCCGGGCATAATCCACCACCGTGAACCGCTGCGGCCGCAACTGGTCTTGCAGCACCGCAATCAGCTCCGGCCAGCCCCGGTCGAGCCCATCGAGCGCCGCACGAAACGCGGCGAACCCCGGAACCGGGCGTTGCACCGCCCGCTTGCGATGGCAGGAGACGAAAAACCCCGGGTAGTCGCGCACCACGTAGACCAGATGCGCCACAGGCCCGCCCAGCGCCTGCGCCAATGCCTGCGCGCGCACCTCGGCGGCGGGAAAGAACCGCCCGGTGTAAAGATGCATCATCCGCCCCGGAACATTTTCCTCCGACACGATCAGCCGGTCGCTGCCCCCCGCGACTCGGTCGATCTCCCGGCGCGCCTGTTCGGTCAGCCGCGCGATTTCCTCGCCGCCGTGACGCGGCTCGGGCAGCTTCAGTTTCAACGTCCCGTCCGGCGCCCCGTCGCGGGCCGAATAGCCCAGCGCATAGCCCCGCCGTTCAAGCACATCGCGGTTCTCGGCCAGGCAGAGCTGCACGCTGGAGCTGCCGGTGCGATGCCCGCCCGCATGCAGGTAGACCGCGCGTGTTGAGGCCGCCCCGGACAGCGTCGCTGGCGCCGCCTGCGCCTCGGTCTCGCCCTCGTCCTCCGCTTCCTCGGCGTCGCGGTCCTTGACATTGGCCCGGCCCCACCACGGCAGGTCCAACCCCAGAAACGCCCCGATCCTGTCCGGCGCCTGCGGGTCGCTCAGATCGTACTCCAGGAAATCCGGATCCTCCCGAAACACCCGGCGGCAAAAGGCGTAATGCCCCTCGATCCAGCGCGTCAATTCGCCCGGCGTCCCGCCGTAGCCTGCCGGCAGCCCCGGCACGTTCTGTTGCGGCAGCCGCGAGCGACCGAGGTTGGACCAGCCCAGCATGGATTTCACCAGCGCCGCCGGATCGCGGTGGCTGAGCAGGAATTTCACCCCCGGATGATGCCGCCGGATCGCGTCGAGCAGCCCCCAGTCCATCTGCGGCCAGAGCGACAACCCCCGGGAGGCCACGCTCATCTCGGTCACCGCATCGAACTCCTCCAGCAGCGCCAGGGGGTCGCCGGTCTGGAAATAGCCGCGATAAAGATGGTCGCCGACGAACCCCGACAGGATCCGCCGGTCCTCGGTCTGGCCCTTGCGGATGCGCCAGTCGGCCACTTTCAGCCCCGCCTTGCCCAACGCCACGCCCAGCGTCGTGGTGCCCGATTTCGGCAGGCCGAGATTGATGATCCGCAGACGGTCCATGCGCGCCCCCTATTGCCGCACGAGGGGCCGGCGCGACAGGTCGGAGTCGCGCCAGTTCTGCAACCCGTTGCGAATCCCCCTGGTGATCCGCGCCCGCCACTCCGGGTTCTCGAGGTTCTTGAGATCGCGCGGACTGGACAGGAACCCGACCTCGATCAGGACCGAGGGGGTGTCCGCCGCCTTGAGCACCGAGAAGGCGGCGGCGCGCTTGGGCCGCCGGTTCATCGGCCCGCCCACGTTGGTCATCCCCGAAATCAGCGCTTTCGCCAGCGCCTCGGTCCGCGGCCGGGTCTCCTGCCGCGCGAGATCGAGCATGATGTCGGTGACCTCGTCATCGGCCGCGCTCAGATCGGCGCCCGACAGCAGGTTGGCCCGGTCGTGCCGCTCGGCCAGAAGCGCGCTGGCGGTGTCCGATGCCTCCTGCGCCAGAACATAGACCGTGGCGCCATGCGCCAGCCCCTCGGAAAGCGAATCCGCGTGCAGCGACAGGAACACCTCCGCCCCGGCCTGATGCGCCAGAGCGATGCGCCGCTCCAGCGACACGAAGCGGTCGTCGTCGCGGGTCATCTCCACCTCGAAACCGCCCGAACGCAGCAGCACCTCGCGCAATTCGCGCGCCAGCGTCAGCATCAGGTCCTTTTCGCGTAGCGCGCCCACCTCGGCACCCGGATCCATGCCGCCGTGACCGGGGTCGAGCATCACCCGCAGCGGCGCGTCGGGATCCCGGACCACCCCCTGCCCGACCTGCGCGGGCTCAGGCAGGTCCCAGCGCGGGTCATAGGGCGGCCCGGCGGCAGCGGTGAACTCGGCCAGCGACACCGACGCCAGCCGCAACGCCAGATGCGCCGCCGCCGTCACCTCGTCCAGCGTCAGCTCCGCCTCCTCCACCGCCATCGGTCCGGACAGTTCCAACACCATCCGCGACCAGCCGGGCACATAGGCGCCGAACTGCGCCTGGAGCACCCGGTCGGTGCGCACCAGCGCCTCGGAATCGAGCCCGGTCCAGTCGACCTCCTGGAAATCCAGCACCAGCCGCGGCGGCCCGTCCAGGGTGAACAGCCGGTAGGGCACCCCCTGGCTCAGATACAGGTCGACAAAGACGCCGCGCCGCCCGGCCTCGGTGATCCGGCTGGCCTCCGGATCGATCCGCGCCAGCCCGGAAAACTCCTGCGCCGGGGCCGAAGCCGCCAGCGCCCAGAGCGCCACCAAAATCGTCAGAACCCTGTGAAACACACGCACCGCCCGCTTTCCCATCACCTGCGCGGCCACGTGTCGGACCGCTTGCCGACAGGATAGACCAGCGCGCCGGGGTTGGGAATGTCGGATTTTTCCGGCCGACCACCCCGGGGGCTCTGCCCCCGCCGCGACTGCGTCGCGCCCCCGGAGTACTTCCGGCCAGAAAAAGCCGGCGGGCGGTCAGCCCCGCGCCGCCATGAACCGGGCCAGCCGCGCCAGCCCCTCCTCGATATCCGCGGTCGCGCGGGCATAGGAGAACCGCAGCGTCGTTGCCCCGCGCAGGGGATCGAAATCCAGCCCCGGCGTCACCGCCACCCCGGCCTTGTCGAGGATCTCGGCGGCAAGCGCGCGGCTGTCCTCGGTCAGCTCCGACACGTCGGCATAGACATAGAACGCCCCGTCCGGCGGCGCGATCTTGTCGAAGCCGGCCTTCGGCAACCCCTCGAGCATCAGCGCGCGGTTCTTCCGGTAAACCTCGAGGTTGCCGCGCAATTCCGCGTCGCAGTCCATCGCCGCCAGCGCCGCCACCTGGCTGGCATGCGGGGCGCAGATGAACATGTTCTGCGCGATCCGCTCCAGCACCCGCACATGATCCTCGGGCACCACCATCCAGCCGACGCGCCAGCCGGTCATCGAGAAATACTTGGAGAAGGAGTTGATCACATAGACCTCGTCGCTGATCTCCAGCGCGGTCACCGCCTTCTTGTCGTATTCCAGCCCGTGATAGATCTCGTCGCTGATGAATGCCGCCCCCTGCCCCTGTGCCGCGCCGATCAGCGCGCCCAATGCGTCGCGGTCCAGCATGGTGCCGGTCGGGTTGGCGGGCGAGGCCACCATCAGCCCGGCCAGGTCCATCCCGGCGAAATCCGCCGCCACCGGCTGATAGCGATTCTCGGGCGCGGCGGGCAGGTCCACCGGCACCATGCCCAGCGCGCTCAGGATCTGCCGGTACGAGGGGTAGCCCGGCGCGCCGATCCCGACCCGGTCGCCACTGTCGAACAGCGCCGTGAACCCCAGGATGAACCCGCCGGAGGAGCCGGGCGTGATCACCACCCGCTCCGGGTTCAGGTCCAGGTCGTACCATTCCCCATAGAGCCGCGCGATGCGGGCGCGCAGGGCGGGCAGCCCCAGCGCCACGGTATAGCCCATCGCGTCCCGATCCAGCGCCGCCTTGACCGCCTCGACGGCCCCTTTCGGCGCCCCGGTGCTGGGCTGGCCCACCTCCATGTGGATGATGTCGCGCCCGGCGTCCTCGGCGCGGCGCGCGGCCTCCATCACGTCCATCACGATAAAGGGATCGACCCGGGATCGGGTTGAGTTTCGCATGTTTCGCTCCCATGGTTGCGCCATGGGTAATGACCGCTTCTCCCGGCCGGCGTCAATCCCAGCGCTGCTGCTTTGCGCGGTGCTGGTTCTCGGGTTTGTCCGGCCTGTCGCAGCGCTCACGCTGCTGCGTGACGCCGACATCGAGCACGGGCTGACCGAGTTGGCCTTTCCGATCCTGCGCGCGGCGGGCCTCAGCGGCGCGCGGGTGCGGGTGCTGGTGGTCAACGACAGCAGCTTCAACGCCTTCGTGCTCGATCACGGCACGATCTTTCTGCATTCCGGGCTGATCGAAAAGGTCGGCAGCGCCCGCATGCTGCAGGCGGTGATCGCGCATGAGGCCGCCCATATCGCCAACGGCCATATCGCGCGCCGGATCGGCAACCTGCGCAGCGCCCGCAGCGCCGCCGGTCTCGGCGCGGCACTCGGCGCGATCGCCGCCGCCGCCGGTGGCGGGCAGGCCGCGGCCGGCATCGCGCTGGGAACCCAAAGCGCGGCCTACCGCTCGTTCCTGTCCCATACCCGCGCGGAGGAGGCCTCGGCCGACCGCTCGGCGGCCAGTTACCTGACCTGGTCCGGGATCGACCCGCGCGGGCTGCTGGAGCTGCACCACGCCTTTGAAGGGCAGGAACTGCTCAGCCTCGCCAACCAGGATCCCTACATGCGCTCGCACCCGCTGACCCGTGACCGCATTCGCGCGGCCGAGGATTTCGTCGCCGCCCAGGGCGCGGATATCCCTCCCGATCCGATGCACGCCTATTGGTTCGCGCGCATCCGGGGCAAGCTCTCGGCCTTTTCCCGGGCGCCGTCCTGGACCCTGCGCCGGGCGCAGGAAGAGGATCACCGCGACATCCGCCTTATGCGCGAGGCGGTGGCCCATCACCGCCTGAACCAGCGCGCCCGCGCCCTGGTCCGCATCGACGCCGCCCTCGCCCTGCGCCCGGACGACCCGTTCTACCATGACCTCAAGGGCCAGATCCTGATGGAGAACCGCCAATGGTCCGCCGCCGCCAGGGCCTATGGGCGGGCGGCAGAGCTGGCCCCGCGCGATGCGCTGATCATCGGCGGGCTGGGCCGGGCGCAGCTGGCCGCCGGGCAATTGCAGACCGGGCTGGACACGCTGGAACGGGCCCGCGCCCGCGATTTCCGCGACGCCCGCGTGTTGCGCGACCTGTCGCTCGCCTACGCAAGGAACGGGCAGCAGGGCATGGCGGCCCTGGTCACCGCCGAGCGCTTCGCGCTGGCCGGACGGCTGGATGATGCTGGCCTTCACGCCCGCCGCGCCGTGATTCAGCTGCCGCGCGGTTCGCCACCTTGGCAACGCGCCCAGGATGTGTTGAGTGCTTCTGAAAGACACCGAAAAAGGAACTGATGATGATCCGATTTGCCGCCCCGGCCCTGACCGCACTGGCCCTTCTGGCCGGTCCGGCCCAGGCCGTTGACCTGAGCCAGATGACCGACAGCGAACGCAGCGCCTTTCGCGCCGAGGTCCGCGCCTTTCTCATGGAGAACCCCGAGGTGATCCTGGAGGCGGTGCAACAGCTGGAGCAACGCCAGGCCGAGGCCGAGGCCCAGGCCGATTTCGATCTGGTCAAGACCAATGCCGAGGCGATCTTCAACGACGGCTATTCCTGGGTCGGCGGCAACCCCGAGGGCGACATCACCCTGGTCGAATTCATGGATTACCGCTGCGGATACTGCCGCAAGGCGGTGCCGGAGGTCGAAAGCCTGCTCAAGAGCGACGGCAACATCCGCTTCATCGTCAAGGAATTCCCGATCCTGGGCGAGGCCTCCACGATCTCCTCGCGCTTCGCGGTGGCGACCAAGCAGGTGGCCGGCGACGCGGCTTATGCGCAGGTTCACGACGCGCTGCTCGAGCTTCAGGGCGATCTCTCCGACGTGGTTCTGGGACGGCTGGCCGAGGGGCTCGGCCTTGACGCCGATGCGATCCTGGCCCGGATGGACAGCGACGAGGTGACCGAGGTGCTGGCAAAAACCCGCGCCCTGGCGCAGACCCTGAACATCTCCGGTACCCCCACCTTCGTGCTCGGCGACGAGATGCTGCGCGGCTACCTGCCCGCCGATCAGCTGGAAATGATCGTGGCGGAAAAGCGCGCGGCCGACTGAGGCACCCCACGACGGCAAAGACAGGCGCGTCGCCCCGGCGGCGCGCCTTTTCTTGTGCGGAATGTACGAATTGGCGCCCGTTCTGTACAACTCGCCCCGTCATCCCCGCGCAAGCCTGTCATCCCCCTCGAAACAAGAAAACGCCCGCCCCGGTCTCCCGGGACGGGCGCCAAGGGGGCGGGCCGTTGATCGGCCCGCGACACTCCCCCAAGCTCTTAGTTCAGCGCCTTGTCGGTGATCGCGTGGCTCCAGGCCCCTTCCGGCGCCTTGGTGATCACCGGGTCCGACCCGCCCGAGAGCAGCGATTGCACAGTGCGCTCGTAGTCAGCCACGTCAAGCGCGCCGTTGGAACCGGCGGTCAGCTTGGCGATCTCGCGCATCATCCGGGTCTGGTGCTTCTCGGTCTGGGCGCCGGTGGCATCGTTGTCGAGCACGATCATCGCCGCGTCGTCAGGGTTTTCCTCGGCCCATTTCCAGCCTTTCATCGAGGCCCGCACAAAGCGCACCATCTTGTCGGCAAAGGCCGGATCCTCGAGGTTGGAACCGATCACGTAGATGCCGTCTTCCAGCGTGGCGACGCCCTGATCCTCGTACTTGAAGACCACCAGTTCATCCGGCGTGAGGCCGGCGTCGATGATCTGCCAGTATTCGTTGTAGGTCATGGTCGAGACGCAATCGGCCTGGCCGTTGAGGATCGGATCGACGTTGAAGCCCTGCTTGAGCACGGTCACGCCATCCTCGCCACCATCGGTGGAGTAGCCCAGCTTGTTCATCCAGCTCAGGAACGGGTACTCGTTACCGCCGAACCAGACGCCCAGCGTCTTGCCTTTGAAATCGGCGGGCGTGGCGATGCCACTGTCCTTTCGGCAGGTCAGCATCATGCCCGAGCTCTTGAACGGCTGGGCGATGTTCACCAGGTCGAGCCCCTTTTCGCGGCTGGCCAGCGCCGAGGGCATCCAGTCGAGCACCACGTCGGCACCGCCACCGGCGATCACCTGCGCCGGCGCCACGTCGGGGCCGCCGGGCTTGATCGTCACGTTAAGGCCCTCTTCCTCGTAAAAGCCCTTGTCGAGCGCTACGTAGTAGCCGCCGAACTGAGCCTGGGTGACCCATTTCAGTTGCAGCGTCACATCATCCGCCGCCTGCGCGACACTGGCGCCCATGGCCATCGCACCGGCGAGAACTGCGCCATAAATCGTTTTCATTGGTTTCACTCCTTGTTGGTCTTTCCTGGTTTTCCTGGGTGGTTCTTGTTGTTCTTTGCTCTCAGCCTCGTTGCGAGGGATGCCAGAAGGTGATGACGCGTTCGGCCAGCGCCACGGCTCCATAAAAGGCCGACCCGACGATCGCGGCAACGACAATCTCGGCCCAGACCATGTCGAGCGCAAGCCGCCCGACCTCTGTCGAGATGCGAAAGCCCATGCCCTTGATCGGAGATCCGAAAAACTCGGCAACGATGGCGCCGATGAGGGCAAGGGTTGTGCAGATCTTGAGCCCGTTGAAGATAAAGGGCATCGCGGCGGGCAAGCGCAGCTTGCGCAGGCCCTGCCCCGGCGTCGCGGCATAGGTGTGCATCAGGTCACGCTGCATCGTCTCGGAGGCCCGCAGCCCCTCGACCGCGTTGACCAGCATCGGGAAGAACACCATCACCACGACGACCGCCGCCTTGGATTGCCAGCCAAAGCCGAACCACATCACCAGGATCGGCGCCATGCCGACGATCGGCAGGGCCGCAACGAAATTGCCCACCGGCAACAGCCCGCGCTGCAGAAAGGGCGAGCGATCCACCGCGATGGCGGTGAGCACCCCGGCGGTGCACCCGATCACATAGCCCGACAGCGCTCCCTTGAAAAAGGTCTGCACAAGGTCGCCCCAAAGCGTGGGGATCTCACCCACGAAGGTGGCGGCGATGGCCGAAGGCGCGGGCAGAAGCACCGGGTTCACCCCGAAGCCGCGCACCATCCCTTCCCAGACGATGATCACGGTCATGCCGAACAGCGCCGGCACGAAAAAGCGCACCCAGGGGGCCGACAGCCGCGACAGCCGCACGTTCAGCGCCCAGGCCGCGGCCCAGAACAGCAGCGATCCGAATACCCAGGCCATCATTGCGCGAACCCCATGCGTTTGAGCGTGACCTTCTGCGCCACGCCGATCGCCCAGACCAGCACGGCGGCCAGCGCCGCGGCGGCGAACAGCGCGCTCCAGATCTGCACGGTTTGACCATAGTAGCTGCCCGCCAGAAGCCGCGCGCCAAGCCCGCCATTGCTGGACAGCGACAACTCGGCCACAACCGCACCGATCAGCGAGGCCGCGACGCCCACCTTGAGCGAGGCAAAGAGATAGGGCGTGCTGGACGGCAGCCGCAGCTTCCACAGGGTTTCGGTGCGGGTGGCGTTCCAGGTCTTCATCTGGTCCATCTGCATCGCGTCGGGGCTGCGCAGCCCCTTGACCATGCCGACCACCACCGGGAAGAAGCTGAGGTACATCGAGATCACCCCCTTGGCGACGATGTCATCCACGCTCAGCGCCGCAAGCACCACCACGATCATCGGCGCGATGGCCAGGATCGGCACGGTCTGCGAGGCGATGATCCAGGGCATCACGCTCATGTCCATCGCGCGGGAATGCACGATGGACACCGCCAGCACGATACCCAGCGCGGTGCCAAAGGCAAAGCCGAGCAGCGTGGCCGACAGGGTGATCCAGCCATGCAGGATCAGGCTGCGCTTGGAAAAGGCGCGGCCGCGCTCGATCATGCCCCATGTGGTTTTCCAGAACTCCTGCGCCACCTGGTGCGGTGCCGGCAACTGCGGGCGCTCCTGCGAAAACACCGTGGACCACAGGCCGGTGTTTTTCAGCGCAAGCGAAATCCGCCCCATGTGCCGGCGCTCGGGTGCCTCGGCCGGGGTCACCTCCTCCCCCGCTCGTTGCGCCTGCATTGCCGCCTCGTGGATGTTCATCGGCACGCAGGCCGCATACCAGAAGCCGACAAGCGCGACGACAACCGTCAGGATCGCCAGGACCGACTTCATGGCCGCGCCCCCCGGATTGCGGCGGGTTCTCTGCGATCAATCGTCATAGGCGTGCCCTGCCCTGAGTCCTTCGCGCACCCGGTGCGCCACCTCGAGAAACTCCGGCGTATCGCGGATATCGAGCGGCCGCTCCTTTGGCAGCGGGCTTTCGATCACATCGGTGATCCGCCCCGGACGCGGGCTCATCACCACGATCCTGGTGGACAGGTAGACCGCCTCGGGAATCGAGTGGGTGACAAAGGCGATGGTCTTGTTGGTGCGTTCCCAAAGCTTGAGCAACTGCTCGTTCAGGTGATCACGCACGATCTCGTCCAGCGCGCCAAAGGGTTCGTCCATCAGCAGGATGTCGGCGTCGAAGGCCAGCGCGCGGGCGATCGAGGCCCGCTGCTGCATCCCGCCCGAAAGCTGCCAGGGAAACTTGCCGCCGAACCCTTCCAGATCAACCAGTTGCAGAACCTTCTTCACCCGCTCGTCCTGGTCGGCGCGGGAATAGCCCATGATCTCCAGCGGCAGCTTGATGTTCTTGGCGATGGTGCGCCACGGGTAAAGCCCGGCGGCCTGGAACACATAGCCATAGGCGCGGCTGCGGCGGGCCTCGTCCGGGGTCATCCCGTTCACCGTCAGGTTGCCGCCGGTGGGCTGCTCCAGCGCGGCGATGCAGCGCAGAAAGGTCGTCTTGCCACAGCCCGACGGGCCGATGAAGCTGACGAAATCGCCCTGCTCGATTGTCAGGCTGACGTCCTTGAGCGCCTGAATCGGGCTGTCCTTGGTCTGGAACGTCAGGTCCAGCCCGCGCGCCTCGACGACGGCCTTGGGGGGATCAACCTGGGGGATCGTTTCGTTGTTCATTATATCGCCTTGATCAGACGGGGATTTCGGGCCGCCGCGCAGGCGGCCCGCCCCAGGTTATACACCGGTTGCCGGGATGCCGCTGCGTTCCACCGGGCGCGGTGCGGTCAGGTCCTTCCACTTGGACAGGGCGGTGTTGACGGTTGCGTTCGGATCGCGCGCGACGAACTCGCCGTGGCCCTCCTTGGCCACCAGTTCGCCCTTGTCGACCGCCACGAAGCCCCGGCTCAGGACGTAGCGCGGCAGCGCGGTGACCTCGATCCCTTCGAAGACGTTGTAGTCGATCGACGAGGCCTGGGCCTCGGCGGTGATGGTCTTGCCCATGCCCGGGTCCATCACCACGATGTCGGCATCCGCCCCGACCAGGATCGCCCCCTTCTGCGGGTAGCAGTTGAGGATTTTCGCGATATTGGTTGAGGTTACGGCGACAAATTCATTCATCGTGATACGCCCGGTTTCGACCCCATAGGTCCACAGAACCGGCAACCGGTCCTCCAGCCCGCCGGTGCCGTTCGGGATCTTGGAGAAATCGCCGACGCCATAGCGTTTCTGCTCGGTGGTAAAGGCGCAGTGGTCGGTCGCCACGCAGGACAAGGTTCCCGAGGCCAGGCCGGCCCAAAGGCTGTCCTGGTGCTTCTTGTTGCGGAACGGCGGCGACATCACCCGGCGCGCGGCGTGATCCCAATCGTCGTTGAAATACTCGCTCTCATCCAGCACCAGGTGCTGGATCAGCGGCTCGCCCCAGACCCGCTTGCCGGCCAGTTTCGCGCGCCGGATCGCCTCGTGGCTCTCCTCGCAGGAGGTATGCACCACATAAAGCGGCGCGCCGGCCATGTCGGCGATCATGATGGCGCGGTTGGTGGCCTCGCCCTCGACCTGCGTCGGGCGGGAATAGGCATGCCCCTCGGGGCCGGTGTTGCCCTCGGCCAGCAGCTTGGCGGTCATCTCGGCGACCAGATCGCCATTTTCCGCGTGCACCAAGGGGGTCGCCCCCAGTTCGGCACAGCGCTTGAAGCTGGAGAACATCTCGTCGTCGTTCACCATCAGGCTGCCCTTGTAGGCCATGAAATGCTTGAAGGTATTGATGCCCTTTTCCTCGGTCACCACCTTCATCTCGTCAAAGACCTGCTCGCTCCACCAGGTCACCGCCATGTGAAAGGAATAGTCGCAACAGGCGCGGGCGGATTTATTGTCCCAGGTCTTCAGCGCATCCAGCAGGCTCTCACCCGGGCTGGGCAGCGCGAAATCGACCACCATGGTGGTCCCGCCCGCCAGCGCCGCGCGGGTGCCGGCATAGAAATCATCGCTGGAATGGGTGCCCATGAAGGGCATCTCCAGGTGCGTATGCGGGTCGATCCCGCCAGGCATCACAAAACAGCCCTCCGCATCGAGGATCTCGTCCCCGGTTAGGTCGGGACCAATCTCCACGATCACCCCGTGCTCGATCAGCACATCCGCCTTGTAGGTCAGATCGGCGGTCACCACGGTGCCGTTCTTGATCACTTTGCTCATTGTCTTACTCCCACGTTGTTCTTGTCAGACCGAAGCGTAACACCCGATCGCATCCCCATGCACCCCGATGTCGAGCGGTCCGAAATCGCTTTCGACGCAGAGCGAGAAATATCCCGCGCTCGGCAGGTAGATCACCCGATAGCAGCCATCGCCACGCGTCACCGACCAGCAGGTCTGGGTGATCCCGCCGGAGAAATTCACCGTCACCGGGCGCGGCTCGCGCAGGTTCGCCCGGAATGCCGCGACCGTCATCCGCCCGCTCCGGTCATCCACCGGATAGGCCGCGATCTCACCGGCGATCAGCGCCTTGATCTGCTCGGGCATCGGCCCTTCCGCCTTCATCGTCGCCACTTTCCCGGGCGCACGCCCCTTTTTCTGGCCTCAAATACTCCGGGGGTCCGGGGGCAG
>NZ_JARGPK010000010.1 GCF_029212575.1 Antarcticimicrobium sp.
CGCCCGGCAGGGTGCCCTGCTGTCGGCGCAGTTCCTCGCGCAGGGCCTGCTGGCGATCCGCCAGCGCGCCCTCGCCGTTGCCGCCGGGCTCCTGCCCTAGCTCGCCCGGACGTGCACCCTCACCCTGCCCCTGCGCCTGCCCCTCGCCGGATCCCTGGCCCTCGTGGCTTTCGCCACGCCCCATGCCGCCGTTGCGCCCCTCGTTCTGCTGGCTCTGGCCAGAGTTCGCACCGGGATTGAACTGTTCCTGCAGGTCGCGGAAGGCCTGATCGCTCAGCCCCTGCTGATCGCGCAGGGTATCGGCCAGACCCTCCATTGCGCGTTGCCCCTCGGATTGCCCGCCCTGGCCCTGTTGGCCCTGCGTCACGCGCATGTTTTCCATCAGCTGCTGCAATTCCTGCAACGCCTGCTCCGCCTCGGCCATGCGGCCCTGTTCCATCAGCTCCTGGATGCGGTCCATCATGCGCTGCAGGTCATTCTGCGTCATCTGCATGCTGTCACCGTTCTGAGGCTGGCCGTCCTCGCCCTGCTGACCGTCCTGCTGAGCCTGGCGCGACAACTGGCGCAAGTAATCGTCGGTGGCCTCGCGCAGCTCCTGCATCAGTTCGGCGATCTCCTGGTCGGAGGCGCCATTCTTCATCGCCTCGGACAGCCGCTCCTGCGCCCGGCGCAGGCGTTCCAGCGCATCGCCAAGGTCGCCCTCTTCCAGAAGGATCGCCAGATCCCACAGCGCCTCGGAGATCTCGTCGCGCTGCGCTTCGCTCAGACCGTGGGCGGTAAAGTTCTCCAGCCGGCGCAGGATCACCCGCAGGCGCAGATAGGCGGTTTCGGAGCGGAACACCTCGTCCGGTCGATAGGAAACCGCGCGCAGCACCTGCGCCACCCTCGGCGCATTCTGCCGCGTCCACAGCAGGTCGCGCCGCTGCTCGGCGATCGCCGCCGCCAGCGGGTCGAAGAAATGCCGGGCCGGCAACAAGGCGGCCAGCGGCGTGGCCTGCCCCGCCTGCCCGGCGGCATCCTCGGCGGAAAGCGTGATCATCACCGGCAGGTTGGCCCAGGGATGTTTCGAGAAATCCTCGATCAGCGTCTCGGTGAATGCGGCGCGGTCGCCGGCAATCGGCAATGGCAGAGGCACGGTGATCGGCGCCCTGGCCTCGGGGTCGGCGGCAAACCCGTAGCGGCGGTCAAGCGTGGCGAGGTCCAGCGCGATCACCGCCTCGCCGCCGGTGATGCCGTAGTCGTCACGGGCCTCGAACGGCAGGGTCATTTCCCCCGCCGCACCGGTGTCCGGTTCGCCCGCGACACGCACCTCGGGGGGGGCATCCGCGATCACCGTCACATCCCAGGCGCGGCCGCCGGGACCGTCGATGCGCAGCGTGCCGTCGCGAGCGACGGTGAACTCCTGCTGCGGATCGGCGGCCGAGGGCAGTTCGCCGATGCGGCCCGACACGGTTTCGGCCAGCGTCAGCGCGCCCACTTCGCCGTAAAAGCGCAGGGTAATGCGGCTGCCCTCCGGCACGCGCATGTCGTCCCCGGCGATGTCGGCAAGGTAGAGCGTCGGCAGGCCGGTATAGCGCGGCGGCTCGACCCAGCCCTCCCAGGTCGGACCACCGGCAAGGGCACTGCCGCCCGGCGTCATCTCGGCCACCGACCCGACCCGCCAGACCGAGCCGAAGATCAGCCCGACCGCCAGCGCCAGCACCGCCACATAGCGCAGCGCATAGGGGTCGCGCGCCGCCAGCCGCAGATCGGGGCGCACCGGGCGCGCAATAGCGGCGCGGGCCGCCATCCGTGCCTGATGCGCCCGCCAGACAGCAGCCGAGGCGGCATCGCCCGCACCGATCGCCTGGTGGTCCAGAATGGCGTGGATCGGTTGCCCGGGCAGGGTTTCGTCGAGCCGCGCCAGCGCCTCGTTGCGCCGGGGCCAGTGAAACCGCCGCGCGCCGCGCGCGGCGAACCCGACCAGACCCAGAACCGCCAGAACGGCGCTGCCCCAGACCAACTCGACCGGCGCCATGTCGTGCAGCCCCAGCATCAACCCGCCCAGCGCCCCCATGACGATGCAGAGCACCGGCCAGAAGGCCCGCAGCAGACGCTCGGCCAGCATCCCGGACCGCGTGAGAAACAGCGGCAGGCGCAGGTGGGTCAGCATCGGGTCGCTCTCAGGCGCAGGGGCCATAAAGGGTTGCCTCCTTTTGGCCCACGCGGGATCGCGTCAGAGCCATTCGGGAATGGTATCTCGATTTATGATCTCGTCAAAGGTCGGGCGTCGGCGGATAACCGCGAATTGATCCCCGTGCACCATCACCTCGGGCACCAGCGGGCGGGTGTTATATTCGCTGGACATCACCGCGCCATAGGCCCCGGCACCGCGAACGGCGATCAGGTCACCCGCGGCCAGCGGCGGCAGCGGGCGCTGGCGGGCAAAGGTGTCGCCGGTCTCGCAGACCGGGCCGACGATGTCATAGGGGTACGCCTCGACACCTGGCGCCGGTTCGATCACCGGGTCGATATCGTGGTGCGCGTCATACATCGCGGGGCGGATCAGGTCGTTCATCGCCGCGTCCACGATCAGGAAGTCGCGGCCTTCGCCCTGTTTCACATAGATCACGCGGCTGACCAGCAGCCCGGCGTTGCCGGCGATCAGCCGGCCCGGCTCGATCTCGATCTCGCAGCCCAGGTGACCCAGTGTGCGCTTGATCAGCGCGCCGTAGTCGGTGGGCAGCGGCGGCGCCTCGTTGGAGCGGGTATAGGGGATGCCGAGACCCCCGCCGAGGTCGAGCCGGCGGATGTCGTGGCCGTCGGCGCGCAGGACTTCGGTGAGATCGGCCACCTTCTTGTACGCCAGTTCGAACGGCTCCAGCTCGGTCAGCTGGCTGCCGATATGCACGTCGATGCCGATGACCTCGAGCCCCGGTAACGCGGCGGCATGGGCATAAACTTCGCGGGCGCGGGAAATCGGGATGCCGAACTTGTTCTCCGACTTGCCGGTGGCGATCTTGGCATGGGTGCGCGCATCGACGTCCGGGTTCACCCGGACAGTGATCGGGGCGACAACGCCCAATTCCTGTGCAACCGCGCTGATCGCCTCCATCTCGGGCTCGGATTCCACGTTGAACTGGCGCAGGCCACCCTGCAACGCGGTGCGAATCTCCTCCGCCGTCTTGCCGACGCCGGAAAACACGATCCTGTCGCCCGGCACGCCTGCCGCCTTCGCCCGCAGGTATTCGCCGATCGAAACCACGTCCATCCCCGCGCCGGCCTGCGCCAGCGTCTTCAGGATCGCCTGGTTCGACGCTGCCTTCATCGCGTAGCAGACCAGATGATCGGTGCCGTCCAGCGCCTCGTCGAACAGCCGGAAGTGGCGCAGCAGCGTGGCGGTGGAATAGACATAGAACGGCGTGCCGACGGTAGCCGCGATCTCGGCCACCGGGACATCCTCGGCGTGCAGGGCGCCGTCCCTGTAGAGAAAATGATCCATGTCGCGCGCATAGGAGAAAGCGCGCCGCAGATCAATTGCATTCCGGTCCGGAACGATCTCAGCCGTTGCGGCGCTTGGCCTTGTTGCGGGCCTCGAACAGCTCTTTCTTGCGCGCGTACATCGCCTCGGAGCGTTCCGCCGTGCGGTCGAAGACCGGCGTGAACTCCGGGTTGCGGATGCCGCGCCCGTAGGCAAGCTGGTAGAGCCCGTGGAACGGATTGTCGTTGGCCTCGATGATCACCGGGCCGTCGGGGCCGATGGCGATGTCCCAGCCGATCACGCCAAACTCGGGGAACAGGGCGTGGGCGCGGCTGGCGGTATCGAGGGCGGCGTCGAAATGCGGTACACGGAAACTGTCGAAGCGCCGGCCGGAAACCGGGTGTTCATCGATCCAGCGGCCGTCGAGGCCGGTGCCGATGCGGCAGCGTCCCAGCAGGCCGCCGTCGCCGATCTCGGCCACCATGCTGCCCTCCTGCCAGAAATTGTCGGACATGGCGCGCGGCGAGGGCAGCTTCCACAGCGCGTAGAGCGGCCTCGGCAGTGCCTGATCGCGCACGGTGACCACGCGCACGGTGCCGATCGCGTCGCCGGCCAATGCACGCATCTCCGGGTGCTGGGTCAGCGCGGTCTGGAACAGGAAGCCATCGGGGTAATCGCTCAGGATCTCGTCGCAGAAGGCGTCGAGCGACACCCGCCGCCCGTTGCCGAGCACCAGTTCGCCCGCCTCGACCCCCGAGAGCAGCGCCGAACCGAAGCTGCCGGTGCCGCGCGCGGGCTTGGCAAAGACCGGGTAGACCGCCTTGTGCAGCAGGAAATCCTTGATCTCGGCAGGGCTGGCCAGCGCCGGAATGCGTCCGAACAGCCGCGCCGCCTGGGCCACGGCCTGGGTCCTGGTGGCGGCGAATCCCAGCTCGTGCAGAAGCGCGGTATACATCACCTTGTCCTGAACGAAGAACCGCGGGCCGGTCAGCTTGGGCGGCGAAATGTGCACGTTGACGTCGTAGCTGCCCAACACACCCACGTACTCGCGCTTTTCCTGCGGTGAGATGGCCGGGTCGTAAAGCCCGATGGAATAGTATTCATGCGGCGCGATCCGGCCCCGCCCCCGGTTCAGCAGGACCATTTCCCTGAGCTGCCGGAACGGACTGACCCCGTGCTTGCGGGCCACCTCGACGATCTTTGGGGCTGGGGCCGCGCCGGGGGTGCGCGGCGGGGTGACGAGGGCCTTGGCGTCGGCGGTGCTGTCGGTCATCGGGGCCTCCTGCGGGGCGGTTTGCGCTCTTGCAGGCGGTCTAGCGGGGAAAAATGGCCAAAATTGGGCTGATTGTTTCCAGTGCCGAACCAATCACACCACCGGGCGGCTGCGCAGGAACAGGTAGAGCGGCAATCCGCAACTGACCCCGATGCAGAATGTTGCGGGAAGGACGACAAGCGCAATCCAGTTGCGGCGCACCGCCACCTCGGCCATCACGAAGACGGTGAGCGCGATGGCCGAAATGGTCAGATCCCACACCAACCCGCTGCTTGCGGCGTTCACGTTCCAGGCCGCGGCCATGGCGCGCAGTTCAAAGCCGTTGGCGCCGAACCAGGTCACGAAATGGTACATCGGATGCAGCGCGCCCCAGATCGCCAGAGCCAGGTAGATCATGCGCAGGGGCGACATCGACACCTCCCTTTCCTGTCTTGCTCAGGTTAGCCGCTGGCCATAGGCAAGGCCAGATCCGGAAGAATGCGGGTTCAGAAGCCCGCAGCAGGCCCCGTATGCCGCGCACGACTGGGCGGCACCGGCTCGCCATCGACGCCGCAGGCCGAAAGCCACATCAGTATCGCCATGAAGGCAGCCGTTTTTTTCACGTTTGCAGTCCTTAAAAGTCGATAAAATCAATGGCGCCCGCCAGTGCGCCCGCTATGACCGGATCGTCAAGGGTGATGGTCACGAATTCGGTTTCCAGCGCGACGACCATATGCTCATCGAACACACCGTATGTCGAGACAAAGCCGGCCGCGTCCACGCTGGCGTCAAAGAGCACCACGCTGATGTCCATGCTGTCGCCCTCGGAGGGATCGAAGTCGCGCACCGTCGGATCGCCTGCGACACCGTGAAAAATGAAGGTATCAGCGCCGCGGCCGCCTGTCAGGATGTCGTCTCCGCCCCGGCCTTCGATCCGGTCATTGCCGGCGCCACCACGGATGCGTTCCACCCCACGATCACCGGTTATGGTGTCGGCGCCACTGCCTGCGAATATTCTGTTCACGCCCGGGCCATGGAGCGCCGGATTGTTCAGCACTGAGATTTCGTCGTTTCCGCCCCCCCCACGCAGCACATTTCCGACGCCGAGCGTTTGCAGAAAATCGGCGCCCTGCCCGCCGAACAGCTTGTCGTGGCCACCGGATCCGATCAACGTATCGTCCCCCCTGCCTCCGAACAGCCGGTCGCGCCCGTCGTCGGCCCCCGAAGGGTCGCCATAGAGCGTGTCATTCCCCGCACCGCCGCTCAGCCGGTCGGCACCGGCGCCTCCGAACAGCTCGTCGTCGCCGGAGCCGCCGATCAGCTCGTCGTTCCCCTCCTGCGCGGATATGTAGTCGTCGTCGCCATTGCCGTAGAGGCGATCGTCGCCGGTGCCACCGAAGATCTCGTCGTTGCCTGCACCGCCCCTGGCAATGTCGTCGCCGTCTCCGCCCGAGAGGTTATCGTGCTCCCCAAACCCGAAAAGCTTGTCGTTGCCCCCCTGACCGGCCAGCCAATCGCGCTCAGCCGTGCCTTTAATGGTTTCGTCGCTGTCGTCGCCGGAAATACGGACCAATGGACCCTCCTCGCGTTGCAGCCTGCAGAGGCATTGGGCCAAATATGCGTCAGTCGATCAGGTTTTTCCACCGCGCTATCTGTTCGCGCACGCGTTGCGGCGCGGTGCCGCCGTAGGACAGGCGCGAGTTGACCGAATTGTCGACGCCAAGCACGGTGAACACGTCGCCAGTGATGCCGGAATGGACCGATTGCATGTCGGCAAGGCTGAGGTCCGGCAGGTCGCAGCCGCGCCCTTCGGCCATCGCCACCAGCGTGCCGGTCACGTGGTGGGCATCGCGGAACGGCAGGTTCAGCACCCGCACCAGCCAGTCGGCCAGGTCGGTTGCGGTGGAAAATCCCGAACCGGCGGCGGCGGCCAGGCTTTCGCGGTTGGCGGTCATGTCCCGGACCATGCCCTCCATCGCCGCCAGCGCCAGCATCCAGTTGTCGGCGGCGTCGAACACCTGTTCCTTGTCCTCCTGCATGTCCTTGGAATAGGCCAGCGGCAGCCCCTTCATCACCATCATCAGCGCCGTGTTGGCGCCATAGATGCGGCCCACCTTGGCGCGGATCAGCTCGGCGGCGTCCGGGTTTTTCTTCTGCGGCATGATCGAGGAGCCGGTGGAGAAGCGATCCGAGAGCGTCACGAACCGGAACTGCGCCGAGGACCAGATCACCAGCTCCTCGGCAAAGCGCGACAGGTGCATGGCGCAGATCGAGGCGCAGGAAAGGAATTCCAGCGCGAAATCGCGATCCGACACCGCGTCGAGGCTGTTGGCGGCGGGCCGGTCAAAGCCCAGCGCCTGCGCCGTCATGTGCCGGTCGATGGGAAAGGAGGTGCCGGCCAGCGCGGCGGCGCCCAGCGGGCTTTCGTTCATGCGTTTGCGCGCGTCGCGCACGCGGCTCAGGTCGCGGCCGAACATCTCGACATAGGCCCTCATATGATGGCCCCAGGTCACCGGCTGCGCGGTTTGCAGGTGGGTAAAGCCCGGCATCACCCAATCGGCTCCTGCCTCGGCCTGAGACAAAAGCGCGCGGATCAGGGCCAGAAGCCCGGATTCGGCGGCGTCGAACTGGTCGCGCACCCAAAGCTTGAAATCGGTTGCCACCTGATCGTTGCGCGACCGGCCCGTGTGCAGACGCCCCGCAGGCTCACCAATAAGGGTTTTGAGACGCGCCTCGACGTTCATGTGGATGTCTTCCAGCGCGGTCGAGAACTCGAAGGTTCCGTGCTCGATTTCTGACAAGACCGTGAGAAGCCCTTCCCGAATGGCCTGCGCATCATTATCGCTTATCACGCCTGTGGCGGCCAACATCGCCGCATGAGCCCTGGAACCGGCGATGTCCTGTGCCGCCATCCGCTTGTCGAACCCGATCGAGGCGTTGATCGCCTCCATGATCGCGTCCGGTCCGGCGGCAAAGCGGCCGCCCCACATCTGGTTCGAGGTTTGATCTGCCATTGTCTGCACCCGTGGAGGTAAAATGCGCCTGTTCCGTTCCCTGACCCTTTATATGGCCCTGCTGTTGGGTGCAAACGCCGCCCTCGCCGCGGACACCGCCGCGCTGAAAGAGATGCGGACCGGCGACATGAAGCGGCTGATCGTCCATTCCGAGCCCAAGCCGCTGACCGAGACCCCGTTCACCCTGGCCGACGGCGCCGGGACCGCGACGCTGGCAGAGTATCGCGGCAAGTATGTTCTGCTGAACTTCTGGGCCACTTGGTGCGCGCCCTGCCGCAAGGAGATGCCGATGCTCTCGGAGTTGCAGGCGGAGTTCGGCGGCGCGGATTTCGAGGTGCTGACGCTGGCCACCGGGCGCAATTCGCCCACCCGCATCAAGGCGTTCTTCGACGAGATCGGGGTGACCAACCTGCCGCGTCACCAGGACCCGCGCCAGGCGGTCGCCCGCGAGGTCGGGGTGCTGGCCCTGCCGATCACCGTGCTGATCGACCCCGAGGGCCGCGAGATCGCCCGGCTGCTGGGCGACGCGGAGTGGAACTCCGACGATGCCAAGGCAATCATCCGGGCGCTGATCGCCGAGGCCGACTGAGCCGCGAACGCCAAGGGGACCGGCCCGGATCGCGGCCGGCCCATACGCCTTGACCCCACGTCCCCTTTTGACAGCCCGCCCCGTCGCGCGGTTTAATCCGCGAGGGGGAGGAAGGACATGCCGCTCACGGTGCTTGTCTCACTGGTCGCTTTCGGCATTGCGGGGATCGCGCTGCTGCTGCATCTGGCCGGCCGGTCGAAGCGCTGTGTGCTGACGCGCGAGGGGGCCGAGGCCGCCTGGCAGCGGCACTTTCCCGGCGACATCGTCGAACAGATCACGGTTGCCCGCGATGCTCACGCGGCGCTGGTGCTGACCCATCTCGGCCCCGGCCTGCTCTGGGCGTTCGGCGCCGACACGGTGGCGCGGCGGCTCGAGGATTTCGACCTGATCGACACCGGCGACCGGCTGCGCGTGGTGTTCCACGATTTCGCCGCACCCTCCGTCACCCTGGTGCTGGACGACTTCGAACGTCCGCACTGGCGCAACCTGATGCAGGCCCCATGACAGACACGCTGACATATCCCGACGTGGTTCAACTGGCGGTTCCCGCCTTCATCGCGCTGATCCTGGCCGAGTTCCTCTGGATCGCCTGGAGCGGGCGCGGCGGGCGTTACGAGACGCGCGACGCGCTGACCTCGCTGCTGATGGGGGCGGGCAATGTCGCCGTCGGCATCGCGCTGGGCTTCGTCGCCTGGGGGTTTTTCATGCTGCTGTGGCGCCTGACACCGCTGGACCTGGGTCCTGCCTGGTGGGTGGTCGTGCTGTGCTTTGTCCTCGACGACCTGCGCTATTACTGGGTGCACCGGTTCGGCCATCGCATCCGCTGGGTCTGGGCCAGCCACGTCAACCACCACTCCAGCCAGCATTACAACCTGACCACCGCGCTGCGGCAGACCTGGACCGGCACCTTCACCTTCATGATGATCGTGCGGGCGCCGCTGATCCTGCTGGGGTTCCACCCGGCGATGGTGCTGTTCTGCGGCGGGCTGAACCTGATCTACCAATTCTGGATCCATACCGAGGCGATCGGCAAACTGCCCCGCTGGGTCGAGGCGGTGATGAACACGCCCAGCCACCACCGGGCGCATCACGGGCGCAATCCGCGTTACCTCGATTGCAACTATGCCGGGGTTTTCATCGTCTGGGACCGGATGTTCGGCACCTTCGTGCCCGAACTGGAGGAGGAACGGGTCGATTACGGGCTGGTGCACAACCTCGGCACCTTCAACCCGCTGCGGGTGGCGTTCCACGAATGGGTCGGGCTGTTCCGCGACGTGACGCGGCCCGGCCTGACCCTGCGCCAGCGGCTTGGCTATGGCTTTGGCCCGCCGGGCTATTCGCACGACGGCAGCCGCGACACCTCGGAGCGGATCAAGGCGCAGCACCTGGCCCGCCACCCCGAGGACGCCGGTACGCCGGGGTTTGAAACACCGCGCCCGCCAGCGGAGTAGCGCTTGCCACATGGGCCGCGACACCGCATCCTCGGCGCATCCCGTTTCCTGACCTGAGATCGTGCCGCCATGCCCTTGCCCCGCCTCGCCCTCGCCGCCCTGCTGCTGACCGCACCCGCCGGGGCCCGTGCGTTGGACTGTTCGGCCCCGCAGACCCAGTCCGACATGACCCAATGCGCCGCGCTGATGTACCAAGCCGCCGACGCGGATCTGAACCTGGCCTATGGCCTGGCGCGCGGCATGGCCCGGCAGCTCGACGCGGCCGGCGGCGCCAATGCGCCCGGCGCCGAGCGGCGCCTGCGCGATGCCCAACGCGCCTGGATCGCCTTTCGCGATCTCGCCTGCGAGACCGAAAGCCTGCTGGCCTATGGCGGTTCCATGCAGCCGATGCTGCGCCTGTCCTGTCTGGAGCGGCTGACCCGCGCCCGGACCGAGGATCTGCGTTACTTCGGCGAGGTGAACTGACCCACCGCTGCCATCGCCCGCACCGGGGCATGCCGGTGACAGGTGACAAGGTGGTCGTTCACCATCCCCACCGCCTGCATGAAGGCATAGACAATGGTCGGGCCGCAGAACTTGAACCCGCGTTTCTTCAGATCCTTCGAGATCGCCGTCGACAGCGGCGTGAACCCCGGCACCTGCGCGAGGCTTTCCCAGCTGTTCTGGATCGGGCGGTCGCCGACGAAGGACCAGAGATAGCGATCGAATCCCTGTTCCGCCTCGATCCGCTGCCAGGCGCGGGCATTGGCGATGGTCGCCTCGATCTTGCCGCGATGCCGGATGATGCCGGGATCGGCGAGCAACCGGGCAACCTCCTCCTCGCCCCAGGTGGCGATCACATCCGCGTCGAACCCGGCGAAGGCGGTTCGGAAATTGTCGCGTTTCTTCAGGATGGTGATCCAGCTGAGCCCGGCCTGAAACCCGTCGAGAATCAGTTTTTCCCACAGCGCCCGGCTGTCCCACTCGGGCACGCCCCACTCGCTGTCGTGATAGTCGATATAGATCTGTTCGGGCCCCGCCCAGCCGCATCGTTCCATTGTCCCGCCCTGCTTGTGACCGACCGCGACAGCGTTAATTGCCGCGAAAGGAATTTCCCGGACCCTAGACACAAAGTGCAATGGGAATCAAAAACGATATGACCGGACCCGAAATCCCCGAGCGGCCCTGGGCAGATGTCCCGGAGGGCGGCGACAGCCCCATCAAGGCCGCAGTGCGCGACCGTGACGCCGCGATCCTGGACATGGTGCAGGCGGCCGTGCGACATCGGCAATGCCTGCTCGCCTTTCAACCCGTGGTGCAGGCGACGGCGCCCCGCAATCCGGTCTTTCACGAGGGGCTGATTCGCATCCTCGACGAAACCGGGCGTGTGATCCCAGCGCGGGAGTTCATGCCGGCGGTCGAGGCCACCGAACTGGGCCGCCTGATCGACTGCGTCGCGCTGGACCTGGGGCTTCAGACCCTGTCGCGTACCCCCACATTGCGACTGTCGATCAACATGTCCGCCCGGTCGATCGGCTATGGCCAATGGATGCGAACGCTGGACGGCGCCCTGCGCCGCGATGCCCGGCTGGGCGAGCGGCTGGTGCTGGAGATCAGCGAACGCTCGGCCATGACTGTGCCGGAACTGGTGATCGACTTCATGGATCGCCTGCAGGGGCATGGCATCGCTTTCGCGCTCGACGACTTCGGCTCCGGCGCAATTGAGATCCGGCATTTCCGCGATTTTTTCTTCGATGCGGTCAAGATCGACGGCCAGTTCATCCGCGGCGCGCACCGCGACCCCGAGGCCCAGGCCACCATCCGCGCGTTGATCGCCCTGGCCCGCGAATTCGAGATGCTGACCATCGCCGAATCCGTGGAAACCCGCGACGATGCGGACACCCTGGTCAAGCTGGGGATCGACTGCATGCAAGGCTACCTCTTCGGGGCGCCCACGGTGCATCCGGACTGGGCGACCAAACCCGGCATGCGCGTCGCGGGCTGACCCGGCCGTTTCCCGCGGCCTGCCCACACTGGGCCGTGCCCTGCGTTGAGATCCTCAATTCGCCGTGCAAAGCTGCAAGCGTGTGTTGCTGCACATGCAGCAATCCGGTATCACCACAGGCATCGGGGCGGCGGCCCCCGGGGGTGGCAGAGACGGGCCTGCCCGCTTGGCCGTATCGGAGGAGGCCGCCCGTTTGATGGCAGAGGACCGGATCACATGACCAACGTAGTAATTGCATCAGCGGCGCGGACCGGCGTCGGGAGCTTTGGCGGTTCGTTCGCGAACATCCCGGCGCACGACCTGGGCGCCGCCGTTCTGGAGGCGATCGTCGCCCGCGCCGGGATCGCCAAGGAAGAGGTGTCGGAAACGATCCTCGGTCAGGTGCTGACCGCGGCCCAGGGCCAGAACCCGGCCCGCCAGGCGCATATCAACGCCGGCCTGCCGATCGAAAGCGCCGCCTGGGGTCTCAACCAGGTCTGCGGCTCGGGCCTGAGGGCGGTCGCGCTCGGCGCGCAGCACATCCAGCTCGGCGATGCCGCGATTGTCGCCGCCGGCGGCCAGGAGAACATGACGCTCTCCCCCCATGCCGCCGCGCTGCGCGCCGGTCACAAGATGGGCGACATGTCCTATATCGACACCATGATCCGCGACGGCCTTTGGGATGCCTTCAATGGCTATCACATGGGCCAGACCGCCGAGAACGTGGCCGAACAGTTCCAGATTTCCCGCCAGATGCAGGACGAATTCGCGGTGGCCAGCCAGAACAAGGCCGAGGCGGCGCAACTGGCCGGCAAGTTCGCCGATGAAATCGTCCCCTTCATCATCAAGACCCGCAAGGGCGAGATCGTGATGGACAAGGATGAATACATCCGCCATGGCGCCACCATGGAGGCCATGGCCAAGCTGCGCCCGGCATTTGCCAAGGACGGCTCGGTCACTGCGGCCAATGCCTCGGGCCTCAACGACGGCGCCGCCGCGGTGCTGCTGATGACCGCCGACGAGGCCGAACGGCGCGGAATCGAGCCGCTGGCGCGCATCGCCTCCTACGCCACCGCGGGCGTCGATCCCTCGATCATGGGCACCGGCCCGATCCCCTCCTCGCGCAAGGCGCTGGAAAAGGCCGGCTGGTCCCCCGAAGACCTCGACCTGGTCGAGGCGAACGAGGCCTTTGCCGCCCAGGCCTGCGCGGTGAACAAGGACATGGGCTGGGATCCTTCGATCGTGAACGTGAACGGCGGCGCCATTGCCATCGGCCACCCGATCGGCGCCTCCGGCTGCCGCATCCTGAACACCCTGCTGTTCGAAATGAAGCGGCGCGACGCCAAGAAGGGCCTCGCGACGCTTTGCATCGGCGGTGGCATGGGCGTGGCCATGTGCCTGGAACGCCCGTAAGGTGCGCGCCCGCTAAGGAATACCGGGGCGCCTTCGGGCGCCCCCTTTTTTTGCGTTGCGGCATCGCAAGCCTCGGTCAGAAAAAGAATTCGCCGTCACACAACTTTCACCGCGAAACTTTATTGCGGAATTGATACACAATAGGTAACAGAGTTACCGGACCACATTGCAATCGAAGGAGCCATCCATGGCACGAACAGCACTCGTCACCGGCGGATCGCGCGGCATCGGCGCGGCGATCTCCAAAGCCCTGAAAGCGGCCGGTTATTCCGTCGCCGCCACCTATGCCGGCAATGATGAGGCCGCCGCCACGTTCACCGAGGAAACCGGCATCAAGACCTACAAGTGGAACGTCGGAGACTACGAGGAAAGCAAGGCAGGCATCGCCAGGGTCGAGCAGGATCTGGGCCCGATCGACGTTGTCGTGGCCAACGCCGGCATCACCCGCGATGCCCCGTTCCACCGGATGACGCCGGAACAGTGGCAGCAGGTGATCGACACCAACCTCACCGGCGTGTTCAACACCGTGCACCCGGTCTGGCCCGGCATGCGCGAGCGCGGCTTCGGCCGGGTGATCGTGATCAGTTCGATCAACGGGCAAAAGGGTCAGTTCGGTCAGGTCAACTATGCCGCCACAAAGGCCGGCGACCTGGGCATCGTGAAGTCGCTGGCACAGGAAGGCGCGGCCAAGGGCATCACCGCCAACGCCATCTGCCCCGGCTACATCGCGACCGAGATGGTGATGGCGGTTCCGGAAAAGGTGCGCGACTCGATCATCGCACAGATCCCCACCGGCCGGTTGGGCGAACCCGAGGAAATCGCCCGCTGCGTGGTGTTCCTGGCCGCAGATGACGCCGGCTTCGTCAACGGCTCGACCATTACCGCGAACGGCGGCCAGTTCTTCGTCTGAACCGCGCGATTCACCGAACATGACAGGGCCGGCCCCGCGGGGCCGGCCCTTTTGCATCCCGTAAGATCCCGGCGCCTGGGATCAGCGGGAAGACCGGAACGCGATCATCCAGGACAGGGCTTCGCGCAGGGCCTGGCCGCGTTGCACATGGGCCCGATCAATGGCGTCGCGGGTGAGGTGAGAGGTGGTCGGTTCGAACATGCTGCCCTCCGGCTACATCAGGGTTACTTGACTGGACCGAATATGATCGCCATTTTTCTTTGGCACAAACGAGAGTTTCCGTTGCCTCGCACAAGGAAAACTTAACCGACCATGCCGGGCCGCATGCCTCCGCTTACCGCCTTGCGCGCATTCGATGCCGCCGCCCGGCACTTGTCTTTTGCCAGGGCGGCCGAGGAGCTGCATGTCACCCCCGCCGCATTGTCGTTTCAGATCAAGTCATTGGAGGCGCACCTGGGCCGCCCGCTGTTCCGCCGCCTGAACCGGGCGGTGGAGCTGACCGAGGCGGGCCGCACCCTCGCCCCGGGCGCCGCCGACGGGTTCCAGACGCTCGCCGCCGCCTGGCGCGCGGTGACCCGGATGCAGGATGAAACCGGGCTTGCCGTCACCGCCGGCCCGGCCTTTACCGCGAAATGGCTGGCGCCGCGCCTGTTCCACTTCGCCCGGGCCCACCCGGAGATCGAGTTGCGCTTTTCCGCCAGCTTGCGGGTGATGGATTTCGACCGCGACGAGATCGATGTCGCGATCCGTTTCGGCTATGGTCCTGACCCCGGGCTCTACTCGCTGAAACTGGCCGAGGAATGGGTGACGCCGGTCATGGTGCCCGAACTGGCCGCGCGTTATCCCACGCCCGAGAGCTTGCTGGAGGCGCCGCTGCTGACCGACCAGTCACTCGATTTCCTCGATCCGCCCTGCGACTGGCCGGCCTGGTTCCGGGCGATGGGGCTTGCGGCCGATCCGCCCGCGGGCCCGAGGTTTTCGCAGGCGGACCATGCCATCGATGCGGCGATGACCGGGGTCGGCGTCGCGCTGGGCCGCCGCGCCCTGGTGATCAAGGACCTGTCCGAGGGCCGCCTCGTCGCGCCCTATGGAATCGCCCTGGGAACCAAGGCGCATTTCCGATTCCTGTGCCAAAGCGGTGCCGACACCCGCCCGCAGATTGCGGCATTCCGCGACTGGATTCTCGAGGAGATCGAGAAAACCGTCGCGGTCTCGGATGCCATGACAATCGTGCCGGCAGAGGACGTGCCGCCGCCGGCCCCGTCTGCGGGAAGTTAGCTCGACAGACGCTCGATCTGTTCTTTCAGTTTCAGCTTGCGCTTTTTCAGGGACGCCACGTGCAGTGCGTCCACACCGGGCGAGCGCTGGGCCTGATCGACCTCATTGCTCAGGAGTTCGTGCTTCCGCTTAAGTTCCATCAGGTGTGAACTCACGGTCATGGAAATCCTCCTCTATACAACTTGCCCATTGAGTTGAGCACATCACGGCGCGCCTGTCACGCTGCGGACACAATGGTTTTGTCACAAAAGCGACATCTTGCCGGTTTGCCGGGAAATCCGTCACCGTGGCCAAGGGAGCGCCGCGCCCTCGCGTAAAACCTTTGCGATTTCAGGATGATAGCTATCTTCATCCCGCAGGTGGCACGCCCCCGCATGCAAGACCAGCGGCGCGTGCAGGCGAAAGGGTGCCCGCCCATCCTTGCGCGCGCGCAGAATCATCAGCTCCGGCGCCCGCCCCGCCCGCGCCGCCAGCGGCAGCACCTCCAGCGACCCCAGCCGCCCGGCGCAGCCGGCCAGCAGATCGGGCAGCCGTTCGCTGCGCTGGATCACATGCAGGTAACCGCGCGGCGCCAGTCGCCGCGCCGCCGTCGCAAGCCAGTCCTCCAGCGGGGTTTGCTCGCCCAGCGCCAGACGCCGCCCGCGATCCTCGGCCGGCATATGCGCCCCGGCCCGGAAATAGGGCGGGTTGGCGATGACATGGTCGTATTGCCGCTGCCGCAGCCCGGCCGGCAGATCGGCCAGGTCGGCGCAGATCACCTCCAACGCCTGGGCGTTGGCTTCTGCATTCCGGCGCGCCAGATCGGCATAGCCCTGTTGCAACTCGACCCCGGTCAGCGCCAGCCCCGGCACCCGCGCGCCCAGCGACAGGATCGCCGCGCCCGCGCCGCAGCCCAGCTCCAGCACCGATTGCCCCGCGCGGGCCGGCACCGCCGCGGCCAGCAGCACAGGGTCCACCCCGGCGCGATAGCCCCGTCGCGGCTGGTGCAGGAACACCCGCCCGCCAAGAAAGGCGTCGCGGCTCAGCTGGTCTGCGGCGAATCCGCTCACCGGCCCAGCGGCACGTCATTGTCCCGCATCACCCGCAGCGCGGCATCAAGGTCTTCGTCGCGCACCATCATCCGGCGCGGAAAGATTCCGATCCCGCCCTCGAGCACGCTCATGTTTACGTCCATTTGAAAGCAGTCTATATCCTCGCCTTCAAGAAGGGCGGAGGCAAAGGCCATGACGGTCGGGTCGGTGCTGCGCAACAGTTCCTTCATGACACCGGATGTAAGGGCAAGCCGCAGGCGATGTCGAGCCTTTGGAAACGCGCACGATGAACATACCCATGGCAACCAAACCACATGACCGGCTCGCCACCGCCCTGTCCGAGGAAATGGCCGCCGTCGATACGCTGATCCGTACCCGGATGCGGTCTGAAAACGCCCCGCGCATCCCCGAGGTTACCGCCCATCTGGTCGGGGCCGGGGGCAAACGGCTGCGCCCGATGCTGACCCTGGCGGCGGCGCGGCTCTGTGGGTATCGGGGCGAGCATCACCTGGGCCTCGCCGCGACGGTGGAGTTCATCCACACCGCCACGCTGCTGCACGACGATGTGGTCGACGAAAGCGAGAAGCGCCGCGGGCGGCCTACCGCCAACCTGCTGTGGGACAACAAGTCCAGCGTGCTGGTCGGCGATTACCTGTTTTCGCGCAGCTTCCAGCTGATGGTCGAAACCGGAAGCCTGCGGGTGCTCGACATCCTCGCCAACGCCTCGGCCACCATCGCCGAGGGCGAAGTGTTGCAGATGACCGCGGCGACCGACCTGAAAACCGATGAGGATATCTACCTCAAGGTGGTGCGCGGCAAGACCGCGGCGCTGTTCTCGGCCGCGACCGAGGTGGGCGGCGTGATCGCCGAGGCGCCCGAAGAGCATGTGAAGGCGCTGTTCGATTATGGTGATGCGCTCGGAATCGCGTTCCAGATCGCCGACGACCTGCTGGATTACCAGGGCGACAGCGGCGCCACCGGCAAGAACGTCGGTGATGATTTCCGCGAACGCAAACTGACCCTGCCGGTTATCAAGGCGGTGGCGCGGGCAACGTCCGAGGAATACGCCTTCTGGCAGCGCACCATCGAAAAGGGCCGCCAGCAAGACGGCGACCTGGAGCAGGCCCTGGCGCTGATGGCGAAATACGACACGCTCACCGCCACCCGCGCCGATGCCGAGGGCTGGGCCGCCAGGGCACAGGCCGCGCTCGCCCCCCTGCCCGGGCACGAGCTGCGCGACATGCTCCACGACCTGGCCGGCTACGTGGTATCGCGCCTGTCCTGACCGCATCCGCCGACAGCCCGGTCTTTTTCTGGCCGAAAATACTCGGCCGTATGTATCAAACGCACCAAGCCGCTCGGAGGACTGAGCGGTGATTAAGGTTCTAGCCGTCGCGGCTTACTTGGTGCAGCCCTGGCATATGCCCTCCGGCTGGTGCGAAATTGCTTGTGCCGCCGAATGTCGCCCTGTGTTCATGCTTCCGGCCAAATACGTCCTTCCACCCAATCACGATGGTACATTTGAGATTGATCCTAGTATCGTCAGCCCAAGAGAGGGCGGAAAAATCATCGTCAGATTGCCTAACAAGACAGTTCTGTCTGAACGGCGATTCGCTATGACCCGCAATATCAAACGCCGACACCTTCTCACCGACAGTGACGGCGGTCGGAGTGATGATTTCCGTATAGGACCACACATCTCTCGCTGGCGTTTCTCCGGAATTGGTGAGGCAGAATTCGATTCTCCATTGAACCGAGCCATCTCCAGTAAAAGCGTTGTATGCGGCGGTAACGCGATCAATCATCAAGTAAGCGCTGACTTGATCCTGTCCAACTTTGACGGAAATCCTATTGGCGTCCCGCTGCAAATTAAGGGTGTAAACGAGAGCGCCAAGGCCGATGATGCTGACCGCGCCAGTAACGAACGTCAGCCAAGCAATCCAGTCGGTGGCGTGGGCCATGCGCTCTTGGGCGCGAAGATCATAATATTCATGACGGGTGGGATTGCCTGGGGAATACTCTGGTTCCGTTTCGTAACTGAACGTGCCCCTTATGGCGTCTGGCACTTGCCATACGCGATAATCAGCATTTTGGTTTGGGTCATCGGCTGCTTGGCTATAGTAGCAGGGCTGGTTTGGGCAGTAGTTTAGGCCAAACACCCACAAGACAGATGTAATAGCTACTCCGACACCTATGACTAGTCCAAGCGCAAAGACTCCGTTCCGATAGCCATCAAGCATTGCAACAGGAACGCCGCGCTAAACTTCCCTCGGGACAGTTTGTTGCGAACGTTCGCTTCCCTTTCCTCGATTCCAATGTCTGACAGCTTGTCCACAAGTTGAGCGTAAGTCACCCCCTTGCGCTTCAACTCAGCCTTGAGGAGGTTTGCCGCCTTCGATTCCCATTCAGTCTGTTGTGCCATGCATCACCTATAGGGCAAAAGTACTGTTTTCGATACATATGCCCTTGTAACCGATACGTCAATGTACTATATTTGATGCATAGGCATCGGATACAGTACAATGGCACAACACTTCCTTCTCTCCGCAGCATCCCGCACCCTCAGCCTTCGCAAGATTTACAAGGCTGGCGAGGACGCGGCTTACCGCACCTTCTGCGAAATGCGCTGGCCGGAAACCAACGGCGAAGCGGTTTGCCCGTGCTGCGGTCATGACGAGGCGTACAAGATCACCACCCGCCGCAAGTTCAAGTGCAAGGCGTGTCACCACCAGTTCAGCGTCACCAGCGGGACCATCTTCGCAAGCCGCAAGATGGACTTCGTGGACCTGCTGGCGGCGATCTGCATCATCGTGAACGCTTCCAAAGGCGTTTCGATGGTCCAGCTTTCGCGCGACCTGGACTGCCAGTACAAGACCGCCTTCGTTCTGGCGCACAAACTGCGCGAGGCGATGGCGCAGGAAGTCCAGACTGGCGAAGTTCTGACCGATCACGTCGAGATTGATGGGGCCTATTTCGGCGGGCACATCCGCCCGGCAAACGCCAAGGCTGACCGCGTTGACCGCCGCCTGAAAGAGAACCAGACCGGCAAGCGCCGCGTTGTGGTGGCCCTGCGCGAGCGGGAAGGCCGCACCCTGCCTTTCGTGACCATGAGCGAGGCAGAAGGCGTTGCGCTGGCAAACGAGAACGTTGACCGCATGGCGACCATTTCCGCCGACGAGGCGAGCCATTGGGATCTGCTCCACGCGGGCTGGGACGTTGACCGGGTGAACCACTCGGAAATCTACAGCGACCACGGCAAGCATACCAACATGGTCGAGAGCTTCTTTTCCCGCCTGCGCCGCATGGTAGAAGGTCAGCACCACCACGTCAGCCCGCAGTACCTGTACCAGTACGCGAACCACGCCGCATGGCTGGAAGACAACCGCCGCACCGACAACGGGACGCTGGCACAGATCGTTGTGTCGAACGCCATGAGCGCACCAGTCAGCCGCCAGTGGAAAGGCTACTGGCAGCGGGCGGCTTAACGCAGTTCTATGGCAAAATGTTCTTGATTTATTCTGGTGCAAACACATGTATCATTGGGTATGATGGCAATCAGGAGGCCAAAGTTATGTCAACCCTGAGAGCAGCGCGCACCATTTGGAACGGGTGCAACGGACGTGTTTCAAACCTGTCCATGCAAAAGTTGTTGTACCTCTCCCATATGCTAGAGCTTGGCGCGGGTCGAGATGGGCTTGTCAGCCAAAATTTTGAGGCTTGGGACTATGGCCCGGTTGAGCCCGGACTGTACCACTACTTGAAAGCATATGGCAGCAACTACATTCCTGACGTGTTCTCAAGCTCGGCATACGACGAAAACGATCCAGAATATGAGTCAATCTCAGAGGTGATTCGTCAGTTGGGCGACGTTCCTGCAAGTAAGTTGGTTGCAATCACTCACTGGGAAGAGGGCGCTTGGAGTAAGCACTACATTCCTGGGATGCGCAGAGTTACTATTCCTGACGAAGACATCCTGGAGGAGTACAATCTACGTGCAAAAGGAGCCTAAACAGCACATTTTCTTTGGTGCACCGACTTCTGACCCTACACGAAAAGATGAACTAATCCAGTCGCTCCAGAGTCAGCTAGACGACGAACGAGACCGCCGCAAAGAGGAACGGTTCATTTGGCTGGTTATAGTCATATTGATGTTTGACGCGTTCACTTTCCCTGCGATGCAGACATGGACCGGGCCGATCATCATTGGTTTGATTCAGTTAATCATTGTGATCGTTTTGGGGCGACGATGGCAAATGGATGAGATATGGACGCTTACTACAAAGTTGATTGATAAATGGGATGGGAGGCTTGGCAAGGGCTAAGCCAACTCCCACATCCGCCCCTCACGCCGCACAAGCCCCGCTTCGTACAACCTGTACAGCGCCATATAGGCCCGGTTTGTTGCGGCCCGCCGGGTTAACTCTGGTTTCTGAGCACGAATGACCGCCCCTATGTCGCTGGCGTGCTTCGGCCCGTCCCGCAGCACGTCCAGCACCAGTTGCCGCGTCTCACGGTGCCGGGCGGCGTTCTTGGGATACCTGGACGGTTCCGGCGGCTCTATGTCACGCATCACCAGCAACCTACTGGCAAGCTCGCCTTGTTCACCACCGGTCTTGCATAGCGCCAGTAGCGCGCCATCTATCGACTTGTCCTGCATGGGTGCAGAATAGCGAAAACCGACGGTTAGGGATTCCGGTTTCTTGGTGCGTTTGATACATAAGGCCGAAAATACTCTCGCCGAAGGCCGCGCCCCGACGGGGCGCCCGCGCTCACGCCGTGGCGCTGCCGATGCTGTGGGTCGCCTGAACCCACCAGCCGGGGTGCGCCGTCGCGATTTCGGCCACCGCCGCGCGCGCCGCATCCTCGCTGCCGTAAATCCCGAAACAGGTGGCGCCGGAGCCCGACATGCGCGCCAGACGGCACCCCGGCGTGCCGCCGAGCGCCTGCAATGCGTCACCGATGGCCGGGGCGGTCGTGATGGCCGGCCCTTCCAGATCGTTGCTCTGATCCCCCAGCCACGACAGGAACGCCGCTGGTGAAGTCCATGACGGCAGCGCCCCCATCCCTTCGTTGGTCTTCTGCGTCAGGATCTGGAACACCGCCGGCGTCGGCACATGCACGGCGGGGTTGACCAGCACCAGCGGCAGCGCCGGCACCCCCGGGACCCGGTCAAGAACGTCACCGATCCCACGCATCCGTTGCGGCGCGTCGGACAGGCAGACGGGCACATCTGCCCCCAATCGGGCCGCATGATCTGCGCCGCCGAAGCTGCGCAGAACCGCCGCCGCGTCCGACGATCCACCGCCGATCCCCGCCCCGTGCGGCAGGATCTTTTCCAGCCCGATGCGCAGGGTGACCCCGGCCAGTTCCGCCGCGCGCCAGGCCAGGTTGCGCGCATCCCCGGGCACCCCTTCGGCAAAGCGCCCGGTCACGCGCAGCGACATCCGTTCGCCCGGGTCGAACCGCATCCGGTCGCCCAGTTCGGCAAAGACCACCAGCGAATCAAGCAGGTGATAGCCGTCGGCGCGCTGGCCGGTGACGTGCAGGGTCAGGTTGATCTTGGCCGGGGCGACGACCTCAGTCGCCATTGGCAACCTTGAGCGGCCGGGCCCCCTCATCGGCCAGCACCGCGTCCAGCCCGGCCTCCAGCTTGCGCCGGATACGGTCCGGATCGGCCTCGCCGTCCATGTCCTCCGGGTCGATGAAGGACAGCGCCCGCCTCCACTGGAATTCCGCCTCGCGGGTGCGGCCCACCGCCCAATAGACATCGCCAAGGTGGTCGTTCACCACCGGGTCTACCGGCATCAGCTCGACCGCGGTTTCCATATGGGCAACCGCCTCGTCGTAGCGCGCCATCCGGAACAGCACCCAGCCCAGCGAATCGACGATGAAGCCGCTGTTCGGCTCGGCCGCTACCGCGCGTTCGATCATGTCCAGCGCCTCGTCCAGCTTTTCCTGCTTCTCGACAAGCGAATATCCGAGGTAGTTCAGCACCTGCGGCTGGTTCGGGTTCAATTCCAGCGCGCGGCGCAAATCGGCCTCGGCCTCGGGCCAGCGCTTGAGCCGCTCCAGGCTGATGCCGCGGGCATAGAGCAGAAACCACTGGGTCGGCGCCCCCTCTTCGGTAAATTCCAGCGCCTTGTCATAGGCATCGACCGCCCCGGCATAGTTTTCCTGCTGGCGCAACAGGTCGCCCAGCGCGTTATGCACCACCGGCAGCGTGGGATAGACCCGCGACAGTTGCTCCAGCACCTCGATCGCGGCGTCCGGCTTGCCGGCGCGGCGCAGCGCGTCGGCGCGGCCCAGTTCGGCGGCATGGTGATCGGGGCTGCCGGCGGGCACCTGTTTGTACGTTTCGACGGCCAGATCGTACTGTCCCAGCCCGTCCAGAAGATCGGCGCTGAGCAGCAGCGCGTCGATGTGACCGGGGCGCAGGTAGCTGGCGATGCGAACATAGATCAGCGCGTAGTCATCCGCCGCCTCGCCGTTGAGCGCGGCGCCGATGGTAAAGAATACCTCGGCCATGCCGTCGCTGACGCTGCCGACCTGTTCGAACGGCAAACGGTCGCCCGCCGCGAGCCTGTCTGCCACCGCCGTCAGCCCGGGGTCGAAACCGGCGCCGAAGGCATCGGTCATCATTTCCAGCGCCTCGGCGTTGCGACCCAGCTGCGACAGGATCTGCGCCCGCGCGATCACCGCCCGGCGCGACAGCCCGCTCAGGCCCGATTTGCGGTCGGCATAGATCGCCTCGGCCCCCTCGAAATCGCCCACCAGCGCCAGCGCCAGCGCCTTGTGGTAGAGCGCGAAGCTGCGCAGCCCGTTCTCCTCGGCGACACGGTCGAACTGCTCCAGCGCCTCGGCGACCGACCCGGTTCCCATATGCGCCCAGCCCGCCAGCAGCCCGTCGACCAGCGGCCCGATCCCGTTGGCGTTCTCATCGGCTTCCAGCAGCGGCTCGAACGCGCCCCGCTTGATCCGGTCGGCGGCGATCGCCATATGCGCCGCCTGGTTCTTGCGGCCGTCGGCCTGCATCTTCAGCGCCACTGGCAGCGCCCTTTCGATCCTGCCCAGGGCCAGCTGTGACACGATCACGTTTTCCATCAGTCCGGCGTTGGCGCTGTCGGCGCTGAGAGCGCGGGTGAAATAGCTGGCGGCCTGCTCGAAATCGCTCTCGAACAGGGCATGGCGGCCGGCCAGATATGGCCCGGTGCCCGGTTGCGCCGAAAGCTGCGCGGGGAACACGACGGATGCGACCAAGACGGCGGCGGCCGCGTGGCGAACTAGAGATTTCACAAGAACCTGCCTCTTCTGCTGGACCTGTTTCAAGCTAGGCGCATCCGCAGGCAAGGGCAATGGCGCGCCCGGTCGCGGCCGCGCCATCGCACCGTTTCGTTACATGTTGGGATAATTCGGCCCGTCGCCGCCCTGCGGGGTGACCCAGTTGATGTTCTGGCTGGGATCCTTGATGTCGCAGGTCTTGCAGTGCACGCAGTTCTGGAAGTTGATGACGAACCGCGGGTCCTTACCCTCTTCCTCGACCACCTCGTAGACGCCCGCCGGGCAGTAGCGCTGCGCCGGTTCGGCGTATTTCGGCAGGTTCACCTTGATCGGAATGCTGTCATCCTTCAGCTGCAGGTGGCAGGGCTGGCTTTCCTCGTGGTTGGTCATCGAGAAGCTGACGTTGGTCAGCCGGTCAAAGCTCAGCTTGCCGTCCGGCCTGGGATAGTCGATCGGCTTGAACTTCGCCGCCTCGCCGGTGGCTGCCGCGTCGGACTTGCCGTGGCGCAGGGTGCCGAACAGTGAAAAGCCCAGCGTGTTGGTCCACATGTCCAGCCCGCCCAGCGCCAGCGAGGGCATCAGCCCCCATTTCGACCACATCGGCTTGACGTTGCGGACCTTTTTCAGATCCTTGCCGATGGCGCCGCCACGCACCTCGGCCTCGTAATCGTTGAGCTCGTCGCCGGAACGCTCGGCCGTGATCGCGGCATGCGCCGCCTCGGCCGCCGCCTTGCCCGAGAGCATGGCGTTGTGGTTGCCCTTGATGCGCGGCACGTTGACCATGCCCACCGAGCAACCCAGCAAGGCCACGCCCGGCGCCACCATCTTCGGCATCGACTGCCAGCCGCCCTCGGAGATCGCGCGGGCGCCATAGGCCACCCGTTTGCCGCCCTCGAGCAGGTCGGCGACGATCGGGTGATGCTTGAAGCGCTGGAACTCCATATAGGGGAAGAGATGCGGGTTCTCGTAATTCAGGTGCACCACGAAACCGACGTAAACCTGATTGTTCTCAAGATGATAGATGAAAGATCCGCCACCCGCGTTCGATCCCAGCGGCCAGCCCATCGTGTGAGTGACGGTGCCCTCGCGGTGCTTGGCCGGGTCGATCTCCCAAATCTCCTTCATGCCCAGCCCGAATTTCTGCGGGCAGTGCCCCTTGGACAGCTCGTACCTGGCGATCACCTCTTTCGCCAGCGAGCCGCGCACGCCCTCGGACAGGAACACGTACTTACCGTGCAGCTCCATTCCCGCCTCGTAAGACGGTCCGGGGGTGCCATCGGGGTTCTTGCCGAATTCGCCCGCGACCACGCCCTTGACCTCGCCCGCGTCGCCGTAGACCAGTTCCGAGCAGGCCATGCCGGGGAAAATCTCGACCCCCATCTCCTCGGCCTGTTCGGCCATCCAGCGGCAGACATTGCCCATCGAGACGATGTAATTGCCGTGGTTGTTCATCAAGGGCGGCATCGGCCAGTTGGGCACGCGGATCTTGCCCGCCTCGCCCAGCATGTAGAAGTTGTCCTCCTTGACCGGCACGTTCAGCGGCGCGCCCTTATCCTTCCAGTCGGGGATCAGCGCATCCAGACCGCAGGGGTCCAGCACCGCGCCCGACAGGATGTGCGCGCCCACCTCCGAGCCCTTTTCCAGCACCACCACGTTGAGGTCAGCGTCAAGCTGCTTGAGACGGATCGCCGCCGACAGGCCCGCAGGGCCCGCCCCCACGATCACCACGTCGTATTCCATCGCTTCGCGTTCTATGTCGGCCATCAGGGGCTCCCTGGCTAAATCTGTCTGTCTACCCGGGCTCGGGGGCAATTTTCTTTCGCGGCTGAATACCCTTTGTCGCAGGGCGAGGTCAATCACGACACCGCGTAATTCCGCTGCGGCGCAGAAATCAGGATACGCTCAGATTTCCGGTTTGTCCCCCATGAGATAGCGGGGCCCGCTGCCCTTTTCGCCGGCCCGGTCCCCGGGATTGTAGAGCGCGCATTTGGGCAGCGAGAGGCAACCGCAGCCGATACAGCCGTCCAGGTTGTCGCGCAGGGTCTGCAAGGTTTCGATTCGCTGATCGAGCCGGGCGCGGAACCGTTCGGCGATCCGCGACCAGTCCTGCGGCGTGGGGGTGCGGCCGCCGGGCAGCTCGTCCAGCAGGGTGCGGATTTCCGGCAGGGTAACCCCGAACTGCTGGGCGATGCGCACGAAGCTCAGCCGCCGGATGTCGGCGCGGGCAAACCGCCGCTGACCGCCCGCGTTGCGCCAGGGCGCGAGCAGCCCCTGCGCCTCGTAATAGCGGATCGCGGAAACCGCGAGCCCGGTGCGCCGCGCCAGCGCCCCGATCGACAACCCGGCAGGGGATTTCATGTCGCCTCCAAAAAATCTTGACCTCAAGTTAGGTTGAGAGATTAGACCGAGTCGGGTCAAGACAATACAGGAAAGGAAACCCCGATGACCGCGACGCTGGAACACGCCAACCTCACCGTTGCCGACCCCGACGCCACCGCCGCCTGGATGGGCGAGGTGTTCGGCTGGGCCGTCCGCTGGTCGGGACCGGCCAAGGACGGCGGCTATACTGTGCACGTGGGCGGCAAGGGCGATTACCTCGCGCTCTACCGCCCCGCAACCCCGCCGCATGCGGGCGATATCAGCTATGGCATCCTCGGCGGGCTGAACCATGTGGGCGTCGTGGTGCCCGATCTCGACGCCACCGAGGCGCGGGTCAAGGCCATGGGTTTCGTGCCGAACAACCACGCCGACTACGAACCGGGGCACCGCTTCTACTTCCTGGATTCCGACGGAATCGAGTTCGAGGTGGTGCACTACGATGATTGATCTGCTCTGGCTGGCCGGCGGCACGGTGCCGCCGCGCGCCCTGCCCGCGCCTTCGGTCCCCGGCTGGCCGGACGGGCCGATCCGCTGCCCACGGTGATCTTTCGGGGCGCTGGCGCAGGCCGGTCGACCCCGCCCGCTTCGCCGCTTTTCCCGGCAAGACCCGGCCGCTCGCGGGAAATGCCTGTGGACATATCGCCTGTCCCCCCTTGAAATCGGCGTCGGGATTGAGTCAGGTATTCGTCAGCCCAATTGCTCGCCCCGCTGCATCGTGCGGCGGGGCGTCTAACTTTTGCGTGGATAGACAATATGGAAAAGATCCCGATGACGCCGACGGGCCATGCTGCGCTCGAAGCCGAATTGAAAAATTTGAAATCGGTCGAGCGTCCGGCAATCATCAAGGCGATCGCCGAGGCGCGCGAGCATGGCGACCTGTCGGAGAATGCCGAGTATCACTCGGCGCGCGAGAAGCAGTCCTTCATCGAAGGGCGCATCAAGGAAATCGAGGGCATCCTGTCGCTGGCCGAGGTGATCGACCCGGCCCGGCTGTCGGGTCCGATCAAGTTCGGCGCCACGGTGACCCTGGTGGACGAGGACACCGACGCCGAGAAGACCTGGAAGATCGTGGGCGAGCACGAGGCCGACATCGAGAGCGGCCTGCTGAACATCAAGTCGCCCATCGCGCGGGCGCTGATCGGCAAGGAAGAGGGCGACAGCGTCGAGGTGCGCACGCCGGGCGGCGAGCGGTCCTACGAGGTTCTGAAAATCGTCTACGCCTGACGGAGAGCGCGCATCATGGCCGGCCCTTCCTTTGACTCCAACAAGGCCTTGAACACGCCGCTGGGCATGTACGACCGGCCGAGCCGCCCCGCCATCACCGGAGTCGAGGTTGTCGCCATCGCGCTCAGTGTGGTCTGGCTGGCGGGCGCCGTGGTGTTTCTTTTCGTGCTGCCCGCGGGCAGCGGCGAGATCGACGGGCTGCGGTTCATCATAACGCTGCTGGCGGTGTTCCTGCCGGTGGCGATGATCTGGGTCGCCGCCACCGCCGCCCGCGCCAGCCGGGTGATGCGCGAGGAAAGCCACAGGCTGCAGACCGCCATCGATGCGATCCGCCAGGCGCAGATCGCGCAGCAGCAGCGCGGCGCGATGCAGCAGGATGCGTCGGTGGCGAAGAAGCTGGAGGAGATCGCGGAGACGGCGCGCAAGACCGAGGCGGCGCTGGCGGTGTTTCATTCCAGCCGCGCAGTCGAGGCGACCCGGCAGGTGGTGCAGGCCGCCGCCCCGGCGCCGGAGGGCGAGGACCAGGGCGCGCTGGAACTGGGCACGCCCGCCGAGGCGCTGAGCCCGCCGCTGCCGCATGCGGATTTCATCCGCGCGCTGCACTTCCCCGAGACCGCCGAGGACGAGGAGGGATTTGCCGCCCTGCGGCGGGCGCTGAAGGATCGCAAGGCGGCCCAGTTGATCCAGGCGGCACAAGATGTGCTGACCCTGCTCAGCCAGGACGGCATATATATGGACGACCTCTCGCCGGACCGGGCCCGGCCCGAGGTCTGGCGCCAGTTCGCCCAAGGCATGCGCGGGCGCGCGGTGGCGGCGTTGGGGGGCGTGCGGGACCGCTCGTCGCTGGCGCTGAGTGCGGCGCGAATGAAGCAGGATCCAATCTTTCGCGACGCCGCCCACCACTTCCTGCGCCGGTTCGACCAGTCGTTCGCGGAGTTCGCGGAAGAGGCCAGCGACGCGGAAATCACCGCGCTGTCCGAGACCCGGACGGCGCGGGCCTTCATGCTGCTGGGCCGGGTGGCGGGCACCTTCGACTAGAAAACCGGGGAGTTTGCCCCCGGTTTGGTACAATCCGCAGGACAGGGAAACCCGCCGAAACCGCCGGTTTGGGGAGTTTCGGGGCGATTTTGTACAGTCTTTCCTGCCAGCCGGTTAAAGCCGCCGCCGCACGCCGGTTTTGCCATCTGTTAACCCGGTCCGGTCATCCTGTCCCGATCCGGCCCCCGCCCCGATCCCCCCCTGCCGCGGGCTGGACGATGTCGGAGCGGCCGGTTTGACTCATCTCAAGGCGCCAGGTGCGGTCACGGCGCATCCTGCCCCGGCGAGGATCGAGGGAGGAGACCATGCGAATTTCGAGACGCGTGCTATTGCGATCCGCAACCGCCGGGGTGATCGCGGGGTCGATTCTGCCGGGGTCGCTGCGGGCGGCGGGTGCCGTCAACGAAACCACGGGGGCGGCGCATTCCGGTCTTGCGCAGGCGCTGGCCAGTGCGCGGGCGGGCGACACGATCACCGTCGCCGGTTACCATCAGGGCAATTTCACCATCCCAGTTCCGATGACCCTGCGCGGGTCAGAGGATGCGATGCTCGACGCCGCGGGCCGGGGCACCGCCCTTGTGATCGCGGCCGATGATGTCACTATCACGGGGATCGCCCTGACCGGGTCAGGGCCGCGCCGGTCCTTTGCCAGCATCTGGGGGCCGGCCGGGCTGCGCGTCGAGGGGCAGCGCGCCAGCCTGTCCGGGCTGACCGTCACCGGCAATGAGGATGGCGTCCTGCTGTTGAACGCGGCGGACGTGCGGATCGACGGCTGCCGGATCTCGGAGAACCGCGGCGACGGCATCAAGGTGATGGGCGGGCACGGGCACCGAGTTTCAGGCAATGCGATGGACCGCAACGGCGTCGGGCTGACCATCGCGCCCTATTACGGCGATGCGACCGAGATGATCCTGCCGGACGTGCCGCAAACCAACGATACCGCAGCGATGCAGCGGTATCAGCGTGCGTTGCAGATGCTGACCGAGTTGAAGGAGGGGGCCAAAGGGGCCACCGACATCATCGTGGAAAGCAACACCCTGCGCGGCAACGGCACCCTTGGCATCCACCTTTATACCGGGTCCGCGCGGTGCACCGTGCAGCAGAACGAGGTGCATTTGACCGGCCGCGAACGCCAGCCCGACCAGGCCGCCGTCGCCTGGTACGGGGATTATCTCAGCCGCAGCCTCGGGGGGGCGGACGTCACGGATGTGCTGAATACCCATGCCGGGACCGGCATCATCCTGAGCTGCCTGACCGAGGAGCACCGGATCATCGCAAACCACAGCCACGACAACCTTGGCGAGGGCATGGCGGCGAACATGACCTATCGCAGCCTGTTCGAGACCAACCGGCTGGAGCGGAACCGGACCGGGTTCTGGCTGGATTACTCCGACGACAACGAGGCCCGCGGCAACGTGATCGCCGCCAATACCGATGGTGGACTGGTGATCGACAACTGGCTGCGGTCGCAGGCCCCGGCGCCGAGCGGATCGAGCGGCAACCTGATCGTGCTGAATGTCCTGACCGGCAACCGCATCAACGCCTATGACAGTTCCGACCATGTGCCGACGCAGGCCGAGGTGCAGGCGCGGCTGGACAAGGCACCGCTGCCCGCCCAGCTTCGGGAGATGTTGCGCCAGAGCCCGGACCTCTGCACCCGGATGATGGCGCAGCACCTGTCGGCGCATCGCCCCGGCCGGAACCGATGGGACGACGGGCAGTTGGGCAACCACTACAGCGATTTCGACACCCCGGAGGAGGGGTTCCGCGATGCCGACGCCAATGGCGTGAGCGAGCAGCCCCATGCGATCCCCGGCGGTGGCCATGTGGACCGCTTTCCGCTGAGCCTGACCCGCGCGCAGGCCCGCTGAGGCGCGTAACCCCGCCGCCGGGTGCGGCGGGGTTTCCGAGTTTGATGCCTGCGGTCGGGCTCAGAGCGCGGCGTTGAACAGCGCTGTGAGGTTCTCCGTGGTCAGCTCGATCGGGTTGCCGCCACAGGACGGATCGGTCAGCGCGTCCCTGACCAGCGCCGGGATGCTTTCACCCGTCACCCCCAGATCGGAGAGCTTGCGCGGGATACCGAGGCTGTCGTTGAACGTCTGCACGAAGGCGCGGAAGCCGTCAAAGCCGCCCTCGATCCCCAGGTAGGCTGCCGCGCTGTCGAACCGCGTGGCGATGGCCGGGGCGTTGAGATCGAGCACCGCGGGCATGCAGACCGCGTTGGTGGTGCCGTGGTGGGTGTTGAAATGCGCGCCGATCGGGTGGCTCATGGCGTGGATCGCGCCCAGCCCCTTCTGGAACGCGGTGGCGCCCATCGCCGCCGCGCTCATCATGTTGGCGCGAGCCTCGAGGTCGGCGCCATCGGCATAGGCGCGCGGCAGATACTCCCTGACCAGCCGCATCCCCTCGAGCGCGATGCCCTGGCTCATCGGGTGGTAATGCGGGCTGGAGAACGCCTCGACGCAATGGGCAAAGGCATCGAGCCCGGTGCCGGCGGTGATCGCCCGGGGCATGCCCACGGTCAGTTCGGGATCGCAGATCACCACGGTCGGCAAAACCTTGGGATGGAAGATGATCTTTTTCGCGTGGGTCTCGGAATTGGTGATGACGCTGGCGCGGCCCACCTCCGAGCCGGTGCCGGCGGTGGTCGGCACGGCGATGATCGGTGCGATCACGTCGGCGTCGGCGCGAGTCCACCAATCGCCGATATCCTCGAAATCCCACACCGGCCGGGTCTGGCCCGACATGAAGGCGACCATTTTCCCCAGGTCGAGGCCGGAGCCGCCGCCGAAGGCGATCACGCCGTCATGACCGCCGGCGTTATAGGCCGCGACGCCGGCCATGAGGTTGTTTTCGTTCGGGTTGGGTTCGACCTCGGCAAAGAGGCCACGGCCCAGCCCGGCGGCCTCGAGCACATCGAGCGTGCTCTGCGTGACCGGCAGCGCGGCAAGGCCGCGGTCGGTGACCAAGAGCGGTTTGGTGATGCCCGCTGCCGCGCAGGCCTCGGGCAGTTCCTTGATGCGCCCGGCACCGAAGCGGATGGCGGTCGGATAGGACCAGTTTCCAACGAGAGACATTTTCTTAACCTTCTCAGAGTGGGCGCCCGCCGCCCGCATCGGCGCGGGCGGGCGTGGCGGGATCAGCCGGTCACCTTTTTCAGGTGATAGGATTTCGGACGGGTCAGGTTGTGATAGCCGATCACCGAAAGCCCGCCGCCGCGCCCGGTCTGCTTGCAGCCGGTCCAGCACAACCCGGGATCGAGGTAGTCGGCGCGGTTCATGAAGACGGTTCCGGTCTCGATCCGGTCGCCGAGGCGCTCGGCCCGCGCAAGATCGCGGGTCCAGAGGCTGGCGGTCAGGCCGAAGTCGCTGTCGTTCATCAGCGCGAGCGCCTCTTCGTCGTCCCTGACCGGCATGATGCCGACCACGGGGCCAAAGCTTTCCTCGCGCATCACGCGCATGTCGTGGGTGACATTCGTGAGGATCTGGGGCGTGAGATAGGTGCCGCCGTCGTCGCCGGGCATGGTGTCGATATGGGCCACGGCGCCGGCGGCGACTGCCTCGTCGATCTGGGCGCGGACCTGTTGCGCGAAGCGGGTGTTGGCCATCGGGCCGATCGAGGTATCCGGGTCAAGCGGATCGCCCAGCTTGTAGCCGTTGACGATAGCGATGGCCTTTTCGAGGAAGGCGTCGAACAGGGATTCGTGGACATAGATCCGCTCGATCCCGCAGCAGCACTGGCCGGAGTTGAACATCGCCGCGTCGATCAGGGTTTCGGCCGCCGCCTGCAGATCGGCGTCCTCCATCACGTAGCCGGGATCCTTGCCGCCCAGTTCCAGCCCGACCCCGGTGAAGGTGCCCGCCGCGGCGCGTTCCATCGCCTTGCCGCCGCCGACCGAGCCGGTGAAGTTGACGAAATCAAAGGCACGTCCCGCGATCAGGTCCGCGGTGGTGTCATGATCGAGAAAGACGTTCTGGAACACCTCCTCGGGCACCCCGACGGAGTGGAAGGCCCGCGCCATCCGCTCGCCCACCAGAAGGGTCTGGGTGGCGTGTTTCAGCAGCACGGTGTTGCCCGCGATCAGCGCCGGGGCGACCGTGTTGATCGCGGTCATGTAGGGATAGTTCCAGGGTGCCACCACCAGAACCACGCCCAGCGGCACGCGGCGGATGTAGCGTTTGAAGGTCTCGTCCTCGCCCACGTCGATATTGGCCAGCGCCTCGCGCGCGATCGAGGCCATGTGGGTGGCGCGCTCCTCGAAGCCGCCGAATTCGCCGCCGAAGCGGACGGGGCGGCCCATCAACCGGGCCAGTTCGGGCACGATTTCGTCGTTCATGTCGCCGACGGCGGCGACGCCGGCCATCACCAGGTCGATCCGCTCTTGCAGCGGGCGGGCGGCCCAGGCGGCTTGCGCCGCGCGGGCCCGGTCGGCGGCGGCGCGCGCGGCCTCGGGGCCGAGCGTTTCGCGGGTCGCAAAGACCGATCCGTCGATCGGCGAGATGCAGGTCAGGGTTTGGGTCATGTCAGTCCTCAGGCCAGTTCGAACCCGCGCGCCACCTCGTAATCGGTGACGACGCGATTGAAATCCTCGATCTCGCATTCCGCCGCGCGGGCGTAGTGGTCGATCACCGCGTCGCCCATCGCCGCGCGCAGCATGTCGGAAGCCAGCAGCGCCGCGCGCGCGTCGCGCAGGGTATGGGGGATATGGGCGCTGCTTCCCTCATAGGCGTCGCCCTTGAACGGCGGCTCAAGCTCCAGCCCCTCTTCGATGCCCTTGATCCCGGCGGCCAGCAGCGCCGCCATCGCCAGGTAGGGGTTGATGTCCGAGCCGCCGACCCGGCATTCGATGCGCACGGCCCTGGTGCCGTCGCCGCAGAGGCGGAAACCGGCAGTGCGGTTGTCGATCGACCAGATGATGCGGGTGGGGGCGAAGCTGCCCTTCTGGAACCGCTTGTAGCTGTTGATGTAGGGGGCGAGGAAATAGGTATAGTCGGCGGCGTATTTCAGCAGGCCGGCGACATAGCTTTTCATCAGCGCGGACATGCCGAGGTCATCCTCGGGGTCGTAGAAGGCCGGTTTGCCATCCTTCCACAGCGACTGGTGCACGTGGCTGGACGAGCCGACCTTGTCGGCGCTCCACTTCGGCAGGAATGTCACCGCGCGGCCCTGCTGCCAGGCGATCTCCTTGGTCGCGTGCTTGGCGATGGTGTGGAAATCGGCCGTGTCCAGCGCCGGGGCGTATTTGATGTTGAGCTCTTCCTGCCCGGTCTCGGCCTCGCCCTTGGTGTTTTCCACCGGGATGCCGGCATCCCACAGGTGATTGCGCAGCGGGCGCATCACGTGTTCTTCCTTGGTGGTCTGCAGGATGTGGTAATCCTCGTTGACGCCGGAGAGCGGGGCGAGGTCGCGGTAGCCCTGTTTGCGCAGCTCATCAAAGCTGTTCTCGAACAGGAAGAACTCCAGCTCCGTGGCCATCATCGCGTCGAACCCCATCGCATCGAGACGGCGGAGCTGCCGTTTCAGGATCGCGCGGGGCGAATGGGGGATTTCGGCGTGGGTGTGGTGGTCGAGCACGTCGCAGAGCACCATCACCGTGCCCTCGAGCCAGGGCATCGGGCGCAGGGTGGTCAGATCCGGCTTCATCACGTAATCGCCATAGCCCGCGCGCCAGGAGGTGGCGGCGTAGCCCTCGGGCGTGGCCATCGCCAGGTCGGTGGCCAGCAGGTAGTTGCAGCAATGGGTCTCTTCCCAGGCGCTGGCGACGAAGTGGCGGGCGTGGAACCGTTTGCCCATCAGCCGCCCCTGCATGTCGACCAGGCAGACCAGGACCGTGTCCACCTCGCCTTCTTCGACGCGGACCTTCAGATCCTCGAAACTCAACGTGCCAGACATCGGTTGCTATCCTGTTCTCGTTTGGGGACCCCGGCGTCGCCGCCGGGGCCCGTTTCATAACCTGTAACGATCTCAGCCGTAGCGGTAGGGGCGTCCGGCCTTCTGCATGTCGGCGTTATACTTCTTGAAGATCTCGACGACTTTGGCCTTGGTCTCGGACTCGGCCGCGATCTCGTCCCAGAAGGTATGCGCGGCGGCCTCGACCTGATCCCACTCGCTGTCGGGGATCGAAGTGAGCTGCATCTTGGTGCCGTCGACGCGCAGCGACGCCTCGCCGCCCCAGTACCACCACTGGCGGTAGTAGTGCGACTGCTCCATGCAGGTGGCCAGCAGCAGTTTCAGATCCTCGGGCAGTTCCTCCCAGCGGCCCATGTTGGCGAAGAAGTGGCCGATCCAGGCGCCGGAGATGTTGTTGGTGAGGAAGTAGTTGGTCACGTCGGCCCAGCCCACCGTGTAATCCTCGGTGATGCCCGACCAGGCGATGCCGTCCAGCTCGCCGGTCTGCACGGCGACCTCGATGTCTTCCCACGGCAGGGTGACCGGCACCACGCCGAACTGCGACAGGAAGCGGCCGGCGGTCGGGAAGGTGAAGACCCGCTTGCCCTTGAGGTCGGCCAGGCTGTTGATCGGGTCCTTGGTGGCGAAGTGGCAGGGATCCCAGGAGCCGGCCGAGATATGCTTGACCCCGACCTTGGCGTATTCCTCGCCCCAGATCTCGTTCAGGCCGTACTGGTTGAACAGCACCGGCACGTCGAGCGAGTAGCGCGAGGCGAAGGGGAAGTAGCCGCCAAACACGGTGACCTCGGTGGGCGAGGCCATCGAATCGTCGTCCGACTGCACCGCGTCGATGGTGCCGCGCTGCATGGCGCGGAACAGCTCGCCCGTGGGCACCAGCTGATCGGCGAAGTAGAGCTCGATCTGCATGCGGTCGCCGGCGATCTTGTTGAAGGTGTCGATCGCGGGTTTCACCACATGCTCGGCGAGCGCGCCGCCGGCATAGGTCTGCATCCGCCACTTGATGGTGGATTGCGCCAGCGCCGGGGTGGCCAGCGGCGCCGCCGCCATGCCGACACCGGCGGTTTTCAGGAACTTGCGTCTTGTGGTCATCTTCTTCTCTCCTTGTGGTTTCCGGCCCCCTGTCGGGGCTCTTCTGCGGGGTTAATTTGCGTACACCGTACCGGGCAGCCAGAGCGCGATCCCGGGAAAGACCATCACCAGTATCAGAGCGCCCACCATCACCAGCGCGAAGGGGATGATCGAAACGTAGATGTCGCGCAGGCCGATCTCGGGCGGGGCCATGGCGCGCATCAGGAACAGGTTATAGCCGAACGGCGGGGTCATGTAGGCGATCTGCGTGGTGATGGTATAAAGCACACCATACCAGATCAGATCGAACCCCAGCGCGCCCACCAGCGGCACGTAAAGCGGCGCCACGATCACCAGCATCGCGGTGTCGTCCAGGAAGGTGCCCATCACGATGAAGCTGAGCTGCATCAGGATCAGGATCATCCAGGGGGACAGGCCGAGCTGGTCGGTGAACAGATCCTCGATCGCCTTGACCGCGCCGAGCCCGTCGAACACCGCGCCAAAGCCCAGCGCGGCGAGGATGATCCACATGAACATGCAGGAGATCGCCAGGGTTTCGCGCACCGAGGTTTCGAACACGTCCCTTGTCATCCGGCCCTTGAGGATCGCCGCGACAAAGGCGGCCATCGCGCCGATGGCCGAGCTTTCCACCAGCGAGGTCCAGCCGTTGACGAAGGGCAACATCATCACCGCGAAGATCGCCAGCGGCAGGATACCGGCGCGCAGCAGCCGCAGTTTCTCGGCGGTGGAGACGTTACGCTCCTCCTCCGGCAGGACCGGGCCAAGTTCGGGCTGCACCCGGCAGCGGATGTAGATGTAGAGGATGAACATCCCGGCCATCATCAGCCCCGGGATCACCCCGGCGAGCCAGAGCTGCCCGACCGGCTGGCGCGCGATCATCGCGTAGAGCACCAGCACCACCGAGGGCGGCACCAGGATGCCCAGCGAGGAGCCGGCCTGGATCACCCCAGTGACCATGATCTTGTCATAGCGCCGTTTCAGCAGTTCCGGCAGCGCGATGGTGGAGCCGATCGCCATGCCCGCCACGCTGAGCCCGTTCATCGCCGAGATCAGCACCATCAGCCCGATGGTGCCGATCGCCAGACCGCCGCGCACCGGCCCCATCCAGACATGGAACATCTTGTACAGATCGTCGGCGATCTTCGATTCCGACAGCACGTAGCCCATGAAGATGAACATCGGCAGGGTCAGAAGCGGATACCATTTCATCAGTTTCATCGCCGCCGAGAACGGGATCTCGGCGCCGCCGGTGCCCCAGAGCAGCAGCGCCGAGGCGGCACCGACGAAGCCGATGGCGCCGAACACGCGCTGTCCGGTCATCAGCATCAGCATCATCGAGCTGAACATCAGCAGGGCGATCATTTCATAGGGCATCAGATCTCTTCCCCGCGGATGCGTCCGATGTCGCGGAACAGTTCGGCCAGCGCCTGCAGCAGCATCAGCGTGACGCCCAGACACAGAAGGGTCTTGACCGGCCAGAGCCAGGGGCGCCAGGCGGTGGGGCTGCGTTCGAGATAGCCCAGTTTCTCGCCCGCCGCATCGAAGCCGCCGGTCACCAGCGTCTTGAGCAGATCCCAGAAGAAGGCAAAGGGCTCCATCCCGAAATAGCCCAGCGAATAGGCGGTGGAGCCGACCGCGCCGTAGAGCAGCACGCCGAGATAGAACATCAGGAACAGCACAGTGAAGGCATCGAACCAGGCCTTGGTCCGGGCCGACCAGCCACCATAGAACAGGTCCATCCGCACGTTGGAGCCAAGCTGGATCGAGTAGGGTCCGCCGAGGATGTAATAGGCGACCATGACGAATTGTGCGGTCTCCAGCGTCCAGAGCGAAGGGGTGAACAGCGCCTTGGAGACCGAAGACCAGAGCAGCACGCCGACCAGCGCGAAGATCAGGTACATCGCGATGCGCCCGATGAAGCGGTTGAACGCGTCGATGGCGCGGACGTAGCCGCGCAGGACCCTAGGCATGGGCGGCCTGCCCGCCCTGTGCCGCCAGCGCATCGAGCGCCGGGCGGATCAGGGTCATCAGGTCAGCGGCCATTTCCGCCACGGCGGATTCGGTCGCGACAAGGTCATTGCGGATCTCGATCATCACGTTGGGCAGCCCGTTGGCGATGCCGTGCAGCTTGAGCGAATGGGTCACGCCGTCCTCGGGGCCATAGGGATCGTTGCGGGCGATCCGGCGCTGCGGCAGCTCGGCCGCCCGCTCCAGCATGGCGTCGGCGAGGCGGCTGTCGGTATCGTGCAGGATGCCGATCTCGGTCGCGCGGGTCCGGCCGAAATAGACCGGGGTGAAGCTGTGGATCGTGATCAGCGCGGTCGGCACCCGGCGGGCGCGGCGGCCTGCGATCGCAGCGGAGACCGCGGTGCAGAACGGCCGGTAAACGGTATCGACCCGTTCGGCGCGTGCCTGCGCCGTGAGGGCGCGGTTGCCCGGCACCGCGATCAGTTCGGATTTTTCCGGCATCGCACTCTCGGCCTCGGGCGGGCGGTTGCAGTCGTAGACCAGCCGCGACACCCGCCCCGCGACCAGCGGCGAATCGAGCGCGCGGGACAGCGCCAGTGCCACGGCGCGCGCGCCGGGATCCCAGGCGGCGTGGCTGTCGCGCGCGGCGGCGGCAAGCCCCAGGCCGTCATAGCGCGCAGGGATGTGGCTGGACGCGTGTTCGCACAGCAAGAGCGCCGGCCCGGCGCCCGGCGGATTGATCAGTTCGACGGCGTTGTTTTCGGCGTCCGGCCTGCCCTCGGGCATGTGCGATCCCCCTTGTTTGGAAAAATCTTTTCACATGGGGCAATGATGTGTCAATATATCTCCAACGATAGAGGCCGGGGAAATCGTTCGCCACGCAGAGGGCGGACCGTCTGCCCGGAAAACATGCAGGAGGCAAAAGCCCGCCGGTGACCAAACCCGCCCCAACCGTGCGCGAACTGATCCGTCAGCATTATTCGGAGCTGACCCAGTCGGAGCGCAAGTTCGCCCAGGCGCTGCTGGAGAATTACCCGGCGGCCGGGCTGGCCTCGATCACCATCGTGGCCTCCAGCGCCGAGGTCTCGACGCCCACGGTCGCGCGCATGGTGCAGAAGCTGGGGTTCAAGGGGTATCCGCAATTTCACCAGGCGTTGCGGAGCGAGTTGGAGGCCAAGGGGTCCGGCCCCACCAAGCGGCGCGAGAAATGGGCCGCGGAGGCACCCGATTCGCATCTGCTCAACCGGTTCGCCCAGACCGTCACCCGCAATATCGAGCAGACCTTTTCCAACATCGACACCGGCAGTTTCGATGCCGCCGTCGCGCAGCTGGCCGATACCGAGCATCAGCTTTACGTGGTGGGCGGGCGGATCACCCGGTCGCTGGCCGATTACGCCTTTACCCATTTCCAGGCGGTGCGGCCGAAGGTGACCTATCTGACCGCCTCCTCGGCGACCTGGCCGCATTACGTGCTGGACATGGCGGCGGGCGATACGCTGTTGCTGTTCGACGTGCGGCGATACGAGGCCAACCTGGAGCGTCTGGCCGAGCTGGCCGCCGAGCGGGGCGTCCGGCTGATCCTGATCACCGACCAATGGGCCAGCCCGATCGCGCGGGTGGCGCATTTCAGCTTCAACTGCTGGGTCGAGATCCCCTCGGCCTGGGATTCCAACACCTCGACGATGATGCTGCTGGAGGCGCTGATCGCGGCAACCCAGGAGGCCTGCTGGCCCGAGACCCGCGACCGCTATGAACGGCTCGACGCGCTGTTCGACCTGACCCGGCTGTTTCGCTGAGGGGGCTTCTTTCTAGGCGCCGACCACGAAGGCGAAGACCAGCACCCAACCGGAAAGCAGCGCACCGACCGTCAGCGCGTAGCCCCCGTTCCAGCGCAGCCCCACATGGGTTGCGCTGACCTGCCCGAAGGAGCCGATCATCAGGGTCGTGGCGGTGAAGGGCGAGGTGATGCCGCCCATGGCCCAGCCGGCGGCGATCGCCGTCACCACGGCCGCCGGGGTCACCCCCATCGACGCCGCCTCCGGGATCAGCGGCGCCAGCAGGGTGACTGTCAGGATCGGGTTCATGCCGAGCTGGCCCAGCACCGGGATGATCCAGACCAGCATCACCAGCACCGCCCAACCCGGTAGCAGCGCCGGATCAAGCCCAGACCGCAGAACCAGCGGCAGCAGCAGCGGCGCGCCGATGGTCCCGATGTAGCCGGCCATCATCAGCAGCGTGATCTCGCCGCGATAGCCGGGCAGATCCTGCGCCAGGTAGCCGCGCAACCGGGTGGCCGGGCCGAAGTCGAGCCCGCCGCCGGCATGTTGCAGCGCCGCCCAGAGCGCGGCGATCACCGGCACCACCACCATGACCACCCCGACGATGCGGATGCCGGTCACCAGGTGCAGCCCGCCGACGGTGACCGCGAAGAGGGCCAGCAACAGCAGCAGCGGCGAGATCGCCATCCAGGACCCCGCGCCGCCCGCCCGCGCCCCCGGCGGCAGCGTCACCCGCGGCTTGAAGATCGTGTCGAGCGCCCAGCCGGTGCCGGCGACGATCGCCGCCGTGACCAGCCCCGGCATCACCGCATCGGCCCAGCGCGCGCCGGGGATCAGCGCGGTGGTGATCGCCATGGTGAAGGCCAGCGGCGACCAGGGCAGCGAGGAGATGAAGCCGCGCTGGATCGCAAGCAGCATGCGGCGGCGGCGATGGCTGCGGATCACCGGGTCGGGCTCCGCCGCCGCGCTGGCAGTGGCGAGGCTGCCCAGCAGGGTGATGGCGCCGTAATTCAGCAGCAGCGCGAACAGAAGCCCGCCCAGGGTCAGCGCGCCATAGCGCCGCCCCGGCGGCTGGCTGGCGAGGAACCGCCCGGCGCGGCCGATGGCGGGCGAGGTTTCCGCCACGTTGCGCAGGGTCGAGAGCGCGGTGAAGAAGGCGCCGATGAACCCCGCCGAGTAGAGGCCACGCAGCGCCACCGCCTGCCAGTCCGGGTCGGTGAGCGCCTGCGCCAGGGTCAGGGCCGCACCCACCGCGACGAAGGCGCGGCGCGAGCGGCGCACATGCAGGGAAAGCAGCGCCAGCACCGCCAGCACCAGCCAGGGGACCGGCGCCGAGGCCCAGCCCGCGCCCCATTCGGCGCAGGCGACAAGGCCGGTCAGGACGACCAGCAGGCAGGAGGTGAACCAGGTCGGGGGGGCGGCTGGCATTGGTCGGGCTTTCTCGCGGCCCCTCCGGCCTACTGCAATGCGACGGCGGCGGCAAGCCGGGGCCGATGGCCGGGGGGCGGGGGTCGGGATGCGGTGCCCCCATCGCGGGGTCGATGGCGATGGCATACCCCTATCGGGAAGTCACTCCGCGCGCCCCGGCTTTCCGGCGGTCAGGCGCCGCCCGCCGCGCCCCGCGGCCAGCTTGTGCGCCATGTCGAGCAGCGCCTTGAGCACCGGCGTGTGCGGTTCCTGATAGGGCGCGACGAGGCCCACGGCGTGCCCGTCGTGCCGTTGCCGGATCGGGATCACCTTCAGCCCGGTTCCCGCGGTCAGGAAATGCGCGATATCTGCCGGCAGCACGGTGACGCTGTTGCCGTGCTGCACCTGGGAGACCAGCACCACGGTCGAGTTCGACTCCAGTTGCGCGCTGGGGGTGATCCCGGCCTCGGTGAAGTTCTTGTTGATGATGCGCCGGTTCTGCATGTCGGGGGTGAGCAGACAGAGCCGTTGGTCGGCCAGGTCGGACCAGTCGACGCGGTCGCGCGCGGCGAGCGGATGGTCCCCGGCGCAGACCAGCGTATAGGTTTCGCGGTAGAGCACGGCGGTAGAGACCCGGCCCAGCGGTTCGTTGTCGAGATAGGAAATGCCGGCGTCGATATCGAGGTTGTCGAGCATGGTCAGCACCTCGATCGAGGTGGAGGAGCGGATAGTGAAGCTGACGTTGGGATGTTCGGCGTTGAAGGCGGCGGCCAGCCGCGAGGCGGTGGTCAGCGCGGTCGGGATCACCGCGATGCGCAGGTGGCCCGAGAGCCCGGCGTGGGTAAAGCGCATCTCTTCGCGCAGCCGCCGGGCGTCGCCGACGATCTGGCGCGCCCAGACCAGCGCACGCTGGCCCTCGGGCGTCAACCCGCCGTAGCGCGAGCCGCGCTGCACCAGCTTGACCCCGAGCTGGTCCTCGAGTTGCCGGATGCCGGTCGAGAGGGTCGGCTGGGTGACGCCGATGCTGGTGGCGGCGCGACCGAAGTGTTGTTCCTTGGCCAGTGCGATGAGCATTTCAAGCTTTCCGATCATGATATGACATTGGCACGGCAGAAACCGATAGGAAATATCTTTCAACCGGCGCTCCGGGACTGCCGCGATCACACCCCGGTGCGCGACAGCAGCCGGGCCGCCATCCCGGCACAGGCGCCGAAAAGGCGCAGATGCACGATTGCCGCCCATGGTCACACCCCCGTCATCCCGGCACCCCACCCTGCGACGACGCGCGGGAGCCTTGTCAAAGCGCCGGTTTCAGCCTTGTTGACCTCATATATTTTATTTATTCATGAAATATGGAAAAAGAATCGCTCGACCAGCTTGCCACCCTCAGCCACCCGCAGCGGATGGCGGTGTTCCGCCTGCTGATGCGGCGCTATCCCGATGCGGTTCCCGCCGGGGAGATCGCCGCCGCGCTGGACCTGAAGGCCAGCACCAATTCGGTTTACCTGTCAGCGCTGCTGGAGGCCGGGCTGGCCGAACAGCACCGACTGGGCACCTCGCTGCGCTATCGGGCCAGAATGCCCCAGGTGCAGAAGATGATGCGGTTTCTTATCCTCGACTGTTGCCGCGGGCGGCCCGAAATCTGCACGCCGTTCCCCCCTCCCACCTCTGACGGAGCCGCCGCCATGGCCGACCGGAAATACAACGTGTTGTTCATCTGCACCGGCAATTCCGCCCGCTCGATCTTTGCCGAGGCGCTGCTGCGCAGCGAGGCGGGCGACCGCTTCAACGTCTATTCGGCGGGCACCAGCCCCTATTCCGAACTGAACCCCTTTGCCGTCGAGACGCTGGCCTCCAAGGGACATGACACCACGCCGCTGCGCGCCAAGACCATCGCGGAATTCCGGGAACCGGAGGCGCCGGTGATGGATTTCGTCTTTACCGTCTGCAACCAGGCCGCCAACGAGGATTGTCCGGCCTGGGACGGCCAGCCGGTCAGCGCCCATTGGGGCATGCCCGACCCGGTCAAGGCGACCGGCACCGACGCCGAGAAGCGGCTGGCGTTCCAGCAGACCTATGGCGCGCTGCGCAACCGCATCCGCGCCTTCGCCGCCCTGCCCCTCGACACGCTTGACCGCATCTCGCTTCAGGCGGCGGTCGACGGGATCGGGGAAACCGCACTGGAAGGAGCTGCGGAATGACCAGATACGCGCTGAACGGCCTTGGCCGCATGGGCAAGCTGGCGCTGCGCCCGCTGCTGGAACGCGGCGCGCAGGTGGCCTGGATCAACGACGCGGTGGGGGATGCGGAAATGCACGCGCACCTGCTGGAGTTCGATTCCGTGCACGGCCGCTGGCCTGCCGCGTTTTCCCATGACGCGGACAGCGTCAGCATCGACGGCACCCGCCTGCCGGTGCATCAGGCCGGGCGGCTGGAGGATCTGCCGCTGGAGGGGGTCGACGTGGTGATCGACTGCACCGGCGCCTTCAAGACGCAAGCAAAACTCGCCCCCTATTTCGCGGCGGGAGTGAAGAAGGTTGTCGTTTCGGCCCCGGTCAAGGACGGGCCGACCGCCAATATCGTCTATGGCGTGAATGACCACGATTACGATCCGGCCGCGCACGACATCGTCACCGCCGCAAGCTGTACCACCAACTGCCTCGCGCCGGTGGTCAAGGTGATCCACGAGGGGCTGGGCATCAAGCACGGCTCGATCACCACGATCCACGACGTGACCAATACCCAGACCATCGTCGACCGCCCGGCCAAGGATCTGCGCCGCGCGCGCTCGGCGCTGAATTCGCTGATCCCCACCACCACCGGCAGCGCCACCGCGATCACGCTGATCTATCCCGAACTGACCGGCAAGCTGAACGGCCATGCGGTGCGGGTGCCGCTGCTGAACGCCTCGCTCACCGATTGCGTGTTCGAGGTGGAACGGGAAACCACCGTTGAAGAGGTCAACGCCCTGTTCAAGACCGCTGCCGAGGGCGCGCTTGCCGGCATCCTCGGGTTCGAGACCCGCCCGCTGGTCAGCGCCGATTACACCAACGATCCGCGCTCCTGCATCATCGACGCCCCGTCGACCATGGTCATCAACGGCACCCAGGTGAAAATCTATGCCTGGTACGACAACGAATGGGGCTATGCCAACCGGCTGGTGGATGTGGCGCTGATGGTCGGGGCCAGCCTGTGAGCCAGACCGCGACCGACCGGGGGCTGGCCGCCTATGTGGCGGTCACTGCTGCCTACTGGGCCTTCATGCTCACCGACGGGGCGCTCCGGATGCTGGTGCTGCTGCACTTTCATACGCTGGGTTTCCCGCCGGTGCAGCTGGCCTATCTCTTTGTCCTTTATGAGTTCGCCGGCTGCGTCACCAACCTTTCGGCGGGATGGATCGCCGCGCGCTTCGGGCTGACCCGCACGCTTTATGCCGGGCTGGGGCTGCAGGTGGCCGCATTGCTGGCGTTGGCCCGGCTCGATCCCGGTTGGTCGTTCACGCTTTCGGTGGTCTATGTGATGCTGGTGCAGGGCGCCTCGGGGGTGGCCAAGGATCTGGCCAAGATGAGCTCCAAATCGGCGGTAAAACTGCTGGCGCCCAAGGGCGAGGGTGTGCTGTTCCGCTGGGTCGCATTGCTGACCGGGTCGAAGAACGCGGTCAAGGGGCTGGGCTTTCTGCTGGGCGCGGCGCTGCTGGCGCTGGCGGGGTTCCATGTTGCCGTGCTGGGCATGGCAGGGGTTCTGGCGGCGATCCTGATCGCCGTGCTGATCGGCATGCCCGCCGGTCTGCCCGCCGGTCGCAAGGACGCCAGGTTCCGCGAGGTCTTTTCCGGGAACCGCAACATCAACTGGCTCAGCTTTGCCCGCGTGTTCCTGTTCGGCGCCCGCGACGTGTGGTTCGTGGTCGGCATCCCGATCTATTTCCACGCGGTGTTGTCGGACGGGTCCGAGGCGGGCAACCGGGCTGCGTTCTTTGTCATCGGCGGCTTCATGGCGGTCTGGATCATCCTTTACGGCGCGGTGCAGGTCTGCGCGCCGACCCTGTTGCGCGCCGCGTCACGGGGCGAGGCGGCGATGGTGGCGGGCGCGCGGAGCTGGGCGACGGCGCTGATCGTGGTGCCCGCCGCGCTGGCGCTGCTGACATTGCTGGCCGGGGCGCCGGCACCCTGGCTGACCGCGGCGCTGATCGCCGGGCTGCTGGTGTTCGGGGCGATCTTCGCGGTCAATTCCGCGCTGCATTCCTACCTGATCCTGGCCTTTACCGAGGACAGCCGCGTGACGATGGATGTCGGCTTCTACTATATGGCCAATGCCGCCGGGCGGCTGTTGGGCACGGTGCTGTCGGGGGCAAGTTACCAGATTGGCGGGCTGCCGCTGTGCCTCGGAACCGCTGCGGCGATGGTGGCGCTGAGCGCGCTGGGGGCGGCGCGGCTACGCCCGGTCGCGGCCTGATCCCGGCCTGATCCGGGCGGGGCGGTTCAGCCGGAGGTGGTGAAATCGCCGGTATCGAGCACCGGCGAGGCGTCGATATCCTTGGCGTCCAGCATCGAGGCGACCCGTTCCAGCGCCGCGACCAGCATCGCCTGTTCCCAATCCTCCAACGCCTCGAACTTGCGCACGTAGCGCTGTTGCAGCGCGTCGGGCGCGCGCGCGATGGCGGCGGCGCCCTTTTCGGTCATCACGATATTGGTCTGGCGCCGGTCCTTTTCCGAACGCTGCCGCTCCACCATGCCCTGGTGCACCAGCTTGTTGACCAGCGAGGTGACGGTGGCCTGCGACACCCGCATGCGCTGCGAAATCTCGGTCGCGGTGCAATTGCCGCGCTCGCTGACCAGTTGCAGAACCCGGAACTGAACCGCTGTCAGCCCCGCCGCCTGCGCCAGCTCGCGGCCGAACAGCTCGGTCGCGCGGAGAATCCGCCGCAGGGCGATCAGGCTGATATCGGTGCGATCCATTCGCCCTCCCGGACAAGAGTTATCCAATGATGACAGAGCCTTAGGTCGCCATCAATAGCCATGCGCACAGGGGTGGCAACCCGCCATATGCTTTGTTTTATCAAAGCATATATCACGATAGAACGAAGCATTTTTGGCCCATATTGGCGGCTTATCGCGCTATAAGCGACATTTTGCTTTTACTTATTGAAGTTTTTCGCGGCGATGTTACTTTGACACTCGAAGCAAACGGAGGAAGCAAATTCGTCATGCCCCAGGCACAGAACATGTCGCACGAGAAACGCCCCACCCTGCGCAAGCCCGTCGCTGAAGACGGCGGCGCGATCTGGGATCTTGTCCGCGCATGCAAGCCGCTCGATGAAAATTCCATGTATTGCAACCTGATCCAGTGCGACCATTTCCGCGACACCTGCGTCGTGGTCGAGCTGGACGGCAAGATTCTGGGCTGGGTTTCGGCCTATGTCATGCCGAGCGAGCCCGATACGCTGTTTGTCTGGCAGGTCGCCGTGTCGCCCGATGCGCGCGGAATGGGTCTGGGCACCAAGATGCTGGGCCATATCCTGGATCGCGACGTCTGCGAGGATGTCACCCGCCTGCAAACCACCATCACGCGCGGCAACGAAGCCTCGTGGAGCCTGTTCCGCCGGTTCTGCGAGCGCCGCTTCGGCCGGTTCGACTCGCAGCCGCATTTCATCCGCGACGACCATTTCATGGGGCTGCACCCGACCGAATACATGGTCACCATCAAACTGCCCGGGCGGATGAAGAAAGCGGCATAAGCCATGCTGCGCCCGCCCGTGCTCCCCAATCTATTGCTGGAAGGACTTACCATGTCGACTGACACGTCAGCCGAAATCAAGATCTTTGAACGCCGTGAATCCGAGGCCCGCAGCTATTGCCGCGGCTTCGACACCGTCTTTACCTCGGCCCGGGGCTCGGAAATGACCGATGCCCGAGGGCGGACCTATATCGACTTTCTCGCCGGCTGCTCCTCGCTGAACTACGGCCACAACGACCCGGACATGAAGATCGCCCTGATCGAGCATCTGACCGATGACGGGCTGGCCCATGCGCTGGACCTGCACACCGATACCAAGGCCGGGTTCCTTCAGGCGTTCGAGACCCATATCCTCAAGCCGCGCGGCATGGATCACCGGGTGATGTTCACCGGCCCGACCGGCGCCAACGCCGTCGAGGCGGCGATGAAACTGGCGCGCAAGGTGACCGGGCGCAGCAATATCGTGGCCTTTACCAACGGGTTCCACGGGGTGACGCTGGGCGCGCTGGCGGCCACCGGCAACGGCTATCACCGTGGCGGCGCCGGTATCGAGCTGCCCGGCGTGACGCGGATGCCCTTCGACGGGTTCTTCGGCGACGAGGTGGACACCGCCGATTTCCTCGAGGCGATGCTGCGCGACACCTCCAGCGGCGTCGACGCCCCGGCGGCGATCCTGCTGGAGACCGTGCAGGGTGAAGGCGGGCTGAACGCCGCGCGCCCCGAATGGGTCAAGCGGGTGGCCGAGCTGGCGCATGACCACGGCGCGCTGCTGATCGTCGACGACATCCAGGCCGGCTGCGGCCGCACCGGCAGCTTCTTCTCCTTCGAGGAGATGGGGATCGTGCCGGATATCGTGACGATGGCGAAATCCATCTCGGGCTTTGGCCTGCCGATGGCGCTGACGCTGGTGCGCCCGGAGTATGACGTGTTCGGCCCGGCCGAGCATAACGGCACCTTCCGCGGCAATACCCATGCCTTTGTCACCGCCCGCGTGGCGATCGAAAAATTCTGGGCCGACGACGCGTTCCAGAAATCGCTGGCCGAAAAGGCGATGATCCTGACCACGGCGCTTGGCGAGCTGGCCGAGATGATCCCCGGCGCGCGTCTCAAGGGGCGCGGGTTGATGCAGGGGGTCGATGTCGGCTCGGGCGACCTGGCCGGGCGGATCTGCGCCACCGCCTTTGGCAAGGGGCTGGTGATCGAGACCTCCGGCTCGGACGATGAGGTGGTCAAGGTGCTGGCGCCGCTGACCACCCCGGACGAGATGTTCCGCAAGGGGCTGGGCATCTTGCTGGCGTCGGCCCGCGAGGTATTGTCCGAAGAACCCAAGAGAATTGCAGCGGAGTAACAAGACCGATGATCGTACGCGACTTCAACGAAATCACCAAGAACGAGCCCGAACGCGTGGTGTCGGACGCCAAATGGTCCAGCGTGCGGATGCTGCTGGCCGACGACGGGATGGGCTTTTCGTTCCACATCACCTTTCTCGAGGCCGGTTCGGAGCATACGTTCCATTACAAGAACCACTTCGAGAGCGTCTATTGCATGCAAGGCAAAGGCTCGATCACCGATCTGGCCACCGGCGAGACCCATGAGATCAAGCCGGGCGTGATGTATGCGCTGAACGAGCATGACAAGCACACCCTGCGCGCCGAGGAAGAGCTGGTCATGGCCTGCTGCTTCAACCCGCCGGTAACCGGCAACGAGGTGCACCAGGCCGACGGCTCCTACGCGCTGGAAACGGCCTGAGCCACCTGACCCGGAACTGAACAAAGGAGGCTCGGCGCGACCCGCCGGGTAATCCCCCCCTGTGAGTTTTCCAGACCATACCGTCGAGAAGATCGGCGGCACCTCGATGAGCCGTATCCGCGAGCTGCGCGATACGCTTTTCATCGGCACCCGCGAGGGCGCCGACCTCTATCACCGCGTGTTTGTGGTCTCTGCCTTCGGCGGCATCACCAACCTGCTGCTGGAACACAAGAAGACCGGCACGCCCGGCGTCTATGCGCTGTTTGCCAATGACGACAACGGCCATGACTGGCTGGACGGGCTGACCCGCGTGGCCGATGCCATGCGCGAGGCGCATTCCGCCGTGCTGGAGCATCCCGCCGACCTGACCGCCGCCGACGAGTTCGTGCGCGAGCGGATCGAGGGCGCGCGGTCGTGCCTGTTCGACCTGCGGCGGCTGTGCTCCTATGGGCATTTCCGGCTGTCGAGCCACATGATGGTGATCCGCGAGCTGCTGTCCGGTCTGGGCGAGGCGCATTCGGCCTATGTCACCACCCTTCTGCTGCACCGCGCCGGGGTGAACGCCCGGTTCGTCGATCTCAGCGGCTGGCGTGACGAGGAGGAGCACAGCCTGAAAGAGCGGATCACCGCCGGGCTGGAACAGGTCGACCTGAGCGCCGAGATGCCCATCGTCACCGGCTATGCCCAGTGTACCGAGGGGCTGATGCGGGAGTTCGATCGCGGCTATTCCGAGGTGACGTTCTCGAACATCGCCGCCCTGACCCGGGCGAGCGAGGCGATCATTCACAAGGAATTCCACCTGTCGTCCGCCGATCCGAAACTGGTGGGCGAGGGTGCCGTGCGCAAGCTGGGGCACACCAACTATGACGTGGCCGACCAGTTGTCGAATCTGGGGATGGAGGCGATTCACCCCAACGCGGCCAAGACCCTGCGCAAGGCGGGCATCCCGCTGCGGGTGACCAATGCCTTCGATCCGGGCGATCCCGGCACGCTGATCGACGACGCCCCGGCCGATCTGCCGGCGGCCGAAATCGTGACCGGGCTGCACGCCTATGCGCTGTCGCTGTTCGAACAGGACATGGTCGGCGTGAAGGGCTATGACCAGAGCGTGCTGGAGATCCTCGCGCGGCACAAGGTGCACATCGTCTCCAAGGGCACCAACGCCAATACGATCACCCATTACCTCGACGCGCCGCTCAAGGCGGTGCGCCGGTCCGAGCGTGACCTGACCGAGAAGTTTCCCAATGCCGACGTGACGGTGCAGGGGCTGGCGCTGGTCTCGGTGATCGGGCGTGACCTGAACGGGCTGAACGCCACCCAGGCCGGGTTGGCCGCGCTGCAGGCGGCGCAGATCACGCCGCTGGCGGTCCAGCACCTGCCGGGCAGCGTCGATATCCAGTTCCTGGTCGCCAAGGACGACCGCGACAAGGCGATCAAGACGCTGCACCGGGCGCTGATCGAAAAGCCGGCGGCGGGCGGCACGCAGCCGATCCGGCTGGAGCGCAAACCGCCGCCGAAACAGGCGCCGGAAACCGGGTTCCGGCTGTCCAACGCCAGTTGATCCAAATGCAGGGATGACGGAGCGGCCGCAAGGCCAAACCGTTTGCTTCGGGGGGTGGGCCGCAAGGTCTGCCCCCTTTGCGGATGGGGCGAGGATCGCGCCCCGATTTGGGCGCGGGCATCATCAGGGCGATTGACCGTTATGGGCCCGTTGCTAGCCACGGTCACGACCGCAGCATGTTGCGCGTGCAGAATGCCGCAGGATGTCATTGAGCGATAGATGCGCATTCCCTTGGCGCAAATCAGCTTACGCAGCCATCCTCTGCTGTCGCGTCTCTTCGCGCAAGAGCGATGTCACGATACTGGCGAAACTCACTCAGCATCGGCATGCAATGATCCTGGAGTGAGCTACCCCCTGAAATTCGGACACTGACATAAGCTACGGTTTGCAGTCTGCTGATCTTCGACGAGAAGGAGATCGGAGATGTCGAAACGGAAGCAGCACGCCCCCGAGTTCAATGCGAAGGTCGCGCTGGAAGCCCTGAAGGGTGAGGAGACGGCGGCCGAACTGGCGAGCCGGTTCGGAGTTCATCCGACGATGATCCACCAATGGAAACGTGCCCTGCTCGAGGGGGCGTCCGGCGTGTTCGAGCGCGGCGGCCGGAAGAAAACCGCAAACCAAAGGAGCCCCATCATGGCACGCACTAACACGAAACGCGACAACCAGCAGCCCAACGCGCCCGAGTTCCTCGCCTGGCACGTCACCGACAAGGGCGAAAAGTCCTTCTGGAACAAGGTTGGAACCGCATGGCGGCATAAAGACGGGAAAGGCTACACGCTCCAGCTTGAAGTCGTTTCGATCAATGGCCGCATCGTCCTGCGCCAGCCGCTCGAAGAGCCGAACGGTGGCGACGGCCAAAACGAAAACGGGAGCGCGTGAGCGCTCCCGTTCTTTTACATCCCAGCAAAGCCTATCTGTCGTCGGGGAAATCCTGGAAAATGTCGTTGACCGCTGTGGTCAAGAGAGCCGCCTCGTCGTCAGTGAGCTTGGCGAACTCCTTTTCGCGGCGGCGCTTGGCTAGTGTGCCGCCGTTCTGCCTAACAAACATAATGAAGTTGTCGGCCAGTCGGTCGGGCATCTCGACCGCATTCATGATTGCGGTCATGGCGGCATCATGCCGCTTGAGATACTCGATCTCGCGGGGCAGATCGTTCTCGATGGTCCGCAGGACGCATTCATAGAGGAACTCAGCCTCGCTCGTGCAGTCGTAGAAGCGATACAGATCGGACGTATCGTTCGTGACTGCAACATTGCCGTTCGGAAGCGCGTGCCAGTCGATATATGGCATGAGTGGTCCCGAATGCCCCTGAAGGACGTTTCGGTAGTCGTCAATGCGGTCGAGCATGACGGACGAAACGGGGAAGGCCATGCCCTTTGGCGTGAACCCGCGCTCGGCCAGAACATGGTGGATCAGGCAACGGTGCAACCGCCCGTTCCCGTCAGCAAGCGGGTGAATGTAGACAAAGCCGAACGCGATACAGGCCGCTTGCAGGACAGGATCGACGTCCTCGATATCCGTGATCCGCAAGCGGTTGTTGCACTCGTTGAGACCCGTCATCAAATCCATAAGGTTTTCGTGACGCGCACCGATGAACTCCGGCACAGGCTCATGATTGTGGTCGCACTCGCCAAGGAAGACACCTTCTTCGCGATAACCGATGGTCGTGAAGCGGTCATCACCGATGAGGATGCGATGCAGCCTATAGATTTCCGTTTGGTTGAGCGGGCGTTTCCCTGCTTCGAGTACGGCACGCGCCCATCGCTCCAGACGATTGATCGGCGGTCGCTCTCCCTCAATCTCGAAGCTCGCGCGGCTGTCGGCCAGCATGAGAAAGCTCGCCGCGCGCGCGATAACCTGAGCTCCCGTCCGACCGATGGTTTCTTGTGCCTGGCTCGCGAGGTCTTTGGCGATCAGCTCTTCGAGCTTCGGTGTTCTTCGGATGATTGGGCAGAGTGCGCCTGTGCCGAGCAGGTTGTCCCGAACACGATGGCGCAGCGAAATTTTCACTTTGCCCGTGAAATATTGCTTCGGATCGAGTGCTTGGACCGCCGTGACCGTGGGTGCATCGTCAAGGGCGAGCCGCTTACCCGTTAGCGTTTCGTAGAAGAACCAAATCCTTCGGCTGAATGCACCCGTGGGCGTTCGCTTGATGAGGTCAGTCAACTCTTCGACTGGGGCAGCCTCCAGCACCCGTTTGAGTACGAGCAGGTCGATAGGTTCGTGCCGCAGCGCGAAGGTCAGATGACCTTCGAGCGTCGGTTCGGGACGATACCTTTTGTCATAGATGTCCCATCCTGCCTCGCTCCGCCTGTTGCCGCGCACAAACTTGTCCGCCGTGGACGACAGGTTTCGGACAGGAGCGGCAACATCGAGCGCATGCACCAGAGCCGACAAGCCAGCCAGTTCCGCACCCTCGGGCAAGGGGTCGTCTTGAAAAAACGCTGGTCTCAGATCATCTAGTTGCACAGGTCGAAATCCTTTCATGGGCGTCGAATATGGCGCCAAAATCCGCTCATTTGTCGAAAATCAGCATAAAGTGAAGCGTGTCGAAAATCAATCATTTATGTCGAAATTCCATCACAATACCTACACATGTCGAAAACCGCATCACCCATACTCTCAATGCGTCTTCGACGGTAGCACCTGATACAGCCGATCCAGGGTCGGATCATCGACAACGACGACCTTCACGGGGCCGTGCAGGTCTTGATTTTCGTATAGAAGTCCGAAGCACCGAGCATCGAAATGATCGGCCTCACTCGCGGTTCGGGAGATTTCAAGCGCCTCGTCCGTCATGTCGCATATCTCCTGCGGATGTACGCGCCGAGCGACATATCCGCTGCGTCCTGTTCGAGTCGCGGCCACGCGCGGCCTGCACGTCACCCTCGTCGAAAGGGCGCCGCGCATCCTCGCCCGTGTCGCCGCCGCGGAAACCGCCACCTGGATCAAGACGATGCACAGGGACCACGGGGGCGACATCCGCGAAGGCTGCGCGCTCGAAGGGCTGTCCAAGGGTGCCGGGGGATTTCGCCGCCGTCCCGAGCAACGCGCCTACCGCGTGTTCGATTTCCGCTGGAATGGAAGGGATGGGCCTGTTGTCGAACCTTATCAACCACAAGACAATGATATCGTAGTTTTTACGGATTCCCTGGCAGCCTGCGCGGTTCCCTATCCGACCGTCACGCCGAAAATTGTGCCAACGGCTGCTGTCGCGGCCATCGCGAGTGCCCCCCACAAGGTGACTCTCGCAGCACCGCGCATGAGCCCTGCGCCGCCAGCGGATGCTCCCAGGCCGCCGAGGGCCGCAAGGCCGACGATGGTCGATGCCGCCACCAGAACTGCGATCTGCGCCTCTGGCACGAGCAACACTACGATAAGCGGAACCACCGCGCCGACGGCGAAGGTAAGCGCGGAAACCAAGGCGGCTTGGATCGGGCGGGCCGTCACGGTCTCTGAGATCCCGAGTTCATCCCGCGCATGCGATCCGAGAGCGTCGCGCTCGGTCAGCTGAACCGCGACCTTCTCGGCCAGATCCCGATCGAGTCCGCGGCCCACATAGATCCGGGTCAGTTCTTCGAGCTCGGCTTCGGGCGTTTCCTCGAGTTCGCGGGCCTCGCGCGCAAGGTCGGCTTGCTCGGCGTCGGTCTGGGAACTAACCGAGACGTACTCGCCTGCAGCCATCGACATCGCACCGGCCACGAGCCCGGCGAGACCAGCGATCAGCACTTCCGGCTTTCCGGACCCGGCCGCGGCCACGCCAACGACGAGGCTCGAGGTCGACACGAGACCGTCGTTGGCGCCGAGAACAGCGGCACGCAGCCAGCCGATGCGATGAACCATATGGACTTCGGTATGCGAAAGGCGGCTCACGGCGTAACTCCTTCGGGGATGTCGGCCTGCCCGTTGGAGACGGCCCGCGGTTTCTGTGTGGCTGGTTCGTGCGGCGCGATCCGGAGGGCCGCGAAGGCGATGGTCACGGTGACGGCGAGAAAGCCCAGCGACCAGCGGTCCGCCAGACGCGACATCGGCGCCTTGGACGCCTGCGCTTCCTCCACCAGCCGGACGATACCGGCATAGGTGCTCTCGGCCGCGCGACGGGAGGCCGCCAGATCGAACGCATCGCCTGCATTGGTCGAGCCGCTCATGGCCTCGGCCCCGCGCGAAAGGCGCACCGGCAGCGACTCGCCGGTCAGCGCGGAGGTATCCGATAAGGCCGCCTCGGAGGCCACCGTGCCGTCCACCAGCACCACGTTGCCCTGCCGGATCAGCAGCCGGTCGCCGGGAGCGATTTCGTCGAGCCGCACGTCTTCGAGGCCGCCATTGCGATGCCGTGTCGCCGTCCGCGGAACCCGGGACAACAGGTCGTGCATCTCGCGCCGGGCACGGCCTTCGGCGAAGCTTTCCAGGAAGGTGCCGCCGGAATACATCACCGCGACGACAGCCGCCGCGAGGGTCTCGCCGAAGACGAGCGCGGCGGTCATCGACAGCGCCGCGACGATATCCAGCCCGACCTCACCGCGCCTGATGCTGCGCAGGATTTCGACCGCGAGCGCGGCGAGGGCTGGAACAACCCCGGCGAACCAGACGATGTTCGCGATGTCGCCCATGCCAGCCAAGTAGAATGCAAGACCCGTGATCAGACCGATAACGGCCAGAAGCAGAATTGCGGTCTTGAAGCGATCGGTACGGGTCTGGTCCATGCCGCTTATCTCCCCTCAGCTGGGGTCATCGCAGCTGGCTTTTCGGAAAAAAGTGATCCGACTCCCACGCCCCTCGCGCTTCCGCCATTTTCGCGCAGGAGGAATAGGGCGTCGAGCCCTTGTTCCCTTGCGAGTGCCGCGCCCCTCTCCGGGCCAAGCACCATCAGCGCCGTCGCCCAGGCGTCGGCTTCGGCACAGCTGCCGGCAACGACGGTGACAGAGGCAGGCGGCGCTATCAGCGGCGCGCCACGCCTCGGATCCATGGTGTGCGACAGGCGTCGTCCCTGCACCTCGACCCAGTGGCGGTAGTCGCCCGACGTCGCCACGGCGGCGTCCTGCAGCGCGAGAATCGAATGGGAAGTCCGGCGCTCCGTGTCCGGCGCTTCCACCGCGATGGTCCACGCCGTGCCGTCCGGCCGGAGGCCTGTCGCGCGCATTTCCCCATCGATTCCGACAAGGGCGTTGTCGATTCCGTGATCGCGGAGTGTCTCGGCCAGCCGGTCCACGCCATAGCCCTTCGCGATGCCGTTCAGGTCCAGCGCGATGGGCGCGGCCTTGCGCATGTGATCGCCGTCGAACTCCAGAACCTCATGCGCCGGGCGACGTGGGGCTGCCATCGCTGCACGGATCCCATCGGGCGCGGCGGCCTCCGGCCCGAAACCCCAAGCCATCACCGCATCCCCCATGCCTGTGTCGAAGGCCCCGCCCGAGGCGCGCCCGATCTCTCGGCCAAGGCGCAGGACGTGCCCAAGGCGCGAGGGCACCGCCACCCAATCGCCCGCAGGCGCTGCGTTGAGCCGCATCAGATCGCTGTCGGGCTTCCAGATCGACATCTGTCCGTCCACTTCGTCCACGGCCGCTTGCAGCGCCACGCAGATCGGGTCGGGGTCGATGCCCGGCTCGGCGTAGAACAGAGCCGACCAACGCGTGCCCATCGTCGGGCCGTTCAATGCGACGCGCGCGCGCTCAGTAGACATCTTCAACATACCGCCCCTCCGCCTTCAGGACCACTGGCGTGAGCCCGGCCGGCGCGAGGATCTCGGCCAGCGCATCGGACACGCCCGCAGCCATGTCCCGTCCACCGCAGACCATCACGCGAGCGCCATTGCGGACGAGGTCCGCGACCTGAGTGGCCTCACCCCGCAGCGCGTCCTGCACGTAGTGGGGCCGCGCCCCGCGCGAGACGGCCGTGACCAGGCGGGTCAGACGCCCCTCGTCCTGCCAGGCCGCAAAGTCCTCGCCGTAGAAGAAATCGCTGTCGGGATGGCGCATGCCGAAGAACAGGTGGATCGGCCTGCCGTGCCCGTTGCCGCGGACAAAGCCCGCGAGCGGTCCGATGCCGGTCCCCGCGCCGATCAGGATCAGCGGCGCGCGGCTCGGGCCCGGGCGGAAGCCGGGGTTGCGGCGGAGAAAGGCGGTCACCGTTTCGCCCGGCTTCAGCGCCGTGAGCTGGCCCGAACAGAGGCCGCCGGCATGCTTTTTCACGACGATCTCGATGAACCCGTCGCGGCGCGCGGAGGCGAGTGAATAGAGGCGCGGGACGGCGCTTCCGACCGGAACGACGCCGACGAGGTCGCCTGCCGTGAATCGGGCGAACCCGGAACCGGTCAGCCGCTGCCAGAGCGAAACGCGCGGCAGGGCGAAGCGCAGGATCGCGGTCGGGGCCTGCACCTCGGCGCCGTAGTCCCGGCGCGAGACGAGGGTCAGCGTCTCTGTCGTGGGCAGCACGGGCTGGTGCGACAAGTCCAGGGGGGTTCCGAGCGCCTTGCCGAGTGCACGGCCCCAGCGGGCGAAGTCCTGCGGCGACTGGCGGTCGATGGTGTCGAGCGCCATCAGTTCGGGCCAGCCCTTCGCTTTTGCCGACGCCGCGATGGCCTTGGCGAAGGCGCAATAGGCCGGAAAGCTGCGGTCGCCGAAGCCGAGCACGGCAAGAGGAATGTCAGGCGCGCGGCCGATAGCGCTGAGCCGGTCTAGGCCCCCCTTTGCCGAAGCCGGCGCCGCACCGTCGCCATAGGTCGCGGCGAGCACGATGATCCGCTCGGCCCTTGTGTAGCGTTCCGGGGCGAATCCCGACATCGCGCCGACATGGACGCTCTGCCCGGCTTCTGTGAGCGCGGCGTGGAGCGTCGCGGCGAAACCCCAGGTGCTGCCGCCCTCGCTGCCGACGAGCAGGATCGTCTGGGCGCGCGCAGCGGGATGGTTGCCGCGGATGCGGGGCCGCCCGCGCCGCCCGGCGAGCCAGACCAGCACGCCGGTTGCGCCCATTGCCGGCACGCCGAGGGCCATGAGCCCCAGCACGAGGCCAAGCGTCGCCGCCCCCTGTCCGGTGTGCAGCATGTAGATGGTTTCCGAGACGCGCTCCCACCCGGTCAGATCGGTCCAGGCCAGCAGCGCGCCTGTGCCCTGGTCGAGATATCCGGTTCCCAGGTCAGTCTTAAGCGTGAAGGTGTCCGTCGCATCGCCGGGATAGGGAAAACTCAACTCGCGCAGCTCGGCGACGGGCGTCTGCCTGAGGGTTGGCATCTGGTCGGGAGCGAATCCGGTTTCACCGCTTACCTCGGCGGGGAAGGCTGATGTGGCGCCGCCGTCGGGAAGCAGATCAAAGGTGGACGCCGTCATCCACAAAGCCGTGATGGACGAGAGCGCAAGGCCTATCACGGCAATGCGAGCGATCTCGACGTGAAGACGACCGGCGAGCGGACCGCGCGGAGGCGCGAACCAGAACCGCCAACCGCCCGCCCGCCGCGCGACCAACGCCGCGCCCGAGAGCGATAGGATCAGCATAGCCGCCGCTCCGGCAGCCATGGCGATGCGCCCGGAGTCACCGAAGAACAGCGAGCGGTGCAGGTTGGTGAGCCAGCGTTCGACCTGGTTCGGGTCGGCGGAGGCCACGCCCTCACCCGTTGCCGGATCGATCACGGCGGCGCCCGGCGCGCCCTGGTCGAACCAGTAGGCCGTTATCCGGCCCGAAGGCGCGCGGCGGATCTGTTCGACGCCGGGATAGACCGCCAGGATGCGGTCCGCGAGGGCGGCGACCTCGAGCCCGGTCTCCGCCTGCGGCGCGGCGATGCGCTCGACCGCGGGAAAGACCGACAACGCCGCGCCGCTGAGCGCGAGGATGGTGACGAACGCGAGGGCCAGCAGACCCGGCCAACGATGGAGTGCACGGATCATGGCCCCGCTCCTCACATGTCGTAGGCGAAGTTGGCGATGTAGCGGCGGCCCTGCACCGGCGTCCCCGCGCCCGTCGTCGTCAGCGGCACTGCCACCTCGTTCGGGCTGTCGCGCATGTCCTCGACGGCCGCGTCGATATGGAGGGTGTAGCCGGCATCGAAGAGCGCGTCGGCCAGGTCGAGCGTGATCTCGAGCGTGCGGCCCGCGCCGACGCTGGCGCCAGTGATGCCGTTCACCTGGCCCGTGTCGCCGCCGGTGGCGCGGTACCAGTCGGTCAGGTGCTTGTAGTATTTCGACTTGCCGCCGGCCATCCAGAGGCTGCCCAAATAGGCGCCCGAAGTGTCGGTCACGTAAAGCGCGAGGTAGGCACCGTCACCGCCGTAATTGTTGAGCGTCGTGGTCAGCGTGACCGGGCGCGCCATGGCGTAGCCCGGTACGGTCAGCGCGGTGGTGAGAGCGAGCGTTGCGAGAAGCGATTTCATTGGTTGGATCCTTGTTCGAAGAGGGGGAGGCTCAGTTCACCTTGACCTTCGGCGCGGCGCCGTTCCCGAAGAGGCCGTTCTGCGGCGGCGCGACGGTTCCGGCGGGGGCGGGGTTCCGGGCGCCGCCGCGGCGACGGTCATCGTCGTCATCATCGTCGTCGTCATCATCATCGTGGTCGTCGTCATCATCGTCATCGTCGCCGAACAGGCGCCACCATTTCCGGTGCTTTCCGTGGTGGTCATCATCATCACTCACCCGGACCAGGGGCAGCGCCTGCGTGCCGTCATCGAAAAGCGCGGAAAAGGCCCGGGAACTGTCACCGGTAGAGGCGCGCATCGCGCTCCAGGCGGGCACGCCGATGGCGGCGGTCAAGGCCGTGGAGGCAACAAGAACTGCAAGGGTCTTTTTCAAGGCAGGGTCTCCTTTTCGTCTGCTGAGGCCAATCTGGTCGCTGGACCTGAGGGGTTCCTGACAAGGGAGCGATTCCCGCTTCAGCTTGCCGTCAGGAAGGAAAAAGGCCCCGCCAGGGAATGGCGGGGCCAGGTGGGCCGAAGGGACGGTTCGGCCGGAGGAACGGGTTCAAGCGATGTCATCGGGACCGGGCGCGCGCTTGTCGCCGGTGACCATGGCGCGGGCCAGATTCTCGCGATGCCGGACCGAGGCGAGCACAACGCCGCCCACATGCAGCGCGATCAGGAACAGCATCAGGTTGGCAAAGGTTTCGTGCACCTCCCCCAGCGCCCCCTCGCCGCGTTCGCCGTATTCGCCGTGGTCTCCGTCGTCATCGGCCCAGGCGGGCGCCACGATCTGCGGCATCTCGGGCAGCAGCGCCAAGCGGTCCGGTTCCTCCATGAGCCAGCCGGTAAAGGCGGTGCCCGAGAGAGCGACAAGCAGCGCCACGATCATGGCGGCGCCGGCCGGGTTGTGACCGAGGTAGCGCCGCTCGCGTCCGCGCCTCATGTCGCCGAGATAGGAGAGCGTGTCGCGGGGGCCCTTGATGAACCGGGAAAAGCGCGCATACCGGCTGCCGACAAGGCCCCAGATCAGCCGGAATGCCACGAGACCGGCCACGGTGTAGCCCGCGACCTCGTGCACCGGTTGCAGTTCCTCCGCCGTGACCCAGGCGAGCGCGACCGTGGCGGCGAGCCCCCAGTGGAACACCCGCACCAGCGGATCCCAGACCCGGATGGTTCCGGACCTCCCGCTGTTGGTCTTGGCTGCATCATGAGGAACAGTGTCAGTCATCGCGGCCTCCTTTGCGATCCTGGCGCGGACGATCATCGGCATCGTCCTCGTATTCGATTTCGATCACCTCGAGCGTGGAGGGATGCACAGTGACCTCGATGGGGCGCCCTTCGGCATCCCGCCCGTTGATTTCGTAACAGCCGTCGTCGATCTTGATCCGCCGCACGGTCCAGCCGTTCTCTCCGGCAAGACGCGCAACGGCATCCCTTGGGTGCCAATCCGACATCGGGACGAAACAATCGTCGTCGGCCGATGCCATCCCGGCCGGAAAGACCGCGAGAAAGCCGAGAATTGTCAATGTCTTCTTCATGGGCCAAACTCCTCGTTGCGGCCATCTTGATGCAATTCATGCACGGCGAAGCTGACGGCAGCCTGAAGAGGCCTGGCCCAGCCGCTTCAGCTTCGTGTCAGCCAGACGGATCATGGAGGGTCATCGGGAAAGGACGAGGACGACAATGCGTATCCTGCTGATCGAGGACGACACGGTGTTGGGCGCAGCGGTGCGCGACCAGATCATGGCCGATGGGCAGTCGGTGGATTGGGTGATGCGCCTTGATACCGCCGGCGACGCCGTGAAGGCGACGTCCTACGACCTGATCCTCCTGGACCTCATGCTCCCGGACGGGCGCGGCATCGGGTTTCTGAAGAGTTTGCGCGCGCGGGGTGGCGTGACGCCGGTCATCATCCTGACCGCGCTCGACCAGGTGTCGGACCGGATCGAGGGGCTGAACGCGGGCGCCGATGACTATCTCGTGAAGCCCTTCGACCTGGCCGAGCTTTCGGCCCGGATCGGCTCGGTCGCGCGGCGTTACACCGGCAACCCCAACCCGATCATCGCCCATGGGCCGCTGGAGATCGACCTCGCGGCGCGCAGCATCCACCGCGCCGGCAAGCCGGTGCAACTGACGGCGCGGGAATGGGCCCTGTTCGAGGCTTTCCTCTCCCGCCCGGGGCAGCTTTTGTCCAAGGCGCAGCTGGAGGACAAGCTCTATGCCTTCGACGCCGAGGTGGAGAGCAACACCATCGAAGTCCATGTCAGCCGGTTGCGCAAGAAGCTTGGCAGCGCGGTCATCGAGACCGAACGCGGCATGGGCTATCGGCTGGGCAAGCCATGAGGTTTCCGCGCAGCCTTCAGGCGCGGCTCGGGCTGTCGCTGGGCCTCGTGCTGACGATCCTGTGGCTCATGGCCGCGACGGTCACGGCGATGATCGTTCGGGGCGAGCTGGACGAGGTCTTCGACAGCGCCCTGCGCGAGACCGCGGAGCGCATCCTGCCGCTGGCCGTGACCGACATCGTCGGCCGGGAAGATCAGGGGGGAACGCAGCGGCTCGCCCCGATCCGGGAGCACGACGAGTTCTTCACCTATCTCGTCCGCGATGCCGAGGGGCGGATCCTGCTGCAATCCCACGCGGCCGATCCTGCCGTGTTCCCGCCCTATGACGAGCCGGGGTTTCGGCAGACCGCGACCCACCGGCTCTATAGCGACGCGGCGCTTCGGGGGACGGTCCGTATCACCGTGGCCGAGCCGTTGGTCCATCGCGCATCGGTCGCCCGGGAAATCCAGATGGGCCTCGGCCTGCCGCTGCTGGTCGTGCTGCCCGTAGCACTTCTGGCCATCATCCTGGCCGTCCGCTTCAGCCTCGAGCCACTGCGCAGGTTCCGCACGCGGCTCGAGGCGCGCGGCGCCCGCGATCTGTCAGAGGTACCCGCGGGTGACCTGCCGACGGAGATCGCCCCCTTGGCCGCAACACTGAACGGCCTTCTGGCCAGGTTGCGCGACGCCTTCGAGGCCGAGCGCAGTTTTGCTGCGAACGCTGCGCATGAGCTTCGGACGCCACTCGCAGGCGCGATCGCGCAGGCGCAGCGGCTTCGGTCGGAAACCCAGGACCCGGTCACAGGAGCGCGGGCCGCCGAGATCGAGACCACGCTCAAGCGGCTGACCCGGCTTTCCGAACGCCTCATGCAGCTTGCGCGGGCGGAAGGCGGGCGACTGCGGATGGACCGAAGCGCGGACCTGAGGGCCGTCGCGCGTGTCGTCGTGGACGATCTCGGCCGCGGGGGCGCGCCGGGTCGCATCTCGCTTTCACTGCCGGGCGCGGCTGTCATGTCGGACATCGACCCCGATGCCTTCGGAATCCTGTGCCGGAACCTCGTGGAGAACGCCCTGCGCCACGGGGCGGAGGATGCTCCGATCGACGTGACCCTGACGGGAGATGGGCAACTGATCGTGGCGAACGACGGTCCCGTCCTGCCGCGTGAAACCCTTAACCGCCTGACGGCGCGCTTCGAGCGTGCGAACGCAAGCACCGACGGCAGCGGGCTCGGCCTCGCCATCGTCGCCGCCATGGCGGCCCGGATCGGTAGCCCGTTGATCCTGGAGTCGCCGCGCCCGGGTGGTTTGTCCGGTTTCCAGGCATCAATCCAGATGCCCACAGACCTCCCGGATACCCTCACGCAAGGCACTGTGCGCAAGACGTGACAACTGGCTGAAAAAGGCTTTGTTGCGCAAATCGGTTGAGGGGATTCATCTCGTGAATCCAGCGTGATAGCTGGAGGCCATGAACAGCTGGGCGCCAACGAAGTACAAGACCGCGAACTGGGCTTTGTACAACACCGCACTGAAGCAACGCGGATCACCGTCACCGCCGCCGGGCTTGAGCTCGACATCCGCCGCGAAGGCGTCGCGGGCGTCATCCGCGAAATGATCGCCCCGCGCGACATGGAGGCCGCCGAATGACCCGAGACAACGAAACGATCCGCGTGCTGATCCCCCTGAAGCTGCGCAAGAAGAATGGGCGGCCCAAGATCATGCCGCCCGCAGATTACAGCCCGAGCGAGGATCAGACGCAGGACCCGCACATCTTGCGCGCCATCGGCCGGGCATGGGGCTGGCGGCGGCGCATGGAAGCAGGCGAGTTCGCCACGATCCAGGAACTGGCCGAGGCCGTCGGTCTGGCCGAGCGAAACCTCAGCCGCCAGCTGCGCCTCGCCTATCTGGCGCCGGAGGTGCTGAAGCGCCTGACCTGCGGCCGCGAGGCGTCGGCGGTCAGTCTTTACGACCTGTGTTTTCAGGCCGGGGAGACGTGGCAGGAGCAGGCTGAGCGGGCGTTTCGCTGACCCTCAATGAAAACTCGCCTGAAAGGACGTCGCGGTCAGCGAGACATGCGTGTCCAGCGGCGGATGCAGCTCGAACGCCTTCGGCTCGCGTGCGAAGTTCCATAGGCGGAACAGGGACCATTCCGAGCGCCGCTCCTCGGCCACGGCCAGCTCGTTGCGGGTGATGTGGAAAGGGGTGCGTTCCCAGCCATTCGTCGTCTTCACCTCGATCAGGCGCGGACGGCCATCCGGCGCGAAGCTGGCGATATCGTAGCCGGCTCCGTCGCCATCCTCCTCCGACACCCACCGGACATTCCGCGCAAGGTCGTCGCGGCCCGCTGATTTCAGGGCTGCACGTTCGTGCGCCAGGACGCGCTCCTCACCGGCACGGCCGAGGGCGCGGTTTCGCTCGTCTCGCGCCGCGACATCGAACTTGCGGGCGATGTGCAGCATCTGCTCCAGCTCCTGCGGAGGCGGCTGGTTCGACAGCGTGGGCGGCGGTCCGATCCAGATCGGCCGCGCCTCTGCCAGGCCAGTCGGCGCTCCTGTACGCGAATGGCGACCGAGCCAGGCCGGGTTCAGCGCCAGCCAACGCGCCACGGCATCCACCAGTGTCATCTGGAAATTGAAAGCCGGCTTGTAACCCGGGATCCAGTCCTCACCCAGCCCCTTCAGCACGGCGCTGATGTTCTGGTGCTTGAACTCGACCGATCCCTCGGACCTATCGTTTAATAGCGGCAGAAGCCCGCGCCGGTGCTCGGCCTTGTTGTAGGGGCGACAAGAGACGTCGTCGGCCAGCATCGCGAAGTAATCCGCGACGATCAAGTCGTTCTCTTGATCTGTCCAAGGCCCGTTTGGCATTGCGCCAGGCTAGGGGCCGAAACTGCGTTTGTCATCAGAGACTTCGCGCAAAACTCCCAAGACATACCAACGACCACGCCGCCCGTGTCGTCGCTCCGTCTCCATCGAAACAAGCCGGAACCAGCGAAACACGGGCGCAACGCGCTCCGGTCAGTTCGTTGAAATCTATGGGGGTTTTGAACCCGTCTCGCCGAGAGCGAGGGGCGGGTGGAAAGAGACGGTGGGCGTTCGGAGACCGATCTCGCGCAGTCAGCCAGTCTCCGAAGGGCGGATGGTCCCTGCAAACCCCTTTGGCACATAAAGAAAAAGGCCCCGCGAGGGACCTGTTTTCGGGTTTGCAAGGTGCAAGTGGCGGAGGGAATGCGACTGACATCGAACCTTCTCCAGTTTAAGTCATTGATTTTTAACCACCTAAGTTTGCCCATCAGCCGGATCAGATGCCTGGGGCAACTCGATGGCAGATAGAAACACTTGTTCCAATAGGCAACCATACCGAGTTGCCAACCGCCCCATGCCGCTGGAACACGTTTTTTTTGCCAACCTCTTGGCGATTGCAAGGCAATCAGCCCGACCGGTTTGCGCCGGGTTGCTTCATACAGCCGGTCGTCGGTATCCCCCCTCCCGTTGGCCGACTGCCCGCAGGCCGCTGAGAGCCGGCCCGAGCAATGCGGGATCGGCGTCGCTGGCATGAACGACATAGATCGGAAGCGAGAAACTGGGCGCGTCCTCGACAACGAAGAGCCGCCCGGTTTCAAGGTAGGGCCGCGCCATTCGCTCGGGGAAATAGCCCGAACCGCCGTATTCCAGAACATGGTGGAACCCCAGCGTTCCTAGGCTGACGGTGAGCGCCGCCCCGGTGTAATCGGGGAATCGAACGCCGTGGGCGACCCGGAATTCCCGGCCCCAGTCGACAAAGACATACGCCGGCGAGCGCACGTCGGAATAGGCAGTATCGGTGGCGCATAGCACCAACCGATCCTCCAGCATCACCTCGATCTCCAGGCCCGGGCGGCCGCGGGGCGTATACATGACGCCGATATCGAGCGCCCCGAAGACCAGTTGGTCGGTCATATCTCTCGGCGTGCCGAGTTGGGCCCGGATGGCCACCTCCGGAGCGTTGCGGCGCATCCACGGCAGCCAATTGTGCAGCAGACGGTTCCACAGGCCGGCCTGGCCGCCGATCCGCAGCACGCCGCAGTAGTCGCGTGGCGTGCCGACGTCCAGGCGGGCCTGCTCGGCGGCGCGAACGATCAGGGCGGCGTGCTTCTGGAACTGCCGGCCAGCGTGGGTCAGCGTGGTGCCGCCCTTGTTGCGGACAAAAAGACGGGCTCCGATGAATTGCTCCAACGCCTTGATGCGGGCACTAACCGTTGACTGGGTGACATTGAGACGAGCCGCAGCCTCGACGAAGCTGCCGGTCGATACGATCGCCAAGAACGTTTGTGCTTGTACGATATCCATGCAAGGGCTCACTACGCCGAATGACCAATCGATAATATCGAAATATCCGATACCAATCACCATTTTTCTTCGTTTGACAAATAACCAAGCCCGTTCAAATGTTTCACCACAAGCTTCAGGTTACGTTCACGAGCAGAGGCACCGGTGGGGTCGGGGTATTGCGCGTTGCCAGGCGAAAGGGATCGTCGAGCCGGGATATTGTCGGCCCAGGTGACGTTCGCAGAGGTCAGCGCTGGCTTTGCGTCAGGGTGCATACGTCAGAATTCTGCCATTCAGGGAAGAAGAGAAAATGCTGCGTGCAATGCAAGACACCGCAAATGGCCGCAATTGTGTCAAATCGAGAGGCGTTCATCGCTTGCGGTTTGCGGCACCAGTGGCGCGAAAGCGCCTTTGTGGTGCCCGCGCGTACCCCAATCGGCTCGGATCTTTCCGTTCCGAGACCGGATTGAGAGAAGGGACCAGCCCATGAGCATTCAAACCGTCTCGGCACTTTTGTCGCTTGTTGCGATCCTGCTCCTGGCTGCGGTGTTCCTGCGGGTCCGCAGCCTGGCCCATGAGGGCCGCGAATATGCGCCGGTTCAGGGCAACGCCTATCGCATCCGCAACATCGGGTTCTGGATTCTGGTGCTCGTCGGGCTGCCGATCACCATCTGGCTGTTCCGCGAGACCCCCTACACGGCGCAGGCCGCCGCCCCGCAAGTGATCAACGCGACCGGCTATCAGTGGTACTGGGATCTTGATCGCGACGAGGTCGCCGCAGGCACGCCGGTGGAGTTCCATGTCACCAGCGCCGATGTGAACCATGGTTTCGGTATCTATGACGCGGACGGCACGCTCGTCGCTCAGACGCAGGCGATGCCCGGCTATGTCAACCGGCTGACGCACGTCTTCGATGCGCCGGGCACTTACCAGATTCTCTGCCTCGAATATTGCGGGCTGGTTCATCACAACATGATCGCCGAGATTCTGGTGACGGAAGGAAGCACCGATGGCTGACGCTGCATTCACGCAAGGCGCGGAGACGGCCGACCGCGGCCGGCTCTGGGTCGTGCTCTATCTCGCAACAACGGGTCTGGTCCTGCTTTTGATGATGTTGGCGGGGCTATGGATGCGGCTGGCGCAATCCGGCTGGCTCGATACCGACCCGGCCCTGTTCTATCAGCTGATGACCGTGCACGGCACCGGTATGGTCGGCATCGCAGCACTCGGCGGGGCGGCAGTTCTGTGGCATTTCCTGTCGGCCCATATCCGGCTGCACGCATGGGTGATGGGGGCGAATTTCTGGCTCTTTCTGATCGGCGTCGTGGCGATCCTCGCGGCGGACTTCCCGGGTCGTTTCGGTGGGGCCTGGACATTTCTCTACCCGCTACCGGCCAGTTCGCAAGGGGTCTGGCCGGTCTGGGCCGCTGCGCTGCATCTGGGCGGGCTTCTGGTGATCGGGGTCGGCTTTCTGATCTGGTGTCTGGAACTCGCCCGCGGGATCATTGCCACCTATGGTGGCCTCGGGCGCGGGCTTGGCTGGCATGTGTTGTTCGGCGGATCGACAAAAGACGTGCCGCCGCCCACAGTTGTTGCTGCGACCATGGTGGCGATCGTGACCATTCTGGCGCTGATTGCGGGGGCCACGGTGCTTGTCATGAGCCTGATCAACCTCGCCTTCCCCTCGGTCGAGCTCAATCCGTTGCTGGCCAAGAACCTGATCTATTTCTTCGGCCACACCTTCATCAACGCCACCATCTACATGGGCGTGATCGCGGTTTACGAGCTGTTGCCGCGCATCACCGGGCGGCCCTGGAAGACCACCAAGGTATTTCTCGCCGGCTGGACGCTTTCGACCACGATGGTGCTGATCATCTTCCCCCATCACCTGCTGATGGACTTTGCCATGCCAGTCTGGGCAATGGCGATCGGTCAAGTGTTCTCCTACGTCAATTCCTTCCCGGTGCTGGTTGTTACCGGGCTGGGGGCGTTGGCGATCCTGCATCGCTCGGGCATCCGCTGGGATCTTGTCTCGACGCTGCTCCTGATCTCGGTCTTTGGCTGGATGGCAGGCGTGATCCCGGCGGTGGTCGACGCAACCGTGGCGGTCAACTCGGTGATGCACAACACGCTGTGGGTGCCGGGGCATTTCCACTTCTACCTGCTCCTTGGCCTTCTGCCGATGATCTTTGCCTTCATGATCCATCTGGTGCGGGTCGAAGACGTGACGCCGCGCGGCGGCGACTTGGCGGCGATCCTCTATCTGCTCTTTGGCCTCACCTTCGTCACGATGTTCCTGGTTGGCGGTTGGGCTAGTGTGCCGCGCCGCTGGGCCGAGCATTTGCCTGAATGGCAGATCTGGGATCAGATCGCCGTGATCACAGCCGCAGGTGTGATCACACTGACAACCGTCTTCGTGGCAATGTTTCTGGCGCGCACCCCTGCCATGCTCGCGAAGGGATAAGTGGCATGCGTGCGGCGCTTGCGACGATTGCCGTTGCGGCCATCGGTGCCGCAGCGCTCTGGTGGGGGACGGATCAGGGACGTGCCCTCACCTCGGAGGCGGCGCGGCGCAACGACATCGCCGCCGCGCCGCGGCTTCTGCCGGATGTGACATTCCACGACCAGACGGGAGCCGCTTTCGCGCTGTCGGACTATCGCGGCGCACCGCTGGTGCTTGAATTCGTCTATGCCACCTGTCCCGACATCTGTATCACGCTGGGAACGGCATTCGAGCGCCTTGACGCAACTTTGCCCGAAGACGCGCGCCTTGTCTCGATCAGCTTCGATCCGCGCGACGACACCGAACGGCTGGGCTGGTTCGCCGACCGCCACGGCGCCCAGACCCCGCGATGGCGGGTGGCCGGCATCGAGGACGACGCCGACAGGGCGGCGCTGCTGGCCCGCGCCGACGTGGTCGTGATCCCCGACGCCATGGGTGGCTTCGTGCACAATGCGGGTCTTTACCTTGTCGACCCCGAGGGGCGCCTTTCGGCGATATTCGAGCCCGAGGACACCGAAGGGCTGCGCGTCGCGCTGGCCGGTGATGCGCGCTGATCGTGCCATCATCGGCGGCGCCGCGCTGCTACTGCTGCTGGCCCTGTCTCCCTTGGGTCCGCTTCTGGAGTCGCGGCTGGCGACACATATCCTCGGTTATTACCCCCTGAACGTCGCAGGCGGCGCAGTGATTGGCGCACGCCTCGCGCAAGGTCGCGGCGTGCCCTGGACCGCCGCGCCCGCGTTGCTGATGGCGACGCTGACACTTGCCTTCTGGGCCCTGCCCCGCTGGATCGATGCCAGCCTCGCTGACGACAGCGTGCACGCGGCCAGAACGGCAAACCTGGCCCTGCTTGCAGGCCTTCCTCTCGGATGGGGCTGGACACAGGCCGGTCCGATCCTGCGCGGGTTTTTCATCGCCAACGCCGCGGCGATGCTGGCGGTCATGGGCTGGCTGATGCTCGCGGTGCCATCCCGGCTCTGCAACACCTACCTGTTGTCGGACCAACGGCAGCTAGGAAACGGGTTTCTGATCGTGGCCGCAGGACTGGTGGCGGCGCTACTCGGACAGGCGCTGATCGGGTCGATGCGGGAACCTGGATCGCGACGGCAGCACGCCTGCCATCTTGCGGAGTAGCTGCACATCCGCTGGCCGGACGGCGACAGGCCCCGAACTCGTCACCATCAGAACCGACCGTCGCGCAGCCACTCACCAAGCTCGTTGCGATCGCGAGGACGACGAGCCGCAGCCTCCAGCATCCTGCGTTGGATTTCATTGGCTTTCTCCGTGGTTTCGAGACGTTCAGCAATCCGCCCGACGTGCTCAAGGCCGTTCGAACTAGGCCGGTAACCACGCACGAAGTCCTCGTAAGACAGCGACGGATGAAACTGAACAGACCGAAGTTGTTCGGGATTTGGTGTGCGGCGCTCGATCAGTGCCTTACCCAACCTCTTGGCCAACCATGTCTTGCCCGTGCCAGGGGCACCTTGGAGTATCAGGTTTTTCTTTGCTTCAAGCCGCGAAATCATGTTCGTTAGAGCACTACGTGATAGGAACCCTCCCTCGGCGATAATGTCATCCACCCCATACTGCTCGATGGGTGCTGCATCGGCTTCGTGGCCGGCCTGCTCCTCCTCTTCGATGGCTGTGAGGGGCTCGACATCTTCGGCAAATTTTTCGGCCCAATACGCGTGAGACAGGAAACTCGCGAAGTTCTGCTCTTTGCCATCGAAAGCGAAACTTACCAGCTGCCGTGCCATTTCGTCGTCCTCGAAACGGGCCCGAGCAATGGTTGTTCGGTAGGTATAAAGGAACCACTCCCGCGGTGGATCGAGCTCCTTCCACTCCACGTCCACTGTTTTTCCGTCGCCGTGATTTCCGGTGATAGTTCCGATCGCCTTGATACGCATAGCGCTGACAGTTCGGCCCCGGTTTTCGAATGGCACATCGTGCTTGCGCGTGTACGGGCAGCGGTCTGTTACCGGCAGTGCCTTGCGCAGCAAGGTCACGAGAGGCACTGGCTGGCAGGGTCGGAATGCGAGGTGAACTTGGGCTGCACCTCGCTGGCGGCGCCAAAAGCGGCCTCGTCCAAGGTATCGAGATACTCGCGCACGGCGCATCGGCAGGGTTGATCTCTCCCGCGTTCCAGTCCTCTTTCGGCGTCGAGTTCTGCTGGTTCGCATCCGCTTCGATCAGCCTGGCATCGATCGCCATGCGCTGGCCGCTGACCAAGCCCTCTTCAATGCAGCGTGCGACGGTCATCTCGAACAGGTGGCGCAGCAATTCGCTGTCGCGAAAACGCCCGTGTCTCACCCGACAGTGCCTTGCGAAGCAAGGTCACGAGAGGGCGGTTCTTCGAAAACGTCGAATGATCCGGAACCCGGTCGCTGAGATCGAGGCGGCAAAACCAGCGATACGCCAGATTCAGCTGCACCTCTTCACAGAGCCGTCGCTTTGACCGGATGTCGAAGCAATAGCCGACCAGGAGCATGCGGATCAGCAACTCGGGGTCGACGGATGGACGGCCCGAGTGGCTGTAGAAATCCGCCAGATACGCGCGGGCGTCAGTCAGATCGACGAAGCGGTCGATGGACCGAAGAAGGTGATCCTGCGGGACATGATCTTCCAGCGAGAACCCATAGAACAGCGACGGCTGCGCCTCCTGCCTTGGTCCCATCATCACAAATCCTCCCGCCCAATGCGGGAATTGAAACAGCGGGACGCCCTTCGATCAAGCACGAGTTTTTCAACGGAATAAGCCCAATGCGAACCTTCAGCCCCGCAGGCAGTTCCCAATTACGCTTCGTCGGATCCTAGCGGGAGCCGGCATGCGGCAGCGCGGCACGGCATTCGCAGTGCTACTGAGGAAGCAGAAGCTCTTACGCGCTACTGCAGGGCCTCCGTAGTCATATAGCTAGATTGGGTTGATAGCTTGCTTGTCGCGGCGGGGCGTTGATGCAACTATTCGGTGATCGGGGCAACACGTCCTGCAGCTTAGGGGATTCGGCTCAATGGATTGAAAAAAATTTTATGAATCACGCTGCCGACCGAAAATAAATGCTTCCTGCCTTTAGATCGAAAGAGGTCAATTTACATGAAATTTGTTATAGGAACTTTTTTCTTTGAGTAATGAGCCCATTCAAATCGACCCGGATGCCCCCATCGTTGAGGCTAAGGAAGATCGATTCGCATTTTCGCCATTCGCCGAAGGACTCGCGCGGGTAGTAGCCGCCTATGATCGCGCAAATAGCTTCACTATCGGTATTTGTGGCCCTTGGGGATCAGGCAAAACAAGCCTGATCAACCTTACACGTGAAGCCTTAACAACGGAGATGCAGGAAGGTGATCACAACGCATATGCAGTGATCCTACCCTACTCACCTTGGCTTATCGGAAATAGAGATGCGCTATTACGAGGTATGTTGCCTGCGGTCGCCGACGGCATTCGCCAGCGCGTCCCGAGAAAGAAACGATCACCCGACCTCAAAAATGCAATCAGAAGGCTAGATCAGTATGGGCGAGCCATCAAAGGGGTTGAAGCAGGCCTAACTGTTGGGGTGGCGACAGCGGCTGCTTTCGGGATTGCGGTCTCGCCTTTGCTTGCTCCTATTGTGACGGCAGTAAGTGGAGTAGGACGCATCTTCGGAATTTTTTCCGCGAAACCTGCGACGTTGGACGAGATTCGCAATGCTGCACAGGCAGCCCTACAAAAGGCAAAAATACGGGTTCTAATAGTTATTGATGATCTTGATAGACTTGATCCCTCTGAGGTTGTCGAGATGTCAAGGCTTATTCGATCCACGCTCGACCTCCCCCACGTTACTTTCCTGGTGGCATATGACAGGCGTCAAGTTGCAGAATCTGTTCGATCGGTACTTGGGGTTAATGGTGATGCATACCTAGAAAAAATTGTTCAGTTACAGGTAGATATTCCAACATGTAGTCCATACGATCTTACAAGGGCTTTGGCGGAACAACTACAAACAGTCTTTGGTGATTTGAGCGAGGAGCAAACAGAGAGCGTTCGAAATGCTCTTTGGGGCGCAGCTAGGCCCTTATTTCTCAACACACCCCGTGATGTGGCGCGCACTGCGAACTCGCTAAGCTTCGGTTGGTCGATGCTTGAAGGAACAGTCGATGCAGGAGACCTATTGGTCGCCACATGTCTTCGAATCCAGGCACCCGATTTGTATGAATGGTGTAGACGATACTGCGAGGAATACTTCGTCAACCAATCAAATAGAGCATTTGGGGACGGGCCCGATGACAGGTTCATGCAAGACTTAACACATGCCTGTGAGTCTGCGGGGATTGAGCAAAACACTGTAGTGTCCATCTTGAGTGATGTACTTCCCGGCATATCGAACTTTTCCCAGCCAGATGAAGCGGCTTCCCTATTCGG
>NZ_JARGPK010000023.1 GCF_029212575.1 Antarcticimicrobium sp.
TCCCGGCCTCTTTCAGGCGGATCGCCTCTTCGACGGCGATCTCGTCGAACGGGTTCATCGACATCTTCACATTGGCAAGATCGACACCCGATCCGTCCGCCTTGACGCGGACCTTCACGTTGTAGTCGATCACGCGCTTGACAGGTACCAGTACCTTCATGAGCGTTGGTCTCCTTGGTTGCTCGGCGCGGGAAACAGGGCGCCTTCGTCATTCGGACATGTGTTAGCGGCTGGCGCGGCGGGAAAACAGGGGGAAATCGACCTGTTTGCGCTCTCGGACGCCGCGTTCGGGCCGGGGCGGGCGAAAAACGCGCTCAGCGGTTGGCGCCCGGGATCCAGAGCACGTCGTCCATACCGCCGTTGTTGGCCACCCGCGCGGCGACGAAGAACCAGTCGCTCAGCCGGTTGAGAAATTTCACCGCAGCGGGGTTCACCGCCTCCTGCGCCGCCAGTTCGACCGCCGCCCGCTCGGCCCGGCGCGCCACCGTGCGGCAGACGTGCAATTGCGCCGCCAGCGGCGTGCCGCCGGGCAGGATGAAACTGCGCAGCGGCTCCAGCTCGCCGTTCATTGCGTCGATCTCGATCTCCAGCCGCTCGACCTGGCCCGCCAGCATGCGCAGTGGCGGGTACTCGGCCTTTGCGTCCTGCTCCATGTCCGGGCGGCACAGGTCGGCGCCCAGATCGAAAAGGTCGTTCTGGATCCGCGCCAGCGCGTCGTCCATGTCGTCGTCCTCGACCTCCAGCCGGGCCACCCCGACACAGGCGTTCAGCTCGTCCACCGTGCCATAGGCATCGACGCGGGCGGCGTATTTCGGCACCCTTGCGCCATCGCCCAGCGCGGTGTCTCCGGCATCCCCGGTGCGGGTGTAGATCTTGTTCAGCACCACCATGGATCAGGCGGCCCCCTGCCGCTTGAGAAAGATGTAGAGAAGGATCAGCCCCACCGCGAGCGCCTGCATCACGATCCGCAGTTGCATCAGCTTGTTGCTGTATTTCTGGTTGAAGGCGCCACCCTTGGCAAAGCCGCCGATGCCCAGCATCAGCACCACCGCCACGGCCACCACCGCCAGCACCACGATCACGAACAGCGGATCACCCATATTGCCCTCGCTTGGCTTGTATCCCTGTCGCTACCTAGCGGCAATCGGCGCAAAAGCGAACCGGATTCTCAGATCCGGGTCACGATCCAGTCGATCGCCCGCGTCGGCAGAACCCGCCGCAGGTAGCCGGTCAGGTAGGTCGGCACGGTGACGTAATAGCGCGCCCGTGGCCGCCGCGCCTCCAGCGCGCGAATCAGTTTTTCGGTCACCGCCTCGGGCGGCAGCTCGAAACGGTCCTTGCCGGTGTCGCGGTAGAGCCGCGGCAAAAGCTGCGCCTCATAGGCCGCCCGCCGGGCCGAGTGTTCCCAGTCGATGTAACGCTCGAAATAGGCGATGCCCTTCTTGCGCAGCGGCGTGGTGATCGGGCCGGGCTCGATCAGCACCACGTCGATGCCGCTGCCGCGCAGTTCGATCCGCAGGGTATCGCTCAGCGCCTCCAGCGCGTGCTTGGTCGCCGCATAGGCGCCGCGCCAGGGGATCGACACCAGCCCCAGCGAGGACGAACATTGCACGATCCGCCCGTGCCCCTGCGCCCGCATCACCGGGATCACCTGCCGCGTCAGATCGTGCCAGCCAAAGAAATTCGCCTCGAAGATCGCCCGCAGCCCGTCGCGCGGCAGATCCTCCACCGCGCCCGACAACTGGTGCCCGCCGTTGTTGAACAGCGCGTCCAGCCGCCCGCCGGTGGCCTCCAGCACCTGAACCAGCCCTGCCGCGATACTGTCGGCGTCGGTGTAATCGATGCACGGGCTGTCGAACCCCTCGGCCCGCATCCGGTCGCAATCGCGCTGCTGGCGGCAGGCGGCGAACACCCGCCAGCCCCGGTCGCGCAGCCCCCGCGCCGCGTTCAGCCCGATGCCCGATGAGCAGCCGGTGATCAGGATGGTTTTCTGCATGGCCGGGTGGCGTGTCTCCGTTGGATCTGTCGGGGGCAATCTATGCGGGCAAACCGGCACCTGCGCAATGGGGCGCCGGTCCGGTCAGTCCGCCTTCTTGCTGACGAGCGAGGCCGCGACCCAGCCGATCCGCTGGTCCGGCAGTGTGCGCAGCCGCAGCCAGCCGGTGCCGGAGGCGCTCAGCACCTCGACCTCCTCGCCAAGCGCCAGCCGCGCGACCACCGGATAGATGGTTCCGGGCCCGTCGCGCATGTTGACCCGCGTGCCGGTGACCTCGCGCAGGTCCGGTTTCGGCTTGGGCGGCGGGGCAGGGGCCAGGGCGGGCTCCGGCGTCGTTTCGCGCAGACCGGCAATCCCCTGGTCCAGCGCGGTCAGGGCAATGCCGGCGCCGGCGCCGGAAAACCCGGACAGGTCGGTGCCCAGCCCCTGCCGGATCTGCGCCAGCCGGTCGGCGCGGGCCAGTTGCCGCGCCTTCAAGGCCGCGCGCTGGGTCTCCGGCGTGGTCTCGGAGGGCGCGTCGGCCCGGTCCCGGCGCGGCGCGATCACCGGCGCGGCGGGTGTGGGCTTCGGGCGCACCACGGCCTCACGCGGCGCGGGCTTCGGCGGACGCAGGCCGCGCGGCTCGAACGCCCCCCCGCCGGAGAGCTCGTAAAAGGCCCAGGCCAGGATCAGAAAGGAAACGATGATCAACCGCGACACAAGGCCCCCGACGCGCAACAAACAGATTCCCGCCCGGGGCGACTCCCCCGGACGGACCGGAACCTTAGCCGATCCCCCGATTCGGCACAGCGGGAAGCGGTCGGCGGTTTTCCCCGCAGCCCCCGTTGGCCCGGAAATGACCGGAAAACAACCGCCTTGCCCGCGCCGGTCCCCGCTTTACGCCCGCCGCGCCCCGGCGTATCACCGCATCTATGAACGACCTGATCGACGACCCCAACATGCAGCCGCCGGACGTGCCGGGCGAAATCTCCGAACCGCTGCGCCGCGCGATCGGCGAACGCTACCTGACCTATGCGCTCTCCACCATCATGCACCGGGCGCTGCCCGATGCGCGCGACGGGCTGAAGCCGGTGCACCGCCGCATCCTCTATGCCATGCGTCAGCTGCGGCTGGCCTCCGGCGGGGGGTTCCGCAAATCCGCCAAGATCTCCGGCGACGTGATGGGCAATTACCACCCGCACGGCGATGCCGCGATCTATGACGCGATGGCGCGGCTGGCGCAGGATTTCAACGTCCGCTTCCCGCTGGTCGATGGCCAGGGCAACTTCGGCAACATCGACGGCGACAACCCCGCCGCCGCCCGCTACACCGAGGCGCGGATGACCATCGTCGCCGAGGCGCTGCTCGAGGGGCTGGACGAGGACGCGGTCGATTTCCGCGACAACTACGACGGCACCCTGACCGAACCGGTGGTGTTGCCAGCGACATTCCCGAACCTTCTCGCCAACGGCTCCAGCGGCATCGCGGTGGGCATGGCCACCAACATCCCGCCGCATAACATCGCCGAGCTTTGCGACGCCTGCCTGCACCTGATCAAGACGCCCGACGCCCGCGACGACACCCTGATCAACTACGTGCCCGGCCCCGATTTCCCCACCGGCGGCATCATCGTCGAGCCGGCCGAGAACATCGCGCGGGCCTACCGCACCGGGCGCGGCTCGTTCCGCCTGCGCGCCAGGTGGGAGCAGGAGGATCTGGGCCGCGGCCAGTGGCAGATCGTCGTCACCGAAATCCCCTACCAGGTCCAGAAATCCAGGCTGATCGAAAAGATCGCCGAACTGATCCAGACCAAGAAGATCCCGATCCTCGCCGACATCCGCGACGAATCGGCCGACGACATCCGCATGGTGCTGGAACCGCGCTCCAAGAACGTCGACCCCGAGGTGCTGATGGGCATGCTGTTCCGCAACTCCGATCTGGAGGTGAGGTTCTCGCTCAACATGAACGTGCTGATCGACGGGCTCACCCCCAAGGTCTGCTCGATGAAAGAGGTGCTGCGCGCCTTTCTCGATCACCGGCAAGAGGTGCTGCTGCGCCGCTCGCGCTTCCGGCTGGGCAAGATCGACCATAGGCTCGAGGTGCTCGAAGGCTTCATCATCGCCTTCCTGAACCTCGACCGGGTGATCGACATCATCCGCTACGACGACGATCCCAAACCGGCCCTGATGCGCGAGGACTGGTCAAAGACCCACGTCCGCGCCACCTCGGAAAAGGATTACCTCAGCCCGCCGCCCGGCGAGGGCGAATTGAGCGAGGTTCAGGCCGAGGCGATCCTCAACATGCGGCTGCGCTCCCTGCGGCGACTGGAGGAGCTGGAACTGCTGCGCGAGCAATCCGCCCTGATGGAGGAACGCGCCGGGCTGGAGGATCTGCTCGAGGACGAGACCCTGCAATGGACCCGGATCGCCGAGCAGCTGAAGGAGACCAAAAAGACCTTCGGCAGGGATTATCCCGGCGGCGCCCGCCGCACCGTCTTCGCCGAGGCCGGCGAGGTCGAGGAGGTGCCGCTCGAAGCGATGATCGACCGTGAGCCGATCACCGTGGTCTGCTCGCGCATGGGCTGGATCCGCGCCATGACCGGCCATATCGACCTTTCGCGCGAGCTGAAGTTCCGCGACGGCGACGGCCCGCGCTTCGTGTTCCACGCCGAAACCACCGACCGGCTCTTGGTATTCGGCTCCAACGGGCGGTTCTACACCCTCTCGGCTGCCAACCTGCCCGGCGGGCGGGGGTTGGGCGAGCCGCTGCGCCTGATCGTCGATCTGCCCAACGAGGCCGAGATCGTCACGCTCTTCACCCATACGCCGGGCCAGAAACTGCTGGTTGCCTCCAACGCCGGCAACGGCTTCATCGTCCCCGAGGACGAGGTGCTGGCCCAGACCCGCAGCGGCAAGCAGGTGCTCAACGTCAAATCCGACGAACGCGCGCATCTGTGCAAGCCGGTCCGCGGCGATCACGTCGCCGTGGTCAGCCTGAACAGCCGTTTCCTTGTGTTCCCCGCCTCCGAATTGCCCGAGATAACCCGCGGCAAGGGGGTGCGGATCCAGAAATACAACCAGGCCCGCGGCAAGCAGGGCGCGCTGGAGCTGGACGGCGGCCTGTCCGACATCACCACTTTCGACTGGTCCGAGGGGCTGCGCTGGCAGATGGGCGGCGGCAAGACCCGGCATGAACCCGACCTGACCGAATGGCTGGGAAAGCGTGCCGGGGTCGGCAAACGCCCGCCGCACGGCTTCCCGCGCGACAATCGGTTCGACTGACCCGCCCCTCCCGCGCCGCGCCTCCACCTGTCATCCCCGCGCAAGCGGGGCTATCCCCCCTGTCTGCCCGCTGCCCCCCGCGACTCTGCGAAGCATTTGCGCCGGACCCCCGGGTGGTCTACTCCTCTTGCGACTGACCTGACCCGGAGCCCCCATGATCCGCATTTTCGCCCTGCTCGCCGGCCTCTCCCTTCTGGCCGCCTGCACCGCGCCCTCGCCCGACGACCCGCTTCAGGATCTCGGCGCCTTCTACTTCGGCCACAACATCGTGGTCGCCCCGAAGATGCAGAAGGGGCCGATCTCCCGCGACGCCACCAAGGAGGAATGGGTCGATGTGCTGACCGGGGCCATGCGCGACCGCTTCGGCCGCTACGACGGCGACCAGCTCTATCATTTCGGCATCTCGGTCGAGGGCTACATGCTCGCCCCGCCGGGGGTGCCGCTGGTCTACACCCCGAAATCGGTGCTGATCGTCAACGTCACCGTCTGGGACGATGCCGCCGGCAAGAAACTCAACGACAAGGTGAAGCAATTCACCGTGTTCGAGACCGCCTCGGGCGGCTCGGTACTGGTCGGCTCCGGCAACGAGCGCACCAAGCAACAGCAGATGCAGGGGCTGGCCCGCAACACGGCCGACCAGATCGAGGACTGGCTGGTGGAGATGCACAAGGAAAACGGCTGGTTCGCGCCCCGTCCGGACACCGACCCGGCCGCCACCGCCGCCTCTGCCGCGCCCCTGCCCGTGGCCGGCTGACCCCCGCCGCCGCAGCAGCGCAGGAGGCGCTTGATTTTCCGCCCCGAACCCAATATGTGCCGCGCGCAGAGGAAACACGGGTCGTTGCGACCCCAGCAAGTCAAAAGGGCGCCCAGGACATGGCAAAGGAAAAGTTTGATCGCACGAAACCGCACGTGAACATCGGCACCATCGGCCATGTTGACCACGGCAAGACGACGCTGACGGCGGCGATCACCAAGTATTTCGGCGACTTCAAGGCCTATGACCAGATCGACGG
>NZ_JARGPK010000024.1 GCF_029212575.1 Antarcticimicrobium sp.
GCGCGCTGATAGACCGAGGAGATCACGCTGACCCCCGTCGGAAACCAGGGCCGCACCGCCAGCAGGACCATTCCCACGGCACAACCGGTGAACCAGGAAAGAATGACCATGCCCAGGGCCGGTATCGGCTGGTGAATGGTGATCGGAGTGATCGCCACGTGATAAATGAACAGGATGACGATCATCGTCAGCACCTGGATATACAGCGCCCCGACCGCCGCCGCGGTAATGGTGATCGCCGTGTTCATCGGCGCATGCTGCATCATCGGGTGGTTCGGCCCCTCGGACCGCACGATCGCGCCCACCGCCTTGGCGTGGCACATGTAAAGGAAAATGCCGGACATCACGTACAGCATGAAGTCCCCGCGCACGGCCGAGCGGCGCAGCCCGAGCACGGAAAACATCACGTAAAAGGCCATGACAAAGACCACCACCTGCAACATGTTCTTGCCGATGGCGATGAAGGCATTGCTGTGCGACGCCCGCACGCTGCGGACAACCGAATGAAAGATCAGCTCGAGGATCGTGACCGCGCCGGATATTTTCGAGCGCTGTGTACGGAGTTGAAACATTCAGCCTCGGCCTCGTTGCTTGGTCTCATTCCACCATGGACGGCTTGCCGTTTTTTTGCATCCACAGCATAAGTGGCGGCAGATTTATCAGCAATCCAGCGCAAAAATGGAGCCATTTTGTGGAATATGATGCCTTAATTCCCGTGATACGCAAACTCGCAATCGAGGCGGGGACCAAGATCATGCAGATTTACAACGCCGACGACTTCGACGTGAAGGTCAAATCCGACGACAGCCCGGTGACCGAGGCGGACGAGGCGGCGGACGCGCTGATCTCGGACGGGTTGCGGGCGGCCTTTCCCGGGATGATGCTGGTGACCGAGGAACAGGCGGCCTCGCACGGGCTGACCGGAGAGACCTTTCTGATTGTCGATCCGCTGGACGGGACCAAGGAATTCATCAATCGCCGCGGCGATTTCACTGTCAACATCGCGCTGGTCGAGGGCGGCGTGCCGACCCGCGGCGTGGTCTATGCCCCGGCCAGGGACCGCATGTTCTTTACGCTCGCCGATGGCACCTCGGTCGAGGAGGCGGGACCGTTCGATCCCGAAAAGATTGGCGACACCCATCCGATCCGCGTCGCCGAGAGTGACAACGACGCCCTGTTGGTGGTGGCGTCGAAATCGCACCGCGACCAGGCCACCGACGATTACATCAACAAGTACAACGTCAAGGACAGCAAGAGCGCCGGATCGTCGCTCAAGTTCTGCCTGGTCGCCACCGGCGAGGCCGACCTCTACCCGCGCGTCGGGCGGACGATGGAATGGGACACCGCCGCCGGCCACGCGGTGCTGCTGGGCGCCGGCGGCAAGGTGGTGCGCTTCGACGACCACACGCCGCTGACCTACGGCAAGGAGGGGTACGCCAACCCGTTCTTCATCGCCTATGCCCCGGGCGTGAAGCTCAAGTCGGCGTAATGCCTGTCCTGGTCGCGATACCGGCGCGCTACGCCTCAACCCGCTATCCGGGCAAGCCGCTGGTGGCGCTGAAGGGCGCGACCGGCGCGGCAAAAAGCCTGATCCGGCGCAGCTGGGAGGCGGCCTGTGCCGTGCAGGGCGTCGACCGGGTAGTGGTTGCCACCGACGACGACCGTATCCGCGCGGCCGCCGAGGGCTTCGGCGCCGAGGTGGTGATGACATCCGAGAGTTGCGCCAACGGCACCGAACGCTGCGCCGAGGTGCTCGATACCCTTGGCGGCGGCTTTGACATCGTGGTCAACCTGCAGGGCGACGCGCCGCTGACCCCAGCCTGGTTCGTCGAGGGGCTGGTCGCCGGGCTGCGCGCCGATCCGATGGCCGAGGTCGCCACCCCGGTGCTGCGCTGCGACGGGCGCGCGCTGAACGGGTTTCTCGACGACCGCAAGGCCGGGCGCGTGGGCGGCACCACGGCGGTCTTCACCAAGGACAACCACGCGCTCTACTTCTCCAAAGAGGTGATCCCCTACACCCCGGCCCGCTATCCCGACAACGCGGCGGAAACCCCGGTCTTTCACCATGTCGGCGTCTATGCCTACCGCCCCTCGGCGCTGGGCGCCTATCCGCGCTGGCCTGCCGGGCCGCTGGAACAGCTCGAAGGGCTGGAGCAATTGCGGTTCATCGAGCACGGGCACCGCATCCTCTGCGTCGAGGTCGAGGCGCGCGGGCGGCAGTTCTGGGAGCTGAACAACCCCGAGGACGTGGCCCGGATCGAGGCCATGATGGCGGAGATGGGGGTGGCATGAGCGCGGGGCTGACGGTCTCTGTCGTGATCGTCAGCCACAACCGTGCGCAGGTGCTGCGCCGCTGCCTGCTGGGGGTGTCGCAACTGCGCTATCCCCGGTTCGAGGTGGTGGTGGTCGCCGATGCCGCCGGGCGCGCGGCGCTGCGCGGCCTGCCGTTCGCCGCACAGGCAAAGTTGATCGCCTTCGAGGACGCCAATATCTCCGCCGCGCGAAATGCCGGTATTGCCGCCGCGGCGGGTGATGTGGTGGCCTTTCTCGACGATGACGCGGTGCCCGAACCCACCTGGCTTACCCATCTTGTCGCCGCCTTCGCCGACCCCGCCGTGGCGGCGGCAGGCGGTTATGTGCGCGGGCGCAACGGGATTTCGTTCCAGTCGCGTGCCGCGACGGTCGATGGAGAGGGGCGGGAGGTCCCGCTGGATCTCGACCCCGGACGCATCACCCTGCTGACCGCCCGCCCCGGCCGGGCGATCAAGACCGAGGGCACGAACATGGCGGTCCGCCGCGCGGTGCTGGCTGACCTGGGCGGGTTCGATCCACGCTACCGCTTCTTTCTGGACGAGACGGACCTGAATCTGCGGTTGGCCGAACGCGGGGCGGTAACCGCCCTTGTGCCGCTGGCGCAGGTGCACCACGGCTTTGCCGTGAGCGCGCGGCGGCGCGCCGACCGGGCGCCGCGCGACCTGAGCGAGATCGGGGCAAGCTGGGCGGTGTTCCTGTCGCGCCACTGTCCCGAGGCGCGCCGGGCTGAGGTCTGGGCCGACATCCAGGCGCGCGAGCGCCGCCGCCTGCTGCGCCACATGGTAGCGGGGCGGCTGGAACCGCACGACGTCACCCGCCTGTTGGCCGGGCTGCGCACCGGCCACGCCAAAGGGCGCGCGCGCCAGCCTGTGCCGCAGGAGCCTCTGCCCGAACCCGGAACACCGTTCCGCCCGGTGTCGCTGCGCCCTGATGCGCGGTCGGTTCTGCTGGCCGGGCGGGCCTGGGCGCGGCGGCGGCTGCATCAACAGGCGCGGATCGAGCTGTCGGCGGGCAATACCGTCACGCTGTTCCGGTTTTCGCCGACGGCGCTCTTTCACCGGGTGCGGTTCGCCGAGGATGGCATCTGGGAACAGACCGGCGGTCTGTTCGGGAAAAGTACGCGGTCGCAGCCGCTGTTGCGGGCCTGGTCCTTTGCCGGGCGGGTCCGCGCCGAGGCCGAACGGCAGCGTGCAACGCGCGGTTTTGATGCAGCGGCGTGCTTTAAACCGCACGAAGCGGAAAAATTACGCTAAAGGGCGCAGGATTCCGCCACTCTGACATGTGTCACCGGGAAATGAGGTGTATGGAGGCGCCGAGACGAACTGAATTGATATGACTAGAGCTTGAGGTTGAGTAATGCGCAAGAAGGTGACGAAGGCGATTTTTCCGGTCGCGGGTCTTGGAACGCGGTTTTTGCCGGCGACGAAGTCGGTTCCCAAGGAGATCATGACGCTGGTGGATCGTCCGCTGGTGCAATACGCGATCGACGAGGCGCGG
>NZ_JARGPK010000028.1 GCF_029212575.1 Antarcticimicrobium sp.
ATCTCCGGCATCAGGCCAAGCAGCAGCACCATGCCCAGCATGCACAGGAAGAACGGCAGGATGCCCGCGAAGATCTCATGCACCGGCTGCCCGGTATAGCGCGCCACAACAAAGACATTGAGGCCCAGGGGAGGCGTGATCATTCCCACCTCGGCCACCATCACCACCATCACCCCAAACCAGATCGGATCGAAGCCCAGCGCCACCACCACCGGCAGCATCACCGGAACGGTGAGGATCAAAATCGCAATCTGGTCGAGAAAACAACCGAGGATCAGGTAGATCACCAGGATCACCAGCAAGATCATGTAGCTGGAAACGTCCAGCCCGCCGATCCAATTGGCAATGGCGGTGGTAGTTTGGGTGAGGGTGAAGAAGTAACCGAAGATATGCGCGCCGAGGATGATAAAGGCGATCATGCAACTGACCCGCGCGGCGTTGACCAGCGCCCGACCGGCGTTGCGCAGCGAGAGCCGGCCCTGCACCACGCCCAGCACCAATGCGGCGACGGCCCCCATCGCCGAGGCTTCGGTGGGCGTCGCGACTCCGGCATAAAGAACGCCAGTAACCGCACCGAAGAGGATCAGCATCGGCAGCGTCACCCGCAGCACGGATACCTTCTCGGACCAGCGATAGGGGTGCCCTGCCGGCACAGCCTTTGGCCGAAGCAGCGACATGGTGACGGTCAGCCCGACCAGCGCCAGCACCGCCAGAATACCCGGCACCATACCGGCGATCAGCAGCTTGCCAACGCTGACATCGGCGATGATCGCATAGAGCACCAATGCAATAGAGGGGGGTATCAGGATCGCCAGCGTGCCGGTGATGGCCACCAACGCCCCGGCCGTGCGCAGCGAATAGCCCTGCCGCATCATCGCCGGAATCGCGGTGGATGACAGCGTTGCCGCCGATGCGGTGCTCGACCCCGAGATCGCCCCGAACATGGCGCCCGCCAGAACAACCGCCACCCCCAGCCCGCCCGGAACCCTCCCCACCCAAACCACGGTGGCGTCAAACAATTCGTCGGCGATCCGCGAGATGATGATGAACTCGGCCATCAGGATGAACATCGGAATGGTGATAAGCTCGTAGGAATTGACCGACGAGATGGTGGACGACTTCACCATCCCCATCACCAGATCGAGCCCGCCCACGGCGAAAAGCCCGGCCACCCCCGCTACCGCCATCGCAAAAGCCACGGGCATCCCCATCGCAAGCAACAGCACCAGAAGAAGGCTCCCCAAAGTCGCAATCATCGCGCGTCTCCCTCGGGTTGCGACCCGGCAGCGGGCTCGGATGGGTCTGCGTGGTGGTCCACGGAGTCGGGCACATGGCCCTCTCCGCCGCTCACCAGATCGGCAAAATGGATTGTCATGCGCACCAAAAGAAGCCCGATCCCCAGTGGCACAAGGATATAGCTGGCCCACATCGGCCAGGCGACGACACCGGGGATCGTCTCGTCCCGCACCACCGCCCGGACGGTGGATTGCCAGCCGGTCACCACCATCGCCAACAGGACCGGGATAATCATGAGCGCGCTCGCCGCGTCCACCCATCGCCGCACATTGCGGCGCATCCGGGCGCGGAACAGGTTCACCGCCACATGCCCGCCCCGCCGGAAGGTTTCCGAAACGGCGAGTAAAGCGGCCCCCACCATCAGGAAGTTGGCGACCAGATCATAGCTCCAACTCAGCGGCGCGTGGAAAACATAACGCATCCCCACGTCGACCGCGACAACCAGCATCATGGACAACAAGCACAGGCTGGCCCCAATGATCAAAAGCCGCTCCAGCTTGCCAACCGCCCGGTCGGCCAAGGATATCCATTTCATCTGATCCTCCCCTCAGTGCTCCGTCGCATCCCCTCCGCCGCCCTCCTGCGTCAGGCCGGGACCGGACGCTTCATCATCAGGCCAACGCGATGAACCTTTACCACCATCTCGTCGCGCTGGTTGAAGCCACGCGTCTCGAAATGAACAATCCCACGGTCGGGCTTTTTCTTTGATTCCCGCCGGCCGGTGATCTCGGTCTCGGCGCGCAGCGTGTCGCCAATGAAGACCGGCTTGGGAAAGGTGATCTCGTCGAAACCGAGATTGCCAAGGGTTGTCCCCAGCGTCAGATCGCTGACACCCACACCCACTACAAGGCCCAGCGTGAAGATACTGTTGACCAGGCGCTGCCCGTAGACGGTGTTCTTGCAGAACTCGTCATCGAGATGCAGCGGCTGCGAGTTGTAGGTGAGCGCAGAGAACAGCAGATTGTCGGTTTCCGTCACGGTGCGGGTGATCGCGTGATGGAAAACCATGCCAGGCTCGAGTTCTTCGTAGTATTTTCCGGATACGGTGCTTTGCATCGTGCGCTCCTCTTCTCTCTTGTTTGCATCGTTGGCGGCGGGGTCAGTCCGTTTCGCCGGTGCCTTCGGCCAGGGCGACAATCGAACGGGCGGTCTGAACATGGGCAAGATCAATGTGGTCGCCATCGTAGATCACCGCACCCACGCCCTGCGCAGCCGATACTTCATAGGTCTCGATCATGCCCTTGAAATAGCGGATCTCCTCGGCCGACGGGGTGTAGGCGCGGTTGACCACCTCGACATTGGTGGGATGCAGGATCATCTCTCCAACGAAACCGTGGGCACGGTTGCGGCGGGCGTAAAGGTCAAGCCCCTCAAGATCGTGGACATCCTGCCAAAGCCCGCCCAGCGGCATCTTTCCGGCAGCCCGCGCGGCCATCACGGTGCGCTGCCACATGTAAAGGGTCTCGGTTCCCTCGGGGCTCCAGCCGATGCCAAGCGCCCGCGCGGAATCGCCGTTCTTCGCGCTGGCGCCGCAAATTGCGTTGACGCGCGGATTTTGCGCGATCTCGTAGGCCGTTTGCATCGAACGGGCGGTTTCCAGCGTCGGAACCAGCGCGATTCGGCCAAGCTCCAGCCCGTTTCGCAATTCGGCCTCATGCACCAGCGCAGCAGCGATCTGAATGTCCTCCGGCCCGCCTGGCTTTGACAAAACCACCCCTTCCAGCCCTTCGCGCGTCACGGCGAGGATATCCTCAAAATCATACATGGCGGGCGAGCGGTTGACCCGCACATAAATGCGCTGACCGGCGGCGGCGAGGCCGGAGATCTTCTTGGCAACCAGCGCCCGCGCGGCTGGCTTTTGATCGGCGGGCACGCTGTCTTCAAGGTCCAGAATAACCGCATCGGCACCATAGCCTGCGACCCGGTCTATCCAGCTTTCGCGGTGGCCCGGGACGAAAAGGAACGAGCGGATCGGCCGCATTGAGGATCGGGAAAGGTCTGTCATCTCGGATCTCCAGTGTTCCTGCGCGCGATCCTCGCGGCGGGACTAATCAATCAATCTGTCAGGCGGATTTGCCCAAGAGTTCGTACGCCGGAAGCGGCATCGCGCTTCCGGCGAAAGGTCTGCCTCAGTTCTTCGCGGCGATCCGGCCCACCGCTGCGGTATAGGCATCGACCGCTTCGGCTCCGTGCTCACCAACAGATGCGGCCCAGTCGGCAGCAACGGCAGAGGTTCGCTCTTTCCAGCGAGCCGCCTCTTCGGCGCCGAGCTTGATAACCTCAAGACCGGCCTCGTCGACCATCTTGTCACGCACCAACGAGTCGTTTTCGGCCATCCAGGCGCAGTTGTTCTCGGCAGCGGCAACACCGTAGCGCAGGAATACCTCCTGCACATCGTCAGGCAGCGAGTCGAACTTTTCGCGATTCATCAAAAGGACAAGATGGGTGCTTCCCATGCTGACCCCTTCGGTGCTGTGCTTGAAAACCGTTTGCAGATCGTAGGGCCGCATCCCGGCGTAAAGATAAAGCGCCCCGTCCACAGTGCCGCGCTGCGCCGCCTGGAACAGTTCGGCCGAGGGCATACGTACCGCAGCCGCGCCCAGCGTCCGCGCGGTCAGGTCCATCGCCGCGCCGGTGGTGCGCAGCTTGAGGCCCTCAAAATCCTCCAGCTTCTCGACCTTGCGGGTCGCGGTGACAACATTGTAGATTGGCAGGCTGACATTGTAGATCGCGCGCACGCCGTTCGGGTCGAAATCCACGTTGTCAAACAGCGCGCCTTCCCGGGACAGCTCCATCGAGGCGCGGGTGGCGACACAAATGTCCGAGAACATCCCCGGCAGTTCCGCCACCCCGGACACCGTAATCTGGGTCGGGTGGTAGGAGGTGGCGGTGAGAACCAGATCGGCGGCCCCGTTCGAAACGAGGTCGAGGCCCTCGGCCGCCTTGCCGAGCTGTTGCGCGGGATAGATCGTGAAATCGACCCGGTCGCCCAGATCTTCCTTCACCCCGGCCACCCAGATATCGAGCCCGTGCTCGATCAGGTAGTGCGTGGGCGGAAATGCGTAGGATATCTTGAGGTCGATAGTGTCTTGCGCGTTGGCGGCACCGGTCGTAAGCGCCGTGGCGAGCGCGGCCCCCAAGGCCGCGCCTTTGATTGAAATGTTCATCTGGCTCCCTTTCTGCTGCAGGGTCTTCCCCCCGCAAACTGTTGCGACTTGTCGCGGTCGTTGGGCATCAATGCCGGGCGGACCGTCGCCCTCCTCCCACCGTCAATCCCCTCCCTCGGAGACGCGATAGATCGTTGCAATCTAGTAGGATTTCGGCAGACCGAGCTGCTTTTCGGCAATGTTGCTGAGGACAAGCTCGGTCGAGATCGGCGCGATGCGCAGGATCATCACTTCGCGCAAAAGCCGCTCGACGTCATATTCCTTCGCATAGCCAAAGCCGCCATGCGTCAGGATCGCCCGCTCGCAGGCGAAGAAGGCGGCCTCGGAGGCCAGCACCTTCGCGGCATTTGCCTCGATCCCGCAGGGTTCGCCCCGGTCATATTGCGTGCCTGCCTTGAAGCCCATGAGGTTGGCCGCCTCAAGCTGCGCCCAGGCACGGGCCAGCGGGTGCTGAATGCCCTGGTTCTGGCCGATGGGGCGATCAAAGACGATCCGCTCGTTGGCGTATTTCGCCGCCCGGGCCAGCGCGTAGCGGCCAATGCCCACGCATTCGGCTGTCACCAGCACCCGTTCGGCGTTCATCCCGTGCAGAATGTGACGGAACCCCTTGCCCTCTTCACCGATCATGTCCGCCGCAGGCACCGGCAGATCCTCGATGAACAACTCATTGGAATCCACTGCCTTGCGGCCCATCTTGTCAATTTCGCGGACTTCCACGTAGTCCCGGTCGAGCTTGGTGTAGAACAGGCTGAGCCCATCGGTCGGGCTCTTGCACTCCTCGATCGGCGTGGTGCGGGCGATCAGCAGCATGTAATCGGCCACCTGGGCGGTCGATATCCACACTTTCTGGCCGCTGACGTAATAGGTGTCGCCCTTGCGCACAGCCCGCGTCTTCAGCTTGGTGGTGTTAAGCCCCGTGGTCGGCTCGGTCACTGCGAAGCAGGCCTTGGTCTCGCCCTTGATGAGCGGGGTCAGCATCCGCTTCTTTTGATCTTCGGTGCCAAAGGCGACCACCGGCGACAGGCCAAAGATGTTCATATGCACCGCCGACGTCGCGCTGAGCCCGCCTCCGCATTCGGCAATCGCCTGCATCATCACCGCCGCATCGGTGATCCCCAGACCCGCGCCACCATAGGCCTCGGGCGTGGCGATCCCCAGCCATCCGTTTTCGGCCACGGCATGGTAAAATTCCTCGGGAAAGCCACCCTTGGCATCCCGCTCCCGCCAATATTCCGGCGGGAATTTCCCGCACATCTCCATGACCGAGTCGCGGATCGCGCGCTGGTCGTCAGTCATCCGGTAGTCCATTTTCCCCTCCCGTCGCGGCGCCATCCCTCCGGCTTCCGCCGAGACCGACCACGCGCCCTTTCCAAAAAATCCGAACAATATTCGAAATTTCAACTCAACGTTCCACCGCGCTCCCGATTCGTCAACCGCCAACAGCAACCCTGAGGCGGCGCACACCCCCCAAGCCTGACAGCTGAAGCACTAAGTCTTTGATCCTGCTTGACGCTGCGGCAGAGCGCCTTCACTTGATGAAGGAGAGTGTTTTATATGCCGAGAACGAGGGACCCGTACCCGACGGAATTCAGGGATCAATTGGTTGCGCTGGCGCGAGCTGGTCGCAATGTTGAAAGTCTAGCGCGCGAATTTGAGCCGTGCGCGGCGACCATCCATGTCTGGGTCAAGCAGATCGAGATAGACGATGGCGACCGCCATGATGGGTTGAGCAGCGAAGAACGCGATGAGCTTCGGCGTCTGCGCCAAGAGGTCAAACAATTGCGCCAGGAGGCTCTGATGATGTGACCGCTCTCCTTTGTGGATCGTTGCAGGCCCACCTTGGCACAATGATGCCGTCGGGGGCGGTCACATCATCGAAGCCCGTCGAAAATCTCGCGCGCCCGATTGCCCTCAATCGAAAGAACGCGTTATTCACCGGGCACGACGAGGGTGGCAAGGCATGGGGCCGCATCGCATCCCTGATCGAAACCGCCAAGATCAATGGCGTGGAGCCTTTCGCCTACCTGAAATCTACACTCGAAGCGATCGCCGCGGGCCATCCGCAAAACCGCATCGACGACCTGCTCCCCTGGAATTTCCAGCCGTCAAGCTGAAACCCAGGTGCTGTTCAGACAGCGCTTACGGCCTATTGCGGCGAGTTGGTGAATTCCGTGCTTTACGACTGTGTACAATTCCATGGCGGTATGGACTATATGCGCGAAACGCCCGTGGAACGCATGTCGCGCGACGCCCGCGTCCAGGCCATCGGAGGCGGGGCCTCCGAGGTCATGCTCGAAGAGGTCGCCAAACGTATGTGAACCGGCTTGGCCGCCCCGGTGCCGGTGCCGGGTTTGATCGGCACCGGGCGCCCCTTGGAGGTTTTCAAATTCATGCCAGACTCAAGACCAGACAGACATTTCATTTTGTCCTGCCGAGCCAACCGCTGTGACGCGGGATTCTCATCACGTACCGCCGCGACAAGAGCGATGTCTTTTGGCCGGATGGCGGATCGTTTGCAGCCAATCAGGGAAGGTCACCAATGACAAAAACCAGCATGTTTTTCACCGAGCCGGAGCCCCGCCGCGCGCAGGGTGTCGAAGTCGCCGAGGGCATCCAGAGAATGGTGGCCGACAATCCCGGCAAGATGACCTATTACGGGACCAACACCTATCTCATCGATACCACTGAAGGCCGGTTCGTGATCGATCCCGGCCCGGTCGAAGACCACGACCATTTCGAAGCCATCGTCGCAAATCTAGGGCCAAATCCAACCGGAATTCTCATTACCCATCACCATTCCGATCATTTCGGCGCCGCACCGGCATTGCGCGAAAGGACGGCGCTGCCTGTCTACGTGTCCCGGGTGTTTCCCGACGACGCCTTCGAACCGGACGGATATCTTGAGGACGGGGATGTGATCGGCGGTCTCACGGTTCTGCACACGCCCGGTCATGCAAGCGATCACCTCTGCTTTTCGAGGCCGGACGGGATTCTGTTTTCGGGCGATCACATGATGAGTTGGAACAGCTCGATCGTGAGCCCACCGGACGGCAACATGCGCGATTACTGTACCCAGCTTCAGCGGCTGATCGACCGGGACGATAAAATCTGCTTACCCGGTCACGGCCCGGTGCTGCGCGATCCGCGCCCCTACATCCAACGGCTGCTTGGCAACCGGATGCGGCGGGAAGCGGAGATTCTCGCGCACCTTTCGAAGACCCCCGATACGATTCAGAATATTGCGGCGTCAGTTTACAAGAAATCCGACCCGCATATTGCAATGGCCGCCGAACGCAATGCCGCAGCGCACCTTGAGAAACTTCTGTCAGAGTCGCGGGTGATCCAGCGCGGCGAAATTTGGGAAACCACTGAGAAGCCGGAGCTGTCAGATAGATGAGAACCGGTCTCTCGTAGGGCAGGATGGCTGTCCCTCAATCGGCGCAAAGAGCGCGCCACTCGTCGAGAGCCGCGGCGCGGTTCATCTTAAATTTTGATCTGGAGGATAGGCTGCGCTCCGAATTGAAGTGATTGAAGACCGAGGCATGGACGGAGACAAATTTCTGTAAACTTCGCATCCGCCGGAAGCGGAGCATCGCGCGCTCCCGTCGTCGGAACGGCAAATGCGAATTCTCCACCCGATTGTTCATCCAGCGGCCGGTTTCCTGTCGATCGGCGTTGCCAATGTCTTTCATCGCCGCGCCGTAGGACCGGAACTGGTCGATCACCAGGATATGCGGTCGGCCGTGGCGCGTTATCGTTTTCTTCAGGGATTTCAATGCCGCCTTCTTGTCCCGCGTCTTCGTCACGAAGCTCTCCAGCACCTCGCCTTCGTGATCTACTGCGCGCCAAAGGTAATGCCGCTCGCCGTTGATCTTCACGAACATTTCGTCAAGATGTCAGCGCCAGCGGCTCGATCGCATACCCTCGATCCGCCGTTTTCGGCTCTCCGACGCAGACATCGGCCCAAACCGATGCCACCAATAGCGGACGGCCTCGTGGCTCACGTCAATCCCGCGCTCGTAGAGCAAATCCTCGACGTTTCGGAGCGACAACGGGAACCGCACATACATCATCACCGCCAAGCGGATGATTTCGCGGCTCGTCTTGAAGTAGCGGAAGGGTGATCTTCTGGTCATGTCCAGACGCTACGAAACCGCCCTGCCCGCCTCAAGTCAACTTCCTCTGACACGGCC
>NZ_JARGPK010000030.1 GCF_029212575.1 Antarcticimicrobium sp.
ACAACACCGCACTGAAGCAACGCGGATCGCTTTCGATCTGGTTTGATCCCGGGATGATCCGGGTGCCGCCGCCGAGCGGCAAGCGTGGTCGACAGCAGCAATTCAGTGACGCGGCGATCCAGACCTGTTTGACCGCTGCCCGGCAGGGCAGTGTGCAACACTGTCCCGAGAGGGAATGGAAATCCTGTTCGGGATAGCGGGCCATGTAGGCATCGACATCCCCCTGGGCGTCCGCCACATCCGCAAGGATGATCGACCGTGTTACCTGCTTGTTGCGCCGCACGATGTCCTCGGGAGAAGACCTGAGGCCGTAGCCCCGGTATTGCTCGAGGTCGTGCTCGGTCGGCGGGGCCTCCGCCCAAGCTTCGGTGATCTGCTTGAGATGCTCCAGCCCCTCTCGCCCCAGCGCCTCGGCCGTCGCGGGGATGATCCCGTCGAACTCGCCGTAGCCGGCATCTGCGACAGCGTCGAGAACCCGTTCCGCCAGGGCGGTGCGGTCCAGGGAAACGGAGGGCGATAGTTCCGCGATCAGCTCCACCGCGTCGCTCATGACAGCACCGACCGCGCCGTTGCTGTCATCCATGCGTTCGTGGATCGAGGGGGCCAGTTGCAGGAACGACCAGAGCAGTTCGAACGCCTCATCCGCGTCATGGGGAGCGATGGTGTTTGCGATCATGCCCAGCAGCCCCTCCAGATCCTTGACCAGCGCTTTTTGCTTGCGCCAGTCGACGAAGCTGGTCGCGCGGCACAGCGAGGCAAAGCGTTTGCGGAGATCGGCAGCCACTTCCCTGGGCCCCTGGGCGGCGCTGAGCTCCATCCTCGCGCGGCGCTGAAGCGCGGCGCTTCCCTGGACCAGGTCCATGACCAATGCGGCGAGCGTCTTTGCGCCCAGCTTTTCAAGGTTGGCCTGGTTCAGGGTCTTCTTGGACATGGTATGGTGCCGGGTTTCGTTGCGGTGGGGTCCGCGGACAATGTCCCACTGGTCCTGCTACGGCAAGCACCAATGGCGGGGCCCACGCGGCCGCTCGAGAGAACCGGATGGCGGTTCTGGGCCGGTCGCGCCAGCTGGCTTGGCTCGGCCACCCCGACACTAAACCGGATTCTGGCGATAAGGACCTGAAAACGACACACTGGATATGGTCGTAGGCGTCCATTTCTGATGTTTGAGTTTATCCGATTTTACAGCGCCATCGGAAACAACGTCCCGGCGGCACTGAAGAAATCAGCAGGCGCATCCAGCGCGTCGGCATGATCGAGGCGCGGAAAATCCGGCCCTGGCCGAGATCACGCCGGGTAGCACATCAGGCTGGCTACTCCAGTTCGACCCTTACCAACGAGACTCGCTCTCCCGATCCAATGACCGTCAGCATCCTCCACGGCAGGCTTACCCCTAACAGCAGCTATTGCTGCTCGGCCCGAAGATCCGAAGATCCTACGTGATCTCCAGCGCGCAAACCTTTGGGCAATTCGCGCGAACTTATGGGGACCGCGCATGATTACACGCGATCCTATACCGGCTCAGAAATCCAGGTTCTCCACACTCAGCGCGTTCTTCTGGATGAACTCCCGGCGCGGTTCCACCACGTCTCCCATCAGCTTTGTAAAGAGGTCGTCGGCCTCGGCCACGTCGTCGATCTTGACCTGCAGCAGGGTGCGCGCCTCGGGGTCCAGCGTGGTTTCCCACAGCTGTTCGGGGTTCATCTCGCCCAGCCCCTTGTAGCGTTGCAGCGTCAGGCCCTTCTCGCCCTCGTCCAGGATCGCCTTGAGCAGGCCGAGCGGCCCGTAGATCACCTGGCTCCGCTCCTTGCGCACCAGATGCGCAGCGGTTCCGTAAACCTCTTGCAGCGCCTGGGTGAAGCTGCCGGTCTTGCGCGCCTCGCCCGAGCGCAGCATCGGGCCGTCCAGCGTGCGCACCTCCTCGACCCCGCGCAGGATGCGGGCCAGGCGGATGCCCTTGTCCTGGGTGATGCGGCCCTGCCAGCCGCGTTCGTACTCCAGCGCGATCAGGTCGAGCCGGTCCGCGACCCGGTCGGCCACCCCCTGCAGGTCGGCCTCTACCGCGCCGGGCACGAAGGCTCCGGCAATCGCCGCCTGTTCCAGGATGTGACGCGGGTAGTGGGTGGGAAAGGCATCGAGCACGCGGCGAAGCTGGCGAGCATCCTCGACCACGCGCTTGAGGTCTTGTCCGACGATCTCCTCGCCGGTTCCCAGCCGCAAAGCCGCGCCCTCGACCCCCATGTCGATCAGGTAATCGTCCAGCGCCGCCTGGTCCTTGAGGTAGACCTCGGACTTGCCGCGCGCGACCTTGTACAAGGGCGGCTGCGCAATGTACAAAAATCCCCCCTCGATCAACTCCGGCATCTGCCGATAGAAAAAGGTCAAAAGCAGCGTCCGGATATGCGCGCCATCGACGTCGGCGTCGGTCATGATGACGATCTTGTGGTAGCGCAGCTTGTCGATGTTGAATTCGTCGCGGCCGATCCCGGTGCCCAGGGCCATCACCAGGTTGCCGATCTCCTGCGAGCCGAGCATCTTGTCGAACCGGGCCCGTTCCACGTTCAGGATCTTGCCGCGCAGTGGCAGGATCGCCTGGGTGCGCCGGTCGCGCCCGGTCTGCGCCGAGCCGCCGGCGCTGTCACCCTCGACCAGAAAGACTTCTGTCTTGGACGGATCCTTCTCGGAGCAATCCTTGAGCTTGCCGGCGAGGTAGTTGACGTCCATCGCCGTCTTGCGTCGGGTCAGTTCGCGCGCCTTGCGCGCCGCCTCGCGCGCCAGGGCGGCCTCGACGATCTTGCCGACGATGATCCTGGCCTCGTTCGGATGCTCGCCCAGCCATTCCGAAAGCTTCTCGCCGGTCAGATTCTCGACCGCCGGACGCACCTCGGAGCTGACCAGCTTGTCCTTGGTCTGGCTGGAGAATTTCGGGTCCGGCACCTTGACCGAGAGCACGCAGGTCAGCCCCTCGCGGGCGTCGTCGCCGGTGAAGTTGATCTTTTCGCGCTTGGCGATCCCGCTCTCCTGGGCGTAGCGGGTCAGGGTGCGGGTCAGCGCACCGCGAAAGCCCGCGACATGGGTGCCGCCATCGCGCTGCGGGATGTTGTTGGTAAAGGGCAGCACCGTCTCGTGATAACTGTCGTTCCACCACATGGCGATTTCCACGCCGATGTCGTCGCGGTCGCCGACGATATAGATCGGCTCTTCCATCATCGCGCTCTTGTGGCGGTCGAGGTACTTGACGAATTCCTTGACCCCGCCCTCATAGACCAGCTCGGATTTCAGCGGCTCTGCCGGGCGCTCGTCCTCCAGCAGGATCCGCACACCGGAATTCAGAAAGGCCAGTTCGCGCAGCCGCTTTTCCAGGGTCTCGAACACGTAGTCGAGGTTGGAAAACGTGCCGGTCGAGGCGAGAAAGCGCACCTCGGTTCCGGTCCGGTCGCCGCACTCGCCAACCACCTTCAGATGCTCGGTGCAATCGCCGTGTTCGAAACGGGCGAAATGCTCTTTCCCGTCGCGCCAGATCCGCAGTTCGAGCCAGACCGAGAGCGCGTTGACAACCGAGACACCGACCCCGTGCAGACCGCCCGACACCTTGTAGGAATTGCTGTCAAACTTGCCGCCCGCATGCAGCTGGGTCATGATGACCTCGGCCGCCGAGACGCCCTCTTCCTCGTGGATGCCAACCGGAATCCCGCGCCCGTTGTCAGACACCGAAACGCTGGAATCCGGGTGGATTTTCACCGACACATAATCGGCGTGACCGGCCAGCGCCTCGTCGATGCCGTTGTCGACCACCTCATAGACCATGTGATGCAGGCCCGATCCGTCGTCGGTGTCTCCAATGTACATCCCGGGGCGCTTGCGGACCGCTTCCAACCCCTTGAGAACCTTGATGGATTCGGCGCCATATTCGGTCGACGCCTGGTTGCCTTCGGCCATCGCGAAGTTCCTTTATATTTTTGTCATTTTATACGATTCCTAGGGGGGAATGTCACGTCCCCGCCCCATATTTTGTGTCAGATGAACGGCAGGATCAGACCGACGCAAATCAGCAGGAAACCGGCCCCCAGATTTAGCCGCCGCAGCGCCGCAGGTGCGGCGAGGACGCGTCGCATCCGGTCCACCACGAGGGCAAAGCCGAGGTTGCCGACAAAGGGCACAACCGCAGACAGAACGACGATCACGACGATGTCCGGGCCGGTGACCGCGCCCAGATCGAAAAAGCCGGGCAGCACCCCCATGTAGAACAGGATCGCCTTGGGGTTGCCCAGGATCGCGGCGATGCCGGCCAGGAACCCGGCCCAGAACCCGGGCCGCGTCAGCCGCCGGTCGGCGGCGATCACGGCGTCGGCGCGGCGGATCGTCGTCCAGCCCATGTAGAGGAACACCCCGCAGGCCAGCCACCGCAGGACGCTCAGCACGCCCTCGTACTCGGCCACCACCCAGCTGACGCCGAGGATGGCCAGGAACGGCCAGACCACATCGCCCACCGCCACGCCGAAGGCCAGCGGCCAGGCGGCCGTGAACCCGCCCGAGACCGCCCGCGCCATCACCGCCAGCCAGACCGGGCCGGGGGTGAGGAACAGGATGAACAGGGCGCCGGCATAGACCAGCAGATCGCCCGGAGAGAGGGTCATCGCGCCCGCACCTCCGACAGGCCGTCACGCTCGGTCACCTCCAGGTACTGCGCCCGCTCGCCCAGTTCGGCAAAAAGCTCGGGGCCGGTGCCGGTCATCCAGGTCTGCGCCCCCAGCGCGCAGATTTCGTCGAACAGCGCCGCCCGGCGCCCGGCGTCCAGATGCGCGGCCACCTCGTCCAGGATCAGGATCGGCGCGTCGCCGTCGCGCGCCGCCAGCGCCCGGGCGTTGGCCAGGATCAGCGACACCAGCAGCGCCTTCTGCTCGCCGGTCGAGCAATCGCGCGCCGCAACCGCCTTGGCGGCATAGGTGGCATCCAGATCGGCGCGGTGCGGACCGACCAGCGTGCGGCCTGAGGCGATGTCGCGCGTCCGGCTCTCGGCCAGGGCGGCGCGCAGCGCCTCCTCGCTTTCAGGCATGTCGCCCTCGGCCTGCACCAGCGTCAGCTCGGCAACCGGAAAGGCGGTTTCCGCCTCGGCCTGGGCCGCCGTGAGGCGCTCCAGCGCCGCCGCCCGCGCCCGTTGGATCGCCAGGCCTGCCCGGGCCATCTGCGCCTCCAGCGCGCCGTACCAGGCGGCGTCGCGGACCTGGTCCCGGAGCAGCCGGTTGCGGTCCCGCATCGCCTTTTCATAGGTAAGGGAGGCTTCGGCATGAGCCGGGTCGAAACTCATCACCAGCCGATCGAGGAACCGCCGCCGCCCCTCTGCCCCCTCGGTCCAGAGACGGTCCATCGATGGAACCAGCCAGACCACGCGCGAGAGACGCCCCAGATCGAGTTGCGTTGCCGGTTTGCCGTCGATCCGCACCTGCCGCGCCGCGCCGCGGTCCGACCAGGTCTCGACCTCATGCGTACGATCCGCCGCCCGCATGAGACCGCTCAGTTTCCAACCCAGGCTTTCGGGACGCCGCGCCATCTCCTCGGCGCTGGCGCGGCGCAGACCGCGCCCGGGCGAGAACAGCGAGACCGCCTCGAGAATATTGGTCTTGCCGGCGCCGTTGGGCCCGTAGATCGCCATTGGCCGGCCGTCCCCGGCGATCCGCGCCTGCCGGTGCGACCGGAAATACGACAGGGCCAGGTCTGTCAGGGCCAGGGACATCTGCGCCCCTTCTTCTCGTTGAAAATACTCCCGCCGGAGGCGTCGGCGCAGCCGATCACACGCGCATCGGCATGACCACGTAAACGGCGCTGGTATCGTTGCCTTCGCGCATCAGGGTCGGATCTCCGGAGGAGTTGAACATGAACACCGCGTTCTCGCGGTCCACCTGGCTGGCGATCTCCAGCAGGTATTTCGCGTTGAATCCGATCTCCAGCCGTTCGTCGGCATAGGCGACCGCCAGTTCCTCTTCCGCGGCGCCGCTGTCCGGGGCGTTGACCGAAAGCACCAGCCGGTCCTCGTCGAGCTGCATCTTCACCGCGCGCGAGCGTTCCGAGCTCACGGTGGCGACCCGGTCGACGGCCCTGGCGAAATCGGCCGCGTCCACCTCCATCCGGCGGGTGTTGTTCTGCGGAATCACGCGCGAGTAATCGGGGAAGGTGCCGTCGATCACCTTTGACGTCAGGGTGATGTCGGGGGTGGCGAAACGCACCTTGGTCTCGCTCACCGAGACGGCGATCTGCATGTCGTCGTCTTCCAGCAGCTTGCGCATCTCGCCCACCGTCTTGCGTGGTACGATCACGCCGGGCATGTCCTCGGCGCCGGCGGGCAGGTCGGCGTCGATCCGCGCCAGGCGGTGGCCGTCGGTGGCCACACAGCGCAGGACCTTGCCGCCCTCGCCGTCGGCCACATGCATGTAGACGCCATTGAGGTAATAGCGGGTCTCTTCGGTCGAGATGGCGAATTTCGACTTGTCGAACAGCCGCCGCAGCACGGTCGCCGGGGCGGAGAAATTCGACTGGTACTCCGACGAGGCCATGACCGGGAAATCTTCCTTTGGCAGGGTCGCGAGGGAGAAGTTGGAGCGCCCGGCCTCGACCGTGAGCCGCCCGGCGGCGCTATCGGCAGTGAGGGTCACCAGCGCGCCATCGGGCAGTTTGCGGACGATTTCGTGCAGGGTCGTGGCCGCCACGGTCGTCGCGCCGGCGCGTTCGACCTGCGCCGGGGCCTTGTCGACCACCTCGACATCCAGATCGGTGGCGCGGAACTGGACCTGGTCGCCCTCGGCCTCGATCAGCACATTGGCCAGGATCGGAATCGTGTTGCGCCGCTCCACCACCGATTGGGCCTGCGCCACGGCTTTCAGAAGCGTGCCACGTTCGATGCTGATCTTCATAGTCCCTCACCCTCCGCATCTGCCGGGAAGGGCACACTATCCGTTTACCCCTTCGGCACAAGTTTTTTTATGGATTTCTCTGCTGGAAAGCCCGGGGCGTCAAGGCCCCGGGGGGCAGGCGGGCGGCATGTGTGGGATTTACCCGCCGCCCCGCCCGAAGACCCGGCGCGGATCGCCGGTGTCTCGATTTACTCGGGCTCGCCCCGGACCGCGCCCTAGGCCTCGAGCGCGCGGCGCAGCATTTCGACATCCTCGGCGATCTGGCCGTCCGTCACCTTGAGCTCTTCGATGCGGCGCACCCCGTGCATGACCGTGGTGTGATCGCGCCCGCCGAACCGGCGCCCGATCTCGGGCAGGGAACGGCTGGTCAGGTTCTTGCACAGGTACATCGCAACCTGCCGCGGCCGGGCGTAGGAGCGCACACGTTTCGGCCCGATAATGTCCGAAAAGCGGATGTTGTAATAGTCCGAGACCTTGCGCTGAATCTCCTCGATGGAGATCTTGCGTTCGGAGGCGCGCAGCACGTCGGCGAGGCAGTCCTGCGTCAGCTCCATGTCGATCTCGCGCCCGACCAGGGACGCAAAGGCGAACAGCCGGGTCAGCGCCCCCTCGAGCACGCGAACATTGGTGCTGATCCGGTGGGCGAGGAATTCGAGCACCCCGTCCGCGACCTGCAGATCGGGATAGGAACCGCTGTATTGCAGCAGCTTGCTTTGCAGGATGCCGAGACGCAGCTCGTAATCGGTCGGATGAAGGTCCACCACCAGGCCGCATTGCAGACGCGAGCGAACCCGGTCCTCGAGATCCTTGATCTCGCCCGGCGCGCGGTCGGCCGAGATGATGATCTGCTTGTTCTGGTCCACCAGCGCATTGAAGGTGTGAAAGAACTCCTCCTGCGTGGAATCCTTGCCGGCGATGAACTGCACGTCATCGACCATCAGCACATCGACCGAGCGGAACAGATGCTTGAAGTCCATCATCTTGCGTTCTCGCAGGGCCTGGACAAAGCGGTACATGAACTGTTCGGCCGAAAGATACAGGACATTCAGCTCGGGTTTCTGCGCGCGCAGCTCCCAGGCGATCGCATGCATCAGGTGGGTCTTGCCGAGGCCAACGCCGCCATAAAGAACCAGCGGGTTGAAGGTGACGACGCCGCCCTCGCTCACCCTTCGGGCCGCCGCGTGGGCCAGTTCGTTCGGCTTGCCGACAACGAAGGTTTCGAAGGTGAACCGCGAATCGAGCGGCGCGGCCTGCAGGGCCTCGGCCAGGCCGGACGTGGTTTCGGCGGTCTCCATCGGCGCGGGTCTTTCACTGGATTTCACTGGCGCGGCAACGCGATCTTCAACCGGGCGCGCCGTCGAATTGGCCGCCACATGAAACGACACCCGCTGAACCGTCTCACCCGAGGTGCTCAGCTCGTACAGAATCAGATCCGAAAAGTTCTGATTGACGTAATTTCCCATGAAGGTGGTCGGCACCTTGAAGACCGCGACCCCGTCCTGCAGCGTCTCGAACTCCAGCGGTTCGATCCAGGTCCTGTAGTTGTTCTGACCCACAGTCTTCAACAGACGTTGCCTCAACTGTCCCCATTTTTCTTGCGTCATGCGGCGCCTCACATCCCGTATCCCCGGCCTTGCGGCCTTTTCTCTGTCATTGACCGGGCAAGCCCGGTGGGATTCACGTCACGCAAGGACTATGCGCCTGCCGCCCATTTCGGCAGACGTCGCCCCCCCATCGGGGCGTCATGGCGGCGCGGGAAAACGATAACGATACAGAGTCAACCACAAACCAGTGTGGACCACCGAAACAGCGCCGCTATGCACTCATAGTTCATGACAGGGCTGCGCCGCCAAAATTGGCTTGCACACAGCAGATCAACTGGAATGAATGATTTCATTCCGATCGAAACAAGACTCGAAATCGACCCGATGCCCGTCGGTCCGATCCGAATGTCGCCTGTCCCCCCAAGCGAGTGAATCGCAGGATTATGATTAGCAAGAGGCGGTGCGGAGCGGCAATGAAACTATGATGTTGACTCAGACATCGGGCGCAAAGAATCTCTCGCACCTGCGGAAAAACCGGACGCCTCGGCGCCAATGAAAAAAGGCGCTGCGAACCGCAACGCCTTCAAGCACAACAATTTTAGGTTGTCTCGCTCGCGCGTCATCCCAGCGCTTTGACGCGGGCCGACAGGCGGGACATTTTTCGGGCAGCGGTGTTCTTGTGGAACACGCCCTTGGTCACGCCGCGCATCAATTCGGGCTGAACCGCGCGCAATGCGGCCTGCGCCGAATCCTTATCGCCCGAGGCGATGGCCTCTTCGACCTTGCGCAGGTAGGTGCGGATGCGCGAGCGGCGCGCCTTGTTGACGGCGAAGCGCTGCTCGTTCTGGCGGGCGCGTTTCTTGGCTTGAAGCGAATTTGCCATATTGGGTCTGACCTTTTCGGGTTCGGTTACGTCTCAGATGCGTACAGCCGAACCCGGCCCAGACACCCCGGCGGGATGCGATTCTGGCCATAGCGGGCCGCACGCGCATGTATAGCGGCGCTCATTAGCCAACTTGGGCGGCTTTGCCAACCGGAAAATCGCGGTTGCGCCCAAGCCCGCCGGTTCACTTGTCGCGGAACTGGGCCTGGCGCTTTTCGAGGAAGGCGGCCATGCCCTCTTTCTGGTCCTCGGTCGCGAACATCGAATGGAACACGCGGCGCTCGAACAGGATGCCTTCGTTCAGCGTCGATTCGTAGCTGCGGTTCACCGCCTCTTTCGCGGCCATGGTCGAGGGCATGGATTTCTCGGCGATCTTCTGCGCCGCGCCCATCGCCTCGTCCATCAGCTTCTTGGCGGGAACCACGCGGCTGACGAGGCCAGACCGCTCGGCCTCTTCGGCCTCCATGAATCGGCCGGTCAGGTTCATGTCCATCGCCTTGGACTTGCCGACGAACCGGGTCAGCCGCTGGGTGCCGCCCATTCCGGCGATGACGCCGAGATTGATCTCGGGCTGGCCGAACTTGGCGGTGTCGGCGGCGATGATGAAATCGCAGGCCATCGCCAGTTCGCAACCGCCGCCCAGAGCATAGCCCGCCACCGCGGCGATGATCGGCTTGCGCACAGCGGCGATCTTGTCGATGGCATCGGCGAACAGGTTCTCGGTGAACACGTCGACATAGCTTTTTTCCGCCATCTCCCTGATGTCGGCCCCGGCGGCAAAGGCCTTGTCCGAGCCGGTGATGACGATGCAGCGCACCTTGTCGTTCGCGTCCGCCTCCTGCAGGGCCGTGCACACCTCGCCCAGCAACTGGCCGTTCAGCGCATTCAGTGCCTCGGGGCGGTTCAGCTTGATTAGGGCGACGTGATCGTCCACTTCGACGTTGATCGTCTCGAAGGCCATTGGCTATCCGCTTTCGCTTGTTGCAATCTGGTGCGATTCCTTACCACGCGCGCCGAGCGGTTCAAGTTATCTTTGGCAGGTCGGGCAATAGAAGGTTGAGCGCCCCGACTGGACGACGCGGCGGATCGTCTCGCCGCAACCCGGGGTGTGGCAGGGCGCGCCCTCGCGCCCGTAGACATCGAAAGCGTGCTGGAAATATCCAAGTTCTCCATCGGCTTGGCGGAAATCCTTGAGCGATGACCCGCCCGCCGCGATGGCCCGCTCCAGCACGTCGCGAATCGCGGGGACCAGTGCCGCGACCCGTGGCGCGGCAATCCGCCCCGCCTTGCGCAGGGGCGAAAGCCCGGTGCGAAACAAGGCCTCGCAAACATAGATATTGCCCAGCCCGGCGACGATTCCCTGATCCAGCAGCGCCGATTTCACCGGCGTGTTCTTACCCCTGAAGGCGGCGATCAGATAGCCCTCGTGGAAATCGTTGCCCAGCGGCTCCGGCCCCAGCACCGACAACAGCCTGTGCGCCTCGGCCGTCGCGGTGGGCATCAAGTCCATCGCGCCAAAACGCCGCGGATCGTTGAAGGTGATGCGCGCGCCGCCCTCCATGTCAAAGACCACGTGGTCGTGTTTTTCCGGCATCGGGTGATCGTGCACGAACCGCCCCAGCCGATCGCCCGAAACCGTCATCCGCCCCGACATGCCCAGGTGAATCAGCAGCGTTTCCCCCGAATCGAGATCGCCCAGAAGGTATTTCGACCGCCGCCGCAATTGCAGCACGCGGGCCCCGGTCAGCCGTTCGGCCATGCGATCCGGGAACGGCCAGCGCAGATCGGGGCGGTTCACCGCGACCTTTTCCAACACCTGCCCCTCCATCACGGGGGCCAGGCCGCGACGTACAGTCTCGACCTCGGGCAATTCGGGCATCCTGTGCCTCCTCGTGCATCGGGCCGCATTGTGCCTGCCCGCAAGCACCCTATAACAAGGGCGGATCGCAACGAACGGCAAGACCCCATGGCAGACCAGACGGACAAGACCACGCATTTCGGCTTTCAGACCGTGCCGGAAGAGGAAAAGGCGGGGCGCGTTCAGGGCGTGTTCAACTCGGTCGCCTCGAAATACGACATCATGAACGACGTGATGAGCATGGGAATCCACCGGGTCTGGAAGGACGCGATGATGGATTGGCTGGCCCCCCGGCCCGGGCAGACGCTGCTGGATGTGGCGGGCGGCACCGGCGACATCTCGTTCCGGTTCCTCAAGCGCGCCGGGCACGGTCACGCCACGGTTCTGGACCTGACCGAGCCGATGCTCATCGAGGGGCGCAAGCGCGCCGAGGCCGATCAGATGGCAGACAGCCTCGATTGGGTGGTGGGCGACGCGATGGCGCTGCCCTTTGCCGACAATACCTTCGACGTCTACACGATCAGTTTCGGTATCCGGAACGTGACCCGCCCTGCCGATGCGCTGGCCGAGGCCTACCGCGTGCTCAAACCCGGCGGGCGGCTGATGGTGCTGGAGTTCAGCCAGCTGCCCAACCCGGGGATGCAGAAGCTCTATGATCTCTACAGTTTCAACGTGATCCCGCGGATGGGAAAGCTGATCGCCAATGACCACGACAGCTATCAATACCTCGTCGAATCGATCCGCAGGTTTCCCGACCAGGAGACGTTCCTGCAGATGATCCGGACCGCCGGGTTCGAGAACGCCAAATACCGCAACCTGACGATGGGCGTCGCGGCGCTGCATTCGGGCTGGAAACTTTGAGAGGGCCGCACAACATCTGGCGGTTGATCCGGACCGGCGCCACGATGGAGCGGACCGGCGCGATGGGTGTGGTGCTCGATGCCTTCGAGGCACCGCGTTCGCTGCGCATCCTGGCCCATACGCTGGGCAAGCCATTTCAGTGGCTGGGCTACAAGGGCAACCCGGCGATGCCGCCCGCGACCCGCGCGCTGACCGCACTCGGCCCGGCCTATATCAAGTTCGGCCAGGTGCTTTCGACCCGGCCCGACGTGGTGGGCGGCGATCTGGCAAAACAACTGCGGGTGCTGCAGGACAAGCTGCCGCCGTTTTCCCGCGATATCGCCATGGCCGAGGTCGAGCGTGAGCTTGGCTTGCCGGTGGACCAGCTGTTCTCCGAGTTTTCCGAACCGATCGCCGCGGCCTCGATCGCCCAGGTCCATCGGGCGCGGCTCTCCGACACCGGGCAGGACGTGGCGGTGAAGGTGCTGCGCCCGGGCATCGAACGCGCCTTTCGCCGCGACATCGACGCGTTTTACTTTGCCGCCCGCATCATCGACCTTTTTGCGCCGGGCGCGCGTCGGCTCAAACCGATGGACGTGATCACCCATTTCGACGGAGTGGTGCAGGGCGAACTGGACCTGCGGCTGGAAAGCGCGGCTGCCTCGGAGTTTGCCGCCAACACCGGCGACGACAAAGGCTTTCGTCTGCCGCCGATCCTGTGGAACCTGTCGGCGCGCCGGGTGATGACGCTGGGCTGGGCCGACGGCACCGCGCTGGGCGACAACGAGGCGCTGGACGCCGCCGGTCATGACCGCCGCGCGCTGGCCCAACGGGTGCTGACGCTGTTTCTCAGCCATGCGCTGCGCGACGGTTATTTTCATGCCGACATGCACCAGGGCAACCTCAAGGTTGCTGCCAACGGCGACCTGATCGCCTATGACTTCGGCATCATGGGCCATATCGACGAATATACCCGCCGGGTCTATGCCGAGATCCTGTTCGGCTTCATCAAACGCGACTACCGGCGCGTGGCCGAGGTGCATTTCGAGGCCGGCTACGTGCCCGCCGACCGCGATATCGACGAGTTCGCCCGCGCCCTGCGCGTGGTAGGCGAGCCGATCTTCGGCATGGACGCCAGCCAGATCTCGATGGGCCGGCTGCTGGCCTATCTGTTCGAGGTGACCGAACGCTTCGGCATGGAGACGCGGACCGAACTGATCCTGCTGCAGCGCACCATGGTGGTGGTCGAGGGGGTCGCGCGTTCGCTCGATCCGCATATCAACATCTGGGAGGTCGCCCACCCGGTGGTCGAGGATTACATTGCCCAGTCGATCGGCCCCAAGGCCGTGCTGACCGATTTCGTGCAGGCGGTACAGGTGATGTCACGCTTTGGCCCGCGGTTGCCCGGGCTGATCGAACAGGCGCTGATCGCGCAGACCCAGCGGCCCAAACGCAACGGGCGGTTCGGGCGCCGTGCGGTCGCGCTGGCGGCCGTCGGCGGCCTCGCCGCGGGGGGCGCCGCGGCGATGGCGGCGCTGATCCTGCTGGGGTGACCGGGGCGCTGTCTCCGGGCAAGCAGAGGGTGCGCGGCGCAACCAAGTGGTACGTCGATTTCGACAAATGCCTGCCGTTCTTCAACCAGACCAACGGGTGCGCGATCTGCATCGCCGTCTGTCCCTGGTCCCACCCCGGGGTGGGGTTGAACCTCGCCGCCAAGCTGGCGAGACGGTCGCAAAGAAAAGACGCGGCCGAATAGCCGCGCCCTGTTTTACTGCCCGGCGTTTGCGCGTTACAGCCGCTCGATGGCCAGGGCGATACCCTGACCGCCGCCGATGCACATGGTGATCAACGCACGGGAGCCGCCAGTGCGCTCCAGATCGTACATCGCCTTGACGGTGAGCAGCGCGCCGGTGGCGCCGACCGGGTGGCCCAGCGCGATGGCGCCGCCGTTCGGGTTCACCTTGGCCGGATCGAAGCCCAGTTCGGCGCTGACAGCCAGGGCTTGCGCGGCAAAGGCCTCGTTGCTCTCGATCACGTCGAAATCGCCGACCGTCAGCCCGGTTTTCTTCAGCAAGGCCTGAACCGCCGGGATCGGGCCGATGCCCATCACCTCGGGCCGCACGCCGGCATGGGCATAGCCCAGTATGCGCGCCTTGGGTTTCAGCCCGGCATGTTCGGCGGCTGCGGCGGTCGCCAGCACCAGTGCGGCGGCGCCGTCATTGATGCCGCTGGCATTGCCGGCGGTGACGGTGCCGTCCTTGCGGAACACCGGGCGGAGGCCGGCCAGCGCCTCGGCCGAGGTCGCCTTGGGATGCTCATCGACCTTGAACTCGACCATGTCGCGCTTGACGCGGACCTCGACCGGCACGATCTCGCGCTCGAAACGCCCGTCTTCGATGGCACGGGCGGCGCGGGTCTGGCTTTCCAGCGCAAAGGCATCCTGAGCCTCGCGGCTGATGCCATGCTCCTCGGCCACGTTCTCGGCGGTCACGCCCATGTGGCCGGTGCCGAAGGGGCAGCTCAGCGCGCCGAGCATCATGTCGAGCGATTTCACATCGCCCATCTTCGCACCCCAGCGTGCCTGCGGCATGATGAAGGGGCTGCGCGACATGCATTCGGCACCGCCCGCCAGGCCGAATTCGGCATCGCCCAGCATCAGCGATTGCACGACCGAGACGATCGCCTGCGCACCCGACCCGCACAGGCGGTTGACGTTCATCGCCGGCGTGCCGTTGGGGATACCCGCCTGGATCGCCGCCACGCGCGAAACATACATGTCGCGCGGCTCGGTGTTGATCACATGGCCAAAGGCCACATGCCCGATCTGGGCCCCCTCGACGCCGGAGCGTTCGAGCGCGGCCTTGGCCGCCACGGTGCCAAGCTCGATCGGCGGGGTGCCGGCCAGGGCGCCGCCGAAGGTGCCTATGGCGGTGCGCGCGCCGTCCAGGATTACGATGTCGGTCATAGTGCTCTCTCCCGATTCCAAGGTTGCGCCATTATGCAGATGCAGAATGGACGGACCAGCCGGAACGTTCCGTAACGGAAAGGCGGGGATTGACAGATGCCTCCGATCCCGCCACAAAATTCCACCATGACGGAAAAACTTGACGACATCCTGTCGCTTCTGCCCGCCCGGTTGAAACAGGCCCGGCGGGACAAGGGCCTTTCGCTCGAAGCGGTATCGCGGCTCTCGGGTGTGTCACGCTCCATGGTCAGCCAGATCGAGCGGGGTGAATCCAGCCCGACCATCGCCACCCTGTGGAACCTGACCCGTGCCCTGCAGGTGGATTTCGCCGGTCTGCTGGATCAGGACGAGGGCGGCGACCGGATCGGCGTGCTGCGCGCGTCCGAGGTCCCGCGGATCGACAACATGGGCGACGGCTGCCGCATCCGCATCCTGTCGCCGCCGGAGGAGGCGGGCCAGCACGAGGTTTATGACATCGCCTTCGATCCCGATGGCCGACTGGTGAGCCAGCCGCACCGGCACGGCGCGGAAGAGGCCCTGACCGTGCTGGAGGGGCGGGTGCGGGTGAGTTCGGGCACGGCGGTTGAGGTGTTGGAGGCCGGCGATACCGCGCGTTACCGGGCCGATATCGACCATGCGATCGGCGCAGAAGGCGGGGCCGCGCGGGTCTTTCTGATCGTCAAGAACGCCTGAAACGATCCGCAGTTATCCGTTAAAACAGAATTTCCTCCAACTTAGCGTACATTTTCCTTTCGATCGCCGCCGCGCTGTGCTACCTTTCCGGCAACCGAGGAGAACCCGATGCCGGACCGATTCCTGAACCAGATGTCGCAAACGCTCGCCGAGATCGAGGCCGAGGGGCTCTACAAGCGGGAGCGGTTGATCGCCTCGCCTCAGGGCGGCGAGATCGCCGTCGGGGAGGCCCATGTCATCAACCTCTGCGCCAACAACTACCTTGGCCTTGCCGATCACCCGGCCCTGATCGCGGCGGCGAAACGAGCGCTGGACGAACGCGGCTTTGGCATGGCCAGCGTTCGCTTCATCTGTGGCACGCAGGACCTCCACCGCGCCCTGGAGGAACGGCTGGCGGAATTCCTTGGGATGGACGATGCGATTCTTTATGCCGCCTGTTTCGACGCCAACGGTGGGCTGTTCGAGCCGCTTCTGGGGCCAGAGGACGCCATCGTCTCGGACGCGCTGAACCATGCCTCGATCATCGACGGCATCCGCCTGTGCAAGGCGAAACGCTATCGCTATGGCAACAGTGACATGGCGAACCTGGAGCGGCAGCTGCAAACCGCGCGCGCGGACGGCGTGCGCCATGTCATGATCGCAACCGACGGGGTGTTCAGCATGGACGGCTACCTCGCCAAACTGCCGGAGATCCGCACGCTGGCGGACAAATACGGCGCGGTCCTGATGGTCGACGATTGCCACGCCACCGGCTTCATGGGGCCGAACGGGGCGGGCACGCCGGATCATTTCGGCACCAGCGTCGATATCCTGACCGGCACACTGGGCAAGGCCTTGGGCGGGGCCATCGGCGGCTATACCGCGGGCCCGCAGCCGGTGATCGACCTGTTGCGCCAACGCTCGCGGCCCTATCTGTTTTCCAATTCGCTTCCGCCCGCCGTGGTGGCCGCCGGGATCGAGGCGATCGGGCTGATCGAACAGGGCGGTGCCCTGCGCAAGCGGCTGCATGACAACGCCGCCTATTGGCGCGCGGGGCTGGAGGCGCTCGGGTTCGACCTTCTGCCCGGCGAACATCCGATCGTTCCGGTCATGCTGGGCGAGGCGAAGCTGGCGCAGGAGATGGCAACGCGGCTGTTCGACGGGGGCGTCTATGTCTCGGGCTTCTTCTTTCCGGTGGTGCCGCAGGGACAGGCGCGCATCCGCACCCAGATGAACGCCGCGCTCACGCGCGCGGAGCTGGACCGCGCGCTGACGGCGTTCGAGGCCGCCGGCAAGGCCTGCGGGGTGATTGCATGACCCGGACGATGAAAGCGCTCGAAAAGTCGCACCCGCGCGAGGGGCTGTGGAGGGTCGAGGCGCCGGTGCCCGAGATCGGCCCCGACGACGTGCTGATCAGGGTGCACAAGACCGGCATCTGCGGCACCGACATCCACATCTGGAACTGGGACGACTGGGCGCAACGCACCGTGCCTGTGCCGTTGATCACCGGCCACGAGTTCGCCGGCGAGATCGTCGAGCTGGGGCGCCACGTCGATGACCTGGAGATCGGTCAGCGCTGTAGCGGAGAGGGGCATCTGATCGGCCACCATTCGCGCCAGGTGCGTGCCGGGCGATACCATCTGGATCCGGAAACCCGCGGCATCGGGGTGAATGAACAGGGCTGTTTCGCGGAGTACCTGCGCCTGCCCGCCTTCAACGTCGTCCCCCTGCCCGACGCGATCCCGGACGAGATCGGCGCGATCCTCGATCCGCTGGGCAACGCGGTGCACACCGCGCTGAGCTTCGATCTGGTGGGCGAGGACGTGCTGATCACCGGGGCGGGTCCGATCGGCATCATGGCGGCGGCGGTGGCCCAGCACGTGGGCGCGCGGCATGTGGTGATCACCGATGTGAACCCCTACCGGCTGTCACTGGCCGGGCGGGTCACCGATGTGGTCCCGGTGAACGTGGCCGAGGCCAACCTGCGCGATGTGATGTCCGACCTGGACATGAAGCAGGGGTTTGACGTCGGGCTGGAGATGTCGGGCAATCAGGTCGCGCTGGAGCAGATGGTCGAGGCGATGGTGATGGGGGGGCGCATCGCCATGCTGGGGCTGCCGCCGGGCAAGTCGCAGGTCGACTGGCGCCGCATCGTGTTCAAGGCGCTGACCATCAAGGGCGTCTACGGGCGCGAGATCTTCGAGACCTGGTACAAGATGATTGCCATGCTGGAAGACGGGCTGGATATCTCGCGCATTGTCACGCACCGTTTCGCGGCGGAGGAATTCGAACCGGGGTTCGCGGCAATGCGCTGGGGCCAGAGCGGCATGGTGGTGCTGGACTGGACCTGATCACCGGGGGCCCTGCCCCCGGACCCCCGGAGTATTTGCAGCCAGAAAAAGGGCGGACAGATGGCATTCAATTCGATCCTTGGGGCAATCGGCAACACGCCCTCGGTCTGGCTGGACCGGATGGTCACGGCGCGCGGGCTGCAGGGGCGGATCCTCGCCAAGCTGGATTACCTGAACCCCGGGTTCTCCAAGAAGGACCGCGCGGCGATGGGCATCGTCGAGGCGGCCGAGGCCAGTGGCGCGCTGGCCCCGGGGCAGGTGGTGGTGGAACTGACCAGCGGCAACATGGGCACAGGGCTCGCCATCGTCTGCGCGATCAAGGGGTATCCGTTCGTCGCAGTGATGAGCCGGGGCAATTCGCCGGAACGCGCGCGGATGATGGCGGCGCTGGGGGCCGAGGTGGTGCTGGTCGATCAGGCGCCGGGATCGGTGCCGGGCGAGGTCTCGGGCGCGGATCTGGCCCGGGTCGAGGAAGAGGCGCAGAGGATCACGGCAGAGCGCGGCGCCTTTCGTGCGGACCAGTTCGGGCATCCGGGCAACGCCGCCGCACATGAGCAAACCACCGGACCGGAGCTTTGGGCGGACTCGGGCGGCACACTCACCGCATTCGCTGATTTCGCCGGCTCCGGGGGCACCTACGGCGGCACGATCCGGGCGCTGAAGGCGCGCAACCCGGAGCTGCGCGGTTACCTGGTCGAGCCGGAAGGCGCGGCGGTGCTGTCAGGGCTGCCGCTGTCGCATCCGGGGCACCCGATCCAGGGCGGCGGTTACGCGATGACCGCGCTTGACCAACTGTCCGGTGCGCCGGTGGACGGCTACCTCTCGATCAGCGGCGAGACGGCGCGGGACACCGGCCGCGCCCTGGCCCGCGAAGAGGGGATCTTTGGCGGGTTTTCCGGCGGCGCCAACGTGGCTGCCGCGCTGGACCTGCTGACGGGACCGGAACAGGGGGGCGTGATCGGTGTGATCATCTGCGACAGCGGGCTGAAGTATCTTTCGACCGACCTCTGGCCCTAAGGGATCAGAGGCACCCTTCCTGCGTCGGTGAGCAACCAGCAATCGCGCCCCTCGAACACCGCCGGAACCACCGGGCGGCCATAGCCCGCGCCACCGTCCAGGTCGATCCGGTTGCCGAAATGCCGGGGATACTCCAGCGCGGTGTGACCATGCACCACCAGCCACGGGTGCGGGCGCGGATCGTCGAGGAAGGCACCGCGAATCCAGAGCAGATCTTCCGGGTCCTGCGCTGCAAGCGGCACGCCGGGGCGGATTCCGGCATGGACGAACAGCAGTTCGCCCTGCTCGATCCGGCGCGGCAAACTGTCGAGATAGGCCAGATGATCCAAGGCAACCGCACCCCGGGCCGCGTCGAAAAGCGCGGACTCCGGCGTCCCCTCCCCGGCCGCGATGCCGTAGGAGGCCAGCGTCGCCAGCCCGCCCAGACGCGGATGGGTCCAGGTCAAGCCGGACTTGATCCGCGCATTGTTCACCACGCCGCCGTGCAGGAATCGACGGAACATGTCGTCGTGATTGCCGCGCAGGACGCGCCAGGGCCTCCCCGCCGCCTGCCCCTGCATCAGCCGATCGATCACGCCGCGACTGTCGGGACCACGATCCACCAGGTCGCCCAGAAAAACGACCTCGGCCTCCGGCCCGCCATCGGCGGCGATCAGGGCAAGCGCGCGGTCAAGCTGGTTCAGGTGGCCGTGGATATCGCCCACGGCATAGATCGTGTCGGTCATGCCGGCTGTCCTTTCGGCGCCTTGATGCCCTAACCGTCCGGCGACCGAAAGGGGCGATCGGCCGCGGCGCGTCAAGCGCGGCGAGAATCTCCGCGATCCGGTCGCGCAGCCAGAGGTGCGCGGGGGATCAGGCCGCTGCGGCATCAGCAGTTCGGCGAAGAATTCGCTGCCGACATGCGGGACGACCGGCCCGCCTCGGCCGGATCAAAGCTCTGCGTATCGGACAGCAGGCGTTCGACTGCGACAGCCCCACCTGCCGCCCGGCCTCAGGTGTCGAGCAGGGCATCGAGCACCCGAAAAAGATTGAGATCGAAATCCGCCAAACTCATAGGCAAATACGATTGACACTGAGAATTTGTTTTTCACATATGCCTTTTCCGTGCATCCTTCCAACCGGTCATATTGCCTTTGCCGCGAACTGAGGCAGGCGACATGACAGCGGTTGCGCATCCGGAAACGGGCGATCGGATGCGTGCCGTCTTTTGCGCGCGTGCCGACGCGCACCGCGGGAGTCTGAGGGAGATGGCGCGCTTGGCCGGGCTCGCCGGGCGCCGGAAACCTGACTTTACAGGGCCGCCCCTGAGCGGCTGAAACAACAGGGACGAAAATCACAATGAACGGAATAGCACGATACTTCATGCTGCTGGCGGTGCTGTGGGCCATCATCGGAATGGCCTGGGGCATCCAGATGTCGGCGGCGCACAATCATACGCTGTCACCGGCGCACGCACACCTCAACCTGGTGGGCTGGGTCAGTTTCGCAATCTTTGCATTCTACTATCACCTCGTCCCCGGCGCGGGTGCGGGGATTTTGCCCAAGCTGCATTTCGCGGCGGCGGTGGTCGGCGTGGTGCTGATGATTCCCGGGATCGCCATGGCGGTCACCGAACGGGGCGAAACCCTGGCCAAGATCGGCTCGATCCTGACGTTGCTGTCGATGCTGCTCTTTGCCGCCGTCGTTCTGCGCGGCACTTCGGCAGGTCAGGCCGCGAAAGCATCCTGACCATCGTGCAAGCGATAGGATTCGACACCGATGTCTCCGCTCCAGCGCCAGAGGGCGACCACACCCTCCGGCCCGGTCTGGCAGGCGTGCGGCAGATAGGTTGAGTGATGCACCGAATCGCCCGGGCCAATCAGCTTGCGGGCATCGCCCGCCGTCCACAGGGCGCTGCCCGCAATGATGACATAGGTTTCGGCCGCCGCATGGGAATGCAGCGCATAGCGGCAGTTGGGCCGCTGATAATACAGGCCGGCCCGTAGATGCGCGGAGCGGATCGGAGAGTCCGGCCCCATCAGGTCGCACACCGCGTAGAGCTCCATGTGGTCGGCGCTGACCTGGCGCGCCACCGGATTGACGCCCCAGGGCATGCGGTCGTGCGCGGCCAGCAAGGCCACCGCAGTCGGATGGCCCGAGGCAAAAAGCAGGGCGCGAATCGCGGCATCGTCGGCGGCGGCCAGCGGATTGGCCTGGCCCTGGAACGGCGCGCTCTGCAGCGCCGCCGCCGTGGCAAGGGCATCGTCGCGGCGCTCGGCCCGAAAGGCATGCGCAATTTCGGCCAGCGCCCGTCGAATCACGTCGGTCATCGGCTTACCTCCCTGCAAAGCCGCAACTGACCGTGATGGGTAAAAAGAAAAGGCCGCCGCGACTACCTGCGCGGCGACCTTCGATGGGTCGTTTTTTGATTGCGGGTTGGATCAGGCCACGTCGAAGACCAGCGGGCGGACCTGACGGAACAGCCCGGTTGCCTTGAGCTTTTCGGCAACCTCGTCCGGCAGTTCCGCATCGACATAAAGCAGCGCGATCGCCTCGCCGCCGGCCGCCTTTCGGCCGAGGGTGAAGTTGGCGATGTTGACGCCGTTCTCGCCCATGGTCTGGCCCAGGGTGCCGATGATGCCCGGCACGTCCTCGTTGGTGGTATAGACCATATGCGCGCCGATCTCGGCGTCGATGTTGATGCCCTTGATCTGGATGAAGCGCGGCTTGCCGTCGCTGAACACGGTCCCGGCGATCGAGCGTTCGAGGGTGTCGGTGACGATGGTCAGCTTGATATAGCCCTCGAAGGCGCCCGACTTGTCCTGGTTGGTGGTGCTGATCTTGATCCCGCGTTCCTTGGCGATCACCGGCGCGCTGACCATGTTCACCTCGGGGTTCACGCTTTTCATGATCCCGGCCACGGTAGCGCAGTTCAGCGCGTCGAGGTTCATCTGCGAAGCGACACCGTCATAGAGGATGTTGATCGCCTTGATCGGCTCGTTGGTCATCTGGCCGATAAAGGCGCCCAGATGGCCGGCCAGCTGGATCCAGGGACCCATCACCTTGGCCTCTTCGGCGGTGACCGAGGGCATGTTGAGGGCGTTCTGCACCGCGCCGGTCAGCAGGTAATCCGACATCTGTTCGGCCACCTGCAGGGCGACATTTTCCTGTGCCTCGGTGGTGGCCGCGCCCAGGTGCGGGGTGCAGACCACGTTGGGGAGACCAAAGAGCGGGTTCTCGGTGGCCGGTTCCTTGGAGAACACGTCAAAGCCGGCCCCGGCCACATGGCCCGATTTCAGCAGTTCGGCCAGCGCCTCTTCGTCGACCAGGCCGCCACGGGCACAGTTGATGATGCGCACGCCCTTCTTAGTCTTGGCCAGGTTTTCCTTGCCAAGAATGTTGCGGGTCTGGTCGGTCAGCGGCACGTGCAGGGTGATGAAATCGGCGCGCTTGAGCAGGTCGTCGAGATCCTCGATCTTTTCGACGCCCATCTTGTCGGCCTTTTCCTCGCTGAGGAAGGGATCAAAGGCGATGACTTTCATCTTGAGGCCACGGGCGCGGTCGCAGACGATGCCGCCGATGTTGCCGGCACCGATCACGCCCAGGGTCTTGTTGGTCAGCTCAACGCCCATGAACTTGGACTTTTCCCACTTGCCGGCCTGGGTGCTGGCGCTGGCCTCGGGGATCTGACGGGCGACGGCGAACATCATCGCAATCGCGTGTTCCGCAGTGGTGATCATGTTGCCGAACGGCGTGTTCATCACGATCACGCCTTTTTTCGACGCGGCTTCCTTGTCGACGTTGTCGGTGCCGATCCCGGCACGACCGACCACCTTGAGGTTATCTGCCTTCTCAAGGATCTTTTCGGTCACCTTGGTGGCCGAACGGATGGCAAGGCCATCATACTGACCGATGATCTCGGCCAGTTTTTCCTTGTCCTTGCCCACGTCGGGCATGAAATCCACGTCGATGCCGCGATCGCGGAAGATCTGGACGGCGGTTTCGCTGAGCTTGTCGCTGACGAGTACTTTGGGGGCCATCTGTCTGGTCCTTTGCATATGAATATGGGGAAAGGCGCGCCCCGGGTCGGGTCCGGGGCGGCTGGGGATCAGGGAAATCCGGGGGCGCGGTTACGCCTGCGCTTCGAGCGCTTCCTCGAAGGCCCATTTGAGCCAGAGCGTCAGTTTCTCGACATCCGCCGCCTCGATGGTCGCACCGCACCAGATCCGCAGGCCGGCCGGCGCATCGCGATAGGCACCGATGTCATAGGCCGCGTCATAGGTTTCCAGCTTCTTGGCAACCGCCTTGGCGAAGGCCGCCGGATCGGTGATCCGGTCGTCGGTGAACTTCAGGCAGACAGAGGTGTTCGAGCGCGTCGCCGGATCCTCGGCCAGGTTGGCCAGCCAGTCGTTCCGGTCGCAGAAATCCCACAGCACCTTGGCGTTGGTATCGGCCCGTTTCATCAGTTCGGGCAGACCGCCGATCTTGCGCGCCCAGTCCAGTGCGACGAGGTAATCCTCGACCGCCAGCATGGAGGGGGTGTTGATGGTGGCGCCGGTAAAGATGCCCTCGATCAGCTTGCCACCCTTGGTCAGGCGGAAAATCTTGGGCAGCGGCCAGGCGGGGGTATAGCTTTCCAGCCGTTCGACCGCACGCGGCGACAGGATCAGCATGCCGTGGGCCGCCTCGCCGCCCATCACCTTTTGCCAGGAGAAGGTGGTCACATCCAGCTTGTCCCAGGGCAGGTCCTGGGCGAAGGCGGCAGAGGTGGCATCACAGATGGTCAGGCCGGCGCGGTCCGCCGGGATCGCGTCGCCGTTGGGCACCCGCACGCCCGAGGTGGTGCCGTTCCAGGTAAAGACGACGTCATTGTCGAAATCGACCGATCCAAGGTCGACGATCTGGCCATAGTCGGCGGTTTTCACCTCGGCGTCGATCTTGAGCTGCTTGACCACGTCGGTGACCCAGCCGGAGCCGAAGCTTTCCCAGGCCAGCATCTCGGCCTTGCGGGCGCCCAGCATCGACCACAGCGCCATTTCGACCGCGCCGGTATCCGAGGCCGGCACGATGCCGATCTTGTACTCGGCCGGGATGCCGAGGATCTCGCGCGTGCCGTCGATCGCGGCCTTCAGCTTGGCCTTGCCAACGGCGGCACGGTGGCTGCGGCCCAGCGGGGCGTCGGCCAGCTTGCTCAGCTCGTATGTGGGGGGTTTGGCACAGGGGCCCGAGGAAAAACGCGGATTGGCCGGCCGCGTTGCCGGTTCTTGCATAGCCATGTCAGCTACCCTTCCAGATAAGCGCCCCTCGTTGGGGAGGGGTGTCCCACGGACCGAGATAAACGGGCGCCCGGGGTTCCACAAGCGCCAAAATGCCGCTAGAGCGCCGCTTGAGAAATCAAACGCGACATTCTCGCCGCCTATCGGAAACCCTGCCGCCATGATGCCCAAGTATATCGCCACCCTCCTGACCGATCCCGCCGGCCCCGGAATCGACCCGGCGCTGGTCTCTTCGCTGCGCAATGCCTGGGGCGGCGGCGATGCGGTCTGGCTGGCACCAGGACATGCGGCGGAGTTTGCCCTGCCCGAGATGCCCGGCAATCGCTGGGAGGTCTGGGACGAGGTGCAGAAGATGCGCGTCGATCTGGTGGTTCAACCCGTCGAAGGGCGGCGCAAGAAGATGCTGGTCGCCGACATGGACAGCACCATGATCCAGCAGGAATGCATCGACGAACTGGCCGACATGGCCGGCGTCGGTGACCGGGTCAAGGAAATCACTTCGCGGGCGATGAACGGCGAGCTGGATTTCGAAGGCGCCCTGACCGAGCGTGTCGGCCTGCTCAAGGGGTTGCCAGAGGCGGTGATCGGGCAGGTGCTGGAGCAGCGGATCACCCTGATGCCGGGCGCGCGGGATCTGGTGGCGACGATGCGGGCGAACGGCGCCTATGCGCTGCTGGTCTCGGGCGGGTTTACCGCCTTTACCCGGTCTGTCGCGGAACAACTCGGCTTTGACGAAAACCGCGCCAACACGCTGCTGGTTGAGAACGGCAGGCTCACCGGCGATGTGCAGCGCCCGATCCTCGGCCGGGCGGCCAAGGTCGAGGCGCTGGAGCAGGTCACCGCGCGGCTGGGCATCGCAGAATCGGAGGTGATCGCGGTGGGCGACGGCGCCAACGATCTGGGAATGCTGGGTCGGGCCGGCACCGGCGTGGCGCTGCACGCCAAACCCTCGGTCGCGGCGCAATGCGACCTGCGGGTGAACTTCGGCGACCTGACTGCGCTGCTTTACCTCCAGGGCTACGCGCGGGACGATTTCTCCTGTATTTAGCCACTTCGTTAATTAACGCTTGCGTTAATAACTGTTCCGGGCGACACTGGGCTATGAAAGATCTGGCCCATACCTTTTCCGCCCTGTCCGACCCGACCCGCCTTCAGCTGGTCGAAAAGATGATGACGCGGGGCGAATTGCCGGTTGGAGAGCTGGCCGCGGGCGCAGGGATTTCCGCCCCCGCGATTTCCCGCCACCTGAAGGTGCTACGCCAGGCCGGGCTGATCCGGCAGCGGGTCGAAGGCACCCGCAGGTACTGCTCGGTGCAGCCCGAGGCGATTCAGGCGATCTCCGACTGGACCATGGACCATCGGCAGTTCTGGAAAGGCGGGCTGGAGCGGCTGGAGGGTCTGCTCGCGCTCGACCCCGGACCGGAGGACAACCGATGAAAGACACTCAGGAAATCGAATTCATCCGCGACTATTCGGTCAGCGTCGATCGTCTGTGGCGCGCGGTCACCGATCCGGCCGACCTGGTGCAATGGTTCGGCCCCGAAGGCGTGCGATTGGAGCGCTGCGCCCTCAATTTCAGCCGCGAGGGGCCGTGGTCCTGCGAAATGATAGGGCTGGAAAGCGGCACTCGCTTCAAGGTCACCGGCGTTGTCACCCATATTCGCCCGCCCGGGGACGGACGCGCCGGCTCGGTCGGGTTTACATGGGCCTGGCACGATGACGACGACAGACGCGGCGCCGAAAGTCACGTGACCTTTACCGTCGCCGCCACCGGGTCCGGCGCCCGCCTGACGGTGACGCACCGGGCCCTGCCCGATATCGAGTCGGCGCAAGGCCACAGCCGCGGCTGGCTGTCCACCCTGACCAAGCTGGACAGCTTTGCAGCCGGCCTGGAAACCTGATCCGCCCCCCCAGAAACAGGAGATTGAAATGCCCAGATTTCTTTACGTCTACCACGGCGGCAAAGCCCCGGACTCCGACGACGAAGCCCAGGCGGTCATGGCCGCATGGAGCAAATGGATGGGCGACAACGGCGCCAGCCTGGTCGAGCCGGGCAACCCGGTGGGCCAGTCGAAAACGGTCAGCGCCGGCGGCGTGGCCGGTGACGGCGGCGCCAACCCGGCCTCGGGCTATACCATCATCGAGGCCGCCGACCTCGACGCCGCCTGTGCCATCGCCATGTCAAACCCGATGGTGGTGGACGGATCCGGTTCGGTCGAAGTGGCCGAGATCATCCAGATGTGACACCCCGCTCAGGATTGGCGCGGTGACCCGCCTTAGGGCCGTCGCGCCACCACGAAGAGCGATTCCCGCGCGCCGGTAAAGGTCCGAGACTGCTCCAGCACGAACCCGGCGCGGGCGATCGCCGCCTCCAGTTCTGTGGCCTTCAGGATCTTGACGTAGGGCGCCTTGCCAACGAACTGCATCGCCCGGATAAGCGGGCGGAACAACGGGTTCATCTCGCCGACGCAGCCGGACTTGGAAATGAACAGGCCGCCCGGCTTCACCAGCTTGCGGATCGCGGCAAGCGCGCCGTCGAGATCCTCGATCAGGTGCAGCAGGTTGAACGCCAGCACCACGTCATGCGGCTCCGCCCCCTCTTCCGGCTCCTCGATGCCGGACGTCACGAAGCGCAGGTTCCCCGCGCCCTCGGCGCGCCGCTTGTGCTCGGCGATGGCGATCATCTCGGAAGAGATGTCACTGGCGGTGTATGATTTCACATAGGGCGCGAGTTTCAGCGCGGTGGTCCCGGTGCCGCAGCCCAGCTCCAGCACCCGGTCGCCGGGAGAGAACAGCGCTGTGCTCGCGGCAAGGGTTTCACTGTAGGCGGTCGGGTTGCGGACCGGGCTCTTGGCGTATTTCGCCGCGATTCCGTCCCAAAAGGCTGCGGAGGTGCTCATCGTTCTATCCTATCACTATCGGTTGGGGACGGGATATCAGGACGCGGGCTTTTTGGAATTGCCCGTTTTCGCATCCTCTGTATACGGTTATGCATGAATTGGAGCAGCATCCGGTTTGACTGGAACCAGGCGCGAGCCTTTCTGGTGACCGCGGAAGAGGGGTCGCTCTCGGCCGCGGCGCGGGCGCTGGGGATGACCCAGCCGACGCTGGGCCGGCAGGTCGCGGCGCTGGAGGACCGTCTGGGCGTCCAGCTCTTCGACCGGACCGGGCGGGCGCTGCAACTGACGCAGGCCGGGCTGGAACTGCTGGAGCAGGTGCGCCGCATGGGCGAGGCCGCCGGTCAGTTCTCGCTGGTCGCGACCGGCCAGAACGAGGCTGTCGAAGGGCATGTTTCGATCACCGCCGGCGACATCACCGCCGCCCTGATCCTGCCCCCAGCCTTGATCCGGCTGTCGCGGGAGGCCCCTGGAATCACCGTCGAGGTCATCGCCTCGAACGAGGTGCAGAACCTGCGCCGGCGCGAGGCCGACATCGCCATCCGCCATCTGCGCCCCGACCAGCCCGACCTGATCGCGCGCAAGCTGGGCGAGGAAGAGGCGCACTGCTACGCCACCGGCGCCTATCTCGCGCGCTACGGCGAGCCGACCGATCCGACCGACCTGCGCGGCGCGGTGTTCGCGGGGTTCGAACCCCTGGAGCGTTTCGTGTCCGAGATGCAGACGCGCGGGCTGGCGCTGACGCGCAGCAATGTCCGGGTGTCCTCGGGCAATGGCATGGTGCTTTTGGAGATGATCCGGCGAGGCGAGGCGATCGGCGTGCTCTCGCCCGCGATCGCCGCCCACATCCCCGATGCGCGCCCGATCCTGCCCGGCTTCACGCCGATCCGGGTGCCCTCCTGGCTGGTCAGCCACCGGGAATTGCGGACCAACCGGCGTATCCGTCTGGTCTTTGACCTGCTGGTCGAGGAACTCAGCGGCTGAGCAGGCCCGCGGCCGGGCGGATCTGCCCGACCTCGATATTGCGGCGGTTCAGTAGCGGCGGGTTCAGCCGCTTGGTAGTCGCCGCAAGATCGCGGTCAAGCACGTCCAGCCCGGTCAGGATCGCTGAAATCGCGCATTCGCTGGCCCGCGTCGCCCCGTCGGCGATCTTGAGCGCGATGCCCAAGCGCCGCTCGGGAAGGATCGCGACAAACACCCCCTCGGCCCCGGTCTTGACTGCGACGCGGCCCTCCATCGCGCGCATCAGCTCGGTACAGGCGCGCCCCTCGCCGGCGACAAGGTCGGGGTGAGCGACCATCGCCGCGACAAGCTGTTGTGCCGCCATGCTCTGCCGGTCGCTCCGATCACCGGCACTGGCGAACCACGCCATCGCCCGCGCCAGCCCGTGCAGCGTGGTCTGGAAATTCGGCGCCGAGCAGCCGTCGATGCCATAACCGGGGCTTGCCGCTCCGGTGACCTCCTCGAAGGCCTCGCGCACCGCGCGCTGCACCGGGTGGTCGATCTCGCAGTATTCCGGCCCGGCGCCCATATGCTGCGCCAAGGTCAGGAACCCGCAATGCTTGCCCGAACAGTTGTTGTGGTACTGGCAGGGCTCCTCATCCCCGCGGATCAGCGCATAGCGCGCCTCGCGGTCGTCGGGCATCTGCGGGCCGCAGCGGAAATCGCTGTCGTCCAGCCCCAGGTCACCCAGCCAGGCCCGCACGCGGCTGGTGTGGATCGCCGCCCCGTTGTGCGAGGCGCAGGCCAGCGCCAGCTGTTCCGACGTCAGTCCGTATTTCGCCGCCGCCCCGGATGTGACCAGCGGCAATGCCTGCACCATCTTGCACGAGCTGCGCGGATAGATCAGCGCCTCCGGATCGCCCCAGGCCTGCACGATCTGGCCGCTGTCGTCGCAGATGACGCCATGGCCAAGATGCAGGCATTCCAACAAGTCTGCCCGCCAAAGTTCGGCCATCGGTACAGGGTCTGTCATGAATTGCTCCGGATTTTGGCGATTTCCCGCCAATCGCTCTTTCGCCCGTGGCGCAAGTTACGTTACTGTGCCTAAGTCGGCAAGCGTCGGGTGCGCGACGGGACAGACGGCGAAACAACGCCGCGTGCGCCCCTGTTGATTGAGGTAAAGGACAGTCTGGGAGTCTGGACAGATGGGATCGAAACACGCCCGCGCGCTGGCGGGCCTGTGCTTGGCCGGAATGGCCGCAACCTTCGCAGCAACCACCGCATTCGCGCAGGATGAAAGCACCAACCGCGTCGCTGCGGAAACCGATTGGAGCGTCTTCGTCGAGGACGATCCAAAGGAATGCTGGAGCGTGTCAGCGCCCAAGGAAACCGTGAATACCCGCGACGGACGTGTGGTGGCGGTCCGGCGCGGTGACATTTTGCTGTTCGTGTTCTACCGGCCCGGCGCCGGGGTCAACGGTCAGGTCACCTTCACCGGCGGCTATCCCTTCGCCGATGGCTCAACCGTGAACCTGGACATCGGCGGAACCGAGTTCGAACTGTTCACCGACGGCGAATGGGCCTGGCCCGCGACCGAGGCCGACGACGCCAAGATCATCACTGCGATGAAGCGCGGCACCAGCGCCATTTTGTCCGCGCGGTCGACCCGCGGAACCCGGACTCAGGACACTTTCTCGCTGCTGGGCTTCACCGCCGCCCTGGAAGACGCGGAAAAGCGCTGCACCAACTGACCCGGCGAAAATCGCGTAAACAGGCAGGCCGTGCCCCTTGGGGTGCGGCCGAATCTTTTTGAAATCGGCGAAAAAGCCTATATAGGGGCCATTCCGCACCGAAACCGCGAAAGCCGCCACCCATGTCCGCCCCCAACGCCCCCAACGCGCCGATCACCCAGGATGTCATGACGATCCCCCGCAAGACGCCGGAGGGGCCGATCAATCTTGTCGGGATGACCCGCGAGCGGATGCGCGACGCGCTGATCGAGGCCGGCACGCCCGAGAAACAGGCCCGGATGCGGGCGGGCCAGATCTGGCAGTGGATCTACCAGTGGGGCGTGCGCGATTTCGCGCAGATGACCAACCTGGCCAAACCCTATCGCGCGCTGCTGACCGAGCATTTCACCATCGGGATCCCCGAGGTGGTGAGCCGCCAGGTCAGCAGCGACGGCACCCGAAAGTACCTTGTGCGCATCGCCGGCGGGCACGAGGTCGAGGTGGTCTATATCCCCGAGGAGGATCGCGGCACGCTCTGCGTCTCGTCTCAGGTGGGATGCACCCTGACCTGTTCGTTCTGCCATACCGGCACCCAGAAGCTGGTGCGCAACCTGACCGCCGGCGAGATTGTCGGCCAGGTGATGATGGCGCGCTACGATCTGGGCGAATGGCCGGTACCCGGTGCGCCAAAGGACGAGACACGGCTGCTCAGCAACATCGTGCTGATGGGAATGGGCGAGCCGCTCTATAATTTCGAGAACGTGCGCGATGCGATGAAGATCGCCATGGACCCCGAGGGCATCCAGCTGTCGCGCCGTCGCATCACGCTCTCGACCTCCGGCGTGGTGCCCGAGATCGCCCGCACGGCGCAAGAGATCGGCTGCCAGCTCGCCATCTCGTTCCACGCCACCACGGACGAGGTGCGCGATGTTCTGGTGCCGATCAACAAGCGCTGGAACATCGAGGAACTGCTGGCCGCTCTGGCGAGCTATCCCAAGGTCTCGAACTCCGAGCGGATCACTTTTGAGTACGTGATGTTGAACGGGGTGAATGACAGCGACGACGACGCCCGCCGCCTGATCCAGCTGATCAAGGATCACGGCATCCCGGCCAAGATCAACCTGATCCCGTTCAACGAATGGCCCGGCGCCCCCTACAAGCGGTCGTCGAACAACCGCATCCGCGCCTTCGCCGACATCGTCTACAAGGCCGGCTATGCCAGCCCGATCCGCACCCCGCGCGGCGAGGATATCATGGCCGCCTGCGGCCAGTTGAAATCGGCCACCGAGCGCGCCCGCAAGTCGCGCAAACAGATCGAGGCCGAGGCCGGATTGAACGGCTGACCCCCGGGTCATTGTTTGCAATACGTGAACGGATTGTACGTTCTGCCCCTAAATTTCCACAATCCGGGACCAATTAAGCCGCCATCAACAGTCAGTTTCCAAACTGCAAACAATGTAATGAGTGCAGGAGGAAATGAAGATGGCACAGGTTCACATGATCTGCCGCACCCCCGTCGAGGCCCCGGTCCTGGATCTTTTGATGCGCGAACGCGCGATGGCGGTCAGCCCGCGGGAATGGAAATTCCGCCTGGCCGGCTACGGCTACGCGATCAAGGATGTGGGCGGCGCCCAGGTGGTGACCAAGCTGCCCCAGAACACCGAACTGGGCGTGCTTGAGGTTCAGATCCACTGATTTTTGTGGACATCGCAGACGCCGGTTCGTCTGGCGCCAAACCGCTCAGCCGCGCCCCGGAATCACGTCGCGCGGCGGCGCGGGCTCCCAGTTTTCGATGATCTCGGCCGCCTCCTGGGCGCTATCGACGAACCGGAAGAGGCTCAGATCCTCGTCCGAGATGGTGCCGGCATCGGCCAGCGCCTGCCAGTTGATCACGCTTTCCCAGAAGCTGCGCCCGAAGAACAGGAACGGCACCCGGTCCATCCGGCCGGTCTGGATCAGGGTCAGCGCCTCAAAGGTTTCGTCAAGGGTCCCGAAGCCGCCAGGGAACACCCCGATGGCCCGCGCGCGCATCAGGAAGTGCATCTTGCGGATCGCGAAATAGTGGAAGTTGAAGCTGAGCTCGGGCGTCACGTACTGGTTCGGCGCCTGCTCGTGCGGCAGCACGATCGACAGGCCCAGCGAAACGCCCCCCGCCTCATGCGCGCCCCGGTTGCCCGCCTCCATCACGCCCGGCCCGCCGCCGGTGGCGATCACGTATTCGCGGTTGCCCGTCGCGATCGCCTTTTGCGTCATCAGCCGGGAAAACTCGCGCGCCACCTCATAGAACGCGGACAACTCTGCCAGGGTCTTGGTGCGCGCGGTGTGCTTTTGTGCCGGCTCGGGGATGCGCGCACCGCCGAACAGGACGATGGTGCTTTCGATTTGGCGCTCTTCCAGCACCAGTTGCGGTTTCAGAAGCTCCAGCTGCAACCGGACCGGGCGCAACTCGTCCCGGCACATGAATTCCTCGTCGGTAAAGGCCAGCCGGTAGGTCGGCGACCGGCTTTGCGGCGTATCGGGAACCTTGCGCGCGGTGGTGCGGTCGAAACTGGCGTCGCGGAAAACGCTGTGGCGGTCGTCGTTCATGAACATGGCCCCGGATAAACAATCAGGGGCCAGCCATATCGCGTTCCCGTAGCGGTGGCCAGACGCCCCGGCATGGCGGCCGGGGCGGCAGCATCAGACGAAATCGAATCCGTCGGGCAGCACCAGCCAGTTGGTCTTGCCACCAAAGGTATCCATGCCCTCCAGCTTGATCCCCAGATCGGCCTCGCCGTCACCGTCGTTGTCGATTTCGACGATGCCGTTTTCCATCCGCACCTCGTAATCGCCCGCCTCGCCGCTGAAGGCGGCATCGCGGATATACCGGATCTCGTCGAACTCGAAAAAGAAGAACGCCTGATCCGAGGTCAGATCGACCTTGTCGCCCCCCTTGCGGTCAAAGTCCGTCACCGTGGCGCCAAAGCGGCCCTCGTCGAAATAGCCCACCTCGAACTTGTCCTTGCCGGCACCGCCGGTCCAGGTATCGGTGCCCAGGGCATCCTCGGCGCGGAAAACGTCGCGGCCACGGCCCCCGAAAATAACATCGTCGCCCGCAAGACCCTGAAGGTCATCATTTCCGTTGCCGCCAAACAGCTTGTCATCGCCGTTGAAGCCCACCAGCCAGTCATGGCCCGCCTGCCCGAACAGCTTGTCGTTGCCGTCGTAGCCGCCCACACGATCGTGCCCCGCGCCTGCCTTGATAACGTCATTGCCGCTGGACGCATTGAAATAGTTGTCAGCCTTCGACAGCGACCCCTTCAGCCCGTTCAAGGCCAGTTCGTCCCAGATTACGCCGGAATAAGTCTGACCGTAGAAATCGGACAGGTTGACCTTGCCGTTGGACACGACGGTGGCGGCCAGCTCGCCGTCCTTGAAGATGTCGGTGTGCTCGATCTTTCCCTTCCAGCCGGCCGCCGTTTTCTTGAACGAGCCGGTAAAGGTGATGTCCACGGCCATCTCGAAATCATCCTCGCCGTAGACCGGCTCGGTATAAATGGTTTCCAGCGTGAACTTGGAGGCCTTCTTGCCGCCCGGGTCCGCGTCGCTCCAGGTTGTCGCGTCGATCGGCAGCCGACTCGAGGTGACCTGATGGATCGGATTTTCCGTCAGGGATGTCCCCCCGGCCGTGTAGTTAATGAGTTTTGCCCTGGCCATGTAGCCCCCTGATTCCTAAAACATGACGGTTTTTGAATGTCGCAAATGAACCCCCTCTGCGTGAAAAAATCAAACGATATCTCGCACAAGTGTTGCGGCCACCCGGCCCCGCCGTTGCCCTTTCCGGCCAAGGCCGGTTATCTGGAGCCATCTTGAATTCGGAAGGACAGGCAGTGGTGGATCGTCAGGATATCGACGCGGCGGCGGCGCGGATCGCCCCCCATGTCGTGCGCACCCCGGTGATGGAGGTTTCGGGCTTCGGGCTGCCCTATGCCGTCGAGATGAAGCTCGAGCAGGTCCAGCATACCGGCAGCTTCAAGGCCCGCGGCGCGTTCAACACCTTGCTCAGTTGCGATGTGCCCGGCGCGGGTCTGGTCGCGGCCTCGGGCGGCAATCACGGCGCGGCGGCGGCCTATGCGGCGCGGGCGCTGGGGCACAGGGCCGCGATCTTCGTGCCCGAGATGGCCGGTCCGTCCAAGATTGCCCTGATCGAACGGATCGGCGCCGACCTGCATGTGGTTCCGGGGGAATATGCCAACGCGCTACAGGCCGCGCAGGCCCATGAGGCCGAAACCGGCGCGATGCAGATCCATGCCTATGATTCGCCCGCCACGGTGGCCGGTCAGGGCACCTGCCTGCGCGAATGGGAGGATCAGGGCCTGGTCGCCGATACCGTGCTGATCGCGGTCGGCGGTGGCGGACTGATCGCCGGCGCGCTGGCCTGGCTGCGCGGTGCGCGCAAGGTGGTGGCGGTGGAGCCGGAAACCTCCTGCGCGCTGAACGCGGCGCTCACGGCCGGTGAACCGGTGGATGTCGAGGTCTCCGGTGTCGCCGCCAACGCGCTGGGGGCGCGGCGGATCGGGCGGATCTGTTTCGATCTGGTGCGGGAGTTCGACTCGCCATCGGTGCTGGTCCGGGACGCCGCCATCATCGCCGCCCAGCGCGCGCTCTGGCAGGAGCGGCGGCAATTGGTCGAACCGGCGGGCGCCGCGGCGCTGGCGGCGCTGATGTCGGGCGCCTATGTTCCGGCCCCGGGCGAGCGGGTGGCGGTGCTGGTCTGCGGCGGTAACATCGCGCCCGATCCGTTGGGGTGACCGGGCGCTGAGGACCGTTACAGATACCGCCCGCCGCGCTGGAGCACCTCGATCTGATAGCCGTCGGGATCGGCGAGAAAGAAGAACTCGGCGATCACCTCGCCTGCGGGCGCAAAGGCCACGATGTCGCGCGGGGCCAGCCCGGCGGCCTTGAGCCGCGCATGCTCCGCCGCCAGATCCGCCACCGATACCGCCAGATGACCATAGCCGTCGCCCAGGTCATAAGGCTCGGTCCGGTCCTTGTTCACCGTCAGTTCCAGCTCGAATCCGGTCTCGTCATTGCTGAGGTAAACCAGCGTGAACGTAGGGAAATCCAGCCGGTCTGCGACCTTCAGGCCAAACGCGACCTGGTAGAACGCGACCGAACGCACCTCGTCCAAGACGCGGATCATGCTGTGGATGGCTTTGGCCATGTGTCTTGTCCTTCTCTTGCTCCGATGGAGACAGGTGGATTGTCGCAACGCGACGCGCCCGCTATAGGGCATGAAACCCGATCGGACGAGGAGAGAAAGATGCCCAACGCCCAACTGGAAACCGCCATCGAATCCGCGTGGGAGAACCGCGACACCATCACCCCCTCGACCGGTGGCGAAACCCGCCAAGCGATCGAAGACACGCTGAACGCGCTCGACAGCGGCAGCCTGCGCGTGGCCGAGAAACAGGCCGACGGGTCCTGGCATGTGAACCAGTGGGCCAAGAAGGCGGTTCTGCTCGGCTTTCGCATCAAGGACATGGAAGTGCACGACAACGGCCCCCAGGGCTCGGGCTGGTGGGACAAGGTCGACAGCAAGTTCAAGGGCTGGGGCGCGGCCGAATGGAAGGCCGCCGGGTTCCGCGCGGTGCCCAACTGCGTGGTGCGCAAATCGGCCTATATCGCCCCCGGCGTGGTGCTGATGCCCTCTTTCGTCAACCTCGGCGCCTATGTCGACGAGGGCACCATGGTCGATACCTGGGCCACGGTTGGCAGCTGCGCCCAGATCGGCAAGGGCGTGCACCTGTCCGGCGGAGTCGGCATCGGCGGCGTGCTGGAGCCGATGCAAGCGGGCCCCACGATCATCGAGGACAACTGCTTTATCGGTGCCCGCTCCGAGGTGGTCGAGGGCTGCATCGTGCGCGAGGGATCGGTCCTTGGCATGGGGGTCTTCATCGGCCAGTCAACCAAGATCGTCGATCGCGAGACCGGTGAAGTGATGTATGGCGAGGTGCCGCCCTATTCGGTGGTGGTCGCGGGCTCGATGCCGTCCAAGAACGGCATCAACCTTTATTGCGCGGTGATCGTGAAGCGGGTGGATGCGCAGACCCGCTCCAAGACCGGCATCAACGAGCTGCTGCGCGACTGATCGCGGAGATCCGTTTCCGAACAAAAAATGGGGCGGCCAGCGGGCCGCCCCTGTTTCGTTTCACGCCCGGTTCAGGCGCCGATCAGCGCCCGGCTCTCATACCCCTTGAGCGAGGGGCGCGCCGCCGGGCCGTAGCCAAAGCCGTCGTGATCGGCGGCGTCCGGCATCAGCCGCAGAATTTCTTCGCGCGTCTCGGCGTCAAAACTGTCGATGGTCTCACGGCCGGGATGGTAGCTTTCGCTGTCCAGCCCGTTTCCACGAATGATCTGGTGACGGTCGAACATGACATGCACATAGGTCACCGGCCCGCCATCCCGGCGCAGGTGCACGGTCGATCCGTTCACGAGGTCCCTGGCCTTGACCAGAACCTCGCCCTCGCCGAACAGCAGCTCGGCGCCAGGCGAGCGCATCAGCACCCGGTGGTTCGGCGAAAGCTCGGACCGTGCGTGATCGCCCAGCGCACCGGCCTCGATCACCACCGGGGCGTCGATCCCGGAGGCGCGGCGTATCGCCCGGCCGCACCAGCGCACCGGCTGCGGGCCGTCATCACGGGTCATGACCAGATCGCCCGGTTTCAGATCTTCCACCGCGACCGGGCCATTCGGCGTCTCGACCAGCGTTCCGGCCACAAGACAGGGCAGCGTCGTCATCTCGACAAAGGCGGTGTCGGTGTTCCCGTCATCGTCCTCGACCTGATAGGTAAAGGTATTGGTCTCGTAATCGCCGTCGGCCTCGACGGTTACGGTGCCGTCACCGTTCAGCGTCACCGCCTCGCCGGTTGGCAGTATGATGGTGTCGCCCGCCAGAACCGGCTGGTTGTTGATCTGGGTGATGGTCAGCGTGCCGCCGGTGTTGCTGACGTCGTTGGCCAGCAGGTCAAAGGTGCCCTCGGCCCCCGGCACCTCGATCACGTCGTCGCCGGCGATCAGGGCGGTCTGGACCGAATCCCCGGCGATCAGCAGGTTACTGTCATAGATCCCGTCGCCGGCGTCGGCGATGCCGATCTTGATGGTGTTTTCCTCGCCCGCGTTCACCGGCGCCTTCAGCGTCAGGGTGACGGTAAAGCCATCCATCTCGGTGTTGTGGAGATCGAGTTCGCGCGGGTTGTCGATATAGAGGTTCTCGTTGCTCTCGTCGTTGATGTTGTTGATGGTGATGTCGCCGGTGCCCACCGTCAGCTCGGCCTGCTCCCCGTTCACCCAGATCCCGACCGCGTCGTTAAATCCCTTGTCGACCCATTCCAGGTATTCCTCGGACGAGAAGGTAACCTGCATGGTCAGGGTATCGCCCTCGGGCACGAAGGTGGCCTCGAACACAGCGGCATCATAGGTCGTCTGCCCGGAAATGTCCGAAAGATCGGAGTCGCCCGGCGCGTGATGGTCCGTGGATTCCTTCTCGCTCTGGTTCGGGTCGCCCGACGCATGCGTGATATCCTCGGCCTTGCCCGTCGACAGGATCACGCCGCTGTCCGACGGCGTCAGGTCCGGGGCGACCGTGTCGCCGTTCGAATAGATGCCGGAGGCATCGGAGTCGCCGGTGAAACTGGCCGAATTGATGGTGATCCCGCTGCCGAACATGGCCTCGGCCATGTCCATCGCGGAGGCGGACGTGTCGATAGGAAGCTCGGAAGCCGTAACCATAACAATGCCTCAATAATTAGGAGCCGCTTTGCGCGGTTTTTCTTAAACGCCACTTATGAACAAAGAATTGGGCGAAAATGTGCAGTTCTCATAAGTTTTTTCGAAAATGTTCGGACATAGGGTGCCTGAACCACCGTGCTTGACCGCCACCGGGCAATGCGGCTAAGGCCCGCGACATGAACAGCAAAGCCAAACCCTCCCGCCAGCAGGTCTATACGCTCCTGGTCCAGATTGGCCGGAAATCCGGCGACGGGCTGCCCAAGGGCGCCACCGGCGCCGGGCTGATATGCTACGCCTCCGGCGTGGACGAGGCCGAGGCGGTGCGCGAAACCGTGGCGATCCTGAAACAGGCCGATACCGCGCCGCTGGACGTCACCGGCTACGGCACCCTGAAGGAACGCCAGGAGGCCGGGCACGAGATCGACGACGAGGAACGCGCGCTGATGCAGCGGGCGCTGGACGAGAACGCGGTGATCGTGGCGCAGATGACGCCGTTCTATGGCGATGCGCCCGATCCCGAAGACATCATGCACTGAGACACGCCGCGCTCAGCGGCGTTGCCCGAACCACTCGCTGTAGATGCGGTCATAGGTTCCATCCTCGCGCAGCGCCAGCAGGGCCTGGTTCACCTCCTCGACCAGCGGGCTGCCGGTGGGAAAGGCGATCCCGTAGTTCTCGCGCAGGAACACCGGCCCGGCCAGACGCGCCACGTCCCGCCCGTCATGATTGGCGTAGTAGGACAGGATCGGCGCATCGAAGACCACCACCTCGACATCCCCCGCCTCGAAGGCGCTCAGCATCGGCTCTAGCGCGCTGTACCCGTCATATGTGATCTCGCGCCGGTCCAGAAAGGCGGCGGCGGTCGAGCCTTCGATCGTGGCCACCCGCTTGCCGTAGAGATCGTTGATCGAGTTGACCGAGCCGCTGATCGCCTCGACCGTCATCACCGTGGTGATCTTGGCCACGAAGACCGACACGATGAAAAGCGACGAGATCACCAGAAGCACCCCAAAGATGCGGCCCAGAAAGGTGCGGGGCACGCGCTCTTCAAAGCCGCCGTTCACCACGAGGTTCAGCGCCCACCAGAACGAAGGGAACCAGGCCTCGTGCACGGGGCGGTCGAAATAGGGCTGCGCGCGGCGTTCGAACACCCACATCAGCATGCCGCCGCCGATCAGCAGCACGAAGGCCGCGCCAATGGCCAACAGCAGGTCGGGCGACAGGATCGCCCGCCACACCGACGACCCGGCGCTCTCGCCCGGTGGCACCATGATCTGCAGCCCGGCCTCGAAAATCGGCTGGCTGAAATCCATCACCCCCTCGCGCGCGGCGGTGATCGAGATATTGGCAATGGCAAGATCCGCCGTCCCGTCGCCGATCCGGGTCAGCATGTCGCCGAACCTCTCCAGCCGTTCGACTCGATAATCCCAGGCCAGCGCCTCGGCCAGCGCAGCCAGAAGTTCCATCGAGAATCCGCTGTCCTCGCCCCCCTCCACCATCGAAAAGGGGACACGGGTGACAGTGGTCACGGTCAGGGTCTGGGCGGCGGCGGCCTGTGCCCAGAGTGCCGTAGCAACGGCAAGTATGGCGAAAAATCTTTTCATCTGTCCCGGTTTTTTGCTTTGCTTACGCAGAATTCGTAAACGGGGCAAGCGCGCGTACACGTTAGGCAGGGGTTGGCATTTTGCCGGTTTGACCGCAAGTTGGCGCCGCCCGCGACACCAGGCAGAAGGAATATCCGCAAATGCCCGCTACCGATCCCGCCCGGCTGACCGCCGATCTGATCCGCTGTCCCTCGGTCACGCCGGAAGAAGGCGGCGCGCTGGTCCTGCTGGAGGAGCGGTTGAGCGCGGCCGGTTTCACCTGCACCCGCGCCGACCGTGGCGGAGTCTGCAACCTCTTTGCCCGCTGGGGCGACAAGGGGCATGCGCGCACGTTCGGCTTCAACGGCCACACCGACGTGGTGCCGGTGGGCGACGAGGCCGCCTGGACTGTGCCGCCCTTTGGCGCGGTCGAAAAGGATGGCGTGCTCTACGGGCGCGGCGCCACCGACATGAAATCAGGGGTTGCCGCCTTTGCCGCCGCCGCCATCGACTTTGTCTCCAACACCCCGCCCGACGGCGCGGTGATCCTGACGATCACCGGCGACGAGGAGGGCGACGCGCTGGACGGCACCGTTGCGCTGCTCGACTACATGGCGCAGGCCGGCGAAAAGATGTCGGTCTGCCTGGTGGGCGAACCCACCTGCCCCGAGACCATGGGCGAGATGATCAAGATCGGCCGGCGCGGCTCGATGACGGCCTGGTTCACGGTGGTGGGCAAGCAGGGGCATTCGGCCTATCCGCACCGGGCGAAAAACCCGCTGCCGGCGATGGCCCGGCTGATGGACCGGCTGGCCAGCCACGAGTTGGACAGGGGCACCGATCATTTCGACCCCTCGACCCTGGCGGTGGTGACCATCGACGCCGGCAACCCCGCGACCAACGTGATCCCGGCGCATTGTAGCGGCACGGTGAACATCCGCTTCAACGATACCCATACCGGCATCGGCCTGAGCGACTGGCTGCGTGCCGAGGCCGACAAGGTGGCCGAAGAGTTCGGCGTCGCGGTGGAGATGAAGGTGAAGATCTCCGGCGAAAGCTTCCTCACCCCACCGGGGCCGCTCTCGGATCTGGTGTCGGCGGCGGTCGAGGCAGAAACCGAAACCCGCCCCGAGTTGTCGACCACCGGGGGCACCTCGGACGCGCGGTTTGTCAAGGATCACTGCCCGGTGGTGGAATTCGGGCTGGTCGGACAGACCATGCACCAGGTCGACGAGCGGGTACCGGTCGCACAGATCCACCAACTCAAGGCGATCTACACCCGGATCCTGCGCGACTATTTCGCGTAACACCCCGATGCGCGGCACCCTGATCGTGATGGTGAAAGAGCCGCGCCCGGGCCGGGTGAAAACCCGGCTGGGGCGCGGGATCGGCGCAGTGCCGGCGGCCTGGTGGTACCGGCATCAATGCGCGCGCCTGCTCAGGCGCCTGCGCGATCCGCGCTGGGATATGCTGTTGGCGGTGGCGCCGGACCGGGCCTTGGGCGCGCGGCTCTGGCCGGGGCATCTGGCCCGCGTGCCTCAGGGGTGCGGCGATCTCGGGGCGCGGATGGCGCGACTGCTGCGCGCAGCACCCGGCCCGGCCTGCCTGATCGGCTCGGACATCCCCGGCGTCCTGCCACGGCATATCGCCCGCGCCTTTGCGCTGCTCGGGTCCCATGACGCGGTCTTTGGTCCCGCGTCCGATGGCGGGTTCTGGCTGGTCGGCGCGCAGCACCCCGCGCGCCTGCCGCACGGCCTGTTCTCGGGTGTGCGCTGGTCCGGCGAACACGCGCTGAGCGACAGTCTCGCCACCCTGCCCGGGCATCGCATCGCACTGGCCGATACCCTGCGCGACGTAGACCGCGCGGCCGACCTGCTCCGCCCCTGATCCGGTCGCTTTTCGCGATGACGCGCCCGGCGCACCGTGCTAGGCCAAAGCCATGACGCGCATACCCTCAAAACAGGAAATCCTCGACTGGATTTCCGCCCACCCGACCCAATCGTCGAAACGCGATATCGCCAAGGCGTTCGGGATCAAGGGGGCCGACCGGATCGACCTGAAACGGGTTCTGAAGGAACTCGAGGCCGAGGGACATCTGGAAAAGCGCAAGAAAACCTACCGCGACCCCGAGGGCCTGCCGCCGGTGACCGTGCTGCAGGTCAAGGCGCCCAATGCCGATGGCGATCTCTTCGCGCGGCCACTGGAATGGCACGGCGAGGGGGTGGAACCCATCGTTCTGGTCATGCCGCGCGCCTCGGACCCGGCTCTGGGCGAGGGTGATCGCATCCTCGCCCGGCTGACCCAAGTGCATGAAGAGGATCACAATTACGAGGCCCGGCTGATCCGCCGTATCGGCACCAACCCCAAACGCGTGCTGGGCGTCTTTCGCAAGGGCGCCGAGGGTGGCCGCATCGTGCCGATCGACAAGGGCACCAGCACCGAATGGATGGTCCCCGAGGACGCCCGCCACGGCGCCAAGGATGGCGAGTTGGTCGAGGCCGAGCAATCGGGGCCAAAGGGCCGCATGGGCCTGCCACGTGCGCGCATCGTCGAGCGTCTGGGCGATCCCAGCGCGCCGCGGGCGGTGTCTCTGATCGCGATTCACCAGCACGGCATTCCCGATGACTTCCCCGACGACGTGATCGCCGAGGCCGACGCCTGCAAACCCGTGGGTCTGAACGGGCGCGAGGATCTGCGCGATCTGCCGCTGATCACCATCGACCCGGCGGATGCGCGTGACCGTGACGACGCCTGTCTTGCCCTGCCCGACGACGATCCCAAGAACCCCGGCGGTTTCATCATCTGGGTCGCCATCGCCGATGTCGCCGCCTTCGTCCGTCCGGGCAATGCGTTGGACCGCGAGGCGCGCAATCGCGGCAACTCCTCCTATTTCCCCGACCGGGTGGTGCCGATGCTGCCCGACCGGTTGTCGGGCGATCTGTGCTCGCTGCATGAAAACGTGCCGCGCGCCTGCGTCGCCGTGCGGATGCAGATCGATGCGCAAGGCCACAAGATCGGCCATCGGTTCGTGCGCGGGCTGATGCGCTCGGCCGCTGCGCTGCATTACGCCGAGGTGCAGGAGGCGATCGACGGCAATCCCAACGAGCGCACCGAGGCGCTGCTGGAGCCGGTGCTGAAACCGCTTTACGCCGCCTACTGCGCGCTGCATAACGCGCGCGAGCTGCGCCAACCGCTCGACCTCGACCTGCCGGAACGGCGGATCGTGCTGGGCGATGACGGCAAGGTCGCCTCGGTCAATTTCCGCGATCGGCTGGATGCGCACCGGCTGATCGAGGAGTTCATGATCCTCGCCAATGTCTCGGCCGCCGAAACGTTGATCGCCAAACGCTCGCCGCTGCTGTTCCGCGTCCACGAGGAACCCAGCCCCGAAAAGCTCGAGGCACTGCGCGAGACCGCGCAGGCGGCGGGCTATACGCTGGCCAAGGGGCAGGTGCTGCAGACCCGGCATCTGAACGCGCTGCTGGAGCAGGCCGCCGGGAGCGACGATGCCGAACTGATCAACCTCTCGACCCTGCGGTCGATGACACAGGCCTATTACAGCCCCGAGAACTTCGGTCATTTCGGCCTCGCGCTGGCACATTACGCGCATTTCACCTCGCCGATCCGGCGCTATGCCGACCTGATCGTGCACCGCGCCCTGATCGCCGCGCATGGCTGGGGCAAGGACGGGCTGCAACCGGACGAGATCGAGCGGCTGGACCAGACCGCCGAGCATATCTCCGAGACCGAGCGGCGCTCGATGATGGCCGAGCGGGACACCACCGACCGTTATCTGGCGGCCTATTTGTCCGAGCGGGTCGGCAATGAGTTCACCGGGCGGATCAGCGGCATCGCCCGGTTCGGCGCCTTCGTCAAGCTGGACGAGACCGCCGCCGACGGGCTGATTCCGATCCGCACCCTGGGGCGGGAGTATTTCCATTTCGACAGCGAGGCCGGCACGCTGATGGGGTCCGACACCGGCCTGACGATCGGCATCGGCCAGCGTGTCACCGTGCGCCTGGTCGAGGCCGCGCCGATGACCGGCGGGCTGGAGCTGGAGCTCTTGTCGTTGGAAGACAAAGCCTTGCCGCGCGGTCCGGGCGCGGGCCGGGGACGCTCGCCCAAGCGCAAGCCAGTGCGCGCCAGGAAGAAGGCCGACAAGGTCAAGCGCAAGCTGCGGCGACAACGCTGAGCCCGGCGCAAAGGTGCCGGCCCGACCGCAGTGCTTACGGATGGCTTTCGCGAACCCCGATTTCACGGTAGGATTGGCGTCGAGCAGTCTGACAGGACAATAATAATGCGTGTTTGGTTATATGCCGCGGGGCTGGCCCTGTGCGGGGCGACTCCCGTCGTGGCAGAGGCAGTCATACGATCCCCCCGCCCCGAGATCCGGCCCCCCATGGCCTCCGGCACGGTGCAGCGTGCCGCCCCGTCGGTGCTGACCTCGCTGCGGCCCAGCCCGCGCCCGGCCAGTATGGAGATCGCCGTGCCCAAGGTTCATGAGGTGGAGAACGCCCGCTTTCAGGCCTGGGTCCGGGCCTTCAAACGGCGCGCCGCGGCACAGGGAATTCGCCGCGACGTGCTCGACCGGGCCTTTTCCGGGGTGCATTTCGACCCGGAGGTGATCCGGCTGGACCGCAACCAGTCGGAGTTCGTCAAACCGATCTGGGAATACCTCGACAGCGCCGTGTCCGACAGCAGAATTTCAAGCGGACGCAAGGCCTTGCAGGAACATCGCGCGGTGCTGGAGCGGATCGAGCGGCACTATGGCGTGGACAAGGAAGTGGTCCTCGCGGTCTGGGGGATGGAGACCAACTATGGCGGGTTCCGGGGCCGCAACAACGTGGTCCGCTCACTGTCGACGCTGGCCTTCGAGGGGCGGCGGGCCAGTTTCTTCGAGGCGCAACTGATCGCGGCGCTGCGGATCCTGCAAAGCGGCGACACCACGCCGGAGCGGATGACCGGAAGCTGGGCCGGAGCGATGGGGCATACCCAGTTCATGCCGACCTCGTACCTTGAGCACGCGGTGGATTTCACCGGCGACGGGCGGCGCGATATCTGGTCGGATGACCCCAGTGACGCGCTGGCCTCGACCGCCGCCTATCTCAAGCGGTTTGGCTGGAACAAACACCAACCCTGGGGGGTCGAGGTGCGGCTGCCACAAGATTTTGACTTTCGCCTCGCGCAGCGGTCGATCACCAGGTCGCCCGCCGACTGGGCCCGGCTGGGGGTCGTGGGGATGGATGGAAAACCGGTGCCGAACCACGGTGCTGCGGCGATCCTTCTGCCCGCCGGGGGGCGGGGGGCGGCGTTCATGATCTTCAACAATTTCAAGGCGATAGAGCGGTATAACCCGGCGGATGCCTATGTGATCGGGGTCGGGCACCTGGCCGACCGGATCGCCGGTGGCGGGCCGATCCGCGCCGACTGGCCGCGCGGCGACCGAGGGCTGACGTTCTCGGAACGCAAGGAGATGCAGAAGCATCTGACCGCAAAGGGTTTTCCGACCTCCGGCGTAGACGGGCGGATCGGTCCGAAGACGATGGCGGCGGTGCGAGCCTATCAACTGGCCAACGGGCTGCTGCCGGACGGCCATGCCTCGCTGACCCTGCTGACGCGGTTGCGCTAGCGGCGCGCGGAGGGTTCACCGGGGGCCGAGCCTGAGTCGCCCCCCGGTTTTCGCGTCCCGCAGGCCCCCGGATCGGGGAGTTTCGGGCCGGTTCCGTACAATACGCCCGGCCCCGCCCGGCGGGGGCTGGTGGGAATTGGGGAGTTTCCGGCGGGTTCTGTACGGAACGCGGGCGAGGGGCGGATTTCGGGGCGAAAAAGGGTTAATGCGCACGGGATTGTGAATGCGCGATGTCGTAATCCGATGGGGAGCCGGGTAACCGTGCGGTTGAGGAAGTGCGAAGAAACGCGTTCGCCTTAACAACGAGAACGTTTCAAATCCCTCGTAGATTACGAGCGGCGATGAAGTACAAATTCGTTTTTCGGTGATTATTCCATCGCACGGCAACTTTAAAAAGAGTGTTGCTGTTTCCGCGCCGAGCGGATATCTTGGAACAAAAGAGGAACGTTTTAGGGTTAGATGCGAGCTTTCATTTCATATTCTCATCAAGATGTCGGCGCCCTTGAGCGTCTGCATGTCCACCTTGCCAACCTCCAACGCGAAGGTCGGATAGAGACGTGGTACGACCGGGAAATTTTGGCGGGTGACGTTTTGGAGGGTGAGATCAGCCGGGAACTGGAGGCGACCGATCTTTTCTTGCTGATGGTCAGCCCCGACTTTATCGCATCCAACTATTGCGTCGAACGAGAAATGCAACGCGCCTTGGAACGGCATGACGCAGGCGAGGCGCGGGTCGTACCGATTATCGTCGAACCGTGTGACTGGGCCGCAATGCCCCAACTGCGGCGGTTGAAGGCCGTGCCTAAGGACGGTGAGCCGATCTCTGAATGGGCAAACGCGAACAACGCCTATCTGAATGTTGTGCAGGAGATTCGCCGGATTGTAGATGCGGGCGATTCAGTTGCTCCTGAACCGGCCTACGACGATCCGGCACCGGCGGCACCACAACAAGACGTTCCACGTTATCGGGTCCAACAAGACTTCGACGAGATCGACCGCAGCGAATATCGAGACGCGGCGTTCGCAATGATCAAGGACTACTTCCGGCGGGCGATTGGCGAGATAGATGCGGTCGATGGTTTGCGCGGTCGGTTTGTTGACAGAGGTGCGAACTCGTTTGGCAGTACGGTTGTCAATCGCGGCCGCCAGCAGGGAACCGCACATATCACAGTACACTGCCGCAATGCGGGGTTCGCGTTGGGCGATATCTACTACTCCTTCAATGAGAACGCCGGTGACAACACCGCGAACGGTGCGTTCAACGTCTCGTCGGACGAGTACGAGCAGTTTCTTGTCGTGACCATGGCGATGTTCGGGAATGGGCCTGAACGTCTGAACCCGGAGCAAGCGGCGGAATACTTGTGGAACAAGTTCATTGAACAAGCGGGGATTGTCCATGCCTGAGCGCGTCCGCTTCCGCTGCAACAACTGCGGCAACCGTTTCGAAACCGAGGTGCTTGACGAAGACGAGCGCCGCGAGGCCCGACGCGAAAACCGACCGACCAACGCTGTGCATTGTCCCGAGTGCCATCGCACCGATGTCAGACGTGGTTGGGATTGACGACAAAACGCCATTTCTTTCGGGTAAGGGTATGCGGTCCCTGGTCAGGAACATCGCTGCGGTTATTCTAGCAATCGGAGGCAACTGGATTGTTTGGATAGTCCCGATTTTTCTTCCTCCATGTTCAATTTAGGGAGGTTGTTTTGCTGTCGCCGAGTGAGTTCATTGTTGGAAATGTCAGAATCGCAAAACCTCTTAGCTTAGTTTTCCCGACCGAAACAAATGACGAGACCTTGCTCGTTGGGAAAGTTGATGGCGCGGCTGTGGCGGTGTTCCTTTCGGGACGGTTTAAGTCTCTCTACTTTAACAGCGGGGAGAACGACAATTGGAGCGGCCTTATTCTTCCGAATGTCCGCGTTGAGGTGGATGAGACCAGCCTACTAGACGCCGACCGGTTTGACGTGTCTTCTTTGGCTGTAGTTAGGACCGACACTCGGCTAGCAATCTTAGCTAAGAGAGAGCATTCGCTAGGAAGTCGAACACTCGTCACCCTACACGACAACCTAGCGCCAGTGGGAGCATTTAGGGCGACGTTCGCTAGGTGGCAGATTGTTGTCGGTGAAGGGAAAAACAAGCGCGTTGTATGGTCAACATTGGACGAGCGTAACTCACAGCGCAGAGAATAGTGGTCTCAATGGTGGCATCCTCAACTCGCCATACAGTTGTCTTCGTGCAATCTAGGGGCCCGTAATCGTCTTTCTCGCCTCTAGGCGGCTATTCAGCTTGATACATTCCATCAGATTCAGTGCACGTGTCTTTCTCTGGTGATCGAGGCTCGCAATCCAGATTGGTACAGTTCGCGCGTGCCGCGAAGGTCGGCGTTCCGCCCCTTACTACCAGCGTTTCTTGACCACGAGTGATCCCCTGCGTTACCGCGTTGGGCATGTGGCCGTCCGGACCGAAAGCCACGTGACGCAGGCAGCGTTCGGGGCGCGTCCTGCCTCCGCTTTCTCCCCCCTCAGCCCGGGCTCATGCCCCGCAGGCGTTCGGAGCGGCGGCGCAGCATCTCGACCACGGTGAGCAGGCAGATCGAGATCGCCACCAGGATCGTCGCCACGGCGAGGATGGTCGGGCTGATCTGTTCGCGCAGGCCGGTGAACATCTGCCACGGCAGCGTCTTTTGCCCGGCGGAGCCGACGAAGAGCACCACCACAACCTCGTCAAACGAGGTGATGAAGGCGAACAGGCCGCCGGAGATCACGCCCGGCAGGATCAGCGGCATCTGCACCCGGAAGAAGGTGGTGACCGGATCGGCGCCCATGTTGGCCGCGGCGCGGGTCAGCGAGCGGTCGAAGCCCACCAGCGTCGCGGTCACGGTGATGATGACGAAGGGGATGCCCAGCGCCGCATGGGCCAGCACCACGCCGAAATAGGTGCCCTGCAGCCCGATGCGGGAGTAGAAGAAGTACATCCCCGCCGCCGAGATGATCAGCGGCACGATCATCGGCGAGATCAGGATCGCCATGATGGCGCGGCGGAACGGCACATGCTCGGAGCTGAGCCCGATGGCCGCCAGCGTGCCGAAGCTGACCGAGAGCAGCGTCGCCACCGGCGCGATCATCACCGAGTTGCGCAGCGCCTGCTGCCAGTCGTCATTGGTGAAGAAGTCCTTGTAATGCTTGAGCGAGTAGCCCTCCGGGTCGAGCCGCAGCATCTCGGGCGTGAAGGTGAAGAAATCCTCGGCGTTGAAGCTGAGCGGCATCACCACCAGGATCGGGGTGATCAGGAACACCAGGATGGCACCGCAGATCACCCGGAAGGTAAAGTGCCAGAGCACCTGGCCCGGGGTCAGGTAGGGCGGCAGCTTGGCGCGGTAGCGGCCCTCGTATGTCCAGTAGATGAACCAGCCGAAGAACCAGCCGAAGGCGAGGCCGAGGATCAGCCCCGGCGTGCTGCCGATCAGGAAGCCGCCGATCGTGAAGAGCACGACGATGCCCCAGCGCACCGCCCTTTCGTTGTCGAGCAGCCGGGTGGCGGCCAGCGCCAGGACTGCCAGCAGCGCGGCGCCGGCGACGATGCCGAGCAGGCCGCTGCCCTGCGCGGTGCCGATGAAGAGGCCGGCAAAGGCCCCTGCCGCGGCCACGACGGGCACGTAAAAGGTGACGGGTGTGCGGAAAATCGGGGTCAGTGCGGCCACGTCTCAGCCTCCGTTTCGGTTTTGCGCCGGCGCCGCGGCGCGGTGATGGCGGGGTATGCTGATGCCGGTCATCGCCCTAGCCCAGCTTCACGTTGTCGATGCCGACGATCTTGTCGTAAACCCAGTAGAGCAGCATCACGGCGGCCAGCAGGATGGAGCCGAGCGCGGCGGCCAGCCCCCAGTTGAGCGAGGACGAGATGTGATAGGCGATCCGGTTCGAGATGAAGGTACCGGTGGTGCCGCCGACAATCTCGGGCGTGATGTAATAGCCAATCGACAGGATGCAGACGAGCACCGAGCCGGCGCCGATGCCCGGCACGCTCTGCGGGAAATAGACCCGCCAGAAGGCGGTCCAGTTGGTGGCGCCGAGCGATTTCGCCGCGCGCAGGTAGGTCGGCTGGATCGTCTGCATCACCGAGTAGAGCGGCAGGATCATGAACGGCAGCAGGATATGCGTCATCGCCACGATGGTGCCGAACTGGTTGTTGATCATCACCAGCCGGTCGGCATCGCCCACGATGCCGAGCCAGACCAGCGTATCGTTGATCACGCCCTGCTGTTGCAGCATCACCTTCCAGGCCGAGGTGCGCACCAGAAGCGAGGTCCAGAACGGCAGCAGCACCAGGATCATCAGCAGGTTGGCGGTGCGCGTCGGCAGGTTGGCCAGGATCCAGGCCACCGGGTAGCCCAGCATGATGCAGGACAGGGTGATCACCATCGACATGAAGATCGTGCGCTTGAACAGCTTCATGTAGATCTGCTGGTTCTCGGGGCGCGCTTCGATCCCGTGCGGGGTTTTCTGCATGTCCACCGAGTTCAGGAAATAGCCGGGGGTATAGTTTGGCGCGAAGGCCTTGATCGTGCCCCAGACCTCCGGATCGAGCCAGTCTTTGTCGGCATCGGCGAATTGTTCGGACAGGGAGACGGTATCGAAATCTCCGACCGCGGCGGCAATCTGGGCGATGCGCGCGTCGGCGGCGCCGGTGCCGCCGGTTTCGCGCAGGTCGAGGTAAAGCGTGGTGAAGAGGACATCCTCGATATCCTCCTTGGCCGGGTCGTCGCCCTCGGACAGCTGGTAGGCGGTCCAGCGATCCCAGCTGCGGGCGGTGAAGGGCAGCGCGGCGCGATTGGCGTCGCTTTCCATCATCGCGACCCAGGTTGCCGGATCCTCCCAGCTGGGGTCCAGCGCGGTGATCTGGTCGGTATAGGTGTCGGTGTCGAAGCGGCCGACGCGGCGGCCGGTCTTGCGGAACAGCGACGACACGCCGGTTTTCTCGTAGTTCAGGCGGGTGCCGAGTCGGGTGTGCAGCTTTTGCGCCTCGGCGATGAAGAGATCGACGTAGAGCGCGGCGAACACCGGATCGGCGGGCGGCACACCGCCCTCGGAATCCCAGTCCTTCAGGGCGACGACGGTTTCGGGCAGCGTTTCGGAGACAATCTGGTTCTCGACCGAGCGGAACAGCATGTCGGCGATCGGCGCGATGAAGGTGAGCAGCACGAAGATCAGCAACGGCGCGATCAGCGCCAGCGCGCGCATCTTCTGCCTTCTGAGGGCGCGGGCGAGGCTGCGCTTGAGCGGGGTGCCGTCGGCGGCCAGCACCGGTCCGGCTGCCTTGCCCCCGGGGGCGTGCGCCGCTTCGCGCGCGTCGAGCGAGGCGGCTTCGTGCAGCGCGTCTTCGGGGGTGGGGGCGTCGGCGGTCTGTTGGCCGGTGCTCTTGAGGTCGCTCATCTATGTGCCCTCCGCCGCGGCGACGGCGGGGCCGGTCGCGTGGCGTTGAAGTTCCGTGCCCCGAGGGTGCCGGGGCGGTTGTCCTGCGGTGCGTCCGTTGCCCGTGGGCAGGGCGCCGTGGCAGGCCGGGGGTGGATGGGCCCGGGGCGGGCCCATCCGGCAATCGTCACGACAGGGCCTTACTGGGCCAGCCACGCCTGGAACTTGGCGTCGATGTCGTCGCGATAGTCGGCCCAGAACTCGTAGTTGTAGAGGAACGTGTTCTTGGCGTTGTTGGGATCGGTCGGCATGTGCGGCGCCATGTCGATGCCGAGATCGGCGTGCTTGCCGACCAGCGGGGCCGAGGAGGCACGGGCCGGACCGTAGGAGATATACTTGGCCTGATCCGCCAGACGCTGGGTGTCGGTGGCGAACATGACGAAGTCCTTGACGCGAGCCAGGCGATCGGCCGGCAGACCGGCGGGGATGATCCAGCCGTCAAGGTCGAACACCTGCGCGTCCCAGAGCATGGCGACCGGCTGCTTCTGCTCTTCGATCACCGAGAACAGGCGGCCGTTGTAGGTGGAGCCCATCACGATCTCGCCATCGGCCAGAAGCTGCGGCGTATCGGCGCCGGCGGACCACCAGATCACGCTGTCCTTGATGGTGCCGAGCTTGGCGAGGGCCTTTTCCTGCCCCTCGGGAGTGGCCAGCACGTCATAGACCTCGTCCTTGGCGACGCCGTCGCAGAGCAGGGCCCATTCCATGTTGTTGATCGGGCGCTTTTCAAGCGAGCGCTTGCCCGGGTAAGTCTCGAGGTCGAATACGTCGCAGATGTCGTCCGGCGGGGTATCGCCAACCAGATCGGTGCGATAGCCGAAGGCGGTCGAGTAGACGATCTGCGGGATGAAGCAGTCGGAGACGATCAGGTCACCGAAGTCGTCCCCGGCCGAGGTGCCATCGGGCGCGGCGGCCAGCAGGTCGTCGGGGTCATATTCCATCGCCAGGCCCTCGTCGCACAGGCGGATGGCGTCGGCGGCGACCACGTCGACCAGATCCCATGTGACGTTGCCGGCCTCGTTCATGGCGCGCAGCTTGGCCACGGCCTCGGCCGAGCTTTCGTCCCAGACGACTTCGACGTCGGGGTGCATTGCCATGTAGGGTTCGGAGTAGGCGTTGACCTGGGATTTCTGATAGGCACCGCCCCAGCTGACCAGGGTCATGCTGTCGGCCATGTCCGCTGCCATCGCCATCGGGGCGAGCAGGGCCGTACTGGCGGCCAGTGCGGCAAGGGATTTGATTTTCATATTAGATCTCTCCTTGTGGTTATCGCGTTGAATTGATCGCGTTTCCTTGTTTCTCCCCCGGTCTGAGCGCCGGGGTTGGGGCACCTGGGTGCCTCTCACGCGTCGAGCGCCCGGCAATCCTCGGGGAGCCAGCCGATCTCGATCTGTTCACCCGGCTTGAGCCGGACCTGATCGGGTGCGTTGCGCGACTTGATGATGAAATCGTCGTTACCGGCAACGCTCAGGCGGGTGCGGAACACGTCGCCCATGTAGATGAATTCCTTGACCGTCGCCTTGAGCAGATGCGCCCCCTCTTTCAGACGGTCCTTCTGGAATTCCACCCGCTCGGGGCGGATCGACACCTTGGTGCGCTCGCCTACCGCGTTGACGTTGACCGGCATGCAGTCGATCACCTCGCCATCGTCGAGCTGCACCAGCGCCAGCTTGTCGCTGAGTTCCTTGACGGTGCCCTCGAGCGTGTTGTTCTCGCCGATGAACTGCGCGACGAAGCTGTTCTGCGGGCTTTCATAGAGCTCGTCCGGCGGAGCGATCTGCTGAATGCGGCCGTCGTCGAACACCGCCACGCGGTCGGACATGGTCAGCGCCTCGGTCTGGTCGTGGGTGACGTAGACCACGGTGATGCCGAGGCGGTGTGCAAGGTCGGTGATCTCGAACTGCATCTTTTCGCGCAGCTGCTTGTCGAGCGCGCCGAGCGGTTCGTCCATCAGCACCAGTTCCGGCTCGAACACCAGCGCACGGGCCAGCGCGATCCGCTGTTGCTGGCCGCCCGAGAGCTGCGCCGGGCGGCGGCCGCCGAAGGCGCCCATCTCGACCATGTCGAGGGCGCGCTTGACCTTGGCCTCGCGGTCCGATTTGCCGATCTTGCGGACCTCGAGCGGGAAGCTGAGATTCTCGTTGATCGTCATGTGCGGGAACAGGGCGTAATTCTGGAACACCATGCCGATGCCGCGCTTGTGCGGCGGGATGTTGTTGATCGGTCGCCCGTCGAGCTTGATCTCGCCATGGGTGGCGGTCTCGAACCCGGCGAGCATCATCAGGCAGGTGGTCTTGCCGGAGCCCGAGGGGCCGAGCATCGTCAGAAACTCGCCCTTGGGCATGGTCAGGTTGAGGTCTTTGACGACAAGCGTCTCGCCATCATAGCTCTTTTGTACGCGCTCGAATTCGACGAACGCATCGTTGCTTGATGTATCGGCCAAGAGTGGCTCCCCGTGATAATCGTTATTATGCGATCTGCGCCGCTTTCTGTCTTGAAATAAAACCTGTTAGCCGCCGTTGTGCAACCCGTTTGAGAAAAAAGGACTGGAACGGTCCTGTTCGGGGGTGGGTCTTTCCGCCTCTATAGTGGGTGAAAAAACCGGCGCCACAACATGATGCGGTGCATATTTTTTCAGCGGGCCGGTTTGGCGGTTCGCGCGCTCTGCTCTGGGGAAAAAAATATTTGTAGGGGCGGTTGCTTGTGTCCATATGGGCCGACTCCATGACAGTTTCACGAGGCGCAAAATGACTGTGATCGACCTGCCTTTTTCCCATGGCGAATACCGGCGGCGGCTGGATCTGACCCGCCGCGAGATGGCCGAACGGGGCCTGGATGCGCTGTTTGTCACCGATCCGTCGAATCAGGCCTGGCTGACCGGATATGACGGCTGGTCGTTCTACGTGCACCAGGGGGTGATCGTCCTGCCAGACCAGGATCCGATCTGGTGGGGCCGCAACCAGGACGCAAACGGCGCGCTGCGCACGATCTGGATGGAGCGGGATCGAATCTGGGACTATGCCGACAATTACGTGCAATCGACCGAGCGGCACCCGATGCAGGATCTGGCCGCCCGGCTGGCGGGTCTGGGCCTGGAACAGGGCCGGATCGGCGTCGAGATGGACAATTACTATTTTTCGGCCAAGGCCTTCGAGACGCTCTCGACCACGCTGTCGCAGGTGTTCTGGGTGGATGCGACGGCGCTGGTGAACTGGCAGCGCGCGGTCAAGTCGGCGCCGGAGATCGCCTTCATGCGCAAGGCGGCGGCAATCTCGGAGAAGATCGTGGACGGGCTGCTGGAGCGGGTCGAGCCGGGCGAGCCCAAGAACGAGGTGGTGGCCGAGATCTTTCGCGATGCGATTCGCGGGGTCGAGGGGGCCTGGGGCGACTACCCGGCGATCGTGCCGCTGCTGCCCTCGGGGCCGGATGCTGCCGCGCCGCATCTGACCTGGAACGGCAAGCCGTTCGAGACCGGACAGGCGACGTTTTTCGAGGTCTCGGGCTGTTACCGGCGCTATCACACGCCGTTCTGCCGGACTATTTTCCTCGGCGAACCGCCGGATTTCCTGCTGCGCGCGGAAGCGGCGCTGATCGAGGGGCTGGAGGCCGGGCTGGAGGCGGCGCGGCCGGGCAACCGGGCCTGTGACATCGCCAATGCGCTGGCCGAACCGCTGGAACGGGCCGGGATCGAACGCGGCGCACGCTGCGGCTATCCGATCGGGCTGAGCTATCCGCCGGACTGGGGCGAGCGGACGATCTCGCTGCGCTCGGAGGACGAGACCGTGCTGGAGCCGGGCATGACGTTCCATTTCATGCCGGGGCTGTGGATGCTTGATTGGGGGCTGGAGATCACCGAGAGCATCCTGATCCGCGACGAGGGGCCGGCCGAGACCTTTTGCAACCGGCCAAGAAAGATGTTCGTCAAACCATGAGCGCGCGGCTGACCGAAACCGTGGCGCTGCTGGAGCGCCTGATTTCCCATCCGACGGTCTCCTCCGACAGCAACCTGGCGATGATCGCAGAACTGGCCCAGCGGCTGGAGGAGGCCGGCGCGCGGGTGGACCTGTTTGCCGATCACAGCGGGCACAAGGCCAACCTTTTTGCCACGCTGGGGCCGGAGGGGCCCGGCGGCATCGTCCTGTCGGGGCATACCGACGTGGTGCCGGTGGAGGACCAGGACTGGAGCAGCGACCCCTTTGCCCTGCGCGAGGAGGACGGGCTGCTTTACGGGCGCGGCAGTTGCGACATGAAGGGGTTCATCGCCGCCGCCACGGTGATGGCGGGCGACTATGCGCAGGCCGATCTGCGCCGGCCGGTGCATTTCGCCTTTACCTATGACGAAGAGGTCGGCTGCCTTGGCGCCCGGGCGCTGGTGCCAGAGCTGGAGAAACGCGGGCTGCGCCCGGCGATGGCGGTGATCGGCGAGCCGACGTCGATGCGGGTGATCGAGGGGCACAAGGGCTGTTGCGAGTACACGGTGCGCTTTGCCGGGCTGGAGGGGCATGGCTCCTCGCCCGAGCGGGGGGTGAACGCGGCGGAATACGCGGCGCGCTATGTCACGCGGCTGATGGAGCTGCGCCAGGCGCTGATGCTGCGCGCGCCCGGCGACGGAAGATTCGACCCGCCCTGGACCACGCTGAACGTCGGCCGGATCAGCGGCGGGGTGGCGCATAACGTGATCGCCGGCAAGGCCGAGGTGGAATGGGAAATGCGCCCGGTGCAGGACGGCGACGTGGATTTCGTCAAGGAGGCGGTGGCGGCCTATGTCGATCACGAGCTGCTGCCGGCGATGCGCGCGGTCTGCGACGAGGCCTGGATCGAGACCGAGGTGATCGGCGAGGTCGCCGGGCTGCTGCCGATGGAAGAGAACGCCGCCCGCGACCTGGTGGCGCGGCTGGTCGGGGCCAACGGGGCGCATGTGGTGCCCTTCGGCACCGAGGCCGGGCTGTTCCAGAAACTGGGCACCTCGGTGGTTGTCTGCGGGCCGGGTTCGATCGACCAGGCACACAAGCCTGACGAGTTCGTCAGCCTCGACCAGATGCGGGCCTGCCTTGAGATGCTGGAGAAGCTGGGCCGCTCGGCGGTGCTGGTGGGCGAGTAGCGGCAGGCGCCGGGGCGGCGGTGCAAGGCAGGTATCAGGGGAGATTTTGGAGCGGGCGGCGGGAATCGAACCCGCGTCATTAGCTTGGAAGGCTAAGGTCTTACCACTACACAACGCCCGCTCGGCGCCGGTAGTCCTAGGCAATGCGCAGGGCGCCGTCAAGGGCGCCTTTCGCGGTCAAACCGGGCCATGGGGGGCGCCGGAGTGCCCCCGAGGTGATCGAATCCGGCCGGATCAGCGCCGCACCAGCTCCTCATAGGCCTGGGCGATGTCACGGGTGAGCGCGCCGACCTCGAAGGTGTAATCGGCGATCTGGCCGACCGGGGTGACCTCGGCGGCAGTGCCGGTCAGCCAGCATTGCTCGAACCCTTCCAGCTCATTGGGTTCGATGTGGCGTTCATAGACCCGGATTCCCTTTTCCTTGAGCAGGGCGATCACGGTCTGGCGGGTGATCCCGTTCAGGAAACTGTCGGGCAGCGGCGTATACACCTCTCCATCCTTGACGAAGAAGATGTTGGCGCCGGTGCATTCGGCCACATAGCCGCGATAATCCATGAACAGCGCGTCCGAGAATCCCTGGGCCTCGGCGGCGTGCTTGGACATGGTGCAGATCATGTAGAGGCCGGCGGCCTTGGCGTGCACCGGGATCGTCTCGGGGCTGGGCCGTTTCCAGCGCGAGATGCCGATCTTGGCGCCCGTGGTCTTGGCGTCGCCGTAATAGGCGCCCCATTCCCAGCCGGCCACCGCCAGGCGCACCGGGTTGCGCGCCGCCGAGACGCCCATATCCTCGCCCGCGCCACGCCAGGCCACCGCGCGCACATAGGCGTCGGTCCAACCGTTGGCCTTGAGCATTGCATATTTCGCCGCCTCGATCTCTTCGACCGAATAGGGGATCTCCATGTCCAGAAGCTGTGCCGAATTGCGCAGCCTGCGGGAGTGTTCGACGCCCTTGAAGATCTTGCCGCTATAGCACCGCTCGCCCTCGAATACCGAGCTGGCATAATGCAGCGCGTGGGTCAGGATATGTACGTTCGCCTCACGCCAGTCAATCAACTGGCCATCCATCCAGATCTTGCCGTCGCGGTCATCATATCCCGACATTGCACATTCTCCATTCTTCTGTGCGTTTCCTTTTGTTGCAATTTTACGTCCGGGTCGGACATAAAGTTGCGCAAAAGATGCGATTCGATATCGGTCCGGTCTTGGAATGTCAATAAGACTGACGTAAAGTCGGAGTGACGCGGTAAGAAAGGCTGCCAGCAGGGATGGGCACAACCATGACGGACGGGCGCACGGCGCAGGTGCACAGTGGCGAGAGCCTGCTGTTTCTCACCGACGAGCAATTGCGGCAGGGCATCGAGGCGATGTTCTTTGCCTATCGCGGGTTCACCGCCGATCCCGACCGCATCCTGGCCGAGCTGGCCTATGGCCGGGCGCATCACCGGGCGATCCATTTCATCAACCGCGCGCCGGGCACCACGGTGAACAACCTGCTGGCCATCCTCGGCGTGACCAAGCAGTCGCTGAACCGGGTGCTGCGCACGCTGATCGCCGACGGGCTGGTGGAAAGCCGGGTCGGCACCCTCGACAAGCGCGAGCGCCATCTCTTCCTGACCGAGGACGGGCACGCGCTTGAGGCGAGGCTCTCGGACGCCCAGCGCGCCCGGATGCGCGTCGCCTTCCGCGAGGCCGGTCCGGAGGCGGTGGCGGGGTTCCGCAAGGTGCTGGAGGCGATGATGGATGCCGACATGCGCCGCTGCTACCTGCGGCTGAAGGACAACAGCGGATGAGTGGGATGGACGCCCATCTGCTGATCGTGGACGATGACGAGCGGATCCGCGATCTGCTGAGGAAGTTCCTGATACGTAACGGGTTCCTGGTATCCGTTGCGCGCGACGCCGCACATGCGCGGCGGGTTCTGGCCGGGCTCGAGTTCGACCTGATCGTGATGGACGTGATGATGCCGGGCGAGGACGGGGTGAGCCTGACCCGGTCTCTGCGCGAGACGCTGGGCACGCCGATCCTGCTGTTGACCGCGCGCGGTGAGACCGAGCACCGGATCGCCGGGCTGGAGGCGGGGGCCGACGATTACCTGGCCAAGCCGTTCGAGCCCAAGGAACTGTTGCTCAGGATCAACGCGATCCTGCGGCGGATGCCGGACATCCCGGCGGCGCAGACGGTGCCCAAGATCCTGTCCCTCGGCCCGATCCGCTATGACATCGAGCGCGGCGAGATGTGGCGGGGAGAGGACCTGGTCCGGCTGACCGCCACCGAAAACCAGCTGATGCGCATCTTTTCCGCCTGCCCGGGCGAGCCGGTGAGCCGCGCCAAGCTGGTCGAGGACCTGGGCCGCGACCGGGGCCAGGCGCAGGAGCGGGCGGTGGACGTGCAGATCACGAGGCTGCGGCGCAAGATCGAGACCGACCCGAAACAGCCGCGCTACCTGCAGACGGTGCGCGGGGCGGGTTACATGCTGGCGCCGGATTGAGGGAGGAACTTCTTGACCGCTTCCAATATTCCAAAAGCCTTTGTCATCATGCCGTGCCGGACGGTGGCTCTTTTTTGCATCGAGAGCCACCAAAAGCCATAAGACAAGAGGGGTCGCCTCGATACGGCTGCGGGTGTGGTATCCGGTCCATCGTTTCCAGAACGCCCTGCCATGGTATCGCGTGGCCCGGAGAATGTCGTTGCGGACCACTGCAGCCGGGCAGTCCTCTTTCCAGGGCCGTCCGTTCTTGCGGATCGGGATGATCGCGGTGGCGTCGCGCTCGATGATGGCGGCGTGGCAGCGGCGGGTGTCCTAGGGGATCCGGACGGCCAGGGTCTTCTGCCTGC
>NZ_JARGPK010000015.1 GCF_029212575.1 Antarcticimicrobium sp.
TAAGGGCCTGGCGACATGAACTGGAGCGTCGGGTTTCTGTGAAGAATGCCGTCAGTGAAGATTACCCGACCCTTCTGCGTGACTTCATCAGACGGCGCAATTCTTACCTGTCCCAGATCATGCAGACAGGAGGGCCGAAGAAGACAGTTACACAGGTGCGATCGGCTGACCGCTGATCACTTGATATCGTTTTGTCGGGCCGCAGTACAGAACCGGACGTTTGAGGTCGCTTGGCGAAAGTCCGCTTTGTCCCGCACATCGGATAGTCGCCGACTTTCCCTTGAAGGCCCGCAGCAGCCCCAACCGGCAATTGCCGGCAGTCCATGCCCGTCGGTGCGATGCGCCGGGTTACTGCTGCCCCCACAGCGCAACCGGGAACAAACCACCGATCGCACTGATGAATGGCTCAGGGATCTACGAATCCTCCTGAGCTCAAACACCCGGAAAACCCTAGCCGTGTAGTCCGACAGAGGGCTGCGCATCAATCGCGGGTCAATCTATCCCAGATGGTGGATCACGTTCAGGGGGTTACTCCAAAGGGCGGGGATAAGAAGCTCGTGGCAACGAGGATAAGAACGCTTTTATCGCTATTGGGGCGAACTGGCGTGGCTGGCTGACGATCGGGTCAGAGCGAAAATTAATCTGCGAGCCGGGCTTCGAGGATATGCCGCTGGATCTTGCCGCTGGTCGATCTGGGAAAATCCTCGAACGCGATGAAGCGAATTTCGCGTGGTCGCTTATAGCCAGCGAGGCTTTCGCGGCACAAGTTCAGCAGCGCCTCGGCATCCGGCCCGTCATCGTCACAGGCGACAAAGGCCACCGGGCTTTCCCCCCATTTCGCGTCGAAGGCCCTTACCACGGCGGCATCGATCACATCGGGATGAGAAAGAAGCACACGTTCGATTTCCGCCGGATAGACGTTTTCACCTCCGGTCTTGATCAGGTATTTCGCCCGATCCACAAAGTCGACGGTGCCGTCCGCATTGCGCCGGAACAGATCGCCCATGTGGAAAAAGCCGTTGCGAAAGTCACGGGCATTGGTGTCGTCGGCGTTCCAGTACCCGGAAAACAGCGTCGGACCCCGAAGCGCCATTTCGCCCGGCGTTCCATCGGGGACTTCGCGGTCGTCGGGATCGACCAGCCGCACCTCGCAAAAGGCGCTGATGCGCTTGGACAGCCGGTCCGGGGTCACACCCGGCGCGATCAGATCGGCGGTTCCCGGCGGCAGGCCGGTTTCGGTCGCCCCGAAGGAATTCAGATAGGGCGTGTCCAGAAGACCGGTCAGTTCCGCGATCTGATGCGGCGGCACCAGATCAGCCATTGCGCCGCAAACCTTGATCCCCTTCAGCGGCAAAGGGTTGGCGTGCCGTTCGTTAATAAAAGCCTCCAGTGCCCCGGGCATCATCACGAACCAGCCGATCCTGTGGCGTGACAGCGCCTCGTTGATGACGGCGGGCTGCAGCCCGTCCACCATCACCACGGTCCCGCCCCGCAGGATCGTTGCCAGCGCATGATCGGTGGAGGCCATGTGGAACATCGGCGCCCAGGCGATGAACCCGTCGCCGGGATCCAGCGCCAGCTGGGCCGCAAAAACCATGGATCGGGCGATATGCGCGCGGTGGCTGATATGCGCCCCCTTGGGCAGGCCCGTGGTCCCCGAGGTATAGAGGATCGTCAGACCGGCCTCGGGGTCGTCAACCATGGTTCCGGTGCGCGGGTCCGGCTCGACCCCGGCAATGGCCGTTTCCAGGTCTGGCCCGACGGTTAGACAGGGTGTCGACGCGACGGCGCGGTAAGCTTCTGAAAGTTCCGGTTCGACAACCGCGAGAACCGGCTCGACCAGATCGATGCAGTGCCGCAGTTCATCGGGGGCAAGCCGCCAGTTCAGACAGGCGACGATCGCGCCGATTCCCGCTGCTGCAAGTTCGACCTCCAGGTATTCTGAGCGGTTATGCGACAGGATCGCGATCCTGTCTCCGGGCGCCACGCCTCGTGCCAGAAATACAGCCGCCAGACGATCGACCCGCTCCAGCAGTTCTGCATAGGTCAGTTTTCTGCTGCCGTCCTCGATGGCGAGGGCGCGGGCGCAGTCATGTGCGCGGGTTCGAAAGATCGAATACAGATCAGCGCGCCCCGCGCGGATGACGTCGGTCAGCATAGTTTCCCCCTTGCCCGAGCCTCGGTTCAGAGATCCTGCGCCAGGCGCACGCCCTCATCAATGGCGCGCAGCGCATCCAGTTCGGCGGCCTCCTTTGCCCCGCCGATCATCGTAACCGGGACGCCGCGCGCTACAACCTCTTTGGCCAGGGCCCGTTCCGGTTCCTGACCGGTGCACAGCACAATTGTATCGGCTGCGATGACCGTCGGGTTTCCGTCCGCGACGATGTGCAGCCCCGCATCGTCGATATGTTCATAGGTCACCCCGCCCATTGCCTCGACCCCATGTTTGCGCAGCGCGTTGCGCAGGATCCACCCTGTCGAAACACCAAGCCCCGCGCCCGGTTTAGCGGTCTTGCGCTGCAGCATGACGACCTTGCGGCGCGACGGCTTCGGTGCCAGAGGGTCGCCCGCCAGGGCACCCGAGGAGACAAACTCGGGGTCCACTCCCCAGGTTTCGCAAAAGACGTCGGAATTCGCGGTCTCGGCGGGTTTGGTCACTAGGAACTCGGCCACATCATGACCGATGCCCCCCGCCCCCATCACCACGACACGGTCGCCCGCCTCGCGGTCACCGGACAGAATTTCGGCGTAGGTCGCGACGCTGGGATGGTCGATACCCGGCAGGTCGGGAATGCGCGGCGTGACCCCGGTGGCGATGACCACATGGTCAAATCCCTCAAGATCGCTCGCCTCTGCCCGCTGTCCCAGACGCTGCGTGACCCCGTGTTTCTGCATCTGACCGGCATAATACCGCAGGGTTTCGTCGAATTCGTCCTTGCCTGGTGCGGCGCGGGCCAGATTCAGCTGACCGCCCAATTTGTCCTGCGCTTCGAACAGGGTGACATCGTGGCCCAGCCGTGCCGCCTCGGCGGCTGTGGCCATGCCCGCGGCACCACCGCCAACGACGGCCACTTTCTTTGGCGTGTCGGTTGGCGTATCCCGGAATTCCGTTTCACGCCCGGCCCTTGGATTGACCAGACATCCGACCGGCCGGTCCGAAAAAATGAAATCCAGGCAGGCCTGGTTGCAGGCAATGCAGGTGTTGATCTCGTCTGCGCGGCCCTCGCGCGTCTTTTTCACGAAATGCGGATCGGCCAGAAACGGGCGCGCCATCGAGATCATGTCCGCATCGCCAGAGGCAAGTATGTCTTCTGCAAGCTGGGGTGTGTTGATCCGGTTCGAGGCGACTACCGGGATCGACACCGCCGCTTTGACGTTGGCTGCCGCCTTGCGCCAGGCACCGCGCGGCACCGGGTAGGCGATCGTCGGCACGCGGGCCTCATGCCAGCCGATGCCGGTGTTCAGGATATCCGCACCCGCAGCCTCGATCTTGCGGGCCAGTGCGGCAATTTCTTCGGCGGGCGCGCCGCCCTCGACCAGATCGGCCGCCGAAATCCGGTAGATGACCAGAAAGTCGGGGCCGCAACGTTCGCGCACCGCGCGCACGATCTCGACCGGGAATCGGTGGCGGTTCGCGGCGCTGCCGCCCCAGTCGTCTTGGCGCTTGTTGGTGTGGGTGACGGTGAATTCGTTGATCAGGTATCCCTCGGACCCCATGATCTCGACGCCATCAAAGCCTGCGGCCAGCGCATTGGCGGCCGCTACGGCAAAATCCTCGATGGTACGGAGAATGTCGGCTTCGGTCATTTCACGCGGGATGAAACGGTTGATCGGGGCGCGG
>NZ_JARGPK010000027.1 GCF_029212575.1 Antarcticimicrobium sp.
GGGGCATTGTTGCAGATAACCCGCAAGGGTGAAGCCGGTGTGCAGCCATGCCGCGCGGGGATGGTCGGCGATCAGATCGGCCAGCGGCGTATCGGCGGTGCGCAGCACCTCTTGCCAATGGGCGCGCCCGGCGGGGTCAAGGGCGCGGCTGGCGGGATGATCCAGCCGCCCGCCCTGCGGCAGCAAGGTGCGCAGCTCGGCCCGGCCATGGTCGCGGTAATGGCGCGCGGCATCCACCCCGGGCCGGGCCGCCACATCCTTGTTCAGCGCCAGATAGGCGGCAGCATCGAACCCCGGCAGCGGCGGGGGGGTCTCATCTGTGGAAACCTCGGGCAAAATAGGGTCGGTCATGAAATCCTCGGGCTGGCGGACAGGTCACGCATGCGGTGCCTGCACTGATTTCGGTCTACCCTGCCCGCGCGCGCGGATCAATTCCAGCACGGCTTGCATCGGGCGGGCGCTTTGCGCTGGCCAACGGGTGCAGACATGCTACGACTGGGTGCCAGTCGGGCAAAAAGCGGGAGGCAAGGTCGACCATGGTGCTGAAATTTCTGATCTGCGGGCTGGAACATACCGGAACCACGCTGATATCGGATCTTTTTCGCCAGGTGCCGGGGCTGGATTCAGGGTTCGAATGCGGTGTTCTGATGGACACCACCCCCGCCGGATTCCGCGATCGCCAGCCTTTTGCCCGCAACATGCTGAATGGCTGGGGCATTACCCAAGAGCAGTTCGAACACTGCTGCGCCGCACCCGATTTTGCCGAGTTCTACGCCCGGCTGCTGGCCGCCAGCACCGTGCTTGATCCCGGCACGACCGGGATTTTCGACAAGACGCCGCGCTATCTGGCACATCTGGACGCGGTGCTGGCGCGCAGCGACGTGCCGGTGGTGATCAGCTACAAGGACCCGCGCGCCATCGTCTGTTCCGATTTCAAACGCGCGGGCACCGATGATTTCGATGCCTGGTATGACGGCTATCGCGCGGCCAAGCTGCGTTATGTGCAAGGCTGCTATGACCAGTTCATCGCCCATGCCGACACGCCGCGCGTCACCACCGTGGGGCTTGAGGATCTGGCGATGAACGCGCGCGCCACAATGGAGCGGATGTTCGGCCACGTCGGCCATCCGTTCGAGCTGGGCTATGCGATCATCGACAAGATGCGCTATGAAAACGTCCGCAACAACACCGTCTCGGCCGACATCGCCTTTGAATACAAGATCCGGCTTGATCCGGCGGCCCAGGACAAGATCATGGCGGATTTCGACCGTTTCAAGGCCTGGGTCTATACCTGAAGGGTATGAACCTCCCCCACCAATCCCGTAGGTTGGAGGGGGTTTCGGTCTCAGGCGGCTTGCGCCGCTGAGACCCCGACCGTCCCGGCCGGGTGACCGTCCCGAGGCGGGGCGTCGGGGTCACGGGACGCGACCTCTGCCATCGCCCACCTCAGCAGGACCAGCGCGGCCGCCTCGTCGCGGCCGAGCCGGCACCCGCAGGCGCAGTCGTGGGTGCGGACCGAGAGCGGTTTCTTCCGGACCGCGTCGCAGTCCGGGCACCGCTGCGATGGTTTGAGCCGTCGCGTGTCCGCCTCGAGGAACTCCGTACCAGCCTCTTCCGCTTTGTACCGGAGCATGTTCAGGAACGTGGCCGGGGCCGTGTCGAGGATCGACCGATTCAGCCCCGCCTTCTGGGCGACGTTCCGCCCGGGCGCCTCGACCGTGCCCCGCGCGGAGCGGGTCAGGTTCCGGACCGCGAGGGTCTCCGTCCCGATCAGGGACAGGACCCGCGCCAGCCGCGCCGTCGTCTTGTGCAGGAAGTCTTTCCGGCGCGCCGCCACCTTCGCGTGGCGCCGGGCCATCTCCTTGCGTGCCTTTTTGAGCGCGCGCTTGCTGATCTTGCGGGCCCGAGCAAGAGCGGACAGTTTGCTCTGTTCCGCCCACAGTGCCTCCGCCTCCTCGGCGAGGTGACGCGGGTTCTCGACCCGCTCGAAACTCCCGTCCGCGTAGGCCACGGTGGCGAGCGTCTCCACCCCGAGATCGAACGCGCCGGGCTGTGCGTCCGGGTCGTGCTCCCGCTCCGCGCACTCCGTCCCGACCACGAGGTTCAACGTCCAGCCGCGAGCGTCGCGGCTGACGTCCCCCTTCAGGATCTGGCCCGGGGTTCGCGCGATGCCGCGCATCCGCATCCGGCCGACCCCGAACAGGGTGACGAACCCGTGGCGCCAGCCCGGGCGGGGCTCCACCTTGAACCCGTTCCCGTGCTCCTTGTAGGACCAGCCCCGGAACCGGTCCGCGCTGCGGAACCGGGGGAACCCCGGGGTCTGCCCCTCCCGGAGGCGGCGGAAGAAGGCCTGGAACGCGAGCTCAAGCCGCTTGAGAACCGTCTGGGCCTCATGCGTGTGCACGAGGCCGCGCCACCCGTCCACCTCGGCCCGGACCGTCTTCAGCGCCTTCTCCTGGTAGGAGAGGCGGATCCGGACCCCGCGGCGCCAGGCGCCGATCCGCTCCTCGAGGGCCGCGTTCCACAGGTCCTTCAAGACGGCGTGCTTCCGATCCAGAAGCGCCTGCTGGCGCTTGTCCGGGTAGAGGCGGAAGCTGATGGAACGGGTTGCGGTCGACATGCGAAAAGAAAGGGTGATGGTTCTGGTATGAACATGCAAGCACTGACCAGAACAAACAACTGCGTTTTCGCGCTGACCTACCATATGGTTCTGGTGACGAAGCGCCGTCGCCCGGTCCTGACCGGGACGATGATCGACCAGGCGCGCGGGATCGCGTCGGAGCGGTGCGCCGCGCGCGACGGCCGCCTGATCGAGCTGAACAGGGAGCCGGATCATCTCCACCTCCTGGTCTCCCTGCCGCCGACCACGGCGCTGGCGGAGTTCGCGAATGCGCTGAAGACGTCGACGTCACGGCTCCTGCGTCGCGACCACCCGGCGCTGCGCCGCCTTGGCGGCGCGCTCTGGTCCCCGAGCTACTTCGTCAGCCACTGCGGCGGGGCAAGCCTCGAGACGGTCAAGGAGTATGTCCGGGCGCAGTCACGCCCGAACTGAGCGGACAGCCCTGCGGGCTCCCCAACCAATACAGCCGCTTGGAAGGGACTTGTGTCCGCTCGTTTTGGTCAGGACCGCTGACGATCGGGCGTTGCCCCGCGCCTGCCCCGTCCAGAGGACGGCCCGGGCGGCTCCCGTCATACGGGTCCTGACTGCCGGGCCATTGCAGACAAGATCCTGCGGCAAGGCAGAATCCTTGATCTATGAGGAAAATCAGGTGATCCTGATCGCAAGATGCGGGTCATTTACGAAATGTCGCCTGCATAATCCCAATCCACCCGACATCGTTTTTCGATCAAACACTGTCGCCAAAAACAATTTCAGGAGCCAGACATGAGCGGAAATTCCAGCCTGATCGTTTTCCAAAGGGCCGAGCCTCAACGGCTTCGGCAGGAAGCCTTGAAGGCCGTGCCCGCCGATGAGCATGACGAACTGGGCCTGAAACTGGGGGCCGGCGCCAACCATCCGCGGGCCTGGGTCGGACCGCCCTTTGTCTATGACATGATCGGGGGGATGCAGTTCCAGTTGCTGATGGATCTGGGACTGCGCGAACATCACAGGTTCCTGGATGTCGGATGCGGCAGCCTGCGCCTGGGGCGCTTCGCGCTGATGTATCTGCTGCGCGGCAGGTATTTCGGCGTGGAGCCGAACCGCGAGATTCTGAACGCGGGCGTGAAGATGCATTTCGGCGCCGATATGGCGGACTCGCAGGTCATCGCCGCCAAGGCGCCCACATTCACGCATAACACCGATTTCGATTTCTCCTTCACCACGGGCCCTGTCGATTACATCTTTGCGCAATCGATCGCGTCGCATACGGGCATCGATCTGACACACAGGCTGCTGTCCTCGATTGCAGGTGCGATGCACGAGGAGTCGATTGCGATGGTCACATATATTCGCTGCGATGATCCCAGGAAATCGAATACCGAAGACGGCTGGTTCTATCCCGAATGTGTCACCTATACCGACAGCAAGTTCGGCGAGATGGCGCGCGATCACGAGCTGAATGCCTATCGCACGGTCTGGCCCATGTCGAATATCCGGCCTGACGGTCTGATCACCTCGCAGCATCCGACGATCCTGACCAAGTCGGAATGGAAACCGTCACTGGGTCAGCGCATGTCCGCCGCCCTGTTCGAAGGCGTTCAGAAGATCAATTGAGCAGACCGCGATCTGTGTCCCCCGTGCCTCGATCCGTGACACGCATCACGGATTGATGCGGTTTGCCGGTCTGGTGTAGGGATGCTACGGCAACCCTCGTGGCGTGCCCGCACGCCTGATACATTCCGAATGGATTTGACCCAAAGGACCTTTCGATGATCATTCCCGATCTTCTTTTATGTGTGGGCGCACAGAAAAGCGGCACGACATGGCTGTATAACCGGCTGGCCGATCACGACCAGACCCGCCAGGGAAGCCACAAGGAGCTGCATTACTTTACCACGGTGCATTGCGGCGGCATGCTGGGGCCGCAGATGAAGATTAACGTGATGAAGCGGATGATGGAACGCCATCCGCGCCGCGTGGCGAAATTCATCCAGGCCCAGGCCACCGGCGAAAAGCCCCCGCGCGACATCGCGCGCCTGTTCCGGCCAATGAATGACAACTGGTATGCCGGCATCTTTCAGGGCGCGGGCCGCTATGCAATGGATTTCAGCCCGGAATACGCGATGCTGCCCGATGCCGGGCACGATCACATCAAGCGCATCTCCGAGCGGCAGAAGGTGATCTTCATCATGCGCGAGCCGCTGGACCGCGCGCTGTCGGCGGTGCGCTATGTGTTCAAGCGGGGCGGCGGCGACATCACCACCGCCACCGAGGAAGAGATCCTGACGGTCGCGCGCAGGCCGGTGATCCGCGACCTGTCGCGCTACGATACCACCGTGGCCACGCTGGAGCGCAATTACGCCCCCGAGAACCTGCGGTTCGAAATCTACGAGACGATGATGGCCGACAAGGCCGGCACGCTGAACGGGATCTGCGACTGGCTGGACATCGCGCGGCTGGACCTGCCCGCCGCCGAACTGGAACGGCGCGACAATGCCACCGACGCCTTTGGCCTGCCTGCCGTGGTGGTGGACGAGCTGCGCCAGGCACTGGCCCCGGTGCGCGCCGCGATCGAGGACAGGTTCCCCCAGGCCCGCGCGGCCTGGGCCGATGTGACCGCACGACAAGAGGCCGGGGCATGATCATTTCGCACAGGCACAGGTTCGTCTTTGTCAAGACCACCAAGACCGCCGGCACCAGCGTCGAAATTGCGCTGAGCAAGCATTGCGGGCCAGACGACGTGATCACGCCCATCCACCCTGACGACGAGGTGATCCGCCAGGAAAAGGGCTATCCCGGGCCGCAGAACCATGTGACGGCGCTGCCCGATGGCAGGCCCTGGGCCCTGAACAACCATTCCCCCGCCGTCCGGGCGCGGCGGCTGCTGGGCCAACAGGTCTGGCGGGACTATTTCACCTTCGCCTTTGAACGCAACCCGTTCGACCGCACGGTGTCGGCCTATCATTACATGAAGAAGAACCGCGTCGCCAAAGGCATCTGGAAAGACAGCCTGACCTTTGACGCCTTCGTGCGCAAACCCGGCGTGCTTGACCGGATCCACCAGCGCGGCTGGGGGCTTTATGCGATCAACGACCGGGTCATCGTCGATCACATCTACCGCTTCGAGGATCTGAACGGGGGGATGGCCGACATCTATGCACGGCTGGGCATCGACGAGTCCGAGCCGCTGATGCAGACCAAGGTGTCGAAACGCGAAGCCAGCTATCGCGAGTATTACGACGCGGCCACCCGCGCCCTTGTGGCAAAGGCCTTTGAAAAGGAACTCGAGACCTTTGGCTATGCTTTCTGACGCCGCCACCGCGCAGCGTGCGCGACTGGAACAGGCAGGGTTCTTTCACCGCCGTGGCCGGGTATTTTCCTGCGAGCTGGAGGATTACACCGTCGATGTGCTGCTGCGTCCGGCGCGGCAGCTGGTGGTCTGCTTCGATCACGCCGGCATGGCCGAGAACAATCCCCGCCGCACCCGCCCCGGCTGGGGCTTTGGCTTTGTGCGCGACCGCACCGACAAGGCGGGCATTTTCGTCAAGCCCACCCGCTCGCACTGGTTCCGCCCGCCGGGCCTGCGCGATCTATGCGACCGGCTGGCCGATGCGGGTGTCTTTCAAGGCTATGACAGCGTGATGGCCTATGGCGGGTCGATGGGCGGCTATGCGGCGCTGGCCTATGCCGATGCGTTCCGCGCCGACCGGGTGCTGGCAATGAACCCGCAGGCGACGCTGTCATCCGTGCTGGTGCCGTGGGAAACCCGGTTCCCGCAGGGCCGCGCGCAGGAGTGGGACAGCTTTCCGCAAAGCGCCGCCCAAGGCTGCCGCACCCCCGCCCGCGTGGTGGTGGCCTTCGATCGTCGCTGCGCCGAGGACGCGGCCCATGTCGATCTGCTTGACATCCCCGGGCGGATCGATCTGAACATCCCCTTCGTGGGGCATGGCATCCCCTATCATCTGCGCAAGATGGGCCTGCTGGAGCGGCTGTTCGAGGATGTGGCCGAAGGCCGGTTCGACATCGCGGAATGGCGCAGGCTGGTGCGCGCGCGCCGCGATCTGGACGACTACAAGGCCCGGATCGCCGCGCGCGGACCCCTGGCCGTTTGAGGCCCAGGCCCTGCGCGAAAGTGCACCGCGCAGCCCAAAGACGTCTTGAAAAACGGTCAACCTAGGGTAACCTTTGCCCAGCCCGGTGTTGGATGTCGTGCGTATTTTGCACGGGTTTACCGATGCCGGGTGCATGGCCTGCCTGCGGAATTACGCCGTCTCATGCGGGTCGCACACCAAAAAAATTAATTTTTTCAATAGGATAGAAAAATGCCCACAACACCCGAACTCTGGCTTTCGGAATTTACCGTCAACATCGGCAACCTGGCCGGGACTCAGGTCGAACCGCAGATCACGCAGCTGAGCAACGGCAATATCCTGGTCGCCTGGGAGGATGACACCAACAACGTCGATAACTCGAACGGGACCGACATAATCGGGCAGATCTATGACCCGCTGGGCGACCCTGTCGGCAGCCCGTTCCGGATGAACAACGACTGGTTTGCGGATGACGAGGGCGAGTTCGAGATCACCGCCACGCCGGGCGGTGGCTGGATCCTGGCCTTTGAAGATACTGACGGCACCGGCACTTCGATCCGGGTCGAGGTCTACGACAGCGCGGGCACCCAGATCAACACCGGGTCCTTCACCGAAGGAACCGGCGAGTCGTTCAACGATCCGACCGTCACGGTAAACGGCGCGGGCGATGCCGTCATCGCCTGGAACATCGACAACGGCAGCAGCGTCACCGCGCATTACAGCTTTTACGACGCCTCGGCCGGCACGTTCACGGCGGCCACCTCGATCCTGGCCTCGGGCAACAGCACAGTGTCAGGCTCCATCCAGAACCTGAGCGTGGCCGCGTTGAGCAATGGCAGCTTCGTGCTTGTCACCAACCGCGACAACTCATCCGGAAACGACATCATCGGGCGGCTGATCACCGCGTCCGGGAGCATCAGCGGCAGCTTTTTCCCGATCTCGACCAGCGGCACGGAATCGACCCAGCCCGATGTGGCCGCCCTCAGCGGGGGCGGCTTTGTCGCGGTGTGGCAGAATTTCGACGGCACCGACCGCGACGCCTATTTCCGCATCTTCGACAATTCCGGCACCGCCCTTACCACCGAGCAGTTCATCCAGTCGGTCGGCCTCACGAACAACAACAACGAGCTGTCGGTGACGGGCCTGGCCGATGGCGGCTTTGCCGTGGTCTATGACAATGACGAGACCAACACCATCGACATGGTCCGCTATGACGCCAGCGGTGCCTCGGTCGGCAGCGTGGTCACGATCAATTCGGCAGGCACGGAATCGCAGCCCGAGGTTCTGGGGCTGAGCGACGGGCGCATCGCCGTCACCTGGCAGGAGGTCGGCACCGGGCAGGACATCCGCATGGCGATCTATGACCCCCGCGATGCGGCGAACGCCCCGGTCTATACCCCCGATGACTATCAGATCGGCACGGTGGGCAACGACAGCTTTACCGCCGATGCCGATTTCTCCTTCGGCTATGACGGCGACGACACGATCACCGACGGGTCAGGATTCAACCAGATCGACGCCGGGGACGGCAATGACACCGTGATCATCGTGGCCGTCGATGCCGGCGAGACCGTGGATGGCGGCGACGGCATCGACACGCTGGTCGGGCAGACGATGTCGAATGGCACGGTCTATGACCTGGCCGCGCAAGAGGTGCGCTTTGGCGGGGTCACCCAATCGGCGCTGCGGTTCGAGAACGTGACCGGCACCAATGTCAACGAAGAGCTGATCGGCAATGGTTTTGACAACATCCTGCTGGGGGGCGGCGGCGGCGACACCATCAGCGGCGGCGGCGGCATCGACACCATCGACGGCGGCGATGGCGACGACACCATCGACGGCGGCGCCAGCGGCGACACCATCAGCGGTGGCAACGGCAATGACACCATCGACGGCAGCGGCGGCGACGACACCATCGACGGCGGGGGCGGCAACGACACCATCAGCGGCGGCAGCGGCATCGACCTGCTGACGGGCGGTGATGGCAATGACGCGCTGTTCGGCGGGTCGACATTCAACGACACGCTGCTGGGCGGGGCCGGCAATGACACGCTCGAGGCCGTGGGCGGCGGGCTGATCGACGGCGGCGCGGATGACGATCTGTTCGTGGTGCTGAACGGCAACGTCATCGGTGATTTCGACATCGGCGATGCCGACCTGTTCGATGGCGGTTCGGGCAACGACACCTTCGATGCCAGCAACGAAACAACCTTAGCCTACACCATCGATCTGGGCGCAGAGACCATCGACCGTGGCACGGTAGGCGTCGGCACGGTGCAGATCGTCGGGTTCGAACATCTGATCGGCAGCGGGCAGGACGACACGCTGGATGCCGGCGGGCTGAATGGCATCACGATCGAGGGCGGGGCCGGCAATGACGTCATCACCGGCGGGGCAAGTTTTCAGGCCCTGTATGGCGGCGATGGCGATGACACCATCGACGGCGGTTTCGCGGCCGGGTCCTTTGTCAGCGACCTGATCGACGGCGGGGCGGGCGATGATGTCATCACCGGGGCCAGTGCCGGGGACACCATCGATGGCGGCGACGGAAACGATTCCATCGATGGCAACTCTGGCAATGACACGATCGACGGTGGCGACGGCAAGGACAGCCTGATCGGCGGAAGCGGCGCGGACAGCCTGATCGGCGGGCGCGGCGGCGACATGATCGACGGTGGCGATGGCGACGACATCATCGACGCAGGCGGAGCGTCCGACGAGGTTTATGGCGGCACGGGCAACGACGTGATCGACGCAGGCGGCGGCAATGACACGGTCGAGGCCAGCGATGGCACCGACACGCTGGTCCTGCGCGGCGGAGCGGATCTGGCCTATGGCGGGGCCGACAATGACGTGATCAACGGCATGGCGGGGCTGGACACGCTGCATGGCAACGCGGGTGACGATGCGATCAACGGCGGCGGGCAGAATGACCTGCTTTATGGTGGTGGCGGCAATGACACGGTGAACGGCGGTAACGGCAACGACATCATAGCAGGCGGGGCGGGCAACGACCGTCTGCTGGGCGGCTTCAGCGCCGACACGATACTGGGGAGCCTGGGCGACGACACCCTGCGCGGCGACGATGGTAACGATGTACTGGAGGGCGGCACCGGCAACGACCTGCTGGTGGGCGGCGGCCAGGCCGATACCTTTGTCTTTGAAGACGGGTTCGGGCAGGACACGATCACCGATTTCGACGCTTTGGAAAGGCGCGAGGATATCGACCTGTCGGACGTGTCGGCCATCACCAACTGGGCCGACCTGTCCGCCAACCACATGACGCAAGTGGGCTCTCGCGTGATCATCGACGACGGTCTGGGCAACACGATCCGACTGGACGGGGTCAATCTGGCCGATTTGGACGCGTCCGACTTCCTCTTCTGAGCGGGTGCGAACGGGCCGCCCCCGGCCGGGGGCGGCCCGTTCGCACCCGCTCAGAAGAGGAAGTC
>NZ_JARGPK010000047.1 GCF_029212575.1 Antarcticimicrobium sp.
GTCCAGATCGAAACCGCGCTGGAACAGCACCGCCTGCCCGTCAAGCGTGTTGAGCTTGACCAGAACCGCGCCGGCGGTGTCGTCGCCATGGGCGGTGACAAAGGCGGGGATCTCGCGCAGGCGCAGGCGGGCCAGATAGGCATCGACCCAGAACCGGGCGGTCAGGCGCATGGCGCTCAGTTCCCGTCCTTGAAGTCGAGCCCCATTTCCGAATAGCGCTCGGATTCCTCCAGCCAGTTCGGGCGCACCTTGACCTGCAGGAAGAGGTGCACCTTGCGGCCGAGAAACTCTTCCAGTTCCTCGCGCGCGGCTTTGGAGACGGCCTTGATCGTCTCGCCCTTGTGGCCCAGCACGATGCCCTTGTGACCGTCGCGCATGACATAGACCAACTGGTCGATCCGGGCCGAGCCGTCCTTGCGCTCGTCCCAGTTCTCGGTCTCGACGGTGAGCTGGTAGGGCAGTTCCTGGTGCAGCCGCAGGGTCAGCTTTTCGCGGGTCATCTCGGCCGCGATCATCCGCATCGGCAGATCCGCGATCTGGTCCTCGGGGTAAAGCCACGGCCCCTCGGGCAGTTCCCCGGCCAGCCATTTGCGCAGGGCGGGTACGCCGTGGCCCTTCTCGGCCGAGATCATGAAGGTCTCGGCAAAGGGGTAGCGGGCGTTCAGATCCTTGGCCAGGACCAGCAGGGTCTCGGCCTTGACCCGGTCGATCTTGTTGATCGCCAGCGCCACGGTGCGGCCCTTGCCGATCTCCTGCAATCCCTCAAGGATGCGCTCGACCCCCTCGGTGACGCCGCGATGGGCCTCGACCATCAGCACGATGATATCGGCATCCGCTGCCCCGCCCCAGGCCGCCGCGACCATGGCGCGGTCAAGCCGGCGGCGCGGGCGGAACAGGCCCGGAGTGTCGACAAAGACGATCTGCGCCTCGCCCTCCATCGCGACGCCGCGGATACGGGCGCGGGTGGTCTGCACCTTGTGGGTGACGATCGACACCTTGGCACCGACCATGGCGTTGGTCAGCGTGGACTTGCCCGCGTTGGGCTCTCCGATCAGGGCGACGAATCCGGCGCGTGTGGTCATAAGGGATTCCCGTTGTTGAATTGGGTTCCGATAGAGGATTTTGCGCGGGTTGGCTAGGGAGGGGGTGCCGCGATCGCGCAGGGCCGGGTCAATCGCCCGGCGCCCTTGGCGGTTCCGGTCCCCTGGAGTCTATGCCCGCTCCAGCCGCGCCAGCAGCGCCTTGGCGGCGGATTGCTCGGCCTGGCGTTTCGAGCCGGCGGTGGCCTGCGCCTCCTCGCCGGTCTCCAGCCGCGCGGCGATGGTAAAGACCGGGGCGTGATCGGGACCGGCGCGGGAGACCTCGGTATAGCTGGGCGGCGGCAGGCGGCGGGCCTGCGCCCATTCCTGCAGCGCGGTCTTGGCATCGCGGGCATCCTCTTCGACGCTGCGGATACGCTCGCCCCAAAGCCGCAGGATCATGTCGCGCGCGGCCTCGAACCCGGCATCGCGGTAGACGGCGGCGATCAGCGCCTCCATCGCATCGCCCAGCAGCGCCTGCTTGCGCCGCCCGCCCGAGAGCATTTCGGAGCGCCCCAGCTTGAGCACCGCGCCGAGATCGATCTCGCGCGCGACCTCGGCGCAGGCCTCCTTGCGCACCAGCGCGTTGAAGCGCGGGGCAAGCTGGCCCTCGGTCGCGGTCTTGTCGTCCAGAAGCAGCGCCTCGGCCATCACCAGCCCGAGCACCCGGTCGCCGAGAAACTCGAGCCGCTGGTTGTCGGCCCGCGTCGGCGAGGAGACCGAGCCGTGGGTGAGGGCGCGCAGCAGCAGTTCGGGCCGCCGGAACCGGTGCCCGATCCTGTCTTCAAAGGTCTTCAGTTCGGCCGAAAGTTTCACTCGATCCCCTTGAAGAACCGATCGCCGCGCCAGGTCCAGAAGTACAGCATCGACCGCCCGGCAGAGGAGAACATGATCCGGTCGGCCCGGCCGACGATGTTCTCGTAGGGAACGAAGCCCACCCCGCCCGCAGCCTGCGGCAGGCGACTGTCGCTGGAATTGTCGCGATTGTCGCCCATGAAGAAATAATAGCCTTCGGGCACGGTGTAGATGCCGGTGTGATCCGAGCTCTGGTCGCCGATGTTGAGGATGGCGTGGCGCACGCCGTTCGGCAGGGTCTCGATCTGGCGCGACTTCTCGCAGGCGCCGCCGTTGCCCACCGGGCCGTTTTCACAGCGCGGGCGATAGCCCTGCGGCCCCTGCGGCGCCGAAATCTCGGTGAACACGCCGGCGTCCTCGAGCTTCACCGCCGCGCCGTTGATGTGCAGCACCCCGTCGATGACCTGGATCTGGTCGCCGGGCAGGCCGATCAGGCGCTTGATGAAATCGGCGCCGGTAACCGGGTGGCGGAACACCACCACGTCGCCGCGCTCGGGGTCTCCGCCCCAGACGCGAGCGTTGTCGCGCTTGAGAAAGCCGCAGAGGTTCTCGGCATCGATGTTGATGCCGATCGCGGGCAGCTTGATGTTGGGGCAGGAGGCGAAGGAATACCCATAGGCCATCTTGTTGACGAAGAGGAAATCGCCGATCAACAGGGTTTCCTTCATCGAGCCCGAGGGAATCCAGAACGGCTGGAAGAACAGGGTGCGGAACACCCCGGCGATCAGCAGGGCATAGACGACGGTCTTGATCGTCTCCCAGAGGGCGTGTCCGGTTTTTTCAGTTCGGGCCATTCGGCTCTCCGTCAGGGTTGGGATGGGCTCGGTCGCTTCTTGCGGGCCGGACCGGGGTAAGTCAAGCCGAGGGCCCGCCCGGGGCCCCGACCCCGGCGATGGGCCACGCCTCGATCACGACAAAGGCCTGCGCCCAGGGGTGATCGTCGGTCAGGGTGACATGGATGATCGCCTCGTGCCCCGGCGGGGTCATCTGCGCCAGGCGCTCGGCGGCCCAGCCGGTGACATGCATGACCGGCTGGCCGGTGCGCAGGTTGCTGACGCCCATGTCCTTCCAGGCGATGCCCATGCGCAGCCCGGTGCCCAGCGCCTTGGAGCAGGCCTCCTTCGCCGCCCAGCGCTTGGCATAGGTGCCGGCGACGTCGCGGCGCCGCTCGGCCTTGCGTTGTTCGACCTCGGTAAAGACGCGGTTGCGGAACCGGTCGCCGAAACGCTCCAGCGTACGCGCCACCCGGTCGATATTGGCCAGGTCGGTGCCGATCCCGAGGATCATGGCGTCTCCGTTTCCATCCGTATCCGGGCAAGAATCTTCTGAAGATTCTTGCCGCGACTTTTCAGAAAAGTCGCTGTCGGCGCCGGGGTCACGCCCGCGCCTCGTCCATCAGGCGGCGCATCTCGCGGATCGCCGGATCGAGGCCGCGAAAGATCGCCTCTCCGATCAGGAAATGCCCGATGTTCAGCTCGCGCACCTCGGGGAAGGCGGCGATCGGCTGAACCGTGTCATAGGTCAGACCGTGACCGGCGTGCACCTCGAGCCCCAGCGAGGTCGCCAGCGTCGACATATCGCGCAGGCGCGCCAGCTCTTCGTCACAGGCCGCGACGCGCCCCTCGGCGTGGAAATCGCAATAGGCCCCGGTGTGCAACTCGATGACCTCGGCGCCGATGCGCGCGGCGGCCTCGATCTGCGGCCGGTCCGCCCCGATGAACAGCGACACCCGGCAGCCGGCATCCCGCAGGGGTGCTATGAAACCGGCCAGCCGGGCTTCGTCCTGCGCCACTTCAAGCCCACCCTCGGTTGTCCGCTCCTCGCGCTTTTCGGGCACGATGCAGACCGCGTGCGGTTTGTGCCGCAGCGCGATCGCCTGCATCTCGTCCGTCGCCGCCATCTCGAAGTTCAGCGGCACGCTCAGCGCCTCGGCCAGCCCCTCGATATCGGCGTCCGAGATGTGGCGGCGATCCTCGCGCAGGTGCGCGGTGATGCCGTCGGCGCCGGCCGCCTCGGCCAGTTTCGCGGCGCGCAGCGGGTCGGGATAGGCGCCGCCGCGTGCGTTGCGCACGGTAGCCACGTGGTCGATGTTCACGCCCAGCCGCAGACGGGATTCGGTCATTGAGGGACTCCTGATCAGAGAATTCGCGCAGACATTAGTCCGGCTTTGCGACAAGGTCAGCCTCTGCGCTGGCTTTTTTCTTGATCGCCTCGAACTTGGCCTTGATCTTGGCGCGGCGCCGCTTCTGGTAGGCGCGGATCAGCGGCACGCTGACGAAATAGGCGATGGTGCCGGCCACCGCGCCGGGGATCAGCCCCCCGACCATATAGGGATAGAAGATATCGTGGTAGAAGGCCGCCAGCCCGTTCCAGTCGGCGTCACGGTCGGTAAAGAGCGCGATGATATTGTCCCTCAGATCCCGCCCGGCATAGGCGAACTTGCCCAGAAACCCGGTGTGCCGGGCCTCGTCGAACTGCGTGCCGAGCAGGAAATGCCCGGTTCGCAGCGAGATTACCCCGATCGGCACATAGGTGAGTGGGTTGCCAAAGAACGTGGCGCTGAGTGCGGCGAGAAGATTGCCCCGCATCAGCCGCGAGATCAGGAAGGCGACCACGAAGTGCATGCCGTAGAACGGGGTGAAGGTGGTGAATACCCCGGCCCAGATGCCACGCGCGATCCGTTCGGGCGTGTCGGGCAGGCGGCGCACGCGGTGTTTGACGTAAAGAAAGGCGCGGTACCAGCCGCCGCGGGGATAAAAGAACTCCAGGACGATCTTGAAGAGCGAGCGTCGATCCCGGCGTTTGAATACCAACCTCGTCGTCCCCTTGGTCCCGGCGCCGCCGTCAGCCCGCCGCGGCGTGGGCCGGTGATGTTTCGCGGTAGCGTTCCACCGAGGCCACGTCGCTTTCGGCCTCGAGCATCAGCATCAGCGAGTGGAGCTGCTCCACATCCCGCAATTCGACATCCACCATCAGACGATAGAAATCGGGCTTGCGATCCACGAATACAAGATTGCTGATATTGGCCTTTTTCTCACCGATCAATGTGCAAATACGCCCCAGCACGCCCGCGTCGTTGCCGATGGTCATGTCCAGGGTCACGGTATAGACCGCCGGGTGGGTGCCCGAATGCCAGTGCAGATCGACCCAGCGGCCCGGCTGTTCCTCGAACTCGCTGAGCCGGTCGCAGTCGATTGTGTGCACCACGACGCCCTTGCCGCGATAGGTGATGCCGACGATGCGCTCGCCCGGCAGCGGCTGGCAGCAGGGCGCGCGTTCGAAACTCTGACCCGGCTGCACCCCGATCACCGCCCGGCGCGGCGGCACCTGGTCGCCATCGTCGCGGGCCAGCTCGGGATAGACCGCCTGCACGACGTCATGCGCGGTCAGCTCGGCGCTGCCCAGCCGCGCCAGCAACTCGTCGCGATTGGTCAGCCGCAGGTGCCGCGCGGCGGCGTCGAGCGCCTTGTCGGTGGCCTTGCGCCCGACGTGTTCGAAGGCCGAGCGCGCCAGTTCGTGCCCCAGCTTGATGAAGCGGCCTCGGTCCAGTTCGCGCAGGGCGCGGCGGATCGCCGAGCGGGCCTTGCCGGTGGTGGCGATCTCCAGCCAGGTGACCTGCGGCGTCTGGCCCTCGGCGGTGATGATCTCGACCGACTGGCCGTTCTTGAGCCGGGTCCAGAGCGGCACCCGGATGCCATCGACCTTGGCGCCGACGCAGGCATGACCGATGCGGGTGTGGATCGCATAGGCATAGTCGATCGGCGTCGCGCCGCGGGGCAGCTTCACCACATCGCCCTTGGGCGTAAAGCAGAACACCTGGTCGGAGTACATCTCAAGCTTGACCGCCTCGAGGAAATCCTCGTGATCCTCCTCAGCGTCGAACTGTTCGGTCAGCGAGGCGATCCATTTCGCCGGATCGACAGCAAAGGGGTTTTCCGACCGCACCCCGTCCCGATAGGACCAATGCGCCGCCACCCCGGTTTCGGCGACGTCGTGCATCTGGCGGGTGCGGATCTGCACCTCGACCCGCTTGCCGTCGCGGCCCGACACGGTGGTGTGGATCGAGCGGTAGCCGTTCGATTTCGGCTGGCTGATGTAATCCTTGAACCGCCCCGGAACCGCACGCCAGCGCTGGTGGATGGTGCCCAGGGTGCGATAGCAATCCTCTTCGCTGCCGGTGATGATGCGGAATCCGTAGATGTCCGACAGGCGCGAGAACCCCTGTTCCTTTTCCTGCATCTTGCGCCAGATCGAATAGGGTTTCTTGGCCCGACCGAAGACCTCGGCCTCGATCCCGGCCTTTTCCAGTTCGTGCCGCATGTCGCCGGTGATCCGGTGGATCACGTCGCCGGTTTCGCGCTGCAGGGTGATGAAGCGGCGGATAATCGATTGCCGCCCCTCCGGATTGAGCACCCGGAACGACAGGTCCTCGAGCTCCTCGCGCATCCACTGCATGCCCATGCGCCCGGCCAGCGGCGCGAAGATATCCATCGTCTCGCGTGCCTTCTGGGCCTGCTTTTCCGGCTTCATCGCCTTGATGGTGCGCATGTTGTGCAGCCGGTCGGCCAGCTTGACCAGGATCACCCGCAGATCCTTGGACATGGCCATGAACAGCTTGCGGAAGTTCTCGGCTTGCTTGGTCTCGCGGCTGGAGAGCTGGAGGTTGGTCAGCTTGGTAACGCCATCGACCAGTTCCGCCACCTCGGAGCCGAACCGGCGCGTCACCTCGGAATAGCTGGCCTTGGTATCCTCGATGGTGTCGTGCAGCAGCGCGGTGATGATTGTGGCATCGTCGAGCCGCTGCTCGGTCAGGATCGCGGCGACGGCGACCGGGTGGCTGAAATAGGATTCGCCCGACTGGCGCGTCTGCCCCGCGTGCATCTCCAATCCGAAGGCATAGGCGTCGGCGATGCGGGCGGCGTTGGTTTTCGGGTTGTAGTTGTGGACCAGCGCAATCAGGTCTTCGGCTGAGATCATCCGGTCCGCATCCTCGTTTGCCCGATCAGCCCTGGCCCTGGGCCTCCATCAGCTTGCGCAGCAGCATTTCCTCGTTCATGTCGTCCTCGGCCGGCTTGTCGGCCTCGGCGCCCATCAGGAGGGCCATGCTGTCCTCTTCCGGCTCATCGACCTCGATCTGGGTCTGGTTCGATTCGATCAGCCGCTCGCGCAGCTCGTCGGCGCTCTGGGTTTCGTCGGCGATCTCGCGCAGGGCAACGACCGGGTTCTTGTCGTTATCGCGGTCCACCGTAATCGGTGCGCCGGCGGAAACCTCGCGCGCACGATGTGCGGCCAGCATCACCAGTTCGAACCGGTTCGGTACCTTGTCAACGCAATCTTCAACCGTCACGCGGGCCATCGGGAGATCTCCAATACTAATCCGGGTCCAGAGCGGGGCTTTGTAGCGGCGAATCTCCGGGTTGACAAGGTGGCTCGGCGCAGGGTCGCGCGGGGCGGGTCAGATCGGCCGGATCTGCGCCAGATCCCCGGCCGGCAGCGCCGCCAGCAGCGCCGAAACCGGCTGCCGCAGGACCGGATGCACCCAGTCGGGCGCGATATCGGCCAGCGGCACCAGCACGAAGCCGCGATCCTGGAGCCGCGGATGCGGCAGGATCAGCCCCTCGGGCGCCATGCGGCGTTGTGCCGCGACATCCAGGTCGCGCCAATGGTCGTGGGTGGCCGGATCGGGCGCAATCACGTCGTCCATCATCAGTAGATCAAGATCCAGCGTGCGCATGCCCCAGCGCAGCTGCCGCTCGCGTCCGAAGCTGGCCTCGATTTCGTGAAGAACCCCGAGCAGGGCCTCCGGCGCGAGGTCGCAGGCCACCTTTACAGCCGCATTGACATAGTCGGGCCCGGCACCGGGCGGGTAGCAGGGGGTCGTGAAAAACCGGCTCACGGCACGAATCAGCAGCCCCCGCTCGGCCATGGCGGCGACCGCCGCGACCAGGGTGTCCCGTGACGATCCGGCGCTGGAGGGCAGGTTCGCGCCCAGCGCTACACAGGTATTTGACCGGATTTCGGTCATATCAGTCGGCCTTTCGACTGGTCGCGGGCCTTGCGGTACACTCGATTTCTCTTATTTTGTTCCCATCATTTCGCCAGATTTAATCACTCACTCTCGGAACACCACGGCGAACTGATCATTTCGGAAGGACATTTATATGTTTTACAAGGACGAACGGCTTGCGCTGTTCATCGATGGATCGAATCTTTACGCCGCAGCCAAGGCTCTGGGTTTTGATATCGACTACAAGCTGCTGCGCCAGGAGTTCATGCGCCGCAGCAAGCTTCTGCGGGCATTCTATTACACCGCGCTGTTGGAAAATGACGAGTATTCGCCGATCCGCCCGCTGGTGGACTGGCTGCATTATAACGGGTTCACCATGGTCACCAAGCCGGCCAAGGAGTACACCGACAGCATGGGCCGCCGTAAGGTCAAGGGGAACATGGATATCGAGCTGACGGTCGATGCCATGGAACTGGCGCCGCGCGTGGACCATATCGTGCTGTTCTCCGGTGACGGCGACTTCCGTCCGCTGGTGGCCAGCCTGCAACGCCAGGGGGTTCGTGTTTCGGTGGTCTCGACCATCCGCAGCCAGCCGCCGATGATCTCGGACGACCTGCGTCGCCAGGCCGACAACTTCATCGAATTGGAAGAGCTGAAGGAAGTGATCGGGCGCCCCCCGCGCGAGCACCAGTCGTCGGACACGCGCAACGTGGCTTACGCCAGCAACTGAACGCGGGGCGGGCATCTGTCGCCGCGCCGGGTTGGGGCCCGGTTGCGGCGGTCAGCCGCCCGCCTGCGCATTGATCGCGTTGTGTTGCCGGATCACCGCGTCGGGCCAGGTGCTCTTGATATAGGCCAGGACGGCCAGGACATCGTCCGGGTCGAGGGTATCCTTGAACCCTGGCATGCGGCTCTTGTAGCCGTTGCCGACAATCTGCGCCGTGCCGTGCCAGGTCAGCGCCAGCAATTGCTTGTCCGGATGGTGCCAGGTGTGGCCGGTCTCATCGTGCGGCGGGGCTGGAAGATAGCCGTCCGCATCGCGGTCGCGCCAGTTCGGCGCGCCCTGCCGCCCCAAGCCGTGGCAACTGGCGCAAAATCCCTTGTAAATCTCGGCGCCGCGCGCGACCGCTTCGGTATCGGTATAGGGCAAAAGCCCCTGCTGCGCCTCAGCCCCGGTCTGCCACCAGATAACCGCCGCCGAGAGCGCCAGCGCACCGATCCCTGCGGAAATCCCCGCCTTGGTCTTGTTCATCCCGTTCTCCTGCGCTTCGATAGCCTCTCGCGGTCCTGCCAGCTTCCCCCGCCGGAAGGTCCAATCACGCCCGCGTGAGTGGCGCGCGGGCTGGACCATCGCGCGCAGAGGTCTTACCTGTCGGGGCAAGGAGACCGCGACATGACCAAACCGCCCCTCACCCTCTATCTCGCCGCGCCGCGCGGCTTTTGCGCCGGGGTGGACCGCGCGATCAAGATCGTCGAGATGGCGCTGGAGAAATGGGGCGCGCCGGTCTACGTGCGCCATGAGATCGTGCACAACAAGTTCGTTGTAGACGGGCTGCGCGACAAGGGCGCCGTCTTTGTCGAGGAACTGGCGGACTGCCCGGAGGATCGCCCGGTGATCTTCTCGGCCCACGGGGTTCCGAAATCGGTGCCCTCCGAGGCGGCGCGGCGACACATGGTCTATGTCGATGCCACCTGCCCGCTGGTCTCCAAGGTGCATATCGAGGCGCAGCGGCATTTCGACAACGGGTTGCAGATGATCATGATCGGCCATGCCGGCCACCCGGAAACCATCGGCACCATGGGCCAGCTGCCCGAGGGCGAGGTGGTGCTGGTCGAGACGCCGCAGGACGTGGCGAGGGTTGCGGTGCGCGATCCCGACCGGCTGGCCTATGTCACCCAGACCACGCTCAGCATCGATGACACCGCCGATATCGTCGCCGCCCTCAAGGCGCGGTTTCCCGCCATCGTGGGGCCGCACAAGGAAGACATCTGCTACGCTACCACCAACCGGCAGGAGGCGGTCAAGGCGATCGCCGGGAAATGCGACGCGATGCTGGTGGTGGGCGCGCCGAACTCGTCGAACTCCCGCCGTCTGGTCGAGGTCGGGGCGAAGACCGGCTGTTCCTATTCCCAGCTTGTGCAGCGGGCCGGGAACATCGACTGGCGCGCGTTGGAGGGGATCGGCAGCGTCGGCATCACCGCCGGGGCCTCTGCCCCCGAGGTGCTGGTGAACGAGGTGATCGACGCCTTTCGCGCCCGCTATGATGTCACGGTGGAGACTGTACAAACCGCCGCCGAAAACGTGGAATTCAAGGTGCCGCGCCTGCTGCGCGCGCCTGCCTGAGCGGAGCGCCCGATGCACCGCATCCCCCCTGCCCCGCTGCTGCTCGGTCTGGTCGGTCTTATCCCGTTTCTCTGGGGCGCTGCGACCTATCTGAACGGCGATCTGCAGGCCTGGGGCGCGGCGCGCCTGGGGCCGCGCTTCGTCGGGCCCTACATCCAGCTGTTCTACGGCTCGGTGATCCTCAGCTTCATGTCCGGGGTGCTCTGGGGATTTGCTGCCAGGGCCGATGGCGGACAGGCGGCAACCGGATATGTGCTGTCGGTGATTCCGGCACTCTGGGCGTTCTTCATGACCGGCGGCGGACCGGTGGCGGCGGGGACCAACCTGATCTTCGGCTTTGCCGGGCTGCTGCTGCTCGACGCGGCGTTTTCCCATTGGGGGCTGACGCCGCCCTGGTGGATGCGGCTGCGGCTGCTGCTGAGCGTGGTGGCGATCAGCTGTCTCGCGGTGGGGGTCTGGCTGTGAGCGATCCCGAAACGATCCGCATTTACGACCAGCGCGCGGCGGATTACGCCGAAATGACCGACCAATACAACATCGCCGATCCGCGTCTGGCGGCCTTCATCGCGGCCTGCCCCAAGGGTGGCCGGGTGCTGGATCTCGGCTGCGGGCCCGGGGCGGCAGCGGCAAGGATGGCCGAGGCGGGGTTGGTGGTCGAGGCGGTGGATGCCTCGGCCGCGATGGTGGCGATGGCGGCCCGCCATCCGGGCGTGACCGCACGGCAGGCCACATTCGACGACATCGCGGGCGACGCAACCTATGACGGGATCTGGGCCAACTTCAGCCTGCTGCACGCCCCGCGCCCCGATTTCCCGCGCCATCTGGCGGCACTGCATCGCGCCCTGAAACCCGTCGGGGTCTTCCTCATCGGGCTAAAGCTGGGTAAGGGGGCAGCCCGCGACAGCATCGGGCGGCACTACACCTATTTCTCAGAGGACGAATTGATGGACCACCTCCGCACGGCGGGCTTCGCGCCCGGGGATGTCAAACACGGGGCAAGCGAGGGGCTGGACGGCACCACGGCGCCCTGGATTTCGGTGCTCGCCCATGGCTGAACTCATCGCCTATACCGACGGGGCCTGTTCCGGCAATCCCGGCCCGGGGGGCTGGGGGGTGCTTCTGCGCGCGATGGAGGGCGGCGAGATCGTCAAGCAGCGCGAGCTGAAGGGCGGCGAGGCGCAGACCACCAACAACCGCATGGAGCTTCTGGCGGCGATCAACGCGCTGGAAAGCCTGACGCGGGCCAGCGAGTTGACCATCGTCACCGACAGCAATTACGTGAAGAACGGCATCACCGGCTGGATCTTCGGCTGGAAAAAGAACGGCTGGAAGAACGCGGCGAAAAAACCGGTGAAGAACGCCGAGTTGTGGCAACGGCTTGACGCGGTGCAGGCGCGCCACAAGGTGACCTGGAAATGGGTCAAGGGGCATGCCGGCCACCCGGAGAACGAGCGCGCCGACGAGCTGGCCCGCGAGGGCATGAAACCGTTCAAGACAAAAGCCTAGTCGCAGTCATGCAGCTTGCGCCGCGCGCCGATGCAGTCTGCCGGCCGGATCGGAGCGATCTTGGTCGTGTCCTTGCGCGTCGTCGCGCCGGTGATATTGGTGCCCTTTTGGGCCTGCGATGCTGCGTCCTTGTCCGCCGGGGCGGCGGGCGATGTCGCCTTTCCCCCCCCGTCAGTGACCGCCGGCTTGCGCACGGTGGTGCGCACCGGCGCGCGCGGGCATTCGACCCCCGCGTGCGTCTCGAGCAGGGTGCGGATACGCAACAGTTGTGCCGCATCGCCAAGACCGGCGGTCGGCACGGCGACACCGGCAGCCTCGCCGAAGGTCACCAGCCCACGCCGTGAATTGCGCCCGAGAATCCCGTCGATTCCACCGCGATAGCAGCCGCTGACCCGAAGCATGCGCTGGATGTCGCGGGCCAGAACGTCGCTGGACGGCAGGTCCTGAATGGCGGGCGCGGGCCCCGGCACGGGGGTCGGGGTGGGGATGAGGGCGGCGAGGCTTTCGCGCCGCCCGCCCGTGTCATTCGGTTCGCTCCGCGCCGCCCGCCGCAGCGCCTCGCGTTTTTCCAGCGCAAAGGCATAGAGCGGATGATCACTCTGTCCCTCGTGCCGGATCAGGAAAGCATCCCAGTCGGCCAGGGTGCCGTCGCGGTCGATGCGCACGAAATCCTCGGCCAGCGACGGCCCGGCGGCGGGGGCCGCCTGAACGGCGGGCGCGGGCGGCGTGGGGACGCCGCCGCCGCTCCTGGGGTTGATCACATACTCGCTGCCCCCCAGCGAGGAATAAACAAAGGGTGCCGCCCCCGGCACCGACTGGCGCATCCGGTCGCGGACCCGGCCCAGCACCCGGCGCACATCGGCCGGCGGTCCGTCCAGCGCCGCGAGGAAGGCGGCGGTAAAGGGCGAATTGCCGCCCTCGGGTCCGTCCGGCGTGATCGCGCCTGCGGCGGCGGCATAGGCGACCAGCGTATCGCTCTGGTTGGTACGGATATCAGCCAGCCCCTGGCTGACGCCGCGGTTGCCCCCCGATTGCTGCATGCGGATCACGAAGGGGTTGTTGCGGCAGGCGTCCAGCACCACCATCTTCATCACCTGCGCGCCGGAAATCTGACGCAACACAAGATCCAGATCGACCATCTCCAGCGGCGCGTCGCGCTCGTCCTCCAGACGGGCATCGACCGGGACGAGGTAATTGGTGCCGCCGATCTCGATGCCGTGACCGGCGTAGTAGACCAGCGCAATTTCGGAGCGGTCGGCCATGTCGCGGAACTTGCGCAGCGCATCGCGCATGCCGATCCGGCCCAGGTTGGTGCCGCGCAGCACGGCAAATCCCTGCCGCTCCAACGCCTCGGCCACGGCGGCGGCATCGTTGTGCGGGTTGTCCAGCGGCGCCACCGCGGAATAGTCGGAATTGCCGATCACCAGCGCCACCCGCCCGGCCAGCAGGGCCGAGGGCAGGACCAGAAGGACGAGGATCAGTGACAGAACGCGCATGACCGGCCCCTTGCCGCGAAACAGCTCCAGTCTAGGCGAAAACGCCCGGGTTTCAAACGCGGGCGTTCGCGGGCCCCTGGCCGGAAGCCCGCCGCTCAGGCCAGCAGGCGCGCGATCCGCTCCAGCCGTGTGACGTCGTCCTGCAACGGCAGCCGGTCCCTGGCCCGATCCAGCGCCAGCGCGGAATGTCGGCGGGCTTGCGCGGGGAAACCGGGGAAATCGAGGGTCGAGAGCGACAGGAACGCCTTCTGCAGCCGGATGCCGACCTCGACTGTGCCGGCGCCATCGCGGGCGATCGCGGTAAAGGCATCGTCGAACATCTCCGCCAGTTCCAGCGTCGGGACGATGACGCGATCATGGATCTCTTCGGTCCTTTCGCCCTCCTCCACCGGCCTTGCCCATGCCGAGAACAGCCGCACGAAACGCCCGATGATCACGATGGCGGTGCCGGGATCGTTCACCGCCGACGACAGGGCCCGGGCCGCGATCTCGGACAGCACGATAAGGCCGAACCGCGGATCCTCGTCGAAGGTCCGGTTTTCACCGATGACAAAGGCGTTCGCGATGCGCCTGGCGATCTTCTCGTCGGGATCCTCGTCTGTATCGAGGATCACCACCGGCCGCCCCGGCGCCAGGAAAGAACCGGGCATGGCATCGACCATGATCCGCAACTCATGGTCCTCCGCGATGGCCTGCAAGGCCTTCATGTCGACGTATTGGACGTAACCGATGTCGTCGCAAAAGACCCGGACGCCGCGAAGTTCGGTGCGTTGCGTCTTCTCCAACCCGCCGAGGAACGGCATCATGCGCCGCTCCCTCAGGGTGGTGCGCGCGGCGGCCTCGGCCTTGTCGATCGTGGTGCCCAGCCGACCGAGGCGGGCAATATTGTCGACCCAGCGCACGAAGGTGAGGATGACCCAAGCAAAGATCGCCAGGGTCAGGACGAACAGCACGAACAACCCACCCCGGCCATAGAGGCCGGTCTTGAGCGCGACGATCGAAACGATGCTGAAGATGAAGGCCCCGATGAAACTGGACAGCGCGGTCTGCGAGACGTCATCGGCCAGCACCAGCGCGAAGGCGCGCGGCGTGGCCGAGGCGCTGGCCGAGGAATAGCTGGCCAGCATCGAGCCCACGGCAAAGGTCGCGACCGCCAGCATCGACGAAGAAATGATCGTCAACAGCGTCTGGATCGTATCTGGCGTGATCTCGGGCAGCAGGCGCCCGGCGGACCAGTAATCCGCCGCCTGCGCGAGGAGCGAGGCGACCACCGCCAGAAAGCAATAGAGTGCGGGCTTGGCCCAGAGGCGCTTGCGCAGTTGCAGGATGCTATGGATGAAACGCGTTCTCATGGCACGGGCTCTCCGGGAACCGAGTGGAACCGCCTGCCGCCCGAAAGCGACGGGCCGAACCCTTGAGCGTAATGGGTTCGGTCCCTCCGCGCCAGCCTTTGTCAAGACGGGCGGGCTCGGCAGACCGGGCAGGCGATTGCAGGTTTCCCGCAGCGCCCCGGCGCCGCCCTATCGCCGGAAATAGGTCTGCCAGAGCCAGATCACCAGCATCGCGCCCAGCACCGCGCCGACGAAGCCCGACAGCGCGCCCATCATGGTCAGCAGCGCCCGCAGGATCAGCCCGCCCAGCAACGCGCCGACGATGCCGATCAGCATGGTGGTGGGGATGTCGGCCTCGACCTTCATCATCCGGGTGGCCAGAAACCCCGCCGCCGCGCCGATGATGATCAGGAAAACGATACTCATTGCCTTACCTCCGCCAGTGGAACGGTACGATGATCAGCGCCCCGACCGATGAGACGATGGCATTCATCCCCGGCGATCCGAAACCGATTCCGAACATCAGCCGCAGGTAGTAGAACAGGAAGGCACCGCCGATGCAGATGATGATGGATTGCAGGATCCCGTTGCGGGTAAAGCCGGTTTTCTCGGCGGCGTAGCCGACGATCCCGGCAATCACCACCGTGCCCATCAACGTCAGGATCATCCGTCCGTCTCCTCTCCGGCCTACGCCAGCCGCGTTCCCGGAGGCACGGCAAGACCGCGCAGGAACACATCCGCATCCTGCGCCGCCTTGCCCGCCCGTTGCAAGCGGGTCAATTGCACCGCGCCCGTACCGCAGGCGACGGTCAGCGCGTCGTCCAGCACCTCGCCCGGGGCGCCGCTGCCCACGGCGGGGCGTGAGGCCAGCAGTTTGACCCGTGCGCCGTCGATCTCGCACCAGGCGCCGGGAAAGGGCGAAAGGCCCCGGATCTTGCGGTCGACAGCCTCGGCGGGTTGGGTCCAGTCGACCCGCGCCTCGGATTTGTCGATCTTCTCGGCATAGGTCACGCCGGTGTCGGGCTGCGGCTCGGGCGCCAGGTCGTCGAGCCGCTCCAGCGCCTGCACGATCAGCGCCGCCCCCATCCCGGACAGCCTGTCATGCAGTTCGGCGGTGGTCTCCTGCGCGCCAATCGGCGTCGCCTCGCGCAGCAGCACCGGCCCGGTATCCAGCCCGGCCTCCATCTGCATGATGCAGACGCCGGTCTCGGCATCGCCGGCCATGATCGCGCGGTGAATCGGCGCGGCGCCGCGCCAGCGCGGCAGCAGGCTGGCATGGATGTTGAGGCAACCCCTGGCGGGCGCGTCCAGAATGGCCTGCGGCAGGATCAGCCCATAGGCGACCACGACGGCGACGTCGGCCTTGATCGCCGCAAACTCCGCCTGTTCCTCGGCCCGTTTCAGGCGGACCGGGTGGCGAACGGGCAGGCCCAGCGCCTCGGCCCGCGCCTGCACCGGGCTCGGGCGATCCTTCTTGCCGCGCCCGGCGGGGCGCGGTGGCTGGGAGTAGACGCAGGCGATTTCGTGCCCGGCCCCGACCAGCGCGTCGAGCACCGGCACCGAAAACTCCGGGGTTCCCATGAAGATGATGCGCATCGCCTGACCTCTGCCTTGTCGCCGGGGGATCAACGCCGCGCACCTTAGCCACGCGCCGCCCCATGTCCAGCATCTGCGGCGTGCTAGCCCTTGTCGCGGGGAAAGATGCCGTTGCTGATGAACTCCATCACCGGCACGCCGTCCTGGTTCAGCACCGTCACCTTGCTTTTCACGAAACCGATCGGGCGGCTTTTCGACGCGGTCAGCTCCAGCACCTCCATGCGCACCGACAGCACCTCACCGGGATAGACGGGTTTTAGCCAGCGCAGCGAATCGACGCCGGGCGAGCCCAGCGAGCGGCCGGTCTTGTTCATGTTCTCGACCATCATCGCCATGGTCATCGCACAGGTGTGCCAGCCGCTGGCGCAGAGCCCGCCGAACAGCGACTTTTTCGCCGCCTCCTCGTCGAGGTGAAAGAACTGCGCGTCGTATTTGCTGGCAAACTCGATGACCTCGTCCTTGGTCACCTCATAGGCACCGAATTCCTGCACCTGCCCGACCTCGAAACGCTCGAAGGGGATGAAATTAAGTGTTTCCTCGGCCATGTGCGCCCTTCCTTAGTGGTCTTTGACACCCGGAAAATCGCGGGTTCCGGGACGGATGCAAAGGTCAAAGCACCGCCGCGCGGAGGAACGCGGCGTCACTTGGCGGGCGCCTGCTCGGTCAGTCGGCCAGCTTGCGCGCCTTGCGCAGCAGCATGTCGCGTTTCACCTTGCTCAGCCGGTCGAAATACATCCGGCCCGCCAGGTGGTCGATCTGGTGTTGCACGCTGGTCGCCCAGAGGCCGACGAAATCGCGCTCCTCGACCTCGCCCTGTTCATTCAGAAACCGCACGGTGACTGCGCGGGGGCGCTCGATCCGGGCCGAGACCCCGGGCAGATTGGGGCTGGCCTCCTCGTGCGCGCGCGGCTGCACCGACGCGTGCAGCACCTCCGGGTTGGCCATGCGCACCGCCTGCCCGCGCGCGTCGGAGGCGTCGACCACCGCCAGCCGCAGCATCACGCCGATCTGCGGCGCGGCGAGGCCGACGCCCGGCATCGCCTCCATGGTGTCGATCATGTCGGCCCAGGTGGCGCGGATCTGCTCAGTGATCTCTTCGACCGGTTCCGCCGGGGTGCGCAGCCGCCTGTCGGGCCAGCGCAGGGTCGGGCGTGCGACCATGTCAGGTGCGCGCCATGTCGCGTTTCAGCTTCTGCATCTTGCGGGTGATCATCTGCCGTTTCATCGGGCCGAGATAATCGATGAAGAGCTTGCCGTTCAGGTGGTCGATCTCATGCTGCACGCAGGTCGCCCAAAGCCCGTCGAAGGTCTCCTTGCGGGCGTTGCCGTCGCGGTCCATCCAGGTCACCTCGACCTCGGAGGGGCGGGTCACTTCGGCGAATTGCTCCGGGATCGAGAGGCAGCCCTCTTCATAGCTGCTCGTCTCGTCCGAACTGGCCAGGATCTCGGGGTTGAACATCATCATGGGCCTCCGCTCCGCCCCCTCCTCCTTGACGCAGTCCAGTACGATCAACCGGTCCAGCACCCCGACCTGCGGCGCGGCAAGGCCGATGCCGGGGGCCTGGTACATGGTTTCCAGCATGTCGTCGGCCAGGCGGCGCAGCTCGTCCGAGACGTCGGGCACGGGCGCGCAGAGCTTTTTCAGCCGGGGGTCGGGATGGATCAGGATCGAACGTTTCATGACTGTGATTTAGGCGATCGCCCCGCCCTCCGCAACGCCCCCCCTTGCGCCCGTCGCAATCCGCGTTAGCCTCCGCCGCAACCAGACGGAGACCCCCATGAATTTTGACGAGATCATCGACCGCCGCGGCACCCATTGCGCGAAATGGGACAAGATGGAAGCAATCTACGGCGTTTCGCCCGACGAGGGGCTGCCGATGTGGGTGGCCGACACCGATTTCCGCGCGCCTGACGTGGTGCTGGAGCGGATGCGCGAGATGGCCGGGCATGGGGTGTTCGGCTATTTCGACAACACCGAGGAATACACCGGCGCGATCCGCTGGTGGATGGACACCCGCCACGGCTGGTCGGTCGAGCCGGACTGGATCTTTACCACCACCGGGCTGGTCAACGGTGTGGGCATGTGCCTTGACACCTTTACCGCCCCGGGCGACGGGATCGTGCTGTTCACCCCGGTCTACCACGCCTTTGCCAAGGTGATCCGCAATGCCGGGCGCAAGGTGGTCGAGTGCGAGATGGTCAACGACGATGGCCGCTATGCGCTGGATTTCGAGGCTTGGGACGCGCAGATGACCGGCGCCGAGAAGATGGTGATCCTGTGTTCGCCGCACAATCCGGGTGGCCGGGTCTGGACCAGGGAGGAGTTGCAGGGCGTCGCTGATTTCTGCCGCCGCCACGACCTGTTGCTGATCTCGGACGAGATTCATCACGACCTGGTCTATCCGGGGCAAAAGCACCTGCCGATGCCGGTGGCAGACCCGGCGATCACCGACCGTTTGATGATGCTGACCGCCCCCTCCAAGACCTTCAACGTGGCCGGGCTGCACACCGGCAACGTGATCATCCCCGACGACAGGCTGCGGGCGCGCTTCGCGGCGCGGATGGCGGCGCTGAACCTGTCGGGCAACTCGGTGGGCCAGGCGGTATTGGCGGCGGCCTATTCGCCCGAGGGCGCGGCCTGGGTCGATGAGTTGATGGTCTATCTCGACGGCAACCGGAGGCTTTTCGACGCCGCCATCGCCGGGATCCCCGGCCTCAAGTCGATGGAGCTCGAATCCACCTTCCTCGCCTGGGTCGATTTCTCCGGCACCGGCATGGAGCGGGCGGAGTTCACCGCACGGGTCGAGCAGCAGGCCAGGATCGCCGCCAACCACGGCCCCACCTTCGGGCTGGGCGGCGAAAACTTCCTGCGGTTCAACCTCGGCACCCAGCGGGCACGGATCGAGGACGCCTGCGCCCGGCTGACGGCGGCCTTTGGCGATCTGCAATAGGCCCGGGCCTGTTCGTACCGAGCGCCCCAAAACAGCAAAGGCCGTAAGGTGGGCAATTTGCCCACCACGATTTCAGGATTCCACACCGAGATACGCCGATTCGCCATGTTCGGTGGGAAGATTGCCCACTCTACACGTCCCGTCCTCCCACAGGTAAGCGCCCGGGGTCACTCCGGCCGGGGCAGCAGCGCCGCCGGCGCCTCGGGGTCGCGACTGTAGTCCAGCGGCGCGCGGTCGGTCACCGCGGTGGAGCGCTTGAACTCGTACCGCATCTCTCCGTCTTCTTCCTCGGCGGCGACAATCAGACATTGGTAGAGGTGGCGGCTACCGTCGTAGAGATCGACCAGCCCGCGCAACCGCGCGCCCTCCCCGGCCTCGACCGAGAATCCGTCGCGCCACAGCCGCAACACCTTGTGAAACTCCTCGCCGGCCAGCACCCGCAACCGGCTGGCCTTTTTCAGCCCCGCCAGCCGCGCCGCATCCAGCCCGGCGCGCAATTCGTCCGAAAGATAGGTAGTCACGTCAAGATTCTCCCCAAGGCGGGTTTCACTTTGGGCGCGGACGGCACGAAGGCAAGAACTCAAACCGGAATGTCGCCCAGATGACCGCGACCCGCTGCCTTTTTGCAGCACCCGCTTGTGCAGCGACGCAGGGGAGATGCGCAGCCATGGGGATGGGCAAGGGGGGCGGCGCCGCCTAAGTCCCGTTGCAACACCAAGGAGGACACGATGGGTTTGCTGATCGACGGGACATGGCATGACGCCTGGTACGACACCGCCAAGTCAGGCGGGCGGTTCCAACGCGCGGCGGCGCAATTCCGCAACTGGATCACCACCGACGGCAGCGCCGGACCCAGCGGAACCGGCGGTTTTACCGCCGAATCGGGGCGCTATCACCTCTATGTCAGCCTCGCCTGCCCCTGGGCCCATCGCACGCTGATCTTTCGCGCGCTCAAGGGGCTGGAGGATCACATCGGCGTTTCCGTGGTCCATCCCGACATGCTGGAGAACGGCTGGAGTTTCTCTACCGATTTCGATGGCGCCACCGGCGACCTGCTGTACGGCCACGACTTCGCGCACCAGATCTATACCCGCGCCGATCCGGCGTTCAGCGGGCGGGTGACGGTGCCGATCCTCTGGGACCGGGCACGCGAGACCATCGTCTCGAACGAAAGCTCGGAGATCATCCGCATGTTCAACGCGGCCTTCGACGGGCTCACCGGCAACCAGGCGGATTTCTGGCCCGAGGATCTGCGAGAAGCGATCGAGCCGGTCAACGCGCGGATCTACGACACGCTCAACAACGGCGTCTACAGATCCGGTTTTGCCACCACGCAAGCGGCCTATGACGAGGCGGTGCAACCGCTGTTCGATACGCTCGACTGGCTGGAGGAACGGCTGGGCGAGACCCGCTATCTGATGGGCGATCGGATCACCGAGGCCGACTGGCGCCTGTTCACCACGCTGATCCGCTTCGACCCGGTCTATCATGTGCATTTCAAGTGCAGCAGGAAACGGATCGTCGATTACCCCAACCTCTGGGCCTATACGCGCGAACTCTATCAATGGCCGGGGGTCGCGGGGACGGTGAACCTCGATCAAATCGTGCGCCATTATTACTTCAGCCATGACGCGATCAACCCGTACCGGATCGTGCCCATGGTGGCCGAGCCCGACCTCTGGGAACCGCACGGGCGGGGGTAGGCAGGCGGATAGAGCGGAAGCGGCGGGCGGCACTTGATGCCGCCGCCGGCGTCCTACTTTGCCCCGCCGTAATGCGCGACGATGGCGGCCAGATCCTCGGGCGAGGTGCTGCTGCGCACATAGGCGCAGGCGTTGGCGCTATGGGCAAAGATCGAGCCGTCGGAAAAGAACGTCGTGTCGGTGACGAAGACCACCCGCGTGTCCGGGCTGCGGAAGCTGGCGAAATCGGCCACCGCCAGGGCGCTGCCGTCCTTGAGGATCAGGTCGAGCACGATGATGTCGAATCGCTTTGTCTGCAGCGCGAGGATCGCCGCGCTCTGGGTGGCGACCAGGGTAACCTTGCCGCCCTGGCGGCGCAGATGCCGCGCCCAGAGGTCGCCCAGGTCCGGATCGCCTTCGACGATGAGAATTTCCATTGTCTCGTCTTGCCCCGCGCAGACAGGCGTCATACGCGCGCCCGGAAATCGCAATCATATTCGCATTCTAACGACTCTTGCCGCCGTCTCCAAGCCGTGCGGTCAAGCCCCCGCTTGTGTCGGCGCGGGAAATCCGGTTGAAGCGGGGCGATGCCCCTTCAGCGACCGGGTCCGCCAGATGCCGCAGCTTTCCAAGCCAGAATCCCACGCCCCCCGCGATCATGGCGGCGGCCTCGACGAAGCGATCGCGCGATTCGGCGGAACGCGCGCCAACTGGCTCGACCTGTCCACCGGCATCAATCCGGAGCCCTATCCGCTGCCAGCGCTGGCCGAGGCGGATTGGACCGCCCTGCCGGACCGCGCCGCGCAGGAGGCGCTGGTGCAGGCCGCGCGCGGCTTCTGGCGGGTGCCGGAGGGGGCCGGCGTGCTGGCCGCGCCGGGGGCCTCGGCACTGATCGCGCGCCTTCCCGCGCTGGCCGCTCCGGGCCGGGTGCGGATCGACATGCCCACCTACAATGAACATGCGGCCGGGTTTGCCGCGCAGGGCTGGACCGTGACCGGAGACGGCCCGGCCGAGGCGCGGGTGCTGGTGCATCCGAACAACCCCGACGGTCGGCTTTGGACCGCGGCCGATGCCGACGCCCCGCTGACGGTGATCGACGAGAGCTTTTGCGACATCTGCCCGGACCGCTCTCTGGTCGCGCTGACCGCCCGGCCGGGTGTCGTGATCCTCAAGAGCTTCGGCAAGTTCTGGGGGCTGGCGGGGCTACGGCTCGGCTTTGCCATCGCCCTGCCGGAGACGATCGCGCGGCTGTCGCAGATGCTGGGGCCCTGGCCGGTTTCCGGCCCGGCGCTGCAGGTGGGTGCGGCGGCCCTGCGCGATATCGCCTGGGCCGAGGCCACACGGGCGCGGCTGGCGCGGGACGCCGCGCGGCTGGATCGACTGGTGACCGGGCGCGGGGCCAGGCTGGAAGGCGGCACCGATCTGTTCCGGCTTTACCGCGTCGAGGACGCGGCCGCGTGGCAGGACCGGCTGGCCCGGCATCAGGTCTGGTGCCGGATTTTTCCCTATTCTGAAACCCTTTTGCGGCTGGGCTTGCCCCCTGCCGAAGGCTGGGACCAGCTCGAGACCGCGCTGTGAGCAGCGCCGCGATGCTGGCCGCCGCGATGCTTCTCGACGCGGTTCTGGGCGAGCCCGACTGGCTGTGGAAGCGGCTGCCGCACCCCGCCGTTCTGATGGGCCGCGCGGTCGCCGCGCTGGATCGGCTGCTGAACCGGGGCGATGGCCGGCTATCCAAGGGGGCGCTCGCCGTGGCGCTGCTGGCTCTGGCGGCGCTGACGCTGGGCGAGATCCTTGCCCTGTTGGGGCCTTTGGCCGAGTGTCTTGTCGCCGCCGTGCTGCTGGCGCAACGATCACTGGTGCAGCATGTGCAGGCGGTGGCCGGGGGTCTGCGCGCCTCGGTCGCTGAGGGGCGGCGCACGGTCGGCCGGATCGTCAGCCGCGACACCGAAACGATGGACGAAAGCCAGATCGCGCGCGCCGCGATCGAAAGCGCGGCGGAGAATCTTTCCGACGGGGTGATCGCCCCGGCGTTCTGGTTTCTCGTTCTGGGGACTCCGGGCCTCGTTCTGTACAAGATCATCAACACCGCCGACAGCATGATCGGCTATCGCACCGCGCGCCACGAGGCCTTCGGCAAGGTGGCGGCGCGCGCCGATGATCTGATGAACCTGATCCCGGCGCGGCTGACCGGGTTGCTGATTGCCCTGTTCACCGGGCAGATGCGGCATTGGTCCGAAATCGCCGCCGATGCCCGGCGGCACAAATCCCCCAATGCCGGCTGGCCCGAGGCGGCGATGGCCCGCGCGCTCGATGTGGCCCTGGCCGGGCCGCGCAGCTATGACGGGGCGCTGCGCGATCTGCCCTGGGTCAACGGCAGCGGGCGCCGCCGCATCGGCGCGGGTGAGATCGAGGCCGCCGCGCGGCTTCTGTGGCGGATCTGGCTGGTTTTCCTGGCACTGATTGTTGCCTGCGCACTGTTGCTGCCGCTATGGTAGGTAAAATTTTCAAGGATATTGTTTTCATGCGTCTTTTCGCCCCCCTCATTGCGCTCTGCCTTGCCGTGCCTGCTGCCCATGCGCAATGCGGCGGCCCGTTTTCCACCTTTGTCGACGGTCTCAGGTCCGAGGCCGTGAGCAAGGGCCATGACCGGGCGACGGTAAACGCGTTCTTTGGCTCGGTCCGGCAGGACCCAAAGGTGCTGCGCGCCGACCGGGCTCAGGGCGTGTTCCAGATGCCATTCATCGAGTTTTCGCGCCGGCTGATCTCACAAAACCGGATCGACCGGGGCCGGGCAATGGCCAAGAAATACAGCCGCGTTTTCGACCGGATCGAGCGCGAGTTCGGCGTGTCGCGCGGGGTGCTGCTGGCGTTCTGGGCCTTCGAGACCGATTACGGCGGGTTCCAGGGCGATTTCAACACGCTGAACGCGCTGACCACGCTGGCGCATGACTGCCGCCGCCCGCACCTGTTCCGGCCGCAGATCTTTGCCGCGCTGGAGCTTTACGAGCACGGCGATTTCGAGCCGGCGCGCACCACCGGCGCCTGGGCGGGCGAGATCGGCATGGTGCAGATGCTGCCGCGCGACATCATCGAGAATGGGGTGGACGGCGACGGCGACGGGCATGTGCGGCTGAAAACCTCGGCGCCCGATGCGCTGATGTCGGGGGGCAATATGTTGTCGCATCTGGGCTGGCGCGCCGGCGAGCCCTGGTTGCAGGAGGTGCGGGTGCCCGAGGGCCTGGACTGGTCGCTGACCGGGCCCGGGCAAACCCTCACCGTGGCCGACTGGGCGCGGATGGGTGTGCGCCCGCGCGCCGGGCAGTTGGCGAATGGATCGCTGCCGGCCTCGATCATTCTGCCGCAGGGGCGCAAGGGACCGGCCTTCATCGCCTATCCCAATTTCCAGGTCTATTTCGAGTGGAACCAGAGTTTCACCTATGTGCTGACGGCGGCCTATTTCGCCACCCGGCTGGAGGGGGGGCAAGTCTATGATGCGGGCAACCCCGAAGCGGGGCTGTCGGGGGCGCAGATGAAGCAGTTGCAGACCAGGTTGCAGGCCAAGGGGTACGACGTGGGCAAGATCGACGGCATCCTCGGCAGCGGCACCCGCGCCGCCGTTCAGGCCGAACAGAAACGTCTGGGCCTGCCCGCCGACGCCTGGCCGACCGCGGCTTTGTTGAGCCGACTCTAGAAGCGCGTCAGTTGCCGAGCCCCAGTTCGAAGCGGAAGGGCAGACGCCCGCGGCCTTCGGTCACCAGCATGCGCATCTGGCCCTCGCGCAGGTAAAGATCGCAGTTGCTGGTTCCGTCGCCGTAGTCGATGCAGAGCCGACCATCCGGGCGCAGGGTGAACAGGCCGAAGTCCTGAGAGGTCCGGGCCGGCAAATGACGCCGGACCGACCCGTCGGAGGCCAGCCGGGGCGCGTGGGGGGCGGTGAAGCGCAGCTGTTCCCCGGTGTAGATCCCGTCGAAGTCCGATGCAGGCCAATCCCATCCCTGCGCCGGCAGCGCGGCGGGGCACAGCAACAGGCTCAGGGACAGCAGAATTTTCTTCATGCCCGATCTTACTCCGGCTTGTCTGGATTGTACGAGCGAATACGGGAGGTTGCGGCATTTCACGCCACCAGAGATTCGGCCTTTTTCAGATCGACCGAGACAAGCTGGCTGACCCCCTGTTCCTGCATGGTGACGCCGAACAGGCGGTCCATCCGGCTCATCGTCACGGCGTGGTGGGTGATGATCAGGAACCGCGTGTCGGTCTGGCGGCACATTTCGTCGAGCAGGTCGCAGAACCGCGTCACATTGGCATCGTCGAGCGGCGCATCGACCTCGTCGAGCACGCAGATCGGCGCCGGGTTGGCCAGGAACACCGCAAAGATCAGCGCCAGCGCGGTCAGCGTCTGTTCGCCGCCCGACAACAGCGACAGCGTCGAGAGCTTCTTGCCCGGCGGCTGGCACATGATCTCCAGCCCCGCCTCGAGCGGATCGTCGCTTTCGACCATGACGAGGTTGGCCTCGCCGCCGCTGAAGAGATGCCGAAACAGCAGGGAAAAGTTGCTGTTGACCTGCTCAAAAGCGGTGAGCAGCCGTTCGCGCCCCTCGCGGTTGAGGCCGGCAATGCCACTGCGCAGGGTCTTGATCGCCTCTTCCAGGTCGGTCTTTTCGGACAAGAGGGTGTCGAATTCCTCCTGCACCTCGCGGGCGTCCTCCTCGGCGCGCAGGTTTACCGCGCCGAGCGCATCGCGCTGACGCTTGTAGCGGTTGACGTCGGCCTCCAGCACGTCGGCGCGGGGCATGTCCGCGGGCGCGGCGTCGAGCTGGTTGAGCAGCTGGTTGGGGGTCAGCTGCATATCCTCGGCGATGCGCTCGGCGGCGGCGTGCACTGTTTCGCGGGCGGCCTCCATGCGGGCCTCAGCGGCGGCGCGCCCCTCGCGCGCGTCGGAGGCGTGGCGTTCGGCGTCGCGCTCGGTCTGGATCGCGGTACGCTGCGCCGTCTCGCCCGCCGCCAGGGCATCGGCGGCGGCGGCGCGGCGGGCCTCGGCCTGGGCGGCAGCCTCTGACAGATCCTCGCGCTTTTCGGCGATCTGTTCGGGCACGGCCCGGGCGGTTTCCAGTTCCTCTTCCGAGCCGTACTTGCGCTCCACAAGCTCGGAGATGCGGCGTTCGGCGGTGTCGAGCCGGTGCTTCCAGCCGCTGATCTCCTTGGTGACCTCCTGCTGGCGCTTGATCCGTGCGTCGCCCTCGCGGCGCAGCTCGTCATGGGCGGAGCGGCGGGTGAGCATGGTGATGCGCGCGGCCTCGACGGTTTGGCGGATCGCCTCGACCTGCGCCCGGGCGCTGTCCAGATCGCCAAGTTCGGCCAGCCCGGATTCGGCCTCGCGCAACTGCGCGCGGGCGGCCATCGCATCCTCCTTGTGGCGGGTCACGGCCAGCCCGAGGTTCTCCAGCCTGCCGGAGGCGAGGTTGCGCTCGGCCTCGGCGCGGCTGAGGGCGCGGGCGGCATCCGCCACCCGCTGATCGGCGGAGCGGCGGGCGGCGCGGGCGGATTTGTCGGCCTCGGTCACCTCGGCCAGCTTGCGGCTCAGGCTTTCGTGCGCGGCGCGGGTTCCGTCGGCGCGGGCGGTGACCTGTTCCAGCTCGTGCTTGAGCGCCTCGAGCCGGTTCAGCTGCTCCAGCCGCAGCGCGGCGGCGCTGGGGGCATCCTCGGCCCAGGCGCGGTAGCCGTCCCAGCGCCACAGGTCGCCCTCGAGCGTGACCAGCCGCTGACCGGGTTTCAGCAGCGGTTGCAGACGCGGGCCGTCCTCGGCCTCGATCACCCCGATCTGGCCGATGCGGCGGGCCAGCACCGCGGGCGCGGTCACATGTTCGGACAGCCCAGTCACGCCGCCGGGCAGATCCTGTGCCTCGTCATAGCCGGGCAGTTGCGCCCAGCCTGACGGGCCGTCCTCATCGACCACGGGGGCGCGCAGATCGTCGGCCAGCGCAGCACCCAGCGCCTTTTCATAACCCGGCGTCACCCGCAGCAGGTCGAGCAACTGCCCGCCCTCGGCGGTGTCGCGCGCCACCAGCCTGGCCAGGGCCTGGGTCTCGGCGCGCAGCGCGCCGGCCTCGCCCTCGGCCTCGGAGCGTTGTGCGCGGGCCTCGGCCTCGCGCGACTGGGTATCGGTGCGCATCTCGTCGGCGGCGGCCAGCGCCTCCTCGGCGGCCTCGGCGGCCTCCTGCGCCTCTTCGGCGGTCTCCTGCGCGG
>NZ_JARGPK010000068.1 GCF_029212575.1 Antarcticimicrobium sp.
GAAATGACCGGGGCCAAAGCGTTTCTCGCCGCCTTTCACCTCGTCGATCAGCCCCATCATGGTCGGATAGGTCGACAGCATCACGCGGGCGCCGGAATGGTCATTGCGCGCCGGATCGTGGCGCTGCAGCAGGTTGGCCGAGGGCGTCGCGGGCAGATGCGTCTTGAAGGCGCCATGGGCCTGTTTCACCAGCGCGACACGATCGGCGAGGAACAGCACCCGTTTGACATAGTTGGCCCGCATCAACTGGTCGATCAGGGCGATCACCGTGCGGGTCTTGCCGCTGCCCGTGGCCATCACCAGCAGGGCCTTGCGCTGGCGGTCCTTTTCAAAGCTCTCGCCGACCCGCCGGATCGCGCGCTGCTGATAGAACCGGCCGGCGATGCTGTCGTCCACCGCGACATCGGCCAGCGGCTTGCGGTTTCCCCGGCGCTGGTGCAACAGCTCCAGTTCGTCGCGCTTCAGGAAGCCCGACACTTGCCGGGGAGGATAGCGCTGATCGTCCCAGATCCAATGCTCGTAGCCATTGGTGGCAAAGATCACCGGGCGCTGGCCGTACATCCGTTCCAGGCAATCGGCATAGAGCTTGGCCTGTTGCTGGCCGGTGCGGGGCTCCTTCTTGCTGCGCTTCGCCTCGACCAGCCCGAGGGGTTTGCCGTCCGCCCCCCAAAGCACGTAATCGACGAACCCTTCGCCGCTTTGGTTGGGCATGCCCTGCACCGGAAATTCACGGTCGCGGGGTTGGTCCAGCGGCCAGCCGGCCTCGTGCAGCAGCAGGTCGATAAAGGCGTCGCGGGTCGTGGCCTCGTCATAGTCATGCGGATCGGGAACGGATTGGTTGGCGCGCCGCGCCTCGGCCACCTCGGCGCGCAACTGGGCCAGTTCCGCCTCCAGGGCGATGCGGCCCGCTTCGGAGGATTGGCGCGCTTCCTCGGCCTGTTCCGCGCGTTTGGTGGCGGCCTTGACTTCGCCCTCGATCTTCTGGATCTGGGCGACGGTGCTGGCGCTGATGGTCAGGGATTTTTCCAGCTTGCCGATGTCGAACCGCAGCGCCGGGTCGGGCTTGGCGCCGGTGGCATAGGTGCGGGCGATCCAATAGCAGACATGAAACAGCTCGCGCACCGTGGCGGCTGCATCCTGCGGCGACAGGGGTTTGCCGCTGTCATGGGCGGCGCGGTTGCCCTGATCCTTGATATAGCGGGCCTTGGTGACGATGGCCGGGCCGGCCAGCGCCTCAAGACTGGGTTCGGCGATCAGCGCGGCCAGCGTGCGCTCATAGGGATGGCGCAGGGCCGGATCGCGGCGATACAGCGATTTCAGCGCGGTTTCCAACGTCAGCCGCGCCCAGAAACAGGCGCCGCGCGGGTCCGACAGGGCCAGCTTTTCGGCCTTTTCGGCGTGTTGTTTCAGGTCGGGGAAGTCGGGGCTGAGAAAGGCAAACTGGGTCATCGGCAAAGTCCTGAGCTTGCAGGAGGTTAGACCGGTGATAACGACTTCTCAATCATTGAGTGTGGTGCGGTCAAAGTTCCCCGCGGAAGGCGCGGTGTTGGAGGGCGGCGAAGAGGGCGTGGGAGCTCGAACATTGCTGGCGTGTATTTCCCGCCAGTTTTTCGATCTCTTGCAAGCGTTCGGTGAAGCTCTCCTGAATCTGAATAGGTGGAGCGTAGACTGGGTACTCCCTAAGTAGGTCCAAGTTCACACCGGATTGACCGGCCGTCCGCTCAGAGTTGGCCACCACGTAGCCGTGTAGCTTTGGCTCCTGAAGGAGATAGTAGACAAAGTCTTTTGTGATTTCGCCAATCGGCTCAGCTTTCATCAAAGCCACGTTGTACGTTCCGGCGAGACCTCGGAAGATCTGAAAGACCGGCGGACCATATCGGCCAATGATAACGTCATCTTCGGTGAACGGGCGTTTCGCCAAACCCTCTGGCACATAGGTTTTGTATACATCGGTCCTGAAGTCGCGCGTCTGGATGAACCTCACTCTGCCCGGGCCATCTTCGTAGAGGAAGTGCTTTTTCGCGGGTTGGGAGCCGCCAATGATCTTCACGATATCAAGTAGCTTCTTGCGAGGAAAGTCTTTGGGGTTGTCAGCAGGATCCCCAAACATCTCATGAAAGATCGCCTGTCCGAGGGTGTTGAGCTTGTCGAGGGCGCGGGTGCGGAGGCGGCGGAGCGCGTCCGCCTGATCCAATATCCCCGCAATCCGCTTCTGCTCCTCCAGCGGCGGGAGGGGGATTTCGACCTTCGACAGGCGCTCCCAGGGCACAGAACGGCGGCGATGAACTGAGCCATCGCCCAGCGTCCCATACAGCTCAACCATCGGGTCAGCCTTCAATATCCGAATTAGGTAATTTTTATCGACTCGGTCTTCTTGAGCTTCAAAAACGCGATACATTGGGCTGATAAGCCCTTCTTCATCGGCAAGTGCAATTGACCCTTCGTCAAGATGAATTGGGGAGAACGCGAAGTTCCCCTTTTCCACGCGCTTGTATTTTGAGAGATCTTTCGAGTGAACCACTTTCTTGAAGTAATCAGCGCTTCGCACGAAACCCTCATGCTTAGTGATTGACAACACGGGACCGTTAGCTTCACCCCGATTATTCGAAATCGGTTTAGCGATTTCACCCAAGGGAACCATGCTCATACCAACATCCCCTCCAACCGATTCAGCCCTTCGGCAATCTCTGCCTCCAGCGCGCGCAGCTCTGCGATGATCTCGGCGGGGGATTGGTGGGTGACCTCTTCGTGCTCGATCTCCTTGTAGCGGTTGAGGCTCAAATCCCATGATCCAGTGGCGATGATCTCGCTTGCGGGCACTATGAAGCTTTGCGCGGTGCGGGGGCGCTCGGATTCCCCCTCCAACGCCTGCCAGCGGGCCAGGATATCGGGCAGGTTGTTCTTGGCGTGTTCGTCCTCACTCAGCGCCTCCTCCGGCACCGGGCCAAGCTTGGCCTCCTCCAGAAGCGGCGTGCGCTTGTCATCAAGGCTCATCCCGTCGGCGGTCATGTCGTAGAACCAGACATCACTGGTGCCGCCCACGCCGGTCTTGGTGAACACCACGATGGCGCAGGACACACCGGCATAGGGGCGGAATACCCCCGAGGGCAGCTTGATGATCGCGTCAAGCTTGTGATCCTCGACCAGCATCTTGCGGATGTCCTTGTGCGCCTTTGATGAGCCGAAGAGCACCCCGTCGGGCACCACCACCGCCGCCCGCCCGCCGGTGCGCAGCAGCCGCAGGAACAGCGCCATGAACAGCAGTTCGGTTTTCTTGGTCTTGACGATCTTGAGCAGATCCTTGGACGTGGTGTCGTAATCCAGTGACCCGGCAAAGGGCGGGTTGGCAAGGATCAGGGAATAGCGCCCCTCATCCGTTCCGTGTTCCTCGGCGAGGCTGTCGCGGTAAGAGATGTCGGGGTTTTCCACCCCGTGCAGCGTCATGTTCATCGCGCCGATCCGCAGCATGGTGGCGTCGAAATCGAACCCGTGGAACATGGCATTGTGAAAGTGGTCGCGCTGTTCAGGGTTGCGCAGCATTTTGGGGTGATGGTCGCGCAGGTATTCCCCCGCCGCGACAAGAAAGCCGCAGGTGCCGACGGCAGGGTCACAGATTACGTCCTGCGGCGTGGGGGCCATAAGGTTGACCATCAGCTTGATGATATGGCGCGGCGTGCGGAACTGGCCGTTCTGCCCGGCGCTGGCGATCTTGCCCAGCATGTATTCAAACACGTCACCTTTGGTGTCGCGGTCGTCCATCGGGATGTCGTCGAGCATTTGCACGACCTTGGACAATAGGTTGGGGTTGGAGAACCCCAGCCGCGCGTCTTTCATATGGGTGCCATAGGACGAGCCTTCCTCGCCCATCTGGCGCAGGAATGGAAAGACGTGCTCATCGACGATGCGCATCATTTCGCGCGCCTCGAAGTTCTTGAACCGCGACCAGCGCAGGTTGTCATAGGGCTCGCCCTTGTCATCCGCGCCCTCGGGGAAGATGCGACGTTCCATCGGCTGGCCCAGCATCTCGGCCTTGCTTTCCTCCCGCGTGTGGATCTCGTCCAGGCGCTTGATGAACAGCAGGTAGGTGAGATGTTCGATCACCGACAGCGGGTTGGCAACGCCACCGGACCAGAAGGCGTTCCAGATCTGGTCGATTTGCGTGCGGATGGGGCCTGTGAGCATGTTGGTCTGCCTTCGTGTTTTTCGGCCCGAAGATATGAGGCTGAGCAAAGCGTGGCAATCGGTCATTGCCTGGAGGACATCCTCGGGAAGCTCCCGACCTTCCAGCCGGGAACGGCATCCGCCGAAAGCAACATGACATCAGTGCCGAAGCGGCCGGTTCTCGATATCAGCCCCCCATCGAAGCAGGCGGGATGCAGTGCGGAGATTCACGTGCTCGCTGCTGGTGGAGGCTTAACCAAGAACCTCTGCGATTGCCTCGATCACATTCTCAGAATGTCCCCGTTGCCGGCACGCTTGATTCCGTCGAGACCGTGATCGTGCCGCGCGCCCGTGACCTTGGCGGCTTCGAGGTGCTCCGCGCCCGGCGCGCTTTCCCAAGACGATGAGCCCCACTACTAGAATCCAACCTGCAGACTCCCGTGATGAACGAGGGACCAGCGGGGGTAGGTCAATGGCCATTCACCCTTTCACTGTATGTTCATGTTATGTCCGGGTGTGGGAATCTGGACAAGTAGTTGAAACGAAAGGAAGGCGGAGCAATTCAAAATCCCCCGGTAGCAATACTGTGTGGGTTCGAGTCCCACCTTGGGCACCATGCTTTTCGACCGATGGCTTTAATGCGCCGCCGGATCAGGCTGCGGCGCCTTCGGCGGGCGCGTTCGGGGGCATGGGCAGGGTAAAGGTGAAGGTGCTTCCGACGCCGACCTCGCTTGTTACCGTCAATTCGCCGCCTTGCTGCTCCACAAGTTGTTTCGAGATCGACAGGCCGAGGCCGGTTCCGCCCTTTTCCCGCGTGCCGGATGGATCGACCTGGTCGAATTTTTCAAAGATGGTTCCCAGTTTTTCCTTCGGTATCCCGCATCCGCTGTCTTCGATATGAAACACCATCTGGTCGCCCAACTGTTCCGTGCGAATCGTGACATGGCCCTTTTCGGTGAACTTCAGCGCATTTCCGACGAGGTTGATCAGGATCTGCCGCAGACGCATCTCGTCGGCCAGAACCAACCCGCCGCCTGTCTCGATGTCCAACTCCAGGGATTTCTTTCGGGCGGTCTCGGTCAATTGATCGGCCACGAAATCGATTGCCGGTTCCAGTTCGACAATACCCGGTTCGATATTCAGCTTTCCGGCCTCGATCTTGGCGAGGTCGAGAAGGTCGTTGATCAGGTTCAGAAGGTGTTTCCCGGCCAGCTCCATCTTCCCGGCGAATTTGGCAATCTCCTGCTTGACGAGGTCAATGTGATGGACCGCGCTCTCCGGGGTCAGGTTCCCGGTTCGGATCATGTTCTCCAGGGCCTTGACGGAGGGTAGGAGCCCGGGCTGCGCCATCAGGGCATTGTACCCCAGAACGACGGTAAGCGGTGTGCGCAACTCGTGGGTCATCACATTCAGGAACTCGGTCTTGGCGGCATTGGCCGCCTCGGCCTCGCGCAGGGCGTTGTAGACATCCGAAACGTCGGACCCGACACCGCGATAGCCGGCAAAGGCACCGTTTGCGTCGAATACCGGAACACCGCTGGTACGGATCCACTTGTCGTCTGCCGTCGCGCCGATTGCCCGATAGATGAAGTCCCGGAACGGCTCATGCGCGCGTTCCTTCTCATCCAGCCAATCCCAGTCGGCGGTTTCAAACACCTCGGGAAAACCTTCGTAAGCCTCGCGGCGTGTATTGCCGAGCAGAAAGGCGACGTCGTTGCTCAGGTAGCTGTCGGAGAGGAAGGTGAAACGCAGATCCTTGTCCATCTCCCAGAACCAGTCCTTGCTGAGTTGGGCCACGTCCGAGAACCGCTGTTCGGCGAGGTCGCGCTGCGCCAGCGCCTTGCGGAGATTGGCATTTGATGCCTCCAACTCGGCCTGGTGTCGTTTCAGTTGCGTGATGTCCACCCGGACCCCGACCCGGCCCCCATCGGGCGTCTGACGCTCGAAAATACGCAGCCACCTGCCGTCGTTCAGTTGCTGCTCGATGGTCGAGTTGGCCTCTCCGTGTGCCGCCAAGCGTTCGGCCAGCCACTCCTCCTCCCGCCCGACGGCTCTGGCGTACTGTCCCTTGTCCAGCCCAACCCGCAGGATGTCTTCAAAGCGCGCGCCGGGAACCATGGCCTCGGCGCTTGCGCTGTAGATTTCCCTGTATTTCTCATTGCAGACGACCAGCCGGTCCTCGTTATCATAGAGCACGAACCCGTCGGGCAGCGTTTCGATGGCCATGTTGAGCTGTTGGCGGGCCTTGTTTCGCTCGTCGCGATGTTGGCGCAGGACACGCAACGCTGCGAGCGCGATCAAGGCAGCCAGGGCAATGCCCAGATCGGGCAACCAGGCGATTCGATAGCCGTTCGCCCAGCCCAGGTCCGGGACCACGCCCAGTTTCATCGTATTGCCCGGCGCCGAGACAAACGCGACGACGGGATCATTGCCGAAAACCCCCGGGCTGCCGACCGTGCCGGCTCCGGTCCATGCGGCCGTCAGCCCAACCTGCAGGCTGTGATCGTCGCCATCGGCCGCCTCTTGCTGCTGCAAGGCCCCCTGAAGGACCGCGTTTACATCGACGACGACCGACACGATCCTTGTGACCTCGGATGGCTCGGCACCGGGTCCGAATGCCGCCACCGGCGTCCGCACCACGAGCCCGGTTTTTCCCTGCAATAGTTGAACCGGTCCCTGTACCGTGACCTGGCCGGTTTGTTGGGCACGCTCCAGGACAGGCCATTGGTTCTCGTTGTTGCGGAGATCGAATCCGATCAGGTGCCGGTTCTCTTCGAACGGGTGAACAAGGGTGATTACCCCGTGTTGGACAAGGGCGAGATTGAGAATGGAGGTATTCTGCACGATAAAGCGCTCGGCAAGACCGGTAAACCGGTCCTGACCGATGTCGCCGCTCAACTCGATGGCCGTGGTCAGGCCGCGTGCCCTCAGAACGAAATCGAAAAGCTCATGTTCGATCCGCTCCCTCAGGTGTTCGGCGAACAACCTAGCGTCTTGCCTTTCGGCGGCGGCGAACCGATTGTACCGGCCGGTTTCGAGCAAGATCAGGAAAACACCGATTACCGCGGCGACAGCCAGACCGGAGAAGAAGTTCGCCCTGTTCATGTTGTGCTATGTACCCATACGATTTTTTACTGCCGCTCTTTGGTACAGTTCCGCTGGCGAGTCATTCGTTGACAATTCTTTATGCACAACTCCGGCCCACATGAGCGGAAACCTGCCGACCTCCAGGGGTGTTGAGTGATTAGTTTAAGGAAACCTTAAAGAAATTGACCTTTTCGGCGAGGAGTCGAGATTCCGGGAGACTTTTCCTGATGGCTCAGGGTGGCCTCGGCGCTCAATAATGCATGATTTCGGCATGTATTCTGGAGGATGAACGCTGATTCGGCCCAGGCGCAGGTGTGAGCGACGATGTGCTGTTGTTTCGGAAAATCGAAAGAAAGGGGTGATGGAATTCTGTTTGGATTCAAGAGGGCTACGGTGCAGCTGCGAAGCTCCAGCCGGGTAAAGCTGCCCTTAGCCAGAGGCCGGTTGATCAAAGATAGAGTGGGCCTTTCGCCGGGTGCGCGGCCCGATACGGTCCGGCGCCGGCACAATGCCTGACCTTTCGTCGTCCTGAAGCAAGACGCCTGGACGTTGTATCCTGTGCGCGGGAGCAGACCGAAACAGGGAAGGCGCGTCAGGCCGCGACCCGGTCGTCCTGGGTCGGTGCATCTTCTTCCGGAAGATCGACGAAGAAGGTCGAACCGACGCCCAGCTTGCTCAGGAAATCGATTTTCCCGCCATGCGCCTCGACGATCCGTTTGGAGATGTTCAGCCCCAGGCCGGTCCCTTCGAACTTGCGGGCATTCGACGAATCCACCTGGCTGAATTCCTCGAAGATCTTGTGACGGGTGTTGTCGGCGATGCCGATACCGTCGTCCTCCACGGAAATGCGGATGCTCCCGTCATGCCGCGAGATCTTCACGCGCACCTCGCCACCGTCGTCGGAGAATTTCGCGGCATTGGACAGAAGGTTGGTGATCACCTGGTCGAGACGCACCTTGTCGAACCGCGCCCAGTGGTCGGCAGTCTCCGTATTTGTGAAAACGGAGATGTTCTTGTTGTCGGCATAGGGGCGGAACCGTTCGAGCACCTCCTGCACCAGCGCGCCGACATCGGCGGTTTCGAAGAAATAGTCGATCTTGCCCGCCTCTGCCTTTTGCAGGAGCAAGAGGTCATTGACCAGATCGGCCAGGCGGCGCGCGTTGCGCGTCGCGATGTCGAGCGGTTTGGCCATTTTTTCAGGAGGGGCGCCCAGGACACCGGAACTGACGATTTCCAGCGACCCTTTGATCGAGGTCAGCGGCGTGCGCAACTCGTGGCTGACCGTCGACAGGAACTGTGTCTTGGCGTTGTAGGCTGCCTTGGTGCGCTCGTGTTCCTCCTCAAGCGCCCGGCGGTTCCGCAACATGGCGGTATACCCGACCAGGAAGCTGCGTGAGCATTCGACAATAAATCCGAGCACGAACAGAACGGTGAAGAAGTGCAGCCAAAGCTCGGACGACAGCGGCGGCCGCACGATCCAGAGGTCCCGGATCGGAATGTAGAGGATGGTGGCGACATAGATCGACAGCCGCAAGGCCAGCACCGGCAGGAAGTGATGGTTGTTGATGGCGGCGAAGACAGCAGCCGAGAACAGCATAAAGAGCGGCATGAAATGCCCGGTCTCGGGGCCTTGCTGCACCGCCACGGAGATGCAGAACAGCGAGATCACGCTCGCGCTGATTACGGTCCCCACGTAGATGTCGCGCTTCAGGACCCGCACGGTGGTGTCGTTCCACTGCTGGGTGACCAGGATCTTGCGGAATGTGGCCCCGTCATAGATCTCGCCGGCCAGGGTGAGCGCGTAGAAAACCAGCGCGACCCGCCAATCATAATATGCGCCCGCCAGGAATATGGCGGCCGAATAGATCACGATACGCTGAAGCAGAAGTACCCGCCCGATCTTGGCGTAGTCGCGCAGCCTCCGGCGGGCCGCCCACAAGGCGCCCTTGCCGTCGTCGAATTCGCTTCTCAACTGCCTAATCATGTCGTTCCCCGACCTCTGACCAGTTTCTGCTCAAACTTGTGTGCAAAATGCAACACGCATAGATTGTATCCGGCAAAATTGATGGAACTTTGGTGCGATTGTGTCAAAACATGGGACAAACGGGCAAGCGTGCCAAGAAAAAACGTGAAAAAATTCGGCGGGTTACAAATGGGCTTTCATTCAAGGGGCAGGCGCCAGGGCGGGCGCGAACTTCTGCCTGAACTGGTTCCGGTGGCGGCGGAGAGATCCGGTGATTCGCTATCGAGGGTTGCATCTCAGGCGGGGCGGTCCGTGCCGCGCCCCGGTGGCGGGCTCGGACGCAAGGTCTTGCCCAACCGCATGCGCAGTTCGGTTCTCTCCGTGACCACGCAACACCATTATGGAGAGCTCTACACCGAGTTCCTGAGAGCAAGGAAGCGGGTGTTCATCGACACCAAGCATTGGGATCTGCCGAATACCGAAGGGATGGAGTTCGACCAGTACGACACGCCGCAAAGCCGGTCTGTCGTGGTGCATGAATTCGGCCAGGTGCTGGCCGGCATCCGGTTGTTGCCGACCACCGCCAGCTGCGGATGTTATTCCTACATGTTGCGGGATGCCCAGCGCGGGTTGCTGGCGGGGATTCCACCGCATGTATTGTACGAAAAGGCCCCCGTCGCCGACCATATCTGGGAGGCGACCCGGCTGTTCGTTTCGCCCGAGGTCGAGGCCGATCGCCGCATTTACGTGCAGACGATGCTGTTGTCGGAAATGGCGCGGGCCGCGGTTGCCGAAGGCGCGACCCATGTGATCGGCATCGTGCCCGCCGTGTTCAAGCGGTGGATGGCCCGTCTTGGCATGGGGGCGCTTCCGCTGGGTCCGAAACTCGAGATCGACGGCGACAGGACCCAGGCCGCGGTCATGCATGTCGCGGCGGTTGCGCAGGCACCGGGGAAAAACACGACCATGCATTGAGCCTCGTGCAGGGGCGACAAGACCGTTGACGCCGGTGGTTGGCGTTCTACGGTGCCCGGGCACCGCAGGAGGAGAAACCATGCCCGCCGCCCAATCCGCCGACAAGACGCTCCGCCGCGCGCGGCAGGCGTCCAAGGCCGGGAACTGGGCGCAGGCGGTTGCCCTTTATCAGGGCGTTCTGGCCCGATTTCCCGCCAACACGCGTGCCCGTAGGGAGTTCGAGGCCCTGCGCCCCGCCGGGTTGCCGGCGCTGCTGGCGTCGGCGCAGGCGGCACAAGCCGCCGGCGGTTGGGCCGAGGCCGAGCGTGACCTGTCCGCCGCGGCCGTGCTGGCGCCCGAGATGCTCGAGGTCGGTCTTGCCCTTGCTGCGTGCCGGCTTGAAATGGGGCGCGCCCCGGCGGCGCTGCGGGCCGCGGAGGCGGTACTGGCTCTGGCTCCGACCCATCCCGGCGCGCTAAACGCCAGGGGCCGCGCCCTGCGCGAGATGGGACGCGGCACCGAGGCGGAGGACAGCTTCAAGGCGGCTCTGGGCGATGCCGCGACCGAGGCGCAAAGCCTGAACAACCTCGGGATACTCGCGCGTGGGCGCGGCGAACGGGAGGCGGCGGCCGGGTACTTTCGCCGCGCGCTCGCCCTGGCGCCGACCAATGCCGCGCTGCACCGCAACCTGGCCCAGGCGATCACCTATGACGCGGAGACGGCGCATCTCGGCGAGATGCGCGCGCGGCTTGCCGCGGCCGGACCGGACGATCCGGGCAGCGCGCCGCTCCATTTCGCGCTGTTCAAGGCGCTGGACGATCTCGACCGGCGCGATGAGGGTTTTGCCCACCTCGAAAAGGCCAACCGGCTGACCAGGGCGGCGCGTGGCTATGACTTCAAGACCGACGCGCTGCCCTATGCCCTGACCAAGGCGGTGTTCGCCACGCCGGTTCCCGCCCTGGATCGGCCGCCGGAGCCGGGCCAGCCGCGCGCGATCTTCGTCACCGGCTTGCCGCGCACCGGCACCACCCTGACCGAGCGGATCCTGTCCCGCGCCCCGGGCACGCAGGCCTGCGGAGAACTGACGGTGGTGCAACTGGCCGCCGGGCGTCTGCTGCGCTCGGTCGTGGAGCGTGCCGACAAGACACTGACGGCAGAGGACCTGGCCGGGATGGGCGCCGAGATCCGTGCCGGTCTGGCCGAGTACTCCGATGGCAGCCCGGTTCTGATCGACAAGATGCCGCTCAATTTCCGGTGGATCGGGTTTCTCTGCGCGACCTTGCCCGAGGCGCGGATCGTGCATCTGAATCGCGATCCGATGGCGACCGCCTGGTCGATCTACCGGCACGACTTTGCCGGGGCCGGCCACGGTTTTGCCTATGATCCCGCCGATATCGCCCGGTTCATGGTGCTGCACCGCGAGGCGATGGCCCATTGGCGGCGGATCTATCCGGACCGGGTGTTCGAGCTGGACTATGGCGATCTGGTCGGGGACACCGAGCGTGCCACCCGCGCCCTGGCCGCGGCCGTCGGGCTGACCTGGACAGAGGACTGGCTGACGCCGGAACGGGCCGCCAGCCAGATCCTGACCGCCAGCGCCGAGCAGGCGCGCCGCCCGATCTATCGCGGCAGCGACGCGGGCTGGCAACGCTACGCCGCGCAGCTTGGTCCGTTGCGGGCGGCGCTGACAGCGGCCGGGGTGCTGTGAGGGGCGACTCTGCCAAACGGGTAGCGCGGATGTCGCGGGCGGGGGATCAGGGGATTGGTAGGCCCGGCAGGACTTGAACCCGCAACCAAAGCGTTATGAGCGCTCTGCTCTAACCAATTGAGCTACAGGCCCGCCTGACCGTTTGGGTATCATGATCGCTGCCCGCGTCAAGCCGGAAGCGTCGTCAAACCGTTGCACAAGCCGGCGCAATCGACTAACCCGCGCGCAACCAGCGGAAAGGACCGGCCGATGACGACAGGCAAGAACGGCATCACCTATGCCGAGGCGGGCGTGGATATCGACGCGGGCAATGCCCTTGTCGACCGGATCAAGCCGGCGGCGAAACGCACCGACCGGCCCGGCGTGATGAGCGGGCTGGGCGGCTTTGGTGCGCTTTTCGATCTCAAGGCAGCAGGCTACTCCGACCCGGTGCTGGTGGCGGCCACCGATGGGGTGGGCACCAAGCTGCGGATCGCGATCGACACCGGCAATGTCGACGGCGTTGGCATTGATCTGGTCGCCATGTGCGTCAACGACCTGGTGTGTCAGGGGGCGGAACCGCTGTTCTTCCTCGATTATTTCGCCACCGGCAAGCTGGAGACCGAGAACGCGGCGCGCATCGTCGAGGGCATCGCCGAGGGCTGCGTGCAATCGGGCTGTGCGCTGATCGGCGGCGAGACGGCGGAAATGCCGGGCATGTATCCGGCGGGCGATTTCGACCTGGCCGGGTTTGCCGTCGGCGCGATGGAGCGCGGCACCGCGCTGCCCGAGGGGGTGGTCGAGGGCGACGTGCTGCTCGGGTTGGCCTCCAACGGGGTGCATTCCAACGGCTACAGCCTCGTGCGCAAGCTGGTCGAGATTTCCGGGCTGGGTTGGGATGATGCCTGTCCCTGGGGCGAGGGGAGCCTGGGCGCGGCGCTGCTGGCGCCGACGCGGCTTTACGTGACGCAGGCGCTGGAGGCGGTGCGCGCGGGCGGTGTGCACGGGCTGGCCCATATTACCGGCGGCGGGCTCACCGAGAACCTGCCGCGGGTGCTGCCGGAAGGGCTGGGTGCGCAGATCGACCTCGGCGCCTGGGATCTGCCGCCGGTGTTCCGCTGGCTGGCCGAGACCGGCGGCATGGCCGAGGCCGAGATGCTCAAGACCTTCAACTGCGGCATCGGCATGATCGTGGTCTGTGCCGCCGACCGCGCCGAGGCGCTGGTCGGGTTGCTGGAGCAGGCGGGCGAGGGCGTGTCGCGCCTGGGCAGCGTGACGGCGGGGCAGGGCGTGACCTATTCGGGCGCGCTGCTGTGAGCCACAAGCGGGTTGCCATCCTTCTTTCGGGCGGGGGATCTAACATGGTCGCTCTGGTCGAGAGCATGACCGGCGATCATCCCGCGCGGCCCTGCCTGGTGCTATCGAACGACGCGCAGGCCGGTGGGCTGGTCAAGGCGGCCGCGCGTGGCATCGCCACGGCGGCGGTGGATCACCGGCCGTTCAAGGGTGACAGGGCGGCCTTCGAGGCCGAACTGGTTAAACCGCTGCTGGCGGCGGCGCCGGACATCATCTGCCTGGCCGGCTTCATGCGGGTGCTGACCGCCGGGTTCGTTGCCCAATGGCAGGGGCGGATGCTGAATATCCACCCCTCGCTCTTGCCGAAATACAGGGGGCTGCACACCCATGCCCGCGCGCTGGAGGCCGGTGACGCCGAACACGGTTGTACCGTGCACGAGGTGACGCCGGAACTGGACGACGGCCCGATCCTGGGCCAGGCGCGGGTGCTGGTCCTGCCCGGCGACACCCCCGAGACACTGGCAGCCCGCGTGCTGGTGCAGGAGCATCGCCTGTATCCGGCGGTGCTGCGCCGGTTTGTCACCGGGGATCGCACGCCCATTCTGATCGGCTGATCCGCCGGCGTCCTCGCGCAGAATTGCAATGCCGCGACGAAGCGCGTATGACGACAAAACCCGGCGAGCGGGCAGGGCGGCCATGACCGCGCGCCCTGAAACATGACAAAAGCATAAGAAGCGCCCCTTGATGAAAACGCTGACCACGACGCAGGAGTTGCAGGACTTTTGCGAGACGGCCCGGACCCACGCTTACGTTACCGTCGATACCGAGTTTCTGCGCGAGCGGACCTATTATTCCAAGCTCTGCCTGGTGCAGCTGGCGATGCCGGGCGATACCGACGAGACCGCTGTGCTGGTCGATCCGCTGGCGGGCGAAATGTCGCTCGAACCGCTCTACGATCTGTTCCGCGACGAGAGCGTGGTCAAGGTGTTTCACGCCGCGCGGCAGGATCTGGAGATCTTCTGGGTCGAGGCCGGGGTGTTCCCGAAGCCGCTGTTCGATACCCAGGTTGCGGCGATGGTCTGCGGCTTTGGCGATCAGGCCGGGTACGAGACGCTGGTGCGCAAGATCGTGCATCAGCCGGTGGACAAGACCTCGCGCTTTACCGACTGGTCGCGGCGGCCGCTGAGCGACGCGCAGAAGACCTATGCACTGGCCGACGTGACCCATCTGCGCCGGATCTACGAGCATCTGGCCGCCGAGCTGGACAAGACCGGCCGCAGCCATTGGGTGACCGAGGAGTTGCAGATCCTGACCGATCCGGCGACCTATGACATCCGCCCCGAGGAAGCCTGGCGGCGGATCAAGACGCGGACCAATTCGGCCAAGTTCCTGGCGGTGGTGCGCGAACTTGCGGCGTTCCGCGAATCCTATGCGCAGGACAACAACGTGCCGCGCAACCGGGTCTACAAGGATGATGCGCTGGTCGAGCTGGCCTCGGTCAAGCCGCGCACCCATGCCGACCTGGGCGGGCTGCGCCTGTTGCTGCGCGAGGCGCGGCGCGGGGCGATCGCCGACGGAATTCTGGCGGCGATCAAGCGCGGCATCGACTGCCCCCCGGGCGACATGCCGCAGCCCGACCGCAGCCGTGACAAGATGCAGGTGAACCCGGCGCTGGCCGACCTGCTGCGGGTGCTGCTGAAGGCCAAGACCGAAAGCGCCGGCGTCGCCGCAAAGCTGATCGCCCCGAGCGCCGATCTGGATGCCATCGCTGCGGGGATGCGCGACGTGCCGGCGCTGAAGGGCTGGCGGCATGAGGTTTTCGGCGCCGACGCGCTGCGGCTCTGCGAGGGCAAGCTGGCGCTGGCGGCCAAGGGCCAGAGCGTCAGGGTGATCGAGGTCTGAGGAAGCGTTCAGCGCCGCCGGGTTGTCCGCACGTTGTCGCGGGCGACCACGCGGATGGTGCGGACATCGCGAATCTCCTGCTTGGTCATCGAATGCGCGGCGCGGACGGTGCGCGAAAACGCGGTGCCGAGCGGCGTGGCCCGCTCCGGGTAGACGACCCGGAAGGAAAGCGAGAACACGCCTTCGGCCTGCTCCTCCGGCGTGGTGATCGGGCGCAGCTCGACTTCATAGGGGCCCTGGCGCGCGGCCAGCCCCTCGACGTAGATGATCGCGCCCGTGGTCGTGGGTTCGACCCGAAGCTCCGTCACCTCGGCGATCGGAACCGTAAGATCGACCGGGTCGGGGCGCGAGAACATCCCCTTGCGGTCCTTTGGCAGAAGCGGGTTTACCGCCTCGGCCGGAGCCTCCACGCGCTCGGACCGGCTCTTGCCGAACCAGGTTCGCGGGTTGATCCGCGAGTCGCGCCAGCCACCGCAGCCGGCAAGCAGCAGGCTGGCGACAAGCAGGATGGTCACAGGTTTTTGCATCTTGCCCAGTCTCGTTCTAGATCCGCCCAACCCGGTTATCGCATCCGCGCCCGGTTGAAAAGCCGTTGAAAAGCCGCGAGCCGGGTCTGGACAGCCCGGCAGGTGCGGCATAGGTCAGGGAACATCAGCAATCCGAGGACCCCCACCAATGGCGACCGCCGCATTTGAAGAGATTGTCGAGGATTTCGAGTTTCTCGAGGATTGGGAGGATCGCTATCGCCACGTCATCGAGCAGGGCAAGGCGATGGCGCCGCTGGACGATGCGCTGAAGGTGCCGGCGACCAAGGTGGACGGCTGCGCCAGCCAGGTCTGGCTGCATCCCAGCATCGAGAACGGCCATTTCCATTTCGACGGCGACAGCGACGCGATGATCGTGCGCGGGCTGATCGCGGTGCTGCGCACGCTCTACAACGGGTTGCCGGTAGGCGAGGTGACGAAGGTGGACGCAAAGGCGGAGCTGGGGCGGCTGGGCCTGAACGATCACCTGTCCGCGCAACGTTCGAACGGGGTGCGGGCGATGATCGAACGAATCCGCCAGGTCGCCGCCGAGAACGCCTGAGCGCCCCTTACCGCGCCGCCCAGTCGCGCAAGCTGGTTTCCAGATCGCCGTAGCCGGTATAGCGCCGCTCGAATTCGAGGCCGAGACGCGCGGCGCAGTCGCGGGCCTTTTCGGTCAGGGCGGGATCGTCGGTCTGGGCCTGGTAGACCAGTTTCGTGTAATTGCCGAAATAGCTCTCGCGCAGCTCCGGGTGCTGGTCGAGCCGGAGCGGCCCCCAGACAAAGGCGTCGAACTGCCGGACCAGAAAATCGGTCAGGTAAAAGGCGGTGGCCTCGTCATGGGCGGCGAACCGATCGTTGCCCTCGAAGAAGGAATAACAGTGCGGCCCCGCCACCATGTCGACGCCAAGGCGGTCGCAGGCGGATTTGAGAAGCCCCCCGGTGCCACAATCGGCGTAGACCACGTGGATGGCGTCATAGCTGCGGCGATGCTCGGCCACGGCCGCCTCGACCGCCCCCGTGATCCGCTCGGGGTGGTTGTGCAGGATCGCCGGCAGGCAGGCCAGGTCGATGTGATCCCAGCCGTTGCGCCGCTTCAGGTCGAGGATTTCGCGCGCCAGAGCGCCGCAGGCCAGCAGCAGGATGCGCCCGGCCTTGCGCTCGGTCTTGTGATCAGGCGCGGCCAGCCCGGCCTCGGTCAGGCTGCGGTCGGACAGACCGGAATCGGGGCGCGGCAAGGTATAGGGTCGCCGCGCGGGGCGGCCGGCCGAGCGCCGGCGCACCATGTTCAGGCGCTCATCGCGTTATGCTTGCGCGCGACATGGGCCTTTGCGGTTTCCACGGCAACCGCGGCGTCGCGGCAATAGGCATCGGCGCCGATGGCCTTGCCGAACTCCTCGTTCAGCGGCGCGCCGCCGACCAGGACGATGTAATCGTTGCGGATGCCCTGTTCGACCAGCGTGTCGATTACCACCTTCATGTAGGGCATGGTGGTGGTCAGCAGCGCCGACATGCCCAGGATGTCGGCATCCTCGCGGTCCAGTGCCTCGAGATAGTTTTCCACCGGGTTGTTGATACCCAGATCGACCACCTCGAACCCGGCGCCCTCCATCATCATCGAGACGAGGTTCTTGCCGATGTCGTGGATGTCGCCCTTGACGGTCCCGATCACCATCTTGCCGACGCGCGGCGCGCCGGTTTCGGCCAAGAGCGGTTTCAGGATGGCCATGCCACCCTTCATCGCGTTGGCGGCCAGCAGCACCTCGGGGACGAACAGGATGCCGTCGCGGAAATCGTTGCCGACGATGGTCATGCCGCCGACCAGCGCCTCGGTCAGGACGCGGTAGGGCGCCCAGCCGCGTTCGAGCAGGATGTTCACGCCCTCCTCGATCTCTTCGCGGAGACCGTCGTAAAGGTCGTCGAACATCTGCTGGACGAGTTCCTCGTCGTCGAGTTCGGAAAGGATGATTTCTTCTTCTTCGGACATGCGGCGGTGTTCCTTGACTGTCGGGATAATCCCGGTTGGTCCGTTTTTCTCTTTCTTGCCGGATGGGGGCGCGCGCACTTCGACAATTGCGACACCCGCGGCGCTGCAACCGACCATAGGGGTTAAAATGCGGAATTGATAATGAGCATTTCGCAGGAAGATCATGGGGTGGTTGCATGTGTTCTTCTTTTGTTCCATGATCTGCCGATGAGTTGCGAGAGTCCCATAGATACCGCCCGGCGCAGGGCGCGCGGCGCCGCCAGCAACCGGGCCGGGCGGTTCGACCTGGCCCGCAGCGAAGCGCATGACGGCTGGTCCGACCCCGAGCCGCCGCCGATCCGGACCGAGGTGCGCGACGAGGCGGTGCGCAGTGCGATCACCTACAACCGATCGCCCGATCTGCCGTTCGACCGCTCGGTGAACCCCTATCGCGGCTGCGAACACGGCTGCGTCTATTGTTTCGCGCGGCCAAGCCACGCCTACCTGGGGCTGTCGCCGGGGCTGGATTTCGAGACCCGTCTGCTGGCGCGTCCCGGCCTGCCCGAGATCCTGGCGCGCGAGCTGGGCGCGAAACGCTACAAGGTGGCCCCGATCGCCATCGGCACCAATACCGACCCCTATCAGCCGCTGGAGCGCGACCGCGGCATCACCCGCGCTGTGCTGGAGGTGCTGGCGGCGTTCAACCACCCGGTCGCCATCGTCACCAAGGGCACGCTGATCGAACGCGACCTGGACATTCTCGCGCCGATGGCGGCCAGGGGGCTGGCGCGCGTCGGCGTCTCGGTGACGACGCTGGACGCCGGGTTGTCGCGCCGGATGGAGCCGCGGGCGCCGGCCCCGGCGCGGCGGCTGGAGAGCATTCGCAGGCTCACGTCCGCGGGGGTGCCGGTGCGGCTGATGACCTCGCCCGTCGTGCCGGGGCTGACCGATCACGAGATCGAGGCGCTGCTGGAGGAGGGGCGCGCGGCGGGCGCCGACGCGGCCAGCTGGATCATGTTGCGGCTGCCGCGCGAGGTATCGCCGCTGTGGCAGGAGTGGCTGGCCGAGCATGAACCGGGGCGGGCGGACAAGGTGATGGCCCGGCTGCGCGAGATGCACGGCGGGCGTGATTACGATCCGCGCTGGGGCCACCGGATGCGCGGCGAGGGGGAATATGCCGCGATGATCGGGCAACGGTTCAAGGCGGCGGCGCGCCGGGCCGGGCTGGACGGGGCGGTGCCGGCGCTGCGCTGCGATCTGTTCGCCGTGCCGCCGCGGCCGGGGGATCAATTGTCGCTGTTCTGAACCGGCGGCTTGATCCCGCGTCCGGAGGGGGTCACAAACGGTCGAACGGGAACGGGAGGGCAGGGATGGTCGATTGGGATCAACGGTTCGCGCGGTCGGGGTATCTGTTCGGCACCGAGCCGGCGGCGTTCCTGCGCGCGCAGGCCGGGGGGCTGGCGCCGGGTTCGCGGGTGCTCTGCGTTGCGGATGGCGAGGGGCGTAACTCGTCCTACCTCGCCGGGTTGGGACACCGGGTGACGGCCTTTGATGCCTCGGGCGTGGCGCTGGACAAGGCCCGCGCGCTGGCGGTGGAGCGGGGCGTTTCGGTGGATTTCGTCCAGTCGGGAATCGAGGACTGGGACTGGTCGCGGACCCATGACGCGGTGGTGGGCGCGTTCATCCAGTTCGCGCCGCCCGAATTGCGTGACCGGCTGTTCGGCTGGATGGCGCAGGCGGTGGCGCCGGGGGGGCTTTTGCTGTTGCACGGCTATGCGCCGCGGCAGGTGGAATACGGCACCGGCGGGCCGCCACGTGCCGTCAACATGTACACCGAGGATCTGCTGCGCGCCGCCTATGACGGATGGGAGATCCTGCGGCTGGAGGATTACGACGCGGAGATCGACGAGGGGCCGGGGCATTCCGGCCTGTCGGCGCTGGTGGATCTGGTGGCGCGGAAGCCGGGGTGAGATCGCTTAGCACCGACCCGGACTGTGTCGCTGAGGGCCGCGCCCCCCCGGGGGGAGGGTCGGGCACGGCCCAATGGCCGGGCAACAACAGGTCAGAGGAAGAACTGAAAAGAGGCGCCAAAGCGCCCCTTTCCTTGCCCTTGATCGTGCCGGCCTATTTGCCTAGCAGCGCCTTGACCTTGTCCGCCAAGGCCTCGGCCGTGATGCCGAACTTCTCGTAGAGCACCTCGGCAGGGGCCGAGGCGCCGAAGCTCGTCATGCCGACGAAATCGGCCTTGCCCTCGCGGCCGCGCTCGCCCAGCAGCCAGCGGTCCCAGCCGCCGGCGCGGACCGCCGCCTCGACGCCCACGCGCACGGGCCCCGCCGGCAGCACCTTGCGGCGATAGGCCTCGTCCTGGTCTGCGAAAAGCTCCATGCAGGGCATCGAAACGACCCGGGTGCCGATCCCCGCCGCCTGCAACTGGTCACGCGCGGCCAGCGCGATGGACACCTCGGAGCCGGTGGCGATCAGGATCGCCTCGCGCTTGCCCGTCGCTTCGGCGAGCACATAGGCACCCTGTGCGGTCAGGTTGTTCATCTTGTGCTCCACCCGCACCGTCGGCAGCCCCTGCCGGGTCAGCGACAGCACGCTGGGCGTTTCCTTGGAGGTCAGGGCGAGTTCCCAGGCCTCCGCGGTCTCCACCGTGTCGGCGGGGCGGAAGACATAGGTGTTGGGCGTCGCGCGCGAAATCGCCAGATGCTCCACCGGCTGATGGGTCGGGCCATCCTCTCCCAGCCCGATGCTGTCATGGGTCATGACGAAGACGGTCGGGATGCGCATCAGCGCCGCCAGGCGCATCGCGGGACGGGCGTAGTCGGTGAAGGCCATGAAGGTGCCGCCGTAGGGGCGGACCCCGCCGTGCAGCGCCATACCGTTCATCGCCGCCGCCATGCCGTGTTCGCGGATGCCCCAGTGGATGTAGCGCCCCTTGCGGTTCTCGGGCAGGAACACGCCCAGATCGCCGGTCTTGGTGTTGTTCGAGCCGGTCAGGTCGGCTGAGCCGCCGACGGTCTCGGGCAGGATCGGGTTGACCAGCTCCAGCACCATTTCCGAGCTTTTGCGCGTGGCCAGCTTGTGCTGGGCCTCGCTTGCCTGTTTCTTGAGCGCGCGGATGGTGCCGGACAGGCGCTTGGGCACGTCCAGCGCGTAGGCGCGGGTGAACTCGGCCTGACGGCGTTCGGAAAGACCGTCGAAACGAACCTGCCAGTTGGCGCGTTCGACCGCGCCGCGCTGACCGATCTGTTCCCATTCCGCCTTGATCGTGTCGGGGATGTTGAACGGGGCGGCGGTCCAGCCATAGGCGGATTTGGCATCCTCGATCAGCTTGGCGTCGGTCAGCGCACCGTGCCCCTTGGAGGTGTCCTGCGCCGAGGAGCCTAGCGCGATATGCGTCTTGCAGGCGATCATCGAGGGCTTGCGGCTGGCCTTGGCCTTGTCCAGCGCGATGTCGATCGCCACGGGGTCGTGGCCGTCGATCTCCTGCACGTGCCAGCCCGAGGCGCGGAACCGTTGCAACTGGTCGGTGCTGTCGGCGATGTCGACGGTGCCGTCGATAGTGATGTTGTTGTTGTCCCACAGCACGATCAGCTTGCCCAGGCGCTGGCGGCCGGCAAAGGTGATCGCCTCCTGGCTGATGCCCTCCATCAGGCAGCCGTCGCCGGCGATGACATAGGTGTGGTGATCGACGACCTTCTTGCCATAGCGGGCGCGCTGGATCTCCTCGGCCATGGCGAATCCGACGGCGTTGGCGATGCCCTGTCCGAGCGGGCCGGTTGTGGTCTCGATCCCCGGCGCATGGCCGTATTCGGGGTGACCGGCGGTGATCGCGCCCCACTGGCGGAAGTTCTTGATCTGCTCCAGCGTCATCTCCGGATAGCCGGTGAGATAGAGCAGCGAATAGAGCAGCATCGAGCCGTGGCCCGCCGACAGGATGAAACGGTCACGGTCGGGCCAGTCGGGCGCGGCGGCGTCGAACTTCAGGTGCTTTTCGTACAGGACGGTGGCGACATCGGCCATGCCCATCGGCATGCCGGAATGGCCGGAGTTCGCGGCGGCGACGGCATCCAGCGTCAGCGTGCGGATCGCAGCGGCTTTGTTCCAGTGATCGGGATGGGCGGTGCGCAGGGCGGTCAAATCCACGAGTGTTTCCTCTGGCGTTGCTGGCAGATAGGCTGCTCAATACCAGCCGGGGGTCAAAGATCAAGCTTGGGTGGGGCGGGATCCGCCGCGCACTTAAGGTCTGGCGTCCAAGTGCTTGAAACCAAAGGGGGGGCATTTTCCCAAAGGTTTCGGTAGACTGGTTTGCAACCGGCCGCCGGCGCGATTCGGGGTGGCGGAGGCCGCCCGGTGCGGGTCCGGAAACGTGGTGGAACCAACCGCATGAAAAGGTAAGGGGCATGAGCCAGTTAGAGGAATTAGAGAGCCGGATCACGGCCGCGATGGAGCGGATACAGGCCGGGCTGGGCACGTTGTCGGAGCAGGCCGAACGCAGGGTGGAGGCGCACCAGCAGGCCGATGCGAATCTGGTCGAGGCGCTGGAAGAGGAAAAACTGGTCACGGCCCAGTTCGAGGAACGCCTGAGACGGACCAAGGCCAAGCACGCCGAGGAAATCGAGGCGCTGAGGGCGCAGATCGGCGATGCCGGCGCGGTCGAGGGGTTGCGCGCCGAGATCGAGGCGTTGAAGGCCCGGCTTGCCGATACCGGGGAAACCGATGCGTTGGCGGAGGAGGTTCAGCGGCTCAAGGCGGAACTTGCCGAGCGCGACCAGTCCAACCAGGCCGGGGCAGAGGCCGAGATGCTGAAGGTGCAACTGGAAAAACAGGCCGAGGCCACCGCCCGGCTCGACATGGACGTGCAGCGCCTGCGCCAGTCCAACGAGCGATTGCGCGCGGTCAATGCGGACCTGCGCGAGGCGAACCAGGCCGCGGTGGGCGAACCCAGCCTGATCAACCGGGCGATGCTGGCCGAACTCGAAGGGCTGCGCGCCACCCGTGCCACCGACGCGGCCGAGGCCGGTGCCATCCTGGCCCGGCTGGAACCCTTGCTGACCAATGCCCAGAATCTGCCGGAAGGGGAGGATGAATGATGCCCGAAGTGACCATTCATATCGGCGGGCGCGACTTCGAAGTGTCCTGCCAGGAGGGCGAGGAGAGCTTTCTGCACTCGGCCGCCAAGATGCTCGACGAAGAGGCGCGGGTGCTGTCGGACCAGATCGGCCGCATACCTGAGGGGCGGATGCTGTTGATGGCCGGGCTGATGCTGGCCGACAAGACCGCCGCGGTCGAGGACCGGATCAAGGAGGTCGAGGCGCAACTGGCCGAATGCACGGGCGAGCTGGCGCGTCTGCGCGACGTCCCGGCGCCGGAGGCGGAACGGATCGAGGTGCCGGTTGTGCCGGATTCCGTCACCGAGACCCTGGCGGAACTGGCGGCGCGCGCCGAGGCGCTGGCCGCCGAGGTCGAGGAGAAGGCCGCCAGTTGACCGGTGGGCATTACAGACATGAAAAAGGGGGCCGGCGGGCCCCCTTTGGTTTTCGATCCGATCGGCGTGCGTCCCTGGACGCCTCAGCCGTTGGCTTCGCGGATCTTGTCGGCGGCGTCCTTGTCGTAGGTCACGCCCTTGTCTTCAAAGAGTTTGTCCAGCTCGCCCGAGAGCGTCATCTCGGTGATGATGTCGCAGCCGCCGACGAACTCGCCCTTGACGTAGAGTTGCGGGATGGTCGGCCAGTCCGAGAAATCCTTGATGCCCTGGCGGATGTCGTCATCGGCCAGTACATTCACATCGGCGAAATTCACGCCCATGTAGTTGAGCACCCCGGCCACGCGGCTGGAGAATCCGCATTGCGGCATGTCCTTGGTGCCCTTCATGTAGAGCACGACGTCGTTGGCGGTGATGATGTCCTGGATGCGGTTTGCTGCGTCGGTCATGTGTCTGTCTCCGTGGAGGTGGGGCGCCGGGGTCAGTCCGGTGCCTTGGTGGTCAGGGCCAGCGCGTGCAATTCGCCCTGGGCGCCGTCCATCTTTCCCTTGAGCGCGGCATAGACCGCGCGCTGCTGCTGAACCCGGTTCTGGCCGCGAAAGCTTTCGTCGATCACTTCGGCGGCATAGTGGTTTCCGTCGCCGGCCAGGTCCGTGATGGTGACCTTGGCGCCGGGAAAGGCGGTGCGGATCAGTGTTTCGATTTCATGGGCCTGAATCGCCATGCGGGGTGTCTCCTGTTGGTCTTGCTCCAGATGTAGGACGCCCGCGGGAAACGTGCAAGCAGCCTGCACGTATTCCGGCGTCAGGCAAAGATCTGTTCGAAGCTGCCGCGATAGAGCGCCGACAATTCCGCAAGCGGCGCCTCGGAGCCGCCGAACCGTACGTTTTCGCCGCTGAATCGTCCAACCGAAGAAATCTGCACCCCGGCGCGGCCGGCCTCGATCATCAGCGCCTCGGCCTGGTCGAAGTTGCAGGCCACGAGGTAGCGGCCCTGGTCCTCGCCGAAGAGGGTCTCGGTGGCGTCGCTGTCGAGCAGCACGCCGACGCCGGAGCCTTCGGCCAGTTCGAAGGCGGCCAGCGCCAAGCCGCCGTCGGACAGGTCGGTGCAGGCGGTGACCAGCGCGCGGTTGGCGCGGATGAAATCGCCGTTGCGCTTTTCCGCGTCCAGATCGACCGAGGGCGCGTCGCCGTCCTCGCGGTTGAACACCTCGGCCAGAAGGGCGGACTGGCCCAGGTGGCCCGTCGTCTCGCCGACCAGCAGGGCGACATGCCCCTCGCGCACGGTGGTGCCGATGATGTCGTCCTCGTTGACGATCAGGCCGACGGCGCCGATGGTGGGCGTCGGCAGGATGCCCTGACCGTCGGTCTCGTTGTAAAGCGAGACGTTGCCGGACACGATCGGCATGTCGAGCGCCGCGCAGGCCGCCCCGATGCCCTGGATGGCACCGACGAACTGGCCCATGATCTCGGGCTTTTCGGGGTTGCCGAAGTTCAGGTTGTCGGTGCTGGCCAGCGGGGTGGCGCCCACGGCGGTGAGGTTGCGATAGGCCTCGGCGACCGCCTGCTTGCCGCCCTCGACCGGGTTCGCGCGCACGTAGCGCGGCGTCACGTCCGAGGTGAAGGCCAGAAGCTTGCCGCTTTCGTGCACCCGCACGATGCCCGCACCCAGCCCCGGGGTGCGGGCGGTGTCGGCCATCACCATGGTGTCGTACTGCTCATAGACCCATTGTTTCGCTGCATAATTGGGCGAGGAAATCAGCGCGCGCAGCCCGTCGATCGGGTCGATCTGGGGCACCTCGGCGAGCGGCTCGGCGGCGGGCGTCTCGACCCAGGGGCGGTCGTATTCGGGCGCTTCGGAGGAGAGTTTCGAGAGCGGCAGATCGGCCTTGGCCTCGTTATGATGCATGATGAGGAAGCGGTCCTCGGCGATGGTTTCGCCGACGATGGCAAAGTCGAGATCCCATTTGTCGAACACCGCGCGGGCCGCATCCTCTTTCTCTGGGAGCAGCACCATGAGCATGCGCTCCTGGCTTTCGCTGAGCATCATTTCATAGGCGGTCATGCCCTCCTCCCGGCAGGGCACCTTTTCAAGGTCGAGCCGCACGCCCAGATTGCCCTTGTCGCCCATTTCGACGGCGGAGCAGGTCAGGCCGGCCGCGCCCATGTCCTGGATCGAGATCACCGCGCCGGTGGCCATCAGTTCCAGCGTCGCCTCCATCAGGCGTTTCTCGGTGAAGGGGTCGCCGACCTGAACGGTGGGGCGCTTTTCCTCGATGGTGTCGTCGAACTCGGCGCTGGCCATGGTGGCGCCGCCAACGCCGTCGCGGCCGGTCTTGGCGCCGAGGTAGACTACGGGCATGCCGACGCCCGAGGCGGCAGAGTAGAAGATCTTGTCGGCATCCGCGAGGCCGGCGGCAAAGGCGTTGACCAGGCAGTTGCCGTTATAGGCGGGATGAAAGCGTACCTCGCCGCCCACGGTGGGCACGCCGAAACAGTTGCCATAGCCGCCGATGCCCTCGACCACGCCATGCACGAGGCGCCTGGTCCTGGGATGATCGACCTCGCCGAAAGAAAGCGAGTTCATCGCGGCGATGGGCCGCGCGCCCATGGTGAAGACATCGCGCAGGATGCCGCCCACGCCGGTCGCCGCGCCCTGGTAGGGTTCGATGTAGGAGGGGTGGTTGTGGCTCTCCATCTTGAAGACCACCGCCTGTCCGTCGCCGATATCGACGATGCCGGCGTTCTCGCCCGGGCCGCAGATCACCTGCGGGCCGTCGGTGGGCAGGGTGCGCAGCCATTTCTTCGAGGACTTGTAAGAGCAATGCTCGTTCCACATCGCCGAGAAGATGCCCAGTTCAGTAAAGCTCGGCTCGCGCCCGATGATCTCGAGGATGCGGTCGTACTCGTCGGGTTTCAGGCCGTGGCTTTCGATCAGCTCCGGAGTGATCTCTGGGTCTTGCATCGCTTGGGCATCTCCGCATGGCGTGGTTTGCGCTGTAATAGGGCAACGCCCGGTTGGGGAAAAGGGTCAAGCGCGCGGGGCCGGAATCTGGGGAAGGGCCCCGGACAAAAAAAGAGGCCGAGCACTAAGCTCGGCCATAGTCCAACAGGGAGGTATGAAGATGATGCGCAACTGGGCAGCATCGCCTTCGAGTGGTCATTTAGGGATCACAACGTGAACGATCAAGAGCAATCATGCCGCAAGTGCAGCATGACTGTCATGAGGTCAGTGCATAGCTCATATTTTTCCCAATTGGCGCAATTGCTTGCGGTGTGAAATAATCTCGTCCTGCACGAAGTCGCGGAACGCGGAGATGCGTTTGGAGTGCCGCAACTCTTCTGGATAGGCGAGGAACACCGGGACTTCGCCGGATTCGATCTCGGGCAGGACCCGGACCAGATGGGGAAAATCCTCGGTCAGGTAGTCGGGCAGGGCGCCGATGCCGAGATCGTGCAGCACCCCCTGCAGCACCCCGAAATAGTTGTTCACCGACAGCAGCGAATGCGGGTTGTTGGCCATCAGTTGCTGCACCATCAGCGCACCCGCCCCCACCTGCGGAGCCGAAGGGGTCTGACAGATCAGGCGGTGATCGGCGATGTCGGCGATATCCTCGGGCGTGCCATGGCGCCGCAGATAGTCCTGCGAGGCATAGAGCTGCATCTGCACGGTCATCAGCCGTTTGCGGATCAGGTCGGCCTGGCTCGGTTCCTTCATGCGGATGGCGACGTCGGCCTCGCGCATGGGCAGGTCGAGCACGCGTTCCTCCAGCATCAGGTCGATTTTCAGGTCGGGGTACTTGTCATAGAGCTTGGTCAGGCGCGGCGCCAGCCACAGGGTGCCGAAACCTGTGGTGGTGGTGACCTTGAGCACGCCGAAGACCTCTTCCTCGCTGTCGCGGATGCGGGCGGCGGCGGCTTCTAGGCGCTTGGTCATGGCGCGGGTGGCGTCGAACAGAAGCTCGCCCTGTTCGGTCAGAATCAGCCCGCGCGCGTGGCGGTGGAACAGGGTGCTGTTCAGCCCCTCTTCCAGCGCGCGAATCTGCCGACTGACCGCCGACTGAGACAGGTTGAGTCGCTCGCCCGCATGGGTGAGGCTGCCCGCATCGGCCACGGCGTGAAATATTCTAAGCTTGTCCCAATCCATATCTGTCACTTTCGTCCGCCGGCCTGTGCTCTACATACATTAGAGGGTTTACTGACACGTTCCATTTAGCTTCGTTTCGGAGTGTAGCAAAAAAACCCTGTTCAGGTCAGTAATCGTGACCTATTGTGAGGACAGCAACCAGTTGCAATCTGATCAGACGTGGGGAGGCGCCGAATGAGTACGCAGAAAATCTCGCTCAACGACCGTTTTGACCTGGAGAAAAGCCCGGTCCTGCTGAACGGGACGCAGGCCCTGGTCCGGCTCATGCTGATGCAGAAGGCCCGCGACCGCGCCGCGGGGCACAACACCGCCGGGCTGGTCACGGGGTACCGGGGCTCGCCCCTGGGGGCGGTCGATCTGCAGATGTCGCGGGCGGCGAAACCGCTGGCCGAAAGCGATGTCACCTTTCAGTACGGATTGAACGAGGACCTGGCGGCGACCGCCCTTTGGGGCAGTCAGCAGGCCGAGTTGCGCGGCGAGGGCAAGTACGACGGCGTCTTTGGCCTGTGGTACGGCAAGGGGCCGGGGGTGGACCGCTCCGGTGACGTGATCCGGCACGCCAACATGGCCGGCACCAGCGCGCTGGGCGGGGTGGTGATGGCGATGGGCGACGACCATACGGGTGAGTCGTCCACCGTGCTGCACCAGTCGGAATGGGCTTTGATGGATGCCTATATGCCCATCGTCAGCCCGGCAGGGGTGCAGGAGATCCTGGATTACGGCATCTACGGCTTTGCGCTGTCGCGGTTCTCGGGCCTCTGGGTCGGGCTGAAGACGATGAAGGACACCATCGAGGTGACCTCGGTCGTCGATGGCGATCCGGAGCGGGTGCACCTGGTGACGCCGCCCTTCGACATGCCCGAGGGCGGGCTGAATATCCGGCTGATCGACGACCGCGTGCCGCAGGAGGCGCGGATCATCGATTACAAGCGGTTTGCCGCCGAGGCCTTTGCCCATGCCAACAAGATCGACAAGCGGGTCTGGGGCAAGCCCGGCGCCAGGATCGGGCTGGTCGCGGCCGGCAAGAACTGGCTCGACCTGCAGCACGCGCTGACGTTGCTGAACATCGACGAGGGTGAGGCCGAGCGGCTGGGCATCACCACCTACAAGATCGGGCAGACCTTTCCGCTGGACATGAAGGGGTTCCACGACTGGGCCGAAGGGCTGGACCTGATCGTGGTGGTCGAGGAAAAGCGCAAGCTGATCGAGGTGCAGATCAAGGAGGCGATCTTTGACGACCGCCGCGGCCGCCGTGTGTACGGCTGGTACAAGGGCGGCGCCGGCGGCATCCACCGAGAGGAGCTGTTCCCGACCCGCGGCGCGCTGGACCCGATCATGATCGCGGAAAAGCTGGGCGGCATCCTGATCGAGGAGGGGCGCGAGACCGACCGTATCCGCGCCGGCATGCAGGCGCTGGACGATGCGCGGCGCAACGATAACGCCGAGGAGATCGCCAGCCGGCTGCCCTATTTCTGCTCGGGCTGTCCGCACAACACCGGCACCAAGGTGCCTGACGGGTCGCGCGCCTATGCCGGGATCGGCTGCCATTTCATGGTGCAGTGGATGGACCGCAACACGCTGGGGTTCACCCATATGGGCGGCGAGGGGGCCAACTGGATCGGCGAGGCGCCGTTTTCCAAGACGCCGCATGTGTTCCAGAACCTCGGCGACGGCACCTATAACCACTCGGGCGTGCAGGCGATCCGCGCCGCGCTGGCTGCGGGCACCAACATCACCTACAAGATCCTCTACAATGACGCCGTGGCGATGACCGGCGGGCAGGACAACGAGGGCGACCTGACGGCGCCGCGCATCGCGCACGAGCTCAAGGCGATGGGGGTCAAGCACCTCGCCGTCGTCTATGACGAGAAGGAAGACGTGGATTTCAAGGCGCTGCCCGCCGGGGTGCCGACCCATGAGCGCGCCGAACTGATGCAGGTGCAGGAGAAGATGCGCCAGACCGAGGGAGTCTCGGCCATCGTCTATATCCAGACCTGCGCCGCCGAGAAACGCCGCCGGCGCAAGCGGGGCACCTTTCCCGACCCGGACAAGCGGGTGTTCATCAACACCGACGTCTGCGAGGGCTGCGGCGATTGCGGCGTGCAGTCGAACTGCGTCTCGATCGTGCCGAAGGAGACCGAGCTGGGCCGCAAGCGGGCGATCGACCAGTCGTCGTGCAACAAGGATTTTTCCTGCGTCAAGGGGTTCTGCCCGTCCTTCGTGACGGTGCAGGGCGCCAAGATCCGCAAGGAGGCGACCGCCGAGCTGGACCTGCCGCATCTGCCGCTGCCCGAATTGCCGGCGATCGACGGCACCCATAACGTGGTGATCACCGGGGTCGGTGGCACCGGGGTGGTGACCATCGGCGCGGTGCTGGCGCAGGCCGCCCAGATCGACGGCAAGGGCGCAGGCATGATGGAGATGGCCGGGTTGGCGCAAAAGGGCGGCGCGGTGCATATCCACTGCCGCATCGCCGAAAAACCCGAGGACATCAGCGCCATCCGCGTCGCCACCGGGGAGTGCGACGCGCTGATCGGCGGCGACCTTGTGGTCAGCGCCGGGGCCAAGACGCTGGGGTTGATGACGACCGGGCGCAGCGGTGCCGTGGTCAACAGCCACGAGATCATCACCGGCGATTTCACCCGCAATACCGAGTTCACCATTCCGACCGACCGGCTGTCGCTGGCGCTGGAGGCGCGCCTGAAGGAGAACCTGTCGCTGTTCGATGCCTCGGAACTGGCGCGGGTCACGATGGGCGATTCGATCTATTCCAACATGATGGTGTTCGGCGGCGCCTGGCAGCGCGGGCTGATCCCGGTCAGCCTTGATGCGATCACCCAGGCGATCGAGCTGAATGGTGCTGCGGTGCAACAGAACCTGCGGGCCTTTGACATCGGGCGCTGGGCGGTGCTGCATCCGGGCGACGCCGGCAAGTTGCTGAAACCCAATGTGGTCGAGCTGCCCAAGTCGCTGGACGAGAAGATCGCCTATCGCGCCGAGCATCTGATCGCCTACCAAGGCAAGAGGCTGGCCAAACGGTACGGCAAAATGCTGGAGGGGATCGAGGACAGCGAGCTGAAGGAGGCGGTTGCCAAGGGGTATCACAAGCTGTTGGCCTACAAGGACGAATACGAGGTCGCCCGGCTGCTGTTGACGAGCCGCGACAAGGCAGCGCGCGAGTTCGATGGCGATTTGAAGATGAGTTTTCATCTGGCGCCGCCGATCCTGGGCGGCAAGGGGCCGGACGGACGCCCGATAAAGCGCGAATTCGGGGAATGGATGCTGCGGCCGATGAAGATCCTGGCGCGGATGAAGCGCCTGCGCGGCACGCCGCTGGACCTGTTCGGCTATAGCGCCGAGCGCAAGATGGAGCGCGCCCTGATCCGGCAATACGAAAGGGACATGAACGAGGTTCTGGCCAAGGTCACGCCCGAGACCCGCGATATCGCCCTCGCGCTGGCCGCGCTGCCGCTGGAGATCCGCGGCTTTGGCCCGGTGAAACTGGCCAGTGAGGCGAAGGCGGCCAAGCGGCGCGAAGAGCTGCTGGCGGCCTTTCGCCAAGGGGGACCGAACATGAAGGCGGCGGCGGAATAAGAGCTTCACAGAAGCGTCATAGGGTTTATGAACCTGCGTAACCTTTGGCGGCCTGCGCCGCCGATTCTGCCGGAGTTCGTGAATGCAATCGCGCCGCCATATTGCCCGCGATATCAGCTATGCCCATTCCGCCGCCACCAAGGGGGGGCGGGCGATGATTCGCCTGATGGAGAACACCACCGGGCGGCTTCGGCTGATCAAGCGTGCGGACGGTTATGAGTCAGAGGTCGCGGCCGGGCGCGATTTCTGGTTGGTGATGGTGGAACGCTATGGCCTGACCCTCGACGTGGTCGGCGGCGCGCTGGAGAACATCCCGCGCGAGGGGCCGCTGATCCTGATCGCCAACCATCCTTACGGCATTCTTGACGGTTTGATGATGGGGCATCTGCTGAGCGAGGTGCGCGGCGATTTCCGCATCCTTGCGCACCAGGTTTTTCGCAAGACCGAGGATCTGAACCGGATCATCCTGCCGATCTCCTTCGACGAGACCAAGGAGGCGGTGCGCAGCAATATCGAGACCCGCAAGGCCGCCCTTGAATACCTCGCGGACGGTGGCGCGATCGGCATCTTTCCGGGCGGGACGGTGAGCACGGCGGCCAGGCCGTTTTCGCACCCGATGGACCCGGGCTGGCGCGGGTTTACGGCACGGATGGTGGGCAAGTCGCGGGCCACGGTGGTGCCGGTATTCTTCGACGGGCACACCAGCCGGTTGTTCCAGATCGCCAGCCACCTGCACCAGACCCTGCGGCTGGGGCTGCTGATCAAGGAGTTTCGGAAACGGGTGGATACCCCGGTCCGCGTCGTGGTCGGCGACCCGATCGGGCGTGACATTCTCGACCCGATGGCCAAGGATGCGCGCAAGATGATGGATTTCCTGCGCAAAGCCACGTATGAGCTGTCACCGCAACCGCTGAAATCATACGATTACGGCTTTGAATTCGAGGAACGGCATCGCGCCTGACGATCCCATGGCAGTAGGCATTTTCGATTCCGGGCTGGGCGGGCTGACCGTCCTTGACGCCGTGCAGAAGCACCTGCCGGAGATGGAGTTTCTGTATTACGCCGATAGCGCGCATGCCCCCTATGGCGTGCGCGATGCCGAGGATATCTATCAGCTGACCAAATCCGCGGTCGAGGATTTGTGGAGCCGGGGCTGCGACCTGGTGATCCTGGCCTGCAACACCGCCAGCGCCGCCGCGCTGCGCCGGATGCAGGAGGCCGGTGTGCCCAAGGGCAAGCGGGTGTTGGGTGTCTTCGTGCCGCTGATCGAGGCGTTGACCGAGCGGCAATGGGGCGATAACTCGCCCCCGCGCGAGGTGGCGGTGAAGACCGTGGCGCTGTTTGCCACCCCCGCCACCGTGGCCAGTCGCGCGTTCCAGCGCGAGCTGGCGTTCCGCGCCATCGGCGTGGACGTAGAGGCGCAGGCCTGCGGCGGGGTGGTGGATGCCATCGAGGACGGTGACATGATCCTGGCCGAGGCGCTGGTGCGGTCCCATGTGGAGGCGTTGAAGCGCAAGATGCCGCATCCCGATGCGGCGATCCTGGGCTGCACCCACTACCCATTGCTGCAACAGGTGTTTCAGGATGCGCTGGGGCCGGAGGTTGCGGTCTATAGCCAGGCCAGCCTGGTCGCCGACAGCCTGGCCCATTACCTGGGGCGGCATCCGAACATGCAGGGCGACGGGGCCGGCGGATTCCTGACAACCGGTGATCCGAAGCGGGTCAGCGATCGGGCGGCGCAATTCTTGCGACGACAGATCACGTTTTCCAAGGCGTGATCCGCCTTTGGCCGTTCGTCGGCATATCGTCATGAAGTTATGTAAATTCAATAGGTAAGAGGTCGAAGATGACCCATAAGATCGCCATTCTGGGGGCCAGCGGATACACCGGGGCCGAGTTGATCCGCCTGATCGCCCAGCACCCCAACATCGAGATCGCGGCGCTTTCGGGCGAGCGCAAGGCGGGTATGGAGATGGCGCAGGTGTTCCCGCATCTGCGGCACATGGAGTTGCCCAGGCTGTGCCGGATCGAGGAGATCGATTTCTCCCGGATCGACTTGTGCTTTTGCGCGCTGCCGCACAAGACCAGCCAGGAGGTGATCAAGGCGCTGCCGGGGGATTTGAAGATCGTCGACCTGTCCGCCGATTTCCGGCTGCGCGATCCGGCGGAGTACGAGAAGTGGTATGGCAACCCCCATGCGGCGCTCGAGCAACAGGACGAAGCGGTCTACGGGCTGACCGAGTTCTACCGCGAGGAAATCCGGGGCGCGCGGCTGGTCGCGGGCACCGGCTGCAACGCGGCGACCGGGCAGTTTGCACTGCGGCCGCTGATCAGCGCCGGGGTGATCGACCTCGACGAGATCATCCTCGATCTGAAATGCGCGGTGTCTGGGGCCGGGCGGAGCCTGAAGGAAAACCTGCTGCACGCGGAGCTGAGCGAGGGCTACAACGCCTATGCGATCGGCAGCACCCATCGCCATCTGGGCGAGTTCGACCAGGAGTTCTCGAAGATCGCGGGGCGGCCGGTCAGGGTGCAGTTCACCCCGCACCTGATCCCGGCGAACCGGGGCATCCTCGCCACGGTCTATGTCAGGGGCGACGCGCAGGCGATCCATGACACGCTGGCGGCGGCCTATGTCGATGAGCCGTTCCTGCAGGTGCTGCCCTTTGGCGAGGCGCCGAGCACGCATCATGTGCGTGGCTCGAACTATTGCCATGTCGGGGTGGCCGCAGATCGCACCGAGGGGCGGGCCATCGTCTTTGCCGCGCTGGATAACCTGACAAAAGGTAGCAGCGGCCAGGCGTTGCAAAATGCCAACCTGATGCTAGGTGAGAAAGAGGAGGAGGGGCTGACAATGGCCCCGCTGTTCCCGTGAGGGTGTCATGAAGAATCTCAAGAAGCAGCGCCGCATCCAGGTTCTGTCCTTGGCCGCGATCGCGTTGGTGGTTTCAACCGCGCTGATCGGCTATGCCATGCGCGACGGGATAAACTTTTTCCGCGCGCCGAGCGAGATCGCGGCCGAACCGCCGTCGCCGTCCGAAGTGTTCCGCATCGGCGGTCTGGTCGAGGAAGGCACGCTGGTGCGCGGGCAGGGCGAGACCGTGCGCTTCTCGGTGACCGATGGCGGCGCGACCATTCCGGTGACCTTCACCGGCGTGCTGCCCGATCTCTTCGACGAGAACCAGGGCATGATCGGCACCGGACAATACGTGAACGGCGTGTTCGAAGCGACTGAAATCCTTGCGAAACACGATGAGACTTATATGCCGAAGGAAGTGATCGACGCGCTGAAGGACCAGGGCGTCTATCAGGAACCCGGGGAAAGCTGACACCAGCGCGCGCGGCGCAGCGGAAATCGCCCCTGCGGGGCGTGCCTCCGGCGGGAGTATTTCACGCCAGAAAAGGACCGCCGGGCCGGGTGTTGCGCCCGGCGCCTACCTGCGGCGAACGGCGCCGTGATCCAGAATTAACCTATTTGCCGCAGCGTTCTCCGCGTTTCCCGACAGGAGGGCACGGATGCAAAACGTGCGGCAAATCGCCGAAGAGATCGTCGAGCGCGAGGGCGGATTCGTCAACGACCCGGACGATCCGGGCGGGGCGACCAATCACGGCGTGACCATTCACACGCTGCGGCGGCTGGGGCTGGACCTGACCGGCGACGGCGCGGTCGGCGTGGCCGATGTGCGCGCGCTGAGCCGGGCGCAGGCGGTGGAGATCTATCTGACCCATTACTACGCGCGGCCCCGGATCGCGGAGATGCCCGAGGCGCTGCAGCCGGCGCTGTTCGACATGTATGTGAACGCCGGGGCGAACGCGGTGAAGATCCTGCAGCGGCTGCTGCGCGAGATGGGGCATCCGGTGGCGGTGGACGGGGTGATCGGGCCGCAGTCCATCGCCGCCGCGCGCGATGCGGCGCTGCCCGAGCCTGTGGCGCTGCGCGATGCCTACGGGGTGGCGCGGCGGAATTATTACTTTCGCCTTGCCGATCACCGTCCGGCGAGCCGGAAGTACGCCCGCACCCGTTCCGGCGGCAAGGGCGGCTGGATCCTGCGGGCCGAGGCGTTTGTGTCACCACGCTATCACATGAGCGAGGCGGAGTTTCGCGAAAGGGTGGCGGCATGGGGATGATAGCCGATCTTCTTTCCACGTTGTTCGGACGCGGGAACAATGTCTTCCGCGAGACGGTTGAAGTGTTTCGTGAAAACGCCGAGGCCGGGGCGCAGCGGGACGCAAGCGTTCAGCACGATGCGCTGGCGCAATACGGGGCGGAGTTTGCCCGCCCGCGACAGGGGATGTTCGACCGGCTCATCGACGGGCTCAATCGCCTTCCGCGCCCGGCGCTGGCCCTTGGCACGCTGGGGCTGTTTACCTCGGCGATGATCGACCCTCTGTGGTTCGCCACCCGGATGCAGGGCATCGCGCTGGTGCCTGAGCCGCTGTGGTGGCTGCTGGGGGTGATCGTCTCGTTCTATTTCGGGGCGCGGCACCAGAGCAAGCAGCAGGCGGTGCAGCGCGATCTTGCGGCGCATCTGGCGATGGCGCCGGCGGTGATGCGCAACATCGCGGCGCTGGACGGGGTGCAGCACGACACCCCCGATGCGGCCGGTCCCGATGATGATCCGCTTTTGGCGTCTGAGGCGACATGGGCGGAGGGTAACCCTGCGCTGGAGGACTGGCGGGCGTTGCGCGCCCGGTAAGCTGCGCTCCCCTTTTGCTGCACAGAGAATGGTGCGGGGGGATGCGACAATGTGATCGCGCGGCGGTCGCGAAAGGGATTGGCCGCGCGCGGTCGCCCCCCTATACATCGGGGCATGATTACAGAACTCGGACACTTCGCCCTCGTGCTGGCCTTCATGGCCGCAATCGTACAGATGATCGTGCCGATGGTGGGCGCGCACAAGAGGTGGCCCGGCTGGATGGCCGTGGCCGAGCCGGCGGCGACGCTGCAGTTCCTGATGACTGCATTTGCCTTTGCGGCGCTGATGCATGCCTTCGTCACCTCGGATTTCTCGCTGCGGGTGGTGGTGCTGAACAGCCATTCGGCCAAGCCGCTGCTATACAAGATCAGCGGGCTCTGGGGCAACCACGAGGGGTCGATGCTGCTCTGGGTGCTGATCGTGTCGCTGTTCGGAGCTACGGCGGCCTGGTTCGGGGGCAACCTGCCGCCGACGCTGCGGGCGCGGGTGCTGGCGGTGCAGGCGGCGATCGGGGTGGCCTTCTATGCCTTCATCCTTTTCACCTCCAACCCGTTCCTGCGGCTGGCCGTGCCGCCGTTCGACGGCGAGGATCTGAACCCGCTGCTGCAGGATCCTGGTCTCGCCTTTCACCCGCCGTTTCTCTACCTCGGCTACGTCGGGCTGAGCATGGCGTTCAGCTTTGCCGTCGCCGCCCTGATCGAGGGGCGGGTGGACGCCGCCTGGGCCCGCTGGGTGCGGCCCTGGACGCTGGCGGCCTGGATCTTCCTGACCATCGGTATCGCTCTGGGCTCCTGGTGGGCCTATTACGAGCTGGGCTGGGGCGGGTTCTGGTTCTGGGACCCGGTCGAGAACGCGAGCTTCATGCCCTGGCTGCTGGCCGCCGCGCTGCTGCATTCCGCCATCGTGGTGGAAAAGCGCGAGGCGCTGAAAAGCTGGACCATCCTGCTGGCGATCCTCGCCTTCGGCTTCTCGCTGATCGGTACCTTCATCGTTCGGTCCGGTCTGCTGACCTCGGTGCATGCCTTTGCCAACGACCCCGAGCGCGGGGTGTTCATCCTGATCATCCTGGCCGCCTTCACCGGCGGGGCGCTGATGCTTTTCGCGGCGCGCGCCGGCGTAATGGAGGCGCGCGGCGTCTTTGGCATGGTCAGCCGGGAAAGCGCGCTGGTGGTGAACAACATCCTGCTGGCGGTCTCCAGTTTCGTCATCTTCTTCGGTACGCTCTGGCCGATCGTGGCCGAGATGGCGTTCGACCGGAAGCTGAGCGTCGGGCCGCCGTTCTTCAACTCGGCCTTCACCCCGTTCATGGTTCTCTTGGGGCTGGTTCTGCCGATCGGCGCGATGCTGCCGTGGAAGCGCGGGCGGCTGGGGCGCGTGGCGTGGTCGCTGCGCTATGTCTTCATGTTGGCGGTGGCGCTGGCGCTGCTGGTCTGGGCGATGCAGACCGGGCGCAGCACGCTGGGGCCGGTGGGCGTGTTCCTGGGCGCCTGGATCGTGTCGGGCGCGGCGCTGGATCTGTGGTCGCGCACCGGGCGCGGCGGCAACCGTCTGGGCCGGCTGGTCCGTCTGCCTCGGGCCGACTGGGGCAAGGGGGTGGCGCATGCCGGGCTGGGTGCGACGCTCTTTGCCATTGCAGGGCTGACCGCCTGGGAGAGCGAGGACATCCGCGTGGTCCAGCTGAACGCGCCGTTCGAGGTGGGGGCCTATACCCTGACCCTGACCAAGGTCGAGCAGCTGCGCGGGCCGAACTATTTCTCGACCACGGGGACTGTGGAGCTGGCGCGCGGCGGGCGGGTCCTGTCGGTGCTGCACCCTGAAAAGCGCACCTATCCCGTGGCGCAGATGCCGACCACCGAGGCGGCGATCGACAACGGGATCACCCGCGATGTCTATGTGGTGATCGGGGATCGCCAGGACGATGGCGGCTGGGCGGTGCGGACCTATATCAAGCCCTTTGCCAACTGGATCTGGGGCGGTGCGATGCTGATGGCGCTTGGCGGGCTGCTGAGCCTGAGCGACCGGCGGTTCCGTGTGGCGGCCGGGGCGCGCAAGGGTGCCAAGCAGGCGGTGGCGGCGGAATGAGGCGCATTTCGCAGGCGATCCGGGGGCTGCTGCTAGGGTTTTCGCTGACGTTGGCGGCGCCGGTTTTCGCCGTGCAGCCGGACGAGATCCTGGCCGATCCTGCGATGGAGGCGCGCGCGCGGGAGATCAGCAAGGATCTGCGCTGCCTGGTGTGCCGCAACGAGAACATCGACGAATCCAACGCCGAGCTGGCCCGTGATCTGCGCCTTTTGGTGCGCGAGCGGTTGGTGGAGGGCGACAGCAACGAGGAAGTCGTCGATTTCATCGTCGACCGCTATGGCGAGTTCGTGTTGCTGCGGCCGACCACGACCGGGGCGAACTGGCTGCTCTGGGCCGCCGGGCCGCTGATGTTGCTGATGGCGGCGGCGATGGCCTGGGCCTATCTTCGCGGCAGGGCCCGCGCCGATCGCCCGCAGGAAAGCGCGCTGACCCAGGACGAGAAGGACCGGCTGCTCCGCATTCTCGAGGACTGACGCGCGGTCGCCCCTTTCCCTCGGGGTTCGCATCGGCCACTCTCCGCACGACACTTCTGATGCGACCGTGCGGAGAAACAGGGCGATGCAATACCAGACCATCACGCTTGAGATCGACGGCGGGCTTGCCGTTCTGACGCTGAACCGGCCCGACAAGATGAACGCGCTGTCGGCCCAGATGCGCGCCGAGATCACCCATGCGATGACCGATGCGGCCAAGCGCGCCCGCGCGGTGGTGTTGACCGGGGCCGGGGCGGCGTTCTGTACCGGGCAGGATCTGGGCGACGCCGGCGGCGGGGTGCCGGACCTGGAGCGGATCCTGCGCGACGAATATACCCCGATGCTGCAGGCGATCTACGACTGCCCGGTGCCGACGCTGGCGGCGGTCAATGGCCCGGCGGCGGGCGCGGGGGCCAATCTGGCGCTGGCCGCCGACGTTGTGATCGCGTCTGAGCGCGCCTATTTCCTGCAGGCCTTTACCCGGATCGGGCTGATCCCGGATGCCGGCGGCACCTGGTTCCTGCCGCGCCAGGTGGGGCTGGCCAAGGCGATGGGCGCGGCGCTGTTCGCGGATCGCATCCCGGCGCGGCAGGCCGAAAGCTGGGGCATGATCTGGGAGGCGGTCGAGGACGAGGCCTTCGACGCCCATTGGCGCCGCCGCGCGGCCTATCTGGCCAAGGGGCCGACCCAGGCCTTTGCCGCGGTCAAGACGGCGATGCGGGGCAGTTTCGATACCGGGCTGGAGGACCAGCTTGCCATCGAGGCCCGGCTGCAGGGCGATTGTGGCCGCACCCGCGATTTCAAGGAGGGGGTCGTGGCCTTCATCGAGAAACGCGCCGCGATATTCGAGGGGCGCTGAGCCGCGTGCGCGGATCGTGCAAGGGAAATTGCATTGACAGCCGGGGGCAAAAGGCGTGGCATCGGGCGCGATGACAGCCCTGAGCCATAGCCCGGCCGTCGCGGCGCTGGAACACCTGACAGGTCGCTGCCGCGGCGAGGTGACGTGGATCACCGGTGCCCGCATCGGCCTTTGGCTGGCTGCGGACGGCGCGCTTGTTTCCGTCGGCGAGGAGGAGGCGGCGCCGGCCGGAGCGGTGCTGGCGGCGCGGCTGGCCCGCAGCGGCGGGGTGTTCGATGTCGATGCGGCCGCTGGGGCCGAGCTTTGGGTCAACGGGCGCGCCACCGGGGCGGCCCGGCTGAACCCCGGCGACCTGATCGAGTTCGGCGAGGTCGGGCCGATTTCGCGGTTCCGGGTCTACGACAGTCAGCGCCGCCCGCAACCCACCCTGGGAGAGATCGTCGGCGACAGCCTGTCTTACATGCACAGCAGCCGCCGGCCGCTGCCGGCGCGGGCGGCGCGGGCCTCGGGCGATTTGACGCGGCGATTGCTGCGCGACACCACCGTGTGGTTCCGGGTCATGGTGCTGCTGATGCTGACATTGCTGAGCGTCACGGTCTACCTGCAGTATCGCACCGATCAGCGCCTGCGTGCCGAGATCGAAAGCGGCGGTCTGCAGGTCGATGTTCTTGCCGCGGAACTGGCCTCAGCGCGGCGGGACGCGATCCGGCAGGGCGATCTGAATGCCCTGCGCGAGGATCTGCGCAGCCGGTTGAGCACGACGTCGGAGCGGCTGGAGACGCTGGAGGCGCGCTCCGAGGCCGCCCGGCGGGTGATCGGCGCGGCGCGGCCTTCTGTGGCCTTCCTCCAGGGCAGCTACGGGCTGCGCGACCGCGAGAGCGGGCTGATGTTGCGGCATGTGCTGGGCCCTGGCGGGGTGCCGCTGTTGCAGCCGGGGGGGCAGCCGTTCCTGTCGCTGCTGGGCGAGGGGCCGGTCGCCGAGGTGCAGTTCAATGGCACCGGCTTCGTTCTGGAGGCGGGGGCGGTGTTGGTCACCAACCGGCACGTCGCCCGGCCCTGGGATGAAAACCCGAACTTCCGCAGTGGCACCGCGCCGCTGGAGCCGGTGATGACCCGTTTTCTGGCGTATTTCCCGGGGCGGCCCGACCCGGTGGCGCTGCACCTCGACCGCGTGAGCGATGCGGTGGACCTGGCCTTGCTGGTGCCGGAGGAGGGGGCGGATCTGCCGCCCGGGCTGAGGCTGGCCGAGGCCGACCCGGCGGCGGGAGACGCGGTGATCGTGATGGGCTATCCGACCGGGCTGATGTCGCTGCTGGCGCAGTCCGGCGCGCAGTTCGTCGAGGATCTGCAGGCAGCGGGGGAAACCGGCTTCTGGCAGGTGGCGGCGCGGCTGGCCGAGGCCGGGTTGATCTCGCCCCTGGCCAGCCGCGGCATCGTCGGGCAGGCGA